>CAINDA010000047.1 GCA_903847205.1 uncultured Bacteroidota bacterium
AAAATATAAATGGAGTATCGAAAATTTTGATTTTTATACCTTGTTTTCACCCTCACCTAATTACGAAATACACGCAGTCGATACGTATACAGAACCAAAAATAGCATGTATACGCTATGGGTTCGTTTAGCGGGGTGTTGGGCGTCATTGTAGGAAATGAAAAAAAACAGCCAAAACACAGACAGAAAATTAAAAACTGCCAACGCTCTGCAAAATTAAAAGAGGTGTTTTCCTACCCACAAGCCGACCCCAAAACACCACATTTAATTTTGCCCACCGCACAAATCTTATTTTTGAGACAATCAACTATCATTCCCATAGAAATTAACATTAAAATGCCTAAATTCGTAACCAATTATGAAACAAAAAATATCAAAACCAAAGTCAACTCTTAAGGCTGTAGATTTCTTTTGTTCCGGAGGTGGTATGACTTCTGGGTTTCGTAAAGCGGGTGTTAAAGTTATTGGAGGAATTGATTTTGACCCGGAATGCGAAAAAACCTACACATATAATAATCCCGATTCAAAATTCATTCTTTCGGATATAAAAAAACTAAAATTTTCAACGCTTGAAAAAGAATTAGAGATAAAGAAGAATGATGATCAAATGATTTTTATTGGTTGTTCACCCTGCCAATATTGGAGTAATATAAAAACCATCAAAGCAAAATCGGAAGTATCTAAGAACTTACTTATTGACTTTCAAAAATTTGTGGAATACTTCAAACCGGGTTATATCGTTATTGAAAATGTTCCAGGTATTTTGAATCGTGTTGATGAAAGCCCTTTAAAAGCATTTTTAAAATTCCTTGACAAAGAAAATTACTTATACGCTAAAGATGTCATAAACGCAAGCCATTACGGAGTTCCGCAGACAAGGAAAAGATTTTTACTTATTGCCTCTCGAGTTGCGAAGACAGTTTCATTGCCTATTGCCGACACAAAAACAGAGTTACCTACTGTTAGAAAATTCATCGGTGATAAAAAGAAATTCAAACCAATTCCAGCTGGGCACAAGGACTTGACTAATTTTTTACACACAACCGCTAAACTTTCAGAAAAAAACATCCAAAGATTAATGGCAACTCCACTAAACGGAGGCACAAGAATGATTTATTCCTTAGATTCAAATATTGCAAATAAATGCCACTATAATTTAAAAAACTTTTCTGATACATATAGCAGAATGTATTGGGATAAGCCTGCACCAACTCTTACAACAAGATTTAATAGTATTTCCAATGGACGTTTTGCTCATCCAGAACAAAACAGAGGAATATCAATGCGAGAAGGTGCAATACTTCAAACATTTGATTTTGATTATCAGTTTTTTGGAAAAAATCAAAATGCGATAGCTAAACAGATTGGTAATGCTGTCCCCCCCATCTTATCAAAAAAAATTGCAGAATCAATAATTCACCATGTCTGAAAATAATAGTGAAATAGAAAGTTTAATTGGTAAAATCGAAAGCGCACATAAAAGTGGTAGCTTCAAAAACTACATCGAATACATTCGTTTCCCTTTTTACAAAAATTTAGAATTAAATTCAAAGGTAGAGTTTGATTTTCCACTTACGGTTATGGTAGGACCTAATGGTTCAGGAAAAAGTTCTGCACTCCAAGGAATTTATGGGATGCCTGAAGGATTTAGTCCGGGGCATTTTTGGTTTAGTACTAAAGTCGACCCGATAGCTGATGATGACAATAACCGACATTGTCTGATTTATGGATATAAAGGAGATGATGATGATGAAATTGTTGAAGTTTTAAAAACAAGAATTGGTGAAGCTAAAGGTTCACATTATTGGGAACCTTCAAGACCATTAAAGAAATATGGGATGAAAACCTTAAAGGGGGCAAGAAATCCAACCGTAAAGAAGAATGTTGTGTATTTGGATTTCAGATCTGCGCTAAGCGCTTATGATAGATTTTTTTATTTCTCAAATTTCAAAACAACAAAAACCTTTAAATCAAAACAAGATTTAGTTAGCGGGTTATCAAAACACCTTAAGCACTCAATTGATAATGGTCTTGAAAAAAAACATTATAGTAGAAAAATCTCAAAACCGATAATTTTAAGTAAGCAAGAACTTGATGCTGTAAATAAAATTTTGGAAAAAGATTATATCGAATGTAAGCTTATAAATCACAATTTATATTCAAAAGAAGAGGGCTTAACTATTTATTTTAAAACCAAAGATATTAATTACTCTGAGGCTTTTGCAGGGAGAGGTGAATTTGCAGTTGTAAAATTGGTTCACGAAATTATGAAAGCAGAACAATATTCTCTAATAATATTAGATGAACCCGAGGTTTCTTTACATCCCGGTGCTCAAGAAAAATTATTGGAATTCTTGTTAAAACAAACATTGGAAAAAAAACTTCAGATAGTAATAGCCACCCATTCTGAAAAATTTCTTTTACATCTACCAGAAAAATCTATAAAACTTTATTTTCACACAAAAGGGATTAGGTTCGGAATCCAAAATCGTTGCCATTATTTAGAAGCATTTAAATTCATTGGTCATAAAATTACTCCATCGGATAAGAAGATGATTTATGTTGAAGATATTCTTGCAAAATATATTCTTGATAAAATCTTAGAAGATTTGAATAATGAATTTCCTATTATGTTTGAAGTGAAGTATCTGCCTGGAGGAGTTGAGGATTTAAAGAAAAGAACATCAGGGTTTTCACAAGAAAATGAAGCGAACAAGTTTATTATTTTGGATGGTGACAAAACAAAACCCAAAATTGACCCCTCGCTATTAACAGTAAAAGAAAGTGGAACATTTAAAGAGCTTGATAAAAAAATAAAAGAAATTATTGGTATGGACTTTAATTCTCTTGGTTTTAGTATTGACAGCAAAGGAACTTCTGGAGGTGATGGAAAGCAAAAAATAGAACTATCATTAAAATATTTAAGTTATGTATTTTCGCATTTGGATTATTTCCCAAATAATAAAATACCAGAGGATATTATTTGGGATACCGATTATGCAAATGATATATTGAAAACAGCCCATATTTCTTCAACGGCATTCACAAATGATAATAAGGAAAATATTTATCATTTTACTAAACTCTATACTGATGATCAAACTGATGCTTCTTATAAGACCTGTTGCAAGCTGTTTGTCAAGGAATTTGTTAGGAAAAAGGGAGTAGATTACACGGAAATTGTTAATATCCTAAACAGATTTAAGGCAATTACAGTTGACTGACATCTTCACAAATAATAACATCGAGAGCTCTTCCGCAAAATCCTATCTTTTGAACAATGGATGTTTTAACTAAAGAGCAAAGAAGAAAAAATATGCAAGCCATTCGTAGCACAAATACGAAGATGGAAATTGCATTAGCGAAAGCTCTTTGGGCTAATGGACATCGTTATAGAAAAAATAACAAAACTGTTTTCGGCAGACCTGACCTGACTTTTAAACGACTTAAAATTGCAGTTTTTATTGACAGTGAATATTTCCATGGCAAGGACTGGGATATTAACAAACACCGTATCAAGACTAACACAGAATTTTGGTGGAATAAGATTGAAACCAATATGAAACGGGACTTAGACGTGAACCGACAGCTAAAAAAAGAGGGGTGGATAATTTTGCGATTTTGGAGCAAGGAAGTAGAGAAAAAATTGCGAACTTGCACACAACAAATCGAACAATTAATAAATAAAAGAAACAATGCAAAAAAAGTATTCTGACATAAGAAAGAAACTTCAAATTACAGTGGACAAAACCACCGACAGTGGACTTGCACACTTGACGCATTACTTTCAAAATCATACAAATGGAGTTTCGCAATACTTCAAACCCACGGCAACAAGCTATTTGGCAGACCTGCACGCAGACCTAAATATATTACAAGACCCCGACTTTCAATATTATTTACCGATAAAATGGGACATTCCTTTTCCACCGCAGACAAATCCTAAATTCAAATTCATTGACTTATTTGCAGGTATCGGAGGCATTAGACTTGCTTTTCAAAACCTCGGTGGTAAGTGCGTTTTCACAAGCGAATGGGACACTTATTCAAAAAAAACTTATGAAGCTAACTTTGGAGAAGTTCCATTTGGCGACATCACAAAAATTTCAGAAAAGGAAATACCCGACCACGACATTTTACTTGGAGGCTTTCCATGTCAACCTTTTTCAATTGCGGGAGTTTCCAAGAAAAACGCCTTGGGCAGAGCCCACGGCTTTTTAGATGAAACTCAAGGAACATTGTTTTTTGATGTTGCAAGAATTATAAAACATAAAAAACCGAAAGTTTTTATGTTAGAAAACGTCAAAAATCTTGTTTCTCACGATAAAGGAAAAACTTTTAAAGTAATTACTGAAACTCTCAAAGAATTAGGCTACTCAATTCATTTCAAGGTTTTAGATGGAAAGCATTTTGTTCCTCAACATCGGGAGAGAATAATTATTGTTGGTTTTAGAAATCAAATTTTTAAAACCAAGGAAACTTTTGAATTTCCTAAGATGAGCGAGACAAAATTTGCCATCAAAAATATTTTAGAACCCGAAGTAGATAAGAAATATACTTTATCTGCCCATTTATGGAACTACCTACAAGAGTATGCTAAAAAGCATAAAGCAAAGGGGAATGGTTTTGGTTTTGGAATGACCGACCTAAATGGAATTTCCAGAACCATGAGCGCAAGGTATTACAAAGACGGTGCAGAAATATTAATCCCACAAGAAGGAAAAAGTCCAAGAAGATTAACACCAAGAGAGTGCGCGAGGCTTCAAGGTTTTCCAGACACATTTTTAATTCCCGTTTCAGACAATCAAGCATACAAACAATTTGGAAATTCAGTTGTAACGCCTTTGATACAAGCGGTTGGAAAAAACATTGTAAAAGAACTTTTAAAAATCAATGAACCTAAAAAAACTAAAGTCGCTGTTTACTGACAATGGATGTAGCAAAATTTACATCAAAAAACTTTCGCCAAATGACAACTCAAAGAATCAGGTTTATTTTGGTGGCAGTTTTGAAATTTTAAACATCTTACCAATTTCAGAAATAAAAAACGAAGAGGCAGGAGACTGGAATAAAGAACGTTTTAAGGCATCAATAAATTTTTCTTGGATAGGCGAAGACGGTAATTTATATCCAGCACCAAATTCACAACTTATACTTTATCCAAAATATCCAGAAGTAAGATTTTCAGGTTTTCTTGCAAAATGCGAGAAACCGCCATCTGAATTGATGACACAACGACTTGCGGACAGACTTTTATTTTTTGCAGTTGCAAAAAATGGGACTATTTTAGGATTTGTTACTTCACCAAATTCTGAACTTGCCCAGGAGTTTGGAAAAATAAAATCAATTTCAGAACACGGAGTTTTTAAAATAATCGAATTGCCACAATTGGCAAACAACAGAGAAAAATTAATCGAAGAATTGCTACGCATTCATCAATTAGGCTGGATAAAATCAAAAAGACTTGATGGCAAAGGAAACCTTTTACCTTGCGAAGCACCTAATTGCGGTGGATACACTTTAGAAGCTGAATTGGGAATCACTCCTAACGGATATTCAGAGCCAGACTTCTTAGGTTGGGAAATAAAACAGTTCGGAGTGGCAAACTTTGCAAAAATAAATTCTGCAATAATTACTTTAATGACACCTGAGCCAACGGGAGGGATTTATAAGACGGAAGGTGCTGAAACATTCATTAGAAAATATGGCTACGCAGATAAAACGGGAAGAGAAAACAGAATGAATTTTGGCGGTATTCACAAAACTGGAGCAAGGCATCCCCTTACAAGTTTAGAAATGAAGTTAATAGGTTTTGACGTTGAAAGCGGAAAAATCAGAAGTACAAACGGAAGAATCGCTTTAGTTGATGTGCAGGACAATGAAACAGCTTCGTGGAGCTTTTCATCCTTGCTTCTGCACTGGAATAGAAAACATAATCAAGCGTGTTATGTTCCCTCTCTTTCAGAAGTTGAAAATGCAAGACAATATAAATATGGAAACAAAATAATTCTTGGAACGGGGACTGACTTTCAACTTTTTCTTGGACAAATGGCAAACGGAAATATTTATTATGACCCAGGTATTAAAATGGAAAATGTTTCTACAAAACCAAAAATAAAAAAACGTAGCCAGTTCCGAATTAAATCTCAATACCTTGCAAACCTATACAAGACTAATGAAATTGTCGACATCACAACATAAAATTGCCAACGCATTTGCAAGCACATTTTGTTTTTTTGCAATCGCAGAAGCCTACATAACAAAAACAAAAAGAGCTTACAAGCTGACACACAGGACAGCGCAGACCTTTGGTAACTTGACTAACGGCAGACCTTTGACTAAAAAAGAAACAACGAACGCCCAACATCACCTAAGCAATATTGCCGTTCATAGTAAATTTCATCATTTGAGTTCGCAATGAAAATAGGTCGTGGCAAAAACCTTTCACAGCGGTAGAAATTTTTAACTATTAGTTTTTGCCACTTTTATTTTTATAATTTTATTTACGAAGTCGGCAACATCGCTTAGCTAATCGTTAGCGGTCATTGTAAAAAGACTACATTGCAATCCAAACGGAAAGACAGAAAATGAAAATAAAAGCCAACGCTTCTGCAAAATCAAAAGAGGTGCAATCCCTCGCACAAACCGACACAATTGCACCACATTTGCTTTTGCGCTATCGCGCATACTCTTTAGAATGGTCATTTTATTAAAAATTAAAAATTTAATATCATCATTATAAACTCGGACAACACTGATAATGCTAAAATATATATTGTTATGAAAAAAATAATTACTGCATCTCTACTTACAATTTTAATAGGATGTGATTTACCCCAAGCAGACAAGCCAGCACCGGTGACGTCTCAAATTACCATATCGCCTCTGCAAGACCTATAAACAGGGTGTTTTAATTTTTATTATCAATTTAAAACTTCGTGGTTTGGTGTGCTAAACAAAATTATTGCAGTATAAAACGTTTCTTGGGAACCTGAAACCTTAAAACTACCTTTCGTGTCTCAAATTATCATATATGCAAACAAACACTTGTCAATACTGCAATTCAGTATGCCATAAAGTAGGAGTTCAAAACAACGGAAATCAAAAATTGCGTTGTAAAAATTGCAAAAAATATCAATTGCTGTCTTATTCTTATAAAGGTTGTTTACAAGAAACCAAACGAATGATTATAAAACTTTGCAAGGTAAATGTGGGGATCAGAGATATAGGCAAACTGTTAGAAATATCAGTAAACAGTGTTATTAAAAAAATAAAGCAAGGCAATAATATTAAACGAAATTCAATACTCTTAACCAACCAAACATATGAAATTGATGAGATGCGTACTTATGTTGGCAACAAGAAAAATACAATGTGGGTAGTATATGCAATCAACAAAAAAACAAAACAAGTAATAGATATTGCGGTTGGTAGCCGAACAAAATCAACTCTAAAAAAAGTAACAGATACCTTACTTCTTTCACTGCCAAAAGCCATTTATAGCGATGGATTAAATATCTATCAACATCTCATTCCGGGAAGTATTCATAAAGTGCAAGCGCACAAAATAAATTATATTGAGCGTATGAACTTGACATTACGAACCAAACTAAAAAGATTAAACCGTAAAACAATTTGCTATTCAAAAAATTCCACTATGCTTTTGGCGGCTCTTAAAATTTTAGTATGGGGTTAATCATCAAATGTGGGTGACGAAATAAATTTGTATCAAGCTGATAATTTTAAATAGATTCTTGCAGGGTCAGTTTTTGAAATAAAAAAGATTAACCATTCAATTTCGATTCTCTGAATTTTTTCTGCCAAGGTTTTTCTTCAAGAGATTGTTTTATCCGCCGGTCTTCTTTTAGGTTACTTATTTGTTTATTGTTTTCAATATTAAAATCCAAAGTTAATTGATTAAAATTAATTTTAGGAAACGCCAAAGACAACTCAAACCGTTGGAGAAACAATTCTTTTTTAGTGTCTAATTTTAAACTGAACTGCACATACTCTTCCTCCTTCGTTTCCAAACAAAAGTATTTTAGTTTATCCCTTAATGAAATAATGTCTTTTGAATAAGGATAATTATCCGGCAGTTCCTTAAAATAAATAGTTGCAATTAAAAAAGTGAAGGCATTGGTAAGTTCCGCTAAATCTGCCCATTCAACAACTTTCATTTCAGATACGGTTATAACACTTTCCAATAAACAACGGTAATGAATGCTTACCCATTGCACCTGATTAATCTTATCTTTAAAAATAATAGCTGGGGAATTAAACTTTTCATCGTTGCCTCTTTCATTGAACCGTTCGTAAAGTTCGTTTATCCATTTGCATGTGATGGGTGTATAAACTTTTTCTTCAATTAATACAGCCGGTATAATCGTTTCAGTTTTTAATATCTTCCTGTTAGGATTTGACGGATTGACGATTTGTTCTTTTGCTGACGTTTCATTTTCTATATTGATGTCTCCATTGTTCTCATCATCTGGAAGTTCCAATATGGCAGCTTGTTTATCAGAAAATAAATCCAAACCCGTATTGACGTTTTGCGGAGTAGGCATATTGATGTTTTGAATCAGCTCATCCAATTTATTTTGAATAACCGCTTCTGCAAAAGCATATAACTCCTCCCTCAATTTCTCTATATCTATGGGGAACGCATCTGTTGACGGCTTTACGTTTTGATTGTTTGACGTTTCAACTGCTTGACACTTCACGTTATTGATGTTTTGACGCTTCGGAAAAACAAAACCGGCAGAACCTTCCTGACGTTTCATAAAAGCCATTTGTTTACAGCTATGCGAACAATATTGTTTGTCTTTTCTAAGAGCTGTGAATGGGGTATTACAATAAAGGCAATGGTGTATCATGGTTTCTATTTTTATGCTTTGCTCTTTTAACTAACTCTCCCGCCAGTTTACCGTTTCACTTTCCTCGCTGCATAGAGTATGGTAGCCTTTTAAAATATCGGCAATGTTTTTAACCGCTTCCTGATGGAACTTTAAATTGTTTTGATAGCTGATACCAATTATAATTTGACGTTTGTTTTCTTTTACGCCGATGATTTCATGCGGTAAATCAGCCTGCAAAATTATTTGTGCGATTTCTAACATAACATCTATAGGAACGATATAGGTTTCCTGATTGTAGTTTTTGTTTTTGCTTGTATTGCTCATTTCGATTGACGTTTTAATATTTACGGATTGACGTTTTCTAAATCCGTTTTTTCAAATAAGAACCTTGACCGATTGACTTTTTGATTTGTAAATAACCGCCGTTTAAATTGTTGTCTAATTGTGAATTGACGTTTTCAAGTTCCTGCGCGTATTCTTTATTTTGCTCCTTGAGATATTTTACCTCTTCTCGCAAATCATCAATTTGGTTTGCCAAAATATCCATACGTTCTTGCAAGGGCTTAATCCAAAGCATATAACTCCCGCCCATGCCGCCCAAAGAACTCAATACGGGAGCTAACCATTCCGGCATACCTTTATCCTCTTTTACTTCTTTGGTATTCTGCGGGTCTTTCGTTTCTTTTTTTTCTTCAGCCATTTTAAATGATGTTTTAGATTTATTTTTTTACGTTTTGAGCTATAAAGTCATTGAAAAAACAATGTTTTTTATTGACGGTTTTTGAAGGAGCTGGTTTATTAGTTCCTCTTTTCTGAAAAGCCGCTGCCAAATAAGTTAATACTGCTGTAAAAGCTGAAGCCAAAACAATTAGCACATCCACCAATTCTTCCATTTCAGCAATGATGGGAGCTTGTTCTCTTGTATAAGTTATTTCTATATTATACACATCGTCCTTTTTTGAAACAATGGTGCTTTTCAGTCCTTGTGAATTTATATAGTTAAGGAACTCCGTTAATCCGCATACGTGGACGTTAAATTTTGCTGTTCTCATAGATTCTGATTTTTTAGGTTGTTTTATTTTTTTATCTGTTTAATTTTTTTTGTTCTTGGCGCATGGTGTAACTCGCAGCTTCACTTTGTATCTCATCGTTGGTTTTTACTTTCCCTTCCTGAACCCATGCTTGCAGCTCTGTTCGGTTGAAATACAGTTTATTCCCCTTTTTAAAATGAGGAATCGTTTTTTCACATGTTTTTTCGTAAAGTGTTGAGATTTTCAGCCGTAGAAAATCAGCCGCCTGTTTTCCGTCTAATATATCCGGCAGGTCAGGTTGTGAATGAGAGATTCGCTCATCTAAAATTTCAGATAGCGCTTGTTTGAGAAAAATTTTAAATTCTTCTTCGTTGAGATTGGTTAAAAAAGAGATTGCCATAATAAAAAATTTGCTTTGGTTAATACAAAGGCAAAGATGATACTATGGCTTGTGGTTATGAGGGTTCATGAACCCGCGTGTAAGGAGGAAACGGAGTGCTATTTTTCTTTTAAAGCCTTGTCTATGGCTATTTTTAGGCGGGTTAAAAGATTATCTATTTCCTTTAGATTTATTTTGTTTTGATGGTCTTTCAGTTTACCTAATTCCTGCCTGAGTGTCTCTTGGCTGTATCCTGTTAGAATTTCAAATGCTGCTCCTGCATCTGTTTTTTTCAAGAACTCGTCCTTTAAGAATACTCGCTCTTGCTGTAAATAATATATCAATAAAGCAGTCTGCCCTTGATTTAAACAGGTCAAATTATCATTGGCTGTGCGTTTTATTTTTCTTTTTTTACCCTTTCTTTTGCCTCCGTCTGTTCCGTTAAAACCTTCTTCTCTTTCGTCTTCAGGGCTTTGTTCCAGCAATAAAAACTCTCTATCAAGGTAGAGTGAATTTCGGCAGCACTTGGCAAACTCTGAGAACTCCTCAGGGTTAAGTTTTTGTTTTTCCCTGCTTAGAGAATTCCACTCTTCGGCAGTGTATATAGCCTTTTCACATAACACAATGCTGTCGCCATAGTAGAGATACATCCGCATTTGACGATATATTTTTAATCGTTTGCCATGCTTTTTTAAAAAAGCATTTTCTTTATCTGCAAAAACTTTCCAATTCTCTTTCGTAGGGCTGGACATATATGCTTCAACAATATCAAGGCTTTCCAATAAATGTTCTAAAAATTCAACCCTTTTATCTTCTGGAAATTCAGTGGCAGATGCTTCATAATCCTTCATGTACTTCCTTGCTAAAAGAGAGGGAACTAAACGTCTTTCTACTCTGTCGGTATCTGTTTGCTTACTCATAGATTATAAGATTTTTTATTGCACCGCTAAATTAAGGATGTTATCATTACCTCATTCTTTTTTGATAAATAATAATTAGGACGGGTTCATTTTACCAGAAAAATAAAAAGCCCAAACGGATTGTAAGGGCTTTTTATTAATCAAAAAAAAAAGAAAATAATTCTCAAACTACATTCAAATTGGCATTTGTAAAATTAATTTTAGGCAGGGCTTTAACTGCCGCCTGTTTGCGTTTATCCCGAACTTTAGCGTATATCTGCGTTGAGCTGATGTCTTTATGTCCAAGCAGTTTTGATACGGTGTAAAGGTCGCCTTCTGCGCTGCTTTCTAATACATTGGTAGCAAAGGAATGCCTTGCGCTGTGAAAGTGTAGTTTTTTAGGGTCTATTTCTGCGGCTTCCGCCCATTTCTTCAAAGCCCTGCCAACTTTCTGATATACTTTTTTAGCAGAGGACGTTTCTTTTACTCGTGGAAACACATAAGGACTTTTTTCTTCTAACAAAGCTTCTATCTGCCGTTCTTTTAAGATTTCAACGGCACTTTCAGAAACAGGTAAATATTCAATGCCTTCTGTTTTTTCCTGTTCAAAATAAAGATAGTACCCTTCTTCTCCCTCTACTTCCTTGACTATTATTTCATCCCAGCGCAATGGATTAACATCGCTCCAGCGTAAGCCGGTAAAACAGGAAAAAAAATAGGCTTGTTTGATTTGTTTATCAATATCAACAGGTGTATTTGCTAATAATTGCAATTGCTCGATGGTAAAGGCATTCCTGAAAACATCCTGCATCTTCAAACGTTGGTTATGCGGTACATCGTGCCACGGATTTCTATTAATGATTCTCCGCCTTACGGCTTCATTTAATGCTCCGTTCAAGGCTTTTAAATAGCGAAGCGTGGTATTGTTACTTACTCGTTTTAGTAAATACCTTTCCAAGTCTTTCATCCAAACTGCGCTGAGTTTAGCAAAAGGTACAGGTTGTTTTCCGGCAAACTTTTGAAGGTTCCGAAGTATCCCGAAATACAGACCGTTGTTATTCCTTTCCTTTACATAGTCTTCAAAGAAGAGCACAAAACAGGCGAGCTTTTTCTTTCTGTCATTTAGCCCATTGTCTTCAACAATCAACTCATGCTCCCGCTTGGCTCTGATTTCCTGCGCCAGTCGTTTTTTTTCTTTGTCATCCTGACTGGCGCGGTTTTTATGGATATGAATATCCAAGAATTCGTACCATCTTGTTTTGTTGTGATAAATATCCAAATAGAAGGATATTTGTCCGCTGCTCAATTGTTTTTCTCTTAATTTTACACCCATGATGTTATGGTTTTTTTAGGTTAATAAATACCTTTGTGCAATGTTCTTGAAATAAAAACACTTCACTCGGGTTCATGAACTATCGTGTAAGTCTTTGGGAGTTTTTGGGTAACAATCAGGTAACAAAATTTGCCGTAAAAAGGCTGATTTCACCTAATCAAGCAGAAGTCATCTAATCCTCTACAGCCCGTGACATTGGGTTTGTAAGCCTTTATTTAGGTTGGGATAAATTTTGAAAATTAAACAGGCTCTAAAAGTATTTTACTCCAATGCCTTTGTAAACATTCCTAAAAATAAAAAACATGAAAAAATTATTTTTTATTTTTACTATGATACTGTCAATTCAGCAAAGTCTATCAGCTCAATGTCATATAGGCTCCGTCACCATTACCAGCAGCACTTTGATTACAGGGAGCTGCGTAATAAATGGTGATCTTACAATTGTAAACGGGGGCACTCTTAATGTTGACCTTACCGGCATTGGAGCTGATACATTTGTAGTTCAGGGAAATATTTTACTGCAGGGAAATGCAGTATTATGGATACATGCCGCGCCGGGTGCTTCAGGTGATCAATTCATTGTATCTAATACTTACAATGAACAGCGGACTATTACCACCAAGGACAGCAGCAGGTTGAAGCTTGAAAACATTGAGTTCAGAACGCAGGAAGGTAACCTTGCAAATGCAGTAAGCATGTATATGAACTATAATGCAAAAGATAATTCAATACTATATGTTAACAAAACATGGCTGGATCCTCTGAAGGCATGGCTGTTGTGCAACATGTTTAATAAATCAACGCTGATTGGTTTCGAACCAAAGAGCGTTCCTACTGAAACATATTTGCAGGATACTGCTCAAATAGTATTACACGGTGCCAATACAAGCATGGGATTGTGGCTTAATTTTCAGGATATAAATGACACGCTTAATCTACCTCCAAATCAAGCGCTTCCTTATACATGGAAAGTCGGCAGAGGCTTTGGTGGACTTGCTTCTCCATGGTATCTTGAAGTAGATACTGCAAATCCGGGATTAGGAGTACAGATTTTCCCCTCCTCAAAAATCACTGTTAACGGCTCAGGGCTTCCGGCAACGGGCGAATTAAAAACAGCTGTAATGTTTGCGAACGGCACAGATACTTTAAAAAATTTAAAAACCGGACTTCAAAACACAACAGTTGCTGACGGCCCCAATGGCAGAATTACACTCAACAATGTTAATTTGGGTCCTATCGCATGGCAGATATATATTTTAATGAATGAAGATCTTTTTATAAAAAAATCGGTTATAAATGAAATCGGAATTGCAGGCCCGAGCCATGTTACTGTCGACAGCTGTTTGCTTCAGTTAGCTGTAATCGGCGCTGTAGGAGCAGGGGGCTGCACAATGACAATAAACAATACCGAAATATGGAATCAGTCAATCAATGCAGCCAATAACAGCACTATGATTCTTAATAATTGTAAAGTAACCGGCAGTGTATTCAGTACTGCAGATGCGCAATCTCATATAACTGTTAATGGAGGCTGTTTTTTTTCAAACCCTGCAGGCTGCACTCCCAGCACAATGGTTAATATTGCCACAGGACAGCCAAATTGCAACCCGTTTATACCATCAGGGTTTCCCCAAAATTTAACGCCCGCAACAGTTACATTTAATAGCGTAAATAATAATTGTGTAACCGGAATTAATGAAACAGCAAACGCAAATAATTTTAAAGTTTTCCCAAACCCATCACAAGATATAATTCAGGTTAACATTCCGAACCCAAATCAAAATTTTTCTATCGAAGTATATTCTGCATTTGGTCAGCTGCTATTAAAAACAAATGACAAAACAATTATTGACATTTCAAACTTCACACATGGAATTTACATCATTACAGTAAAGCAAGATGATAAAATCTGGACAAGAAAAATTGTGAAGAAATAAGAGCTTTGTGTAATTGAACTGTGGCAGCTCATATTTTATTCAGCCAGTTTATTAAATCAGAAAGCATATCCTTACTGATAGTATGCCCTTCG
Source organism: uncultured Bacteroidota bacterium (assembly GCA_903847205.1). GTDB lineage: Bacteria > Bacteroidota > Bacteroidia > 2-12-FULL-35-15 > 2-12-FULL-35-15 > 2-12-FULL-35-15. Next base: position 14,526 of record CAINDA010000047.1, read on the forward strand.
GGATACTCTTTGTAAACAGCGTTAATACCTAATTGTTTAAGATAAGCATTGCTCTCCTGCGCAAAATGAATTCCTAAAACATTATCTTCAGTGCCATGCGTAATAAACACATTTAATTGCTTGAGATTTTCAGTTGATATAATTAAAGGTTTTACTTCTTCAAGCAGCCTGCCGCTCATTACCGCAATTCCTTTTATTTTATCCGGCTGTGTTAACCCGGCGCTGTAAGCCATAATAGCCCCCTGGCTGAACCCGCTTAAATAAACCTGTTTGTCATCAAACGTATATTTCGTTTTCAGTTCTTCAATAAATTTAATAATTGTGTTCCTGCTTTTTTCAGCCTGTTCTTTATTGAAAATCGGTTTAGGTTTCGAAAAATCCGCTTCATACCAGGCATAGCTGTCCTTTCCCATTTCATAAGGGGCTCGTGCGGATATAACAAGAAACTTCTCAGGAAGCTGATCAGCAAATGAAAATAAATCTTTTTCGTTGCTTCCAATGCCATGCAGTAAAATTATCAAAGGCGTTTTATTGTTTTCTGTTTGGGGATGTTTCACCAGGTAATGTAATGAAGCCGGGCTTTCCTTTGTATTGAAATTCATAAAGAGTATTGATGTTAAAAGTGATAAAAAAATTGCCCGCATAAATTAATAAAGTTTTAAATTGAATAAATGCTTTGTTAAAATAGTATTTAGATTCTAAGTCGCTTGCCCTGTCATCCCGAATGTTTTATGAGGGATCTCGTTATTATGAATGATACTGCCGATTTGCTTTAAAAACATTAAACTTAACCAATTTTTAAAGAAGTCATGGTTAATGAACCCGCCACAGGCTTGTCATTAAAGAGAGTTATTTTTTCGCTGTTTTCTTTCAGAGCTAAACTGTAAATTAAAGGCAGATAATGCTCCGGGGTTGGAATTGCCAGATCAAATGCCTTTCCCTGCGATTTAAAATTAATAAGTGATTTATGATCGTCAGTAAGAATATACTTTTTCATTTTTTCACTTGCTTCAATTGCCCAGTCATAACCGTATGAATCCGTATTTAATTTATCCCAGGCAATCAATCCTAAATTGTGCACCATGTTTCCGCTGCCAATAATCAATACGCCTTTTTTTCGCAGCGATGCTATTTCTTTAGCCAAGTCATAATGGTATTGTGCACCCTGTGTATAATCAATACTCATTTGTATTACGGGTACATCAGCTTTAGGATATAAATGTTTTACAACTGCCCATGTGCCGTGATCCAAGCCCCATTTCTCATCCAAACCTACTGATGTTTTTTTGACAATTTTTTTTGTTTCATTTGCTAATTCGGGACTGCCCGGTGCAGGATACTCAACATCAAACAACGCTTTCGGAAAACCGCCGAAATCATGAATAGTACTGGGTTTATCCATTGCGGTAACAAAAGTGCCTGTGGTTTCCCAATGAGCAGAGATAACCAAAATTGCATTCGGCTTGGGAGTATCCAACCCGATGTTTCTGAAACCGGTTACAAATTCGTTTTCTTCTATAGCATTCATAGGGCTTCCATGTCCTAAAAACAAAACCGGCATTTTTTCAGTTGCACTTAAGTCATTCGTGATGGCTTCTAATCCTTTTAGTTTCATGGCAGAAAGTGATAAGGGTGACAAGGCTAATATCTTTAAAAAATCTGACCTTTTCATTTTATTTAATTAATTGAATTTCGAAATCTTTACAAAGGTCGGGAGTTTATTTCAATTACCTCCTCTCCCAAATTTCAAGTAGAGCAATAAAGGCTGAGGTTAAAATTTACATTCCCGCTGCCGGCAATTCTTTTTTTACAAATTCCGCGTTTACAGTAATTGAAATATCGTCGCCCACCATAGTAGAAGGCATTGAGGCTCCAATTCCGAAATCACTGCGTTTTATTAAGCCGGTAATTTTAAATCCTGCAACAGTTTTTTTGCTCATTGGATTGATTCCTGTTTTGCAGGACGCATCCAGTTCAACAAATCGAGTGACGCCATGCATTGTTAAATTCCCGCCGACTCTATAAGTCCCGTCAATTATCTTTTTGAAAGAAATGCTTTTAAAAGAAAGTGTTGAAAATTTTGCAGCATCAAAAAAATCAGGACTCTTTAAATGTGCATCGCGCTTTTCATCATCTGTATTAATGCTGTTAATATCAGCGGTCATTTCAGCAGTTGCATCCGAAAAATCTTCTTTAGAGGCAGTGATTTTTGCATCAAATTTTTTAAACCATCCCTCAACATCCGAGATCATCAAATGGCTTACAGTAAATCCTATTTTTGCATGTGACTTATCCGCCTCCCACGATGAAGGCTCAATTACTTTGAATGCAAGGGAAAATGCCGCAATTACGGCTGCTGAGATAAATGTTTTTGTTTTCATTTTTTAAGTTTTTAGTTTATGATTAAATTAACGATACAAAATTCAATCAAAACAAATAAATTATCGTTCACATAGGTTAACAAATAAAATAAAGAGCTAAAACTTAATATCACATAACGACCCATAATTTCATTTGAAAAAACTGACAGCTCTCCAAAATAATCTTTAAAAAAATGATTCTCTATAATCCCATTTTTCAAATGTTTCCAAGAGGTAAAATAATGAAAAAATTATGCAGGGGTGCAAGCAATGTTTAATGATGATTATCATTAAAGTCGATGGCATGAGCTGCGACTATTTAATAAAAAAAAATTTATGTATTTGAAAAGGAAGGATAATTACTTTTAAATAAACTATTTTTTACGCGCGCTTTCCTTTCGGATACGGCTTAACGACTGAGGTTTTATGCCAAGGTAGGATGCTATAAGATACTGTGGTATGCGCTGCACAAAATCGGGATGTAATTTAGAAAACTCAAAGTACCTTTTTTCAGCCTCTTCACTATTTGTTTTGACGAGTCTGTATTGAACAGATACATATGCATTCTGGATTAATATTCTAAAAAACCTATCGAAGCAGGAATTGTTATCACATGCCTTTTGAAAATTTTCCCTGCTGATTGCAAGCACTTTCAACGGCTCTAGTGTTTCGATGGTATAAATTGCTTTTGCTTTAGAGAAAAAACTGTACAAATCAGAAATCCAATATCCTTCCAATGCAAATTGTACAGCGTGTTTTTCTCCTCTTTGGTCTGTCAGGTATGAATAGCAGGCACCTTGCTCGATAAAATAAATATAATTACAAACACTCCCCTCTTCAATCAGCAAATCCTTTTTCTCAAATGATTTCTCAGACATCAATTTTAAAAACTCCTCAAACGCAGCATCTGAGAGAGTTTTGTTAATTGTCTTTTCGATATTTTTTCTCAGCGAGGCTGCCATTTATCAGTAAAGATAATGGATTAAAATAAATAATTCAGAAGCTTATTTTCAGGCTGTTTTAATCTTCTTTATAAGTCGTTTTTTTATGTTTTTTTTACAAAAACAAAACGAAGACTTCCCCTGATTACCTTTATTTGCAATCCATTTAAAGAGCAGAAGATTTGGGTTCAATGTTTTTCGTAAAGCAATATTCATTATTTTGGTGTACTCAAATTTCATTATAGGATGAAATTACAGCCATAATTATGAAAAAGAAAATAGAATTATTAGCCCCGGCAAAAGATTTGATTCACGGAATGGCTGCCATAAACAGCGGTGCCGATGCAGTTTATATAGGAGCATCTCAATTTGGAGCTCGGGCTAATGCAGGCAATTCAATTGCTGATGTTGAAGCATTGGCAAAATACGCGCATCTGTATGGAGCAAAGGTTTTCACTGCTGTAAACACCATCATATACGATAATGAATTAGAAACCTGCCGCAAAATGATCTATGACCTGTATGATGCAGGTGTAGATGCATTAATTGTGCAGGATATGGGAATTCTTGAAATGGATCTTCCGCCGATAACGCTGCACGCCAGTACACAAGCCAATAACAGAAGCGCCGACAAAATTAAATTTCTTGCTGATGCCGGAATCAAACGTGTAGTTTTGGCCCGCGAACTCAACCTTCACCAGATAAAAGAAATAAGCAAAGCAACAGATGTTGAACTAGAATTTTTTGTGTCGGGCGCGTTATGCGTAGCTTTTAGCGGAAATTGTTATATGAGTGTTGCCGGCGGCGATAGAAGCGCCAACCGGGGAGAATGTGCCCAAAACTGCAGACTGCCGTATAATTTGATTGACAGTACCGGCAAAACTTTACTGTCGAGCAGCCACCTTCTTTCCATTAAAGATCTTGATGTTTCAGATCAAATTCCTAATTTAATTAAAGCGGGAATTACTTCTTTTAAAATTGAGGGAAGGCTCAAAGACATGGTCTATGTAAAAAATAATGTTTCGTTTTTGAGAAAAAAAATCGATGCCGTTTTGGAAGGCAGCAGCGAATACACCAAAGCCTCTTCCGGAAAAAGTTTTTATGGATTCGAACCCTCATTAGACCGCAGTTTTAACAGAGGCTACTCGCATTATTTTGTAAATAAACGCAAGTCTAAAATCGGCTCATGGGACAGCCCGAAATCAAAGGGCCAGTTTATCGGCAAGCTTATTCAAACAAATGGGAATGCTTATTTAATTGAAAACGGAAACACAATAAACAAAGGCGACGGCTTAAGTTTTATTAATGAGAATGGCGAAACCAGCGGTATTCAGGTTAATAATGTAATTGATAATCTTGTTTATCCAAATGAACTGAAGAGCATTAATAAAGGAACAGAAATTTTCCGCAGCAGCGATCTTACATTCGCTAAACTTGTTGGACGCGAAGACAGCGCTGTGCGGAAGATAAATACAAAACTTCTATTATCTGAAACAGCTGATGGTTTTCAGCTTTTGGTAAAAGACGAAGACAGCTATGAATGCATTGCCAGCTGTGTACAGCCAAAAGAGAAAACAAAAAATAACGAATCGATTATCCCAAACATAAAAACACATCTTTCTAAAACAGGCAATACTCCTTATTCTGCAGAAGAAATTGAAATTCAATTTTCAGAAAATTGGTTCATGCCGATTTCAAAGATCAACGAATTGCGACGTTCGGTTTACGAACAATTGTCGGCAGTAAGAATGGATAATTATGAACGCGAAGAATTTCCCATCATTAAAACATCCCATCCTTATCCAGTTACAGAACTAGATTTTACCTACAATGTTTCCAATAAACTTGCACGTAAATTCTATGAACGGCATGGTGCTAAAAAAATTGATCAGGCCTTTGAATTACAAGCATCCAAGAAAAATGCCTGCGTAATGACAACCAAGTACTGCATCAAATACGAATTGGAGACTTGCCCGAAATACCACAAAAATAAGGTATTTGAAGAACTCAATGAACCTCTTGTTCTTACACAGGGAGACAGAAAGTATGAATTAAAATTTAACTGTGAACCATGTGAAATGGAAATTTGGCAGAAGGATGCGAAATAAATTCAACTGGCTCAGATTTGCAATCCGCAAGAAAATTAATCAATATTTATTATTTTGGGTCTAGGATTTAATTGCAGGATTTATTAAGGCAAGCACATTTTATTTGGATAATTGTTTTGGATTTGGATAGAAAAAATGTTTGGAGCTGAACTACATAAATACTTTTTTTGCAATTTAATTGAACAATTCTTTTTTGAAAAACAAATGAAGAATGCTAATTCTGAGTATGCAATTAAATCTTTTCGGATTTTAAAAAAATTGTTTGTTTTGGTTTTATTGATGCTTTTTGTAAATTTCAATATCTTCCCACAAAGCCAATTGTCCAAACGATTTTTGGTTCCATTTAAATCCGAAATAAGTAAGCTTTATGGTTATAAAGATAAATTTTCTGGCGAGGTTGTAGTCGAAGCAAAATATGATTATGCCTTAAATTTTAATGGGCAAATTGCTCCAGTTGAGCTTCATTACAGATGGGGTTATATTGATTCCACAGGAAGGGAAGTTACTCCCATTAAGTATGACGGAACATATTCTTTTTATTCCGGATTAGCCGTAGTTTCTTCATTTAATAAGTTTGGATATATTAATAATACTGGAAAGGAAATAGTGCCATTAAAATATGATTATGCCGATGCTTTCAAACAAGATTTGGCGGCCGTTGGTCAAAATGGCAAATTTGGTTTTATCGATACATCAGGAAAAGAAATTATTCCTTTAAAATATGATGATATCAAAAATAATTTTAATGGAAATTATGCAATCGTTGGTATAAATGGGAAATTTGGATTTATTGATAAAAAAGGAAAAGTAATTTTACCGTTTGAATATAGTAATTTTCGTACTTTAACAAATGGTATGTATGCGGCTAAGAAAAAAGGCAAATACGGATTTATTTCAGAGAACAAAGAAATATCTGCATTTAAATATGACGTTGTTGATATAAAATATGATTTATTATATGGCAAAATAAATGACAAATTTATATTCATGAATAACAATGGTAAGGAATTCAAATATCAGCTAACTAAAGAACTTTCATATATAGGTTTAACTTCCGCTAAATTAAAAAACAAATACGGTTTCATAAATAAACATGGGGATGTTGTTATTCCTTTTAAGTTTGATTATGTTTTAGATTACAATGAAGGTTATGCAGCCGTCTGTGTTGGCTGTTCTATTGATAGTTTGGGAAAACCACACGACGGGAAATGGGGGTTTATAAACGACACGGGCGATATCATAATTCCAATCATTTATGATGATATTATAGATAGCTTCAAATACGGTAGAGCCGGGGTAATTTTGAATGGGATTTTTTATTTAGTCAATGCCAGTAATGAGAGGGAAATACCAATTGAAGTCACTAAATAATTTGGTTATAAATAAACGTACTCCGCTAAAACAAACACGAAAATTTTCATTTCATTTACTCAAAATAACAGATAAATCAAATCATTAGACTGAATGCAATCCATAAAAAAAACAACTCTGATTCTCGGAACAATTCTAAGTTCCGTAATTGTTTATGCACAGACTAATTATTATGTATCCTCAGGCGGCCTCAACTCTAATAATGGCAATCTCTCTGCCCCATGGTTAACAATTCAATACGGGCTAAATCACCTATCAAACGGCGACACCTTAAATGTTATGACCGGTACCTATACCGAGAAATTGCAAATACCTATTTCAGGAATAACACTTCGTAATTATTTATCAAATTCGGCAGTAATTGATGCGAACGGAATTACAGCGCAAACTGCAATAATTAATATTCACAATGTTTCTAATATTTTAATTCAAGGGCTTGAGCTGAAAAACAGCATTATGCTTGATGCTCAGGGGATTTTAATTGACGGGAACTGCCAAAACAACACAATTAAAAATTGTAAAATTCACGATATCCATTTTTCATCCAACGTAAATGCTGCAGTTAATGCAAATACAAATGCACAGGGAATAATTGTTTACGGCTCTGATGCTGTAACTGCAATTTCTAATTTAAAAATCATAAACAACCAGCTTTATAATTGCCGCCTTGGCTATAGCGAAGGCATTGCAGTAAACGGGAATGTGAATGGTTTTGAAGTATCAGGAAATACTGTTTATAATTTAACCAATATCGGAATTGATTTAACCGGACACGAAGGAACCTCATCAAACCCTGCAAATGACCAGGCAAGAAACGGACTCGTAAAAAACAATACAGTCCACAACTGCCTTTCGCCCTATGCCACATCCGGCGGTATATATGTTGACGGCGGAAAACTCATCACTATTGAAAACAACATATCTTATCACAATGGTTATGGAATTGAAATCGGCTGCGAAAACATCGGCAAAACCACAGATTCTATTAAAGTAAGAAATAATATTTTTTACGACAATCAAATTTGTGCCGTGGCATTAGGCGGTTATAATTATCCAAATGGTTCCGGCAAAGTAACTAATTCATCTTTTCGGAATAATACCTGCTATTACAATGATTACAGCAGTTCCGGCGATGGGGAGATTTATCTTTCGTACAGCGAAAATACAATCATACAGAATAATATTTTTTATACTTCAGCTCAGAATAATTTAGCTTACGCGGAATTAACACAGCCTGCATTAAGTTTTAATTATAACGTCTTTTATTGTCCGGCCGGAACAACAGGTTTATCAGCCGTTTGGAACGGAAACACTTACAGCACATATTCTTCCTTTAAAACAGGCACAGGTACAAATATAAATTCCCTTTTTGCGGATCCTCTTTTTGTTTCAGCAAATATTACCACTCCAAATTTTCATTTAACCGCAGCTTCACCTGCTATCAATGCAGGGAATCCAGCCTTTACAGCGGTTCCAGGAGAAATAGATATGGATGGAGAAAACAGATCAAATGGAATAATCGACTGCGGAGCCGACGAATTTTATTCATCCACAACTGATGTAAATGAAAAAACATATTCGGGCAGAACAATAAAAATATATCCCAATCCTTCAAATGAGAATATCACAATAATAAGTTCTAACCCTAACTTGAATCAAATTATTATTTATAACAGTATGGGAAAGCAGGCTGGCGCTTTTTCAATTGAAAATAAATCAGAAATACAATTAAATATTGCTTCTTATCCCCGCGGAATATACCTCGTAACGGTATTCGACAAAGATCTGCAGCCAGCCGGCTCACAAAAATTAATTATAAAAGAAAACTGATTCTCGTCTGCCAATCATTAATTCTTTGCTATTCAGCCTTAACTAGGAAAAGAAAGGAAAATGCAATGCCGAGACTTTTTTTCACGAAGCAGGCGAGTTAAAGGCTGGCAAAACGCTATTTTCATAAAAAACAAATAAATTTTCTTCAATCTGTATCTTTTCAAAACAATCTGCATTATGATTTCAACTACAGGCATTGTCCTGCAGATTGGAGACCAGAGAACCAATACAAAAACGGGGCGGAACCGAAAAGCCACACGAGTAGGAAAATTAAAATCTAAATAAAATGGAAACAAAAAAAGTATTAAACATCGCAGCATTTGCTTTAGCTGTTATCAGCTTATTTTTAAAAGCAAATCATTTTATGGGAGCAAACATTGCGCTCGTTTTATCAGCAGTATTAATGCTGGTATCACTTTTTATGTTTGCTTTAAACGACAATAAGGAAAGCGGACTAACACCGGGTCTCAATTATTTTTTAATCGGCACAATGGCACTTTTCATTATTGGAGTAATATTCAAATTTATGCATTGGCCGGGGTCGGGTATATTTGTTGTGATGGGTTATACACTGGCATTTATACTTCCGTTAATTTTAATAGCACAAAAAAATGACTTTAAAATCTCTCGGCAGTTTATTATTATATTTTTTACCTATTTTATTTTGGTAATCGGTCTTTTTCCGAATAACCCAATTCATAAATTTTTGGGAAGCGCGGCGGATTATATTTCTTCTGCAAAAGAAGTGCCGGCAATGGATCTCAGCGCTTCAAACACGATGACACCTTAAGCCGGATAAAGCTGACACTCTCAAAAAAAGGTTGTTTCAAAAAAAACGAAGCGGGAAAAAGTCCCGCTCCGTTTTTTTTATTTAAAATAATCTCGTTTAAAAATTTATAAGGGATAAATCAGATAATCTATGATGCTTTTGCACCGCAAAAGGGGAAGTTGACATTTTTCTTCACTGAATTACCAATCTTTTTGATACAATTGAAACACCATCGGTTATTGTTACAAAATAAATTCCTTTTGAATACCCACTTACATCAAAGCGTTTGGTAAACATGCCGTCAAGATGTTCAATCTGTTCATTCGTAATAACCATGCCGCCCATATCAATAATAGTAACAATTAAATTTTGATCAGTTGTACCGGTAAGTTCCAGAAAAAAATTTACATCGGTCGGATTTGGATAAATAATAAAATTATAGGAGTTGAATTTCGAATTCAAGAAAGATTCTTTAACAATAATCTTAGCAGAGTCAACCACAGAATTGGATGTTCCGGCAGTTTTAACTGACGCATCAATTTTATTTCGAACGCTCATTGAATCAGAGGTTAGGATATCAAGCGTTTTTTTCGGTTTCAGATTATCATCAAGTTTAACCGTAACAATATCTTCATCACCAAACTGGCTGTTGTTAACAGTTCCCAGGTAAGCATTTTCTTCTTTCGCATCAATCGAAAAATGAATATCGCATACATTTGTGTTTACAGAGCTTCCAAGATTTTTAGGTTCCGTCCAGTTTTCCCAAGTATTATCTTTTCGCGTCGCCATATAAATATCATAACATCCAACCCCGCCTGATCTTCGGCTTGCAAAATACAATGTTGCACCGTCAGCGGAAATGAAAGGTCCTGCTTCACCAGCCCCGCTGTTAATACTCTTTCCCATACTTTTGGGTCTGCTCCATGCCCCATCAATTTCTTTAAAACTTACATACAAATCATTTTCTTCTGAATCTTTTATTTCGCTGAAGCACAATACCAGCACAGTCCCGTCATTCGATAAAGTGCCTCCGGAATATTTTCCTAAATCCATTTTTTCAAAATCCTTAACCTCTAATTTCTGGGGAGCACTCCAGGCATCATCCGTTTTCGTGGACATTGAAAATCCCTTTCCTGAAGCTTTGCCCTTTATGAATGCACCATGCAGCAAAAGGCTGTTACCATTTCTGCCAACACCTTCAACTGCATTGAAACTACCGGTATTAAATGGAGATTTCATCTTTTTTGCCTCCTCCCATTTGCCGTCGGCCCCCAATTCTGATCTCCAGATATCATGACCATACTTTTTGCTTTTCTCATCCTGGCTCCGCCATCGCCAGAAATATAATGTTTTGCCATCGGGAGATATTTTAGGTCCATTTTCCGAATACTCCGAATTAATCATTGAGCCCATGTTCACATGCTGAAGGGTTTGAGCCAAAAAATCAGGGCTTAAAACGATCAGAAAGAGAGAACTGAATTTGTAAATATTTTTCATTTTTTAAACAGATTTAATGAAAGATTCTAATTGTGTCAATAGAAATCAAAGCTATATAAAGAGCAGAGTTTATGCAAATTATTTTAACTTTTTTTCAAAATATATCTTTCTGAAATCAACTATCTACGATGGATTCGAGGCCAATATGAAAAATATTCCCATTCAATTAATTATTTGGACTTCTTGAACAAAAGAAAATCAAACCAAAATGATAAAACTCATTATCTTCTTTGATCAACCACATTAACACTATCATTATTTAATAATAGTTTAGCACTATCTTAATGTCAATATTTTTCTTAATTCAATACAATTGAAGATTATTGGTTTCTATTAATTTTAAAACTTAAGTTTTTTAAAATTAATATTCCCAGATTTGCCGGAAGTTAAATGGGGTTTTAAATTATTATCTTTGCTTTATATTTACGCAAATTATGAAATTACTTTTTCAAACGGCTTTTTTAATATCAATTTTCCTGTTCACAGGCAATGAAGCTTTCAGTCAGAAAAAAAAACTCAGTTATTGTGATTCTGCCGGGATAATGCCCGTGTTCAAATTTTATTCAACTTCAGGAGCTCTTTTTATTCCTGATAGCCTGAGCAAAAATAATTCAACCATACTTATTTATTTTAAAACGGACTGCCCCTACTGTGCAAAAGAAGCCGATATGATTTCCGAAAATATAAATAGTTTTCCATCGGTAGATTTTATATTTTTATCCAGAGAAGATACAACAAGTATCAAAAGCTTTGCTTTATTACATAAATTAGAAAATAATAAAAAGGTAAAATTCCTTCAGGATAAAGAAAAATTATATTACAGATATTACACTGCTAGATATACTCCTTCCATTCACATTTATGATAAAAATAAAAAACTAGAGCTTTTTGTGGAAAATATTCTCAACAAAGATGAATTAATAAAATATATCCAATAGAGCCTTTTAGCTTTCTTCAGCCACGATAGCATCTCCATTCATTTATCTTTCCACTTGCATTTTGCATTAAAATAATTATTGAAATTTCCAAATTGCAGCTAAACTGCCACCTCCGATCAAGTTTATCCTGAACTGATTGGAAAAGAATGCAGATGATCCTCTGTAAAAAAACAACAGATTTATATTAGATCGTGGTAACTAAAGGTAGTTTACAACCTCTTTTTTAATTTTAAAGGTAATAGCAAAATGGTATGGATCAACAAATTTTATTAGTTTAATCTTGGAAGCAATTTTCGATGAATCGAATGAGCGAAATAGTTATCAGAATTCACCAGGAGATATTAAAAAAGTACTGCATAATTGGGAGGTTAGGCAAAAATGATGAAGGAAAAGGCATACTCATGCTTGATAAATTCATAAAAATAAAACAGGTTAATCTCAATGTCAAGCAAGGAAGATTAATTTTCTATTTTAACTTATCAGGCAATAAAGACTGAGGACATAAGATATTGAAGAAAGCTGAAATCTATCAAAATAAAAAAGCCCCAAATCTAAAAAAAGAATTGGGGCTGATTTAAAAGTGGCAACGACATACTCTCCCACATTTTACTGTAGTACCATCTGCGCTGGCGGGCTTAACTTCTCTGTTCGGAATGGGAAGAGGTGGACCTCGCCGCTATAGTCACCTAAAATCATAATCCGTTTTTGCGGATATAATAAGATTGACATAATAAAGAAAGAAAATACAACGATAATATAATTAATTACCTAAAAAAACAGGTTTAATAAGAAAGCTAACGGGTAATTAGTATTGCTCAGCTTTGACATTGCTGTCTTTACACTTGCAACCTATCAACGTAATAATCTTTTACGACCCTTTAAAGAAATCTTATCTTGAGGTGAGTTTCGCACTTAGATGCTTTCAGCGCTTATCTCATCCGAACATAGCTACCCAGCGATGCAGCTGACGCCACAACTGGTACACTAGCGGTTCGTCCGACTCGGTCCTCTCGTACTAGAGTCAGGTCCTCTCAAATTTCTAACGCCCACAACAGATAGGGACCGAACTGTCTCACGACGTTCTGAACCCAGCTCGCGTGCCACTTTAATCGGCGAACAGCCGAACCCTTGGGACCTTCTCCAGCCCCAGGATGTGACGAGCCGACATCGAGGTGCCAAACCCCCCCGTCGATATGAGCTCTTGGGAGGGATCAGCCTGTTATCCCC
>CAINDA010000048.1 GCA_903847205.1 uncultured Bacteroidota bacterium
CATTAGCAATATAGTTAATAAGAACAAGATCCCACAAAAAAGCTCAGGATGACTGAAAGATTAGTAATGTCATCCTGATTGGCTTTTGCCAAGAAGGATCTTCTTCATCATTAGCAATATAGTTAATAAGAACAAGATCCCTCGCAAAAAGCTCGGGATGACAGAAGAAGCGGGCATGTTGAGCAAAGCCGCCACATCATCAAGCATACTCATTATAATTTTTAATAAAATTTAAACAGCCTTAACTTAAAAAACTTATTTTTGTTCAATAAATAAAAAAACTATGAAATCAAAAATCTTTACACCGCGCACTATTTTTATTACGTCTGCAATTGTATTAGCTGCGATAAGCCGTCTGCTTCCGCACATTCCTAACTTCACTCCTATTGCAGCAATGGCATTGTTCGGCGGCGCTTATTTTTCCGACAAACGTTTTGCAGTTATAGTTCCTTTAATAGCAATGTTTTTGAGCGATGCAGCACTTGAATTAATCACCGGCTGGGGCTTTCATAATACTATGGTTTATGTTTACATCGGTTTTATTTTAACTTCAATTATCGGCATGCGTGTCAGCCGTAATGTTTCTATAGGGTCAGTTGCTGCAGGTTCTATACTATCATCGGTTTTATTTTTCATCATCACTAATTTCGGCTTTTGGGCTGCTTCAGGATTTCAAATGGGAGTTGCAGGTTTAAATGCTTCCTACATCATGGGGCTCCCATTTTTTGGACCAACCTTAGCGGGAGATTTATTTTTTAACAGTATTCTGTTTGGCTCATTTTATTTAGTGCAGCTGAAATATCCAGTATTGTTAAAAGCGTAATTAATTTATAAGCTCAGTTAAAAATGGCGGTACTAAAATTACCGCCATTTTTGTTTAAATGCGGCCTCTTCTGAAGAATAGTCCGCATTTGTATTTATAAGTATATTTGTATATAGCGGGGTAAATTCAATTAGTTTGGGAAACGAATTTTTTTGTGCTAATGACTAAAATCCCATACTGTTACATCTAATTGGGAATTGTGACATTTTCCATATTTTACAAAAATTTGCAAGACAAAAAACTGAAATATTTTACGGAATGAAAAAACTTTTACTTTTTATTTTTATGGTCATTACAGGCCATGTTATTGCCCAAAACTGGTTGTGGGCCAAAAGTGCTCCAGGAACAACTATTAACGGTGATGAAGGTTTGAATGTTGCAACCGATGCTTCTGGAAATGTATTTATAGTTGGAGTTTTCTCTTCCCCCTTTATCTTTTTTGGAACAGATACTCTATTTAATTCAGGATATCAATCAGGATATCAAAATATATGTCTTGCAAAATTCAGTCCTTCAGGTGCAATACTTTGGGCGCAGAACGCTGGAGCAGGATATGCAATGGGAATTGCAACTGATGCTTCAGGTAACGTTTATATAACCGGATTAAATTCAGGTTCAATTATTTTTGGAACTGATACCATTAACAGTAGTTTCTTTATTGCTAAGTACAATGCGGGAGGTAATGTCCTTTGGGCGAGGGGTACAACAAGCTCAGGTCCCTATGATTATGCGAATAGCATTGCAACAGATGCATCAGGCAATGTTTATGTTACAGGTGTTTATAAATCTCCATTTTTTATATTTGGGTCAGATACTCTACACAATACTGTTGGAAGTTCTTTTGTTTTTATTGCTAAATATGATAATGGCGGAAACATATTGTGGGCTAAAAATGCTGTAGGTAATGTAGTAGGAACAAGCGGCGAAGGCGATGCAGCTTTGTCTATATCAACGGACCTAAATGGTAATGCATACATCACAGGTCACTATATTTCTTCCAAAATTATTTTCGGAACGGACACTCTTTTTAATTTCGGATGGCAAAATATCTTTCTTGTCAAATATAACACAAATGGAACTATGATTTGGGCAAAGGGTTCGAATGGGAATTCGGCTTCTGATAGTTATGGTGTATCAACAGACCTTTCTGGCAATATATATATAACCGGATATTTTAGTTCTCCTTTTATTTCTTTTGGAACAGATACGCTTTTCAATACAGAGTTAAGTTCACAGGAATTTTTTCTTGCAAAGTATAATGCTTTAGGAAATATACTTTGGACAAAAAGTTCAGCCGGGGGAAATTATAACAACACTGCGGGATATAGTGTTTCAAATGACCCATCTGGCAATGTTTATGTTTCTGGAGGATGCGATACCCTCATTGTTTTTGGAGCAGATACCTTACACGCTCCCTCTGGCTCGCCCGACCCAATGTTTATTGTTAAATACAATTCATCAGGCAGTGTTCTTTGCACTTCAATTTTGACAAGTGGAGGCGATGATAACAATGGAGTTTCTGCCGATGCCTTTGGCAATGCATATATTACAGGTGATTTTATTAGTAACCCATTTGTAGTTGGAAACACCACTTTAATTAATAAAGGGTTAGAAAATATCTTTGTTGCCAAATTTACTTGTAATGAGGTTTCTATAAAAGAATATACTGACAATCAAGAAATAAATATTTATCCTAACCCTGCGAATCGACAATTAATAATTGAGACGTACTCGACAGATATGCAAACTGTTGACTTGTTTGACCTAAACGGAAGACTTATTTTAAGCGAAATCATCAGGGGCAAAATAATTATTGATGTATCAAATTTAAATGAAGGTATATACCTATTAACTATTAAAACCATCGACCGAGTATCGAATAAAAAAATTGTTATCATGCGTTGAAGAATTATTCCTAATTGATAAAGATATAACAGTCATGAATTGATTATTTCAACAAAACACAAACTCTTTTATAACATCAATTATTTTTATTGATTTAACCCAATAACTATGACTAACGAGGAAAAGATTAACCTGATAGGACAGAAAATTTTAATCTTATCTAATAATTTAGATAACTATCAGGCCGAGTTAAAAACTCTGAAATTGCAGTTACAGCAACTTCAGCAGCAACAGTCGCAGACGCAGCAGAATTTTTCTTTCAAAAATTATTCTCCTTCAGCTAAGGAAGTTATTATAACTCCTGAACCTAAACCGGAAGTAATTAAACCTGAAATACCCAAAGTTGAAGTACCTGATATAAGCACTAAACTTCCGTTTATTGAGGAAGAAATAATTCCTGCTGATGAATTAACTGATTCCGAAATTTACATTTCTGAAACCTATTCTGAAGAGATTCCTCAGCCTGTAGAAATTGAAGAACCTGTTGTCCGCTTCAATCAAAGTATTTACGGTGCAGATTTAAAAACTCAAACTGTCCCTAATATCAAACCACCGGTAATACGCACTCCTCCGCCGCCTAAAAAGAAAAATGAAACATGGGAAAAACTGGAAAAACAGTTTGCTGAAAACTGGACAGGTATTTTGGGTTCTGTTATCATGGTTATCGGAGTCGGCTTCCTGGGTATATATGCTGCTCTGAAAGTTTCTGCTTTAGGCCGATTCATGCTTATCTCAGGTTTCTCGGGTGTTCTGGGAGCTTTGTTTTTCCTGCTTCGTAAAAAAGAGTTGTGGCTTAAATTAGCTTTGTGGCTTCGCAGCAGTGCGGGAGCAATTTTTCTTTTTGCATGTGTCGGTTTATATGGTATTCCCGGGCTGCAATGGACAGGCAGTGAAACAACAACACTTCTGATTCTCTTTTTAGGAATTCTCACCAACTTATTTCTTGGTTATATCGGAGGTAAGGAAAGCTTCGCATCACTGCATGTATTACTGAGTCTTGCAGGGGTAATGGTTATAGCACCTTCGCCGCTTTCGCTGATTGTAGGCGGTATTGTTGCTTTGTTCGGCGTAGCCCTCACCTACCGCGAAAAATGGGACTACCATTTATTATTAACCATCTCCAGTTTTTTTGCTTTTCACTTATACTATCGGCTTTCGCAGCAGCACGATATTTCGCAGGAGGAGCGCATTACAGGGATAGTTACTGTTTTAGTTATGGGTCTGGCTGTTGCATTGGTGCATTACAGAAAAGCATACTCTTCTAAACAGTTCGACAGGGTGCCGTTTTCGGTTCATTTAATCAACTGGTTTTATTTTGGTTTTGGTTTATTTTTATATTCAAACGGCAGCAGGCTTTCTACAATTTTTTTAGCGGTAGGCGCTCTCACTGCTTTTCTGCTGGCACAAAGAGCAAAGAAATTAGAGATCGGATGGCTTTACCGCACCGACACTTTGATTGCTCAATTGACTGCTCTTATTGCCCTCGCAACGCTTTACAAATGGGAGGTTGATGCAGTTGTAATTTTAACGGCTGTTTTTGCAGAAGGACTTTTGTTTTTATTTATCGCTCAGAAAGAGAATGATTCCCTGCTCTATAAAGTCGGCTCCATTGTAATTAACATTGCCGGTGTTTTACTTTTATTAAAGAGCCTGATAAGTATTAATTACACTGATCAAACATTAATTATTAATCATGCTCTTTCAGTTTTAACTGCCGGGATAACTGGGACAGCATTCCTTGTTTATTCCAACCGAACCAATAACATTGATGTGAGCGGTTTGTTTAAAATTTTCGGAATCGAAATAAATGAAAAAACAAAACATCCCGTTTTAGGTATTATCCTTGGCGGATTATTTATCAGCTTCAGTATTCACGTTTATCATTTTAACTGGGCTGTTTATGCAGTAGTCGCATTGCTTATTGCAGTACTTTTTTTAAGGTATAAAATACAGTCAATAGAATTAGCATTTGTTTCAGTCATCCTGTTAACAGGAGAGCATATTATTAATTGGAACCAGCTCTTTACTGAGCAGCAGGCATCACCTGTTCAGCTGCTCAGTCTGGGACTGCCGCTCATTGCTGCTTCTGTATTAAGCGCGAGGTGGTCGTTTGTTAACAGCCTTTCAAAACATATAAACTGGCTGGGTGTTTATCTTTGTGCAATTCAGCTTATTTTATTAAGTTATTATCTGCTTTACCCAGTTTCATATCTTGCCCCGGGAGCTGCTTGGTTATTTTTATCAGTTGCAGCAATTGTTAAAGCTAAGTTTATTTCAAAAAGCAAAATAGATTTCCATAAAGCCGACCGGTATATTTTACATGCAGGATATATTCTGATTGCTCTATTTTTATTCCGGTTTTTATTTATTCATCTGCAATCGCAGGAAATGTGGGGGCCTTTAAAATCACGTATCTGGGTTGATTTTTATGCTGTTTCTGTTTTCGTTTTCTGGGCTGTTATGAAAAAACCGGAAGCATCAGAATATAAAAGCTGGACCTATTTACATCCTTTGTTTCTTGAACTCATCCTTCTGTTTTCTTTTTTAAACACAACTGTTGAAATAGATTATACCTTATTACCGCTTGTCTGGCTGGGAAGTGCATTTGCTGTTTTTATTCTTGGAAGCTGGAAACATGCATCAATCGGCCGGCTTCATGTATATTCTTTTTTATTATTTATAATATCAATATTTCAGGAGATAACAGTTTATAACCACAGCTGGAGTTACACACACGGTTTGCCGGGCTATTCAGACTTGACATTTATATTGGCTTTAGTCTATATGGTGCTCTCTTTCACCTTCCTGCTGCTTTTCTATAAACGCGCAATACTTTCTTCAATCGAATGGCCGCAACTCTTGAAATTTATGAAACCAGTAACTGATGCCTTATCTAATTATGCTCCTTTTTTAGGCATCTATTTATTTACTGCTTTTATTTTATTCCTCTCTTATTTAATGTTTACGCCGATTTCAGCAATAATACCAGGCGTTCTATGGCTGCTGTTATCAGCTGTTGCTGCAACTTTAGCAGTTTACTTGAATAATAAACCATCGAATTTTATCGGTGTTGACCGGTATATACTTCATTCAGGCTATCTTTTTTTAGCTGCATTTCTTCTCAGGCATTTGTTTGTTCACATTCAAATGGAAGAATATTGCGGCCCGGTTAAAACAAGATTATTGATTGAACTCGGCTCTCTTGCGGTATTTGTTTATTGGGCTTCTTTAAAAAAACCGGAAGGATGTACTTACAAAAGCTGGGAATACCTGCATCCATTGTTTATTGAGCTTATTGTTTTGTTTTCAATATTAACCGCTTCACTTGAAGTGCCGGGAATAATACAGCCATTAATCTGGATTGCAATAGCATTTGCAATGGCGCTTCTTGGAAATTTCAAACATGAAAAATTCTCAAGACTTCTGTTTTATTCTATTGTGCTCTATTGGATAGCGGCCTTCCAAACAGCCTTTGTTACCGGCTTCCGCGCTGCACCATCTTCTGAAATACTGGATCAGCCGTGGATATACGGTACAGCTTCTGTTTTATTCCAGTTTATATTTCTTGCTTATTTCTATATGAAATGTTCTCTTGAAAATATGCTGATGCCCAAATCACTGGAATTTTTGAACCCGCTTGTGCAATTGGTAAATAAAAGAAGAAATGTTTTTGTTTTCTACCCGCTCATATTCTGCACGGCTGTATTCTTATACTGGACCTTTGATAACTCTATCCTCACTTTATTATGGGTTGTTGAATGTGCGGCAGTTTTTGTTTTGAGTATCCTGTTAAAGGAGCAGCATTTCCGCTACATTGCTTTAGGGGCGCTTGCACTCGCCATCATACGTCTTTTATTTTACGATATGGCGCAGGCAGGAACGCTTAACCGTGCATTGGTGTTTGTGGGAGTCGGAATAATTATGTTAGGAATGAATTCGCTTTACAACAAATATAAAGGTCGTTTTGAATGATATGAGTTATCAATTTCTAAAATTAATTCATATACTAAGCGCCACGCTGATGATAGGCACAGGGCTTGGAAGCGCCTTTTATCTATTCTTTACCTATAAAAAGTCGAAGGTTTCAACTGTTAAAGAAGTTTTGAAATTAGTAATTACTGCGGATAAAATTTTCACCACACCTTCGGTTATAATACAGCTGATTACCGGGGTGCTGCTGTCGAATATGATGGGACTCACCTATACAAATTGGTTCTGGACAGTTCTTTCTGCAAGTTTTATTGTACTTGTTTTGTGGCTTAGAGCTGCTTTTATTCAGGTAAAGCTCACAAAAATTTTAGGCGGTAAAAATGAAATCCCTGAAGAATTTCACATGCTGATGAACGTTTGGTTTTACCTCGGCGTCCCTTCTTTTGCCGGTTCCATATTTATTTATTATTTAATGGTGTATAAACCTTTTTTATAGTATGAGGATTTTTATTTTAGGTGCCACCGGATTTATTGGCAATGCCATTTTTCTCTCACTGGTTTCAGAACATACTGTAACCATCGGCAGCAGGGCTCCTTTGGACGGCTATGATAAATGGAAACACATTGATTATTCAAAAGAAAATAACTGGAACGAAATTTTAATCGATATCGATACAGTTATTAATGCCATTGGAATCATTGAAGGCGACTTTGAACAGATTCAGACTAAATCGCCGCTCGGCTTATTTGAAGCATGTATAAAAAAAGGAATAAAGATCATTAACATTTCTGCAGTCGGCGCTGAAAAAGAAAATCCCGCAATTCCTTTTCTAAAATCAAAAAAAATAACAGATGATTTATTGCTTTCATATAAAGATGCCAGAATCATTTATCCTGGAATTGTATTAGGCAAGGGCGGACAAAGCACCCAGTTTTTTGCTGAAATGGCACAGATGCCGATTATTCCTTTATTAAAATGTATGCCTCCCCCGGCCATCCATATCACACAATTAGCAAGGCTTGTAAGAGAGGTAACTGAAAATTTTGAAAGTTATCCAAAGCAGATTTTTGCTGTTGCAAAACCCGAATCTTTAGAAAAAATATTAACTGCTATCCGGGGTAAAAAAGGTTTGTTTATTGCTGTCCCGGCATTTCTTTTTAATCTTTTTTTTACAATATTTCCTAAAGGTTCAATCGGCATATTCAATAAAAACATGATGAGTATGTTGTCATCCATTTCTGCAGCCGATTACAAGCCGATATGCGAAGAAGCTAGTTCTAAAATTAATCCGGCCGATTTAATAAGAAGCAATTATTTTTCAATGATTACAGCACTTTTAGCTGTCTCATTTATTTGGATTTGGTCTGGCATCAGTTCTTTAATTTCATGGGATGAAAGTTATAGTTTAATGAAAGAAATAGGAGCAAATAATCAATACGCAGTGCTTTTTATTTATTTGGGAAGCATTGCCGACATCGTATTAGGCATTAGTATTTTCTGGAAAAGAAAACGTAAGCTGATTCTCCTTGCCCAGATGCTGTTTATCTTTATCTATACGATAATCCTTACTCTTCTTGCTCCTCATTACTGGTTTCATCCATTCGGTGTTTTAAGTAAAAACATTCCCCTGCTTGGATTGAGTTATTATTTGTACCAAAGGAAAGAAAACTGAAAATAAAAAAGACTGATGCCTTCGAGGAAAAGTATTTTTAAAAATCATTATAGAAATAAAATTATGGATCAGAATAATTTAAATAAACACAGTGCCCTGCTGGTGATGGATGTTCAAGGTGCAACCGTAAGAATGCTGAAGGATAATACCACGTTTATACCTTCTATCACTAAAGCAATTCAAAATGCAAGAACTAATAATATCCCTGTCATATATGTTGTTGTCGGCTTCCGGAAAGGATACCCGGAAGCAAGCCCTGATAATAAGTCTTTTTCAATTCTAAAGAAAAATACCGCAATGGCCTTGGATACTGAAGAAGCCATGCAGATTCATCCTTCTGTTATGCCGCAGTCCGGCGATATTATTGTAACTAAAAGACGCGTAAGTGCATTTACCGGCAGCGATCTGGAGGTAGTGCTGCGTTCGCAGGGAATAAAACATATTGTACTTACAGGCATTGCTACCAGCGGAGTTGTATTATCAACACTGCGCGAAGCTGCCGATAAAGATTACATGATCACAGTACTTGCCGATTGCTGTGCCGATTTGGATGAAGAGGTTCACCGCGTGCTTACAACAAAAATTTTTGTAAGGCAGGCAGATGTGATTAATGTGAGGGAGTGGAATGTTTGAAATTTGTATTTTTAATTTTTAGGAAATGTACGATTTATTAAAGCCTTTAATTCTTTTTTTTCCTGTGACGTCATTTGCTCTAATTCTTGCGGTTTATTTTGATGTTTTTTCTGCCATGAGGAAAACCATCTGATGGCAGAAGCTGATAAACCATGAAAAGTAATTCTGGCATCCTGCTTTACATTTATATTAAATGATTTAAAATCATCTAAATGCCCTATGAGCAAGTGATGATTTTCGCCGGGATGTGTTTCTTCATTTTCACATAAAGTTATTAAATTTCTTTGATCGAGTTCCAAATCGGGGCGGCCTAATGCAATGCAGTATTGAAAGGGAAAAATATGATGCACCTGCAGGCAGCCAGTTTTTTTGCTGCCTTCAAAGCAGGCTGCGCAATGAGGCTCAATTATTAAATGAGCTTCTTTAGCTTTCGGCCATTCGGGGCTTCTTTGAATACCGGCAGCATTACCAGCTTCATTATTCTTAACGATTCTTTCCATACCTATTATTTTAAGGCATCTATTTTAGCTTGTAACAACCACATAAGTTCTTCAACATCAATAAAATTTTTATTCTTTAGATGCACTCTTGTTATATTTGTTATTGACTCTTTTGTATTTAATACGAGCGGGGCTAATTCTTTTATATCTTCAATATTAATAATTCTTTTACCTTCCGGCCTATTAGTTTCAATGTTAAAATGTACTAATTCAATAAATTTTGCCATGTTATTTAATTTTCAAATTTTCGGCAAATAAACAACAATTTTTATTTCAGTGCAATTGGCATTCAATCACTTGGAGCATTGCCAAATGATTTATTCTTGAAAATCACACCGCTTATTTCAATAATCTACCGCTTATTTCAAAAACCTGCCGTTTAGAAGAAAGATGAGAAATATTATACTTCACTTAAAATAATGTTTTTATCAAAGAAAAAAGAAGAAAAAATGACATACCCGGATGAAAATCCGCGCTGTTTTAAATGAAATTTTCATTTTGAAGAATAATTTTCATCTATTATTATATTATCTACCTGACATTGATTTTTGGCAATTCTTTTAATACTTGTTTTTTTATAAGTATAAATCTCATTTATTTGAAGATATCTAATGGAATTAATTATCTGGTTTTTATCTTTTCGAATAATGTATATATCTGATAAGTATATATAAACATTGATACTGCTTAATAAACTATTTATTTTCATGATTCTGATATTTAATATTTGAGCTTATTTGCCATATTTATTAAATATTTCTTTCCTTACCGGGCAGTTACAAACCACATGGCTGCCAAAACTCAAATAATAGTTACATCGCTTGGCAATACAATTTACAAAATGAATTTTCGCATCTATACAATCATTTACCTTTGCCAAACAAACATGATTTTCGTTTTCTAAACAGCCGAACTCATAAGAACACTTAGAAGCCTCTTTTAATATTTTATCATCAATCTCAAAAATGATGACTGTTGCAGTTTTAATATTTTTCTTATTCATCATTCCCCTCTTAATTTTTTATTAATTCATCCATGACATATCATTCATTTCTTTAAAAATTTGGGGTGTATTATTAAGTATTCTTGATTTTTCAATTAAAATCACATCAATATAAACAAGGGCATCATTCAGTTTAATGGATACTTCTGGCTTACTTTTTTTATTTGCCGCAGCAAAATTAATAGTCTCTCCAAGTTTTTTACATGCGCCTGCAAATCTATTATTGAGCTTCAGCAAGCTGTTATGATTATCAAAAGCATCCATTTCAATGGATTTAAATTTTTCAAATATATCTTTCAATTCAGATGCGCAGGCAGTTAAATCCAGCATATAATCAGCATTTGTTTTATCGGGATTCATTTTATGTTAAGCATATTTCTTTGTTAGAATCTAGATATATTTTTACTAAAGTATTATTTGCTTGGCGGCAAAATAATGTTCTTTATCATTCTTTTTCTCTTTTATTATATACTGTGTAAGCCATTTTTTTGCTGCTCTTTCATCTGTAAACATTGTGGTAGGTATCACCGGCCGGCTTGCTTTAATAAAAAAATTTGCAATCATTTTACTTACCGGCGAATTTATCATTATTGCAATTGCTGTAAGCCCTTCGCAGCCTTCTTTTGATGCTAAAAAGTCTCTTGCTTCTTTTGTAGTATCTCTAACCGATTTAATATCTGCCAGCATTGGGTATGATTTACCATCCATGATTTCCAAATGATATTTTTTAACCTTCCGAACAAGTGAAATATCAATAAATTTAGATTTCCAGGCAGAAACTAATATACCATCTATTACTTCAAAAGTTATTTCATCATTATCAAAAAGGAGTGTTTTCATTTTGTATATTTTATTGTCAGAAAAAAATTAGGCGTGAACCTCTGCTACATTCCAGCCTACTAGAGGTACCACCAAGTACCCAGAAAGAACCGAAACAGCAACAAGGAACACGCCACTCCGGCGCGATTCCTAAGCTGTTTCTTACTTTCATTTGAAAAATTTGGTGGTTTTCTAGTAGCAGAAACATTAGCAACGCTAAGTATTTTTATATTTTAAGTTTCGTTTATCTATTTCATCCGTTTATTTTTATTGTGTTGCAAATGTAAAATATAATGTGAGATTGCGAAAATTATTATTAGAGGGTAATCTATCAATTTTCAATTATTCTACAACTATCTTTCTATTCACCACATGTTTTATTTCATCACTTATCTGAAGAAAATAAATGCCGGGTTTCATTTCTCCTTTTTCTAATATTAAGGTTCTGCCTTTAAAATCAATACTTTTTATTTGTCTGCCCAATACATCCATTATTTTTATGCTGATGTTTTTTTGTTCTTCATTAAAGGTAATAGTGGTTTGGCTGCTGAAAGGGTTGGGGGAAATTATAAAATTTGTTTCTTGATTATTCTCTGTGATACCGGTAGTAAGGGCATATTTAAATATAGTTCCGTAATCACCCATTGCGCCTCCGAAATATGTCATTCCATATAGAAAATTGCCGTCATAAATAAGAGAGCCGGAAACAGAACCTCCATCTCCTGTATTTCCAAAATCTATAAGTTTGGTAAACATTGTTCCATCAGGTTTTATTTTAAACAATACGCCGCCACCGTAGGCCCCGCCAGCTGTTGTTGCTCCATATAAAAAGCTGCCATCAGAAACAAGAGAGCCTTTGGGAGTTTTTCCGTTTACCCCATTCCCGCCTGAAGGGTCGAAATCAAAGAGTCTGGAATATCCAGTGCCATCGGGCATTATTTTAAAAATGGTTCCAAAATTATTTGAGCCGCCCTGTGCTGTCATGCCATATAAAAAAGTACCATCTGAAATAAGGTCGCCAAAGGGTTCAGCACCGTTTGCACCGGCGAAATTCAGCACTGTGGTATCTTCACTGCCGTCAGGCTTTAGTTTAATGATTGTTCCAACGTGGCCTGTACCACCGTCAGAAGTCATACCATATAGAAAGCCTCCTGCTAAAACGAGTGAACCCTGGGGGTAACCTCCTATAAAACCTAAATTAAGTAATACAGTATCTCCTGTGCCATCGGGCTTTATTTTAAATACAACTCCGTTGCCCCACATTCCACCGCTTTGCGTCATTCCGTATAGGAAATTTCCGTCATAAATAAGAGAGCCGTAAGGCAGGCGGCCATTTATACCAGTAAAATCATATAGTTTTGAATAGCTGGTTCCATCGGTTTTTATTTTAAAAATAAGACCCATATTATTTGTTCCTCCAAATCGTGTCATTCCATACAGAAAGTTTCCGTCAGAAACTAATGAGCCCAATGGATCACTGCCATTTATGCTGTCGAAACTGAAGAGTGAATTATATTCTGTTCCATCTGACTTTATTTTAAAGATTAAACCCATATCATTTGTTCCGCCGTATGGTGTCATCCCATATAGAAATATGCCGTCAGAAATAAGAGAACCCCTGGGCCAACTGCCGTCTATACCATTAAAATCATGTATCCTGGCATATTGGGCAGAACAGCTGCAAGTTAAAAACTGCAAGTTAAAAGTTGTAATACAAATTACAGCAAGGAGCAGATTTGATTTTTTCATTTTCTTTATTATGTTTCTTTATTTTTTTTGTTTAGTGCTGTCAGCCGGCAATACTGATTGTTTCGGCTTTACCACTTCTTCCTGTATGATTAAACTACCATTCTCTTTTAGGTAGGCATAGAGTTCATCTAATGTTTTAAACTGAGTATCATCCCACGTTGCAGCAGGGCGGTCTAAATGATATATCCGGCCTCCTCTTTTAACTGTGCTGTTAATGAATGTAATAGGATTCGAGGTAAATAATACAAGAGAATTATCCGTTGTAATCATTTTATCGATTAACATAATCGAATCGGCAGGAGCGCCAAAAATGATATATTTTTTGCCGCTGCAAAGTGCTTCTCCTCCTCCATCAAAATCATTTTCTATAAGGAGCATGGAGGCATTGTTGGCGGTACTATCCACAACTGTTCCGCCTTGATCTGTTATTACTTTTATACTGCCAAGTTTAATCTTTGGGCTTCCTTTAAATATTTTCAATATTGAAATGACAGAATAAGTATACATTCGTTTATTTTTTATAAGATAACATACTTGCTGAGTTACAACCCCTTCAAAGATATAACCAAAGTCTTTCATGGTTCTTTTATGCCATGCCAACTCTTGTGCCGGGGTTAATTCAAGCTGGGCAAAAGAGCTGTAAGTTAAAAACTGTAGGCAGCAAGAGAAGGTTATTATGAAAAGGAGTTTAGTTTTCATGATTTAGTGTTTTTATAATTTAATGAATTTAATTGTTTGTAACTGCCCATTTATATTTGCCATTATTAGGTATATGCCTTTAGGCAGCTCCGAAATATTTACCTGCTCAGTATAACTTCCGGCTGATTTTTTTTCATCGTTAAGCCTCATCACTTCCCTGCCTGTACAGTCAATTATTTGCAGTTGAACAAAAGCATTTTTACTCAGCTGGTATGTAATAGTAATGCTGCCATTGCCTGCAGGATTTGGGAAAATATTGAGCTTATATTCGTTTTCAAAAACAGAAGAAATACCTGATCCAAAAGGGTCACAATTACCCTGCGGGGGAATATTTATTAAGGCCGGATAACCGCAGGTATTCTGCACAAGAGACGATTTGCTTGTATGTATTACATCCATTGCTCCGGCAAAAGTTGTAGAAGTTGGAGAAAGATTTCTTCTGATTCCGCCCGGGCTTGCACCAGAATACATTAATTCATAAAAATCGATCACATGATTCAGTAGATGGGCATGGCCAAGTTCATGAAGTATTATATCATAGAAGCTAATTTCGTTGGGTGCTAATAAATATTGCAGGGTTGTATCATAGCTCCAAACAACTCCTGACACATTAAGATTATTTAACGTTTTCCTGATATTTATATCCGCTTCCTTATTAAAAACAAGGGAATCAACTGCTTTTGGGCAGAGTTCATGCAACTTAGTCCGCATTATGGCAGAAGCATCATTAGGAAAATTATCACTAAAATAAATTATAGAAATGCCATCTGCAGCTGGCTGCAACGATACATCTATAGCAATTTCGTCCCCTAATTTCCAGTTCACGCCTGTATTACAATTCCAATTTTCAATGGCTTTTTTAACGCAGGCATAAGCCTGAATATTGTGCGAAACGCTGGTATCACACCTGAAAATATAACTTCCAGGCGAGCCATCCGCTTTAATAATATTATCCCTTAATTTATATTTATGATTAGTATTTGATGTGCCGACAGTGTTCGCTATGCTGTAAGGGATTTCAAAATAGCCTTGATCACTTCCGCCGCATACAGCTGTAGTTATCGTAAAATTTCCAGTGCCGGGTGTATGATTTGTATCAATAAACATAACAGATGGCATTTTTATTTTTATTTTATATTCCGACCATGATACAATATCAGAATCATCTAATATAAATAATGTATTATTGTGAGTGTTGACATCAGTAACCTGCACTATCCCCTGCTCGGTTCCAAACCCTGAGCCAGTTATTGTTAAAATAGATGAATTAGCCGGTACACTTAAAGCATTTGTTCCGGCTTTAATAGAAGGAGTAGATATAGCTATCTGCGCTGGACATCTCATCGAATTAATATCAGGGGTAGCATAAATATTATTATTATATGGTATTTTCATATAATTATAAATTGTAACCGCACTATGTATTGTATCATAACAGGTGGAATCAAGATTGCCCAAATAATCATAACAATAATGAGGAGGAGATATATAAATAGAATCACCTATAGCAGGTGTTGTTGGTTGAGCATGAAATGAAATAGGCTGCGTGAGCGTTTGGTTAGGAATAAAACTTAATGTTGAGGTCTCGCAATTTTTAATCGGTATTTTAACTGTAACTAAAACATCGGTACCATTAGGAGTAAGATGTATTCCGTTTGAGGCAGAGTTTCCGGTATAATTTAAAGAAATTCGTATTTCATTGCTGTTAAGGTTGTTTACAACAGCAGTATAATCTGATGCAGCAGGTATAAGCTCCACAGCATTATTATTGCAAATCCAAGTGCCAAATGCAGCAGGATTACAATAAATATCTATTATGCAGCTGTCGAAAATAGTTCCCGGATCAGATTTGGCAATAATATCAAATACGAAATAACTTCCACTGCTGCTGCAGTCGGCATGCTCGCCCGCAAAAGAAAGTGTAAGGGCAGTGGTTTGCGAAAATGAAGCAGAGCAAATAAATAAAAGTGAAAATAATATAATTGTTTTTTTCATAGTTTGATATAAAACTTTAAGCAGATTAAAGTGAATTTCAGCATAAAGATATAAATAACTATGCAGCCTATTTAGTTTTATGAAATCAAGTCAATACTTTTTTAATAAAGAAATAACTCCTCATAAAATTCTATTTTAAAATAAATCTGATTCATATCATTGTTTAAAAAAAAGAGTTCTAACATTTTCGCAGGCACAAAATCGAGTTTAGCTCTTTCGTTCTTTGAAAAATAAATATACCGTTTGAACCCAAACGATGCGTTCTATGACCATTGAAAGGGTCATTTCAATTCAAACGGAGCGTTCCTTCACCAAAGAATGGGTCATTGCAATTCAAACGGAGCGTTCTTTGACCAAAGAATGGGTCATTTCAATTCAAACGGTGCGTTCCTTGACCAAAGAATGGGTTATTTCAATTCAAACGGAGCGTTCTTTGACCAAAGAATAGGTTATTTCATTTCAAACGGAGCGTTCCTTGACCAAAGAATGGGTTATTTCAGTTCAAACGGAGCGTTCCTTCACCAAAGAATGGGTTATTTCAATTCAAACGGAGCGTTCTTTGACCAAAGAATAGGTCATTTCAATTCAAACGAAGCGTTCTCCCCTCAAAGAATGGGTCATTTCAATTCAAAATCAAACTAATCAAAATAAATAATCCTAAAATTTATAAAACATGAGCAATACAACACCAGCCTGGACAATCGCGTCAAACATTTTTTTAACTGCAATTAAAGGCAGCTATATTAATGCTCAAAAAATGAGCAATTTTTTTATGTCGAAGCTGAATGCTAATGCATCCGACCCCGATATATTATTGATCAAAACTGACATGCTGCCTTTTGATACCGCAATGAATACCAGTTATACTTCTTTTATAGCCCAGGGAGGTATTCAAAATGGCGCAAGTGAAACATTTGCAGCCAAATTAGCTGAAATAACAGCTAATGTGGATCAATGGGATTCTGCTGCAAAACTTATTTATCCCCCTGCAACAGCAGGAGGGCCATATATGACTTTATTTCCGAACGGCCATTCACCCTATCAAACAGGCGCACAGATAAACAGGCTTAATGCGGTAAGTGCGCTGATGCTTGCATTAACAACTGCAGCAACTGCCGACCCGGCTAATGCTACCGCTTTGTTGGCTTTAAAAACAACTGTAAACTCTTATTATGTTGATTTAAAAAAGGCATTTGATGAAAAAAACGATGGTAAAAATATAAGCAGTATTCAAAGCGATGCCTGCTTTGATGCTTCTGTTGCAGTAGCTGAACAGATGTACATAAGCTTAGCTAAACTTATGATAAAATTTTATAAAACACCGGAGGTTATCGGAGGTTATTTTGATGAAGCCACTATTAGAAAACATACGCAAACCGATTTTAGTCATATCATAAAGCATGGCCAAACTTATACAATTGCCCATCGCACATTGGCTGCAACTGCCCAAATTCGCATTAACAACACCGGCCCTGTGCTTCTTCGTTTTTATCTTGCTAATGTAAAAGATGCTGCTATTGGAACTGCTTTTGTGGAGGTGGCATCTGGCGCAAACACAACTTATACTGTTGCACAATTAGGCGATTTTGCCAATAATCATTTTATAATGGTTGTAAATCCTGATACTCTTCAATCTGGTTCGTTTGCGTTGAATTTGTTGTAAAAGAGTTTGTGTTTATTTCTAAAAAAGCCCCGATTCGAAGAGAATCGGGGCTTTTGTTTTTCGGCCGTCATTGTTGCATTAAAATAGTAAAATAATTAATTCCTTTCAATACTTTTTTCCAACAAACCCGCATTCCCCTCTATCCATATTAATCACTCCATTTAGTGATGCATCTTATTATCAAAACCAATAATCTATTCACTCTCTTCTGTCGCAATACTTTCTTCCAAACTTAAAAATTTCCGGTTGAGGTTTAAATTAAGTTTGCGTTTATAATCTTCTTTGAGCCAGAATATATAATTATCGGTACTCTTGCAAATGCAGTAGGTATAACGTTTTACGCGGTATTCAATATCATCTTCAAGCAATGCGGCAAGTTCTCTCGCTTCAAAAAAATCAGTGCTGTTTTCAAAGCAGATCCGGGCGTGCTGTTCTATTGCATTTTCAAGTGCAGCCTTTGGCCGGCATCCAAGTTTTGTCACTCTGAAATATTCTTCTTTTACATCAAATTCAATTGATGCAGATTTACTGAATTTAGCCCGCAGTTCCTCAGGCATAACATATTTAAACTGCCTTTCAATTTCATCATCGCTCGAAAGATTTTGAAGATATAAATCAGGCGACCTGAATATATCATGCCAATTTACATAGGAGTCCCAGAGTCCGAACCTTAAAGCATTATTGCCTAAGTCAATTACTGTAAAGCTTGATTTATCGGGCAGTATGCGGGAGCCGCGACCAATCATCTGGTGATATAAGGTAAGGGATTTAGTAGCGCGGTTCAGAATAATAGTTTCAACTGTAGGCTCGTCAAAGCCCGTTGTAAGTATGCCTACGGATGTAAGAATGGCATCCGGCTTGGTTTTAAACCACATCAGAATATCTCTTCGGTCCTGGTCGCTGTTTGTATTATCCAGATGCCTTATTTCATAACCTGCATTTACAAACATCTCATACACCTGCTTTGACGTGTTGATGCCGTTATTAAAGATCAGTGTTTTTTTGCCTTTTGATTTTTCTTCATACGCATTCAGCAATTTTTGCTGCATCATATAGTTGCTGTATAGCTGATCCGATGAACTTACGGTGTAATCCCCGTCAATACCTATTTTTAAAGAGCCCAGATTAACATCAAAGGTATAAGTATCAGCTCTGGATAAAAAGCCGTTTTCAATCAGCGCAGCGATAGAGTTGCCTACAATCAGCTCACTGTAATTATCCTTCATCGGGAGTTTTATATTTGAGCTTAAAGGAGTGGCTGTAACGCCCAATATAACGGCCTTTTCGAAAAACTGAAATAATTTACGGAATGAATTATAATGAGCTTCATCAATAATCACCAGGCCCACATGCTCCATCTCAAGCTTTTCATCCTGCAGCCTGTTGTTAAGGGTTTCAACCATCGCAACAAAGCACATATATTCTTCCTGATCGGGCAGTGTTTTTACTTTGCTGTTGATGATTTTATTCTCTACCCCGAATTCAGTAAGCATATTAGAAGTCTGCCCGCAAAGTTCAATACGATGAGTGAGGATGAGCACCTTTTTACCGACCTCCTTAATGTAACGTTTGGCTATTTCAGAAAAGATAACAGTTTTTCCTCCCCCGGTAGGGAGCTGATAGAGCAGGTTGTGGCCTTCCGGGAAATTTTGGAGACGTTCGAATATTTTATTTATGGCATCCTGCTGGTAGTCATAAAGTTTTTTTCCAACTTTTTTTTCCTGTATGTCGGATGCCTCTAACATTATGTTTTCATCTTTGATAATCCTGCAAAAGTACGCAATTATAAAGCTTTAAGGAAATCAAAAGAGGATTATGAGGCTGCTTATCAAAATAGCTTACATTTGAATGGCTTTTATCCTGCCTTCAATATTAAAAAAACATGAATGAAAATCGAGTAAAAATTACAGAGATAAAAGAATATCATACTGTGACAAGAAAAGAAAAAAATGCGGCAGGAGAATTATTGGATGTTGAAAAAAAATTCTGGAAATATAAAGAAGTAAACTATGTAAAAGGCTGGCCAAGGTTCGGGCATTTTTTATTAGACCGCGTTTTTTATTATATCCTTGCAATATTCTTCGGATTTGCACTTGGAATGGTTTTAGGATTATTAGGGAAATCATATTGGCTGACTGATATCAACAGCAGGCTTCTTGATTTTTTGTTTTATCTTACAATCTATCCCGGCTATTATCTATTATTAGAATCAACCTCACAGACAAGTTTAGGCAAGCTGGTTTTAGGAAGAGTTGTTGTTGATGAATACGGAGAAAAACCAAGTTTCAAACAAATACTCCGCCGTTCTTTTTCACGGATTGTGCCATTTGAACCCTTCTCATGTTTCAGCGAAACGGGCTGGCACGACAACTGGAGTAAGACCTATGTGCTCCGAAAAAAGGATTTAGAAGATTTAAAAGTATTCGCAAGACTCCAGGAATATTTGGAGCAAGAGTCAAAAACAAATCCAGCACTTTAATCAACACTTAAATTATTACTATGCTTGCATAGTAATAATTTTTTTTATACGTTTGTATCGTTATGGGAAAAAAGCATACCGAAACAATTGATTCAAAATTAAAAAACGGCTGGCAGATAATCAGCAGAATGTACAATGCAGAGGCGCAGCAACACGGCGGCACAATTTCAATGGGCTATTTCCTTTTAAATATCGACAGCGATGAGGGATCGTATGCTTCGGATATTGCACCTAAGTTAGGGATGGAAAGTACTTCCCTTTCAAGAATCATCAAAACTTTGGAAAGTGAAAAACTTATAATAAAAAAAACTGATACCTCCGACAAAAGAAAGGTTAAATTATTATTAACAGAAAAAGGAAGAGAAAATAAAGAGCTTGCAAAGAATATTGTTCGTAGATTTAACGGCTTTATCACCGAAAAAATAGGTAAAGAAAGAATGGAAGATTTTTTTAAAACAATAACTGAAATAACACAACTTGCCGAAGAGCGACACAAGCTTTATAAGCAAGGTTAAAATATAAATTAAAGAGCAAAACGTTTCATAAAAAAAAATAAAATATGAATAGAATCATTAAAAAAGTAGCGGTACTAGGCTCCGGTGTTATGGGAAGCCGCATTGCATGCCATTTTGCTAACATTGGCATTGAAGTAATATTACTCGACATTGTT
This sequence comes from uncultured Bacteroidota bacterium, assembly GCA_903847205.1. Lineage (GTDB taxonomy): Bacteria > Bacteroidota > Bacteroidia > 2-12-FULL-35-15 > 2-12-FULL-35-15 > 2-12-FULL-35-15. The sequence continues at coordinate 20,542 of CAINDA010000048.1, forward strand.
CCTAAGGATGCCGGGGCGGACAAAAAACTCCGCAACAAAATTGTAAACGATGCGCTTGATTTCGCGCTGAAATCAAACCCCTCTCCTATTTACCGCAAATCGTTTGCGAAACGTATCACCACAGGCAACTTTGATGATGATATGAAAAACATCGCCTCATGCGATTGGATTATTGAAGTTGTAATTGAACGTTTGGACATAAAAAAACAAGTTTTCGAAAATGTTGAAAAATTCCGTAAGCCCGGAACGCTGATAACATCAAACACTTCAGGTATCCCTATTCATTTAATGAATGAAGGCAGAAGCGAAGACTTTCAAAAACATTTCTGCGGTACACACTTCTTTAATCCCCCTCGTTACCTTCGTTTATTAGAAATTATCCCTTCTCCAAAAACTTCGCCTGAAGTTGTTGATTTTTTAATGCACTACGGCGAACTTCATTTAGGTAAAACTACTGTTTTATGTAAAGATACTCCTGCCTTTATCGCCAATAGAATAGGCGTTTTCGGCATCATGAGTTTATTTCATCTTGTTGAAAAAATGGGCTTGACAGCCGACGAAGTAGATAAATTAACCGGTCCGGTTTTAGGCCGGCCGAAATCAGCAACCTTCCGTACCTGCGATGTTGTGGGATTAGATACATTGGTTCATGTTGCAAATGGAGTGGCTGCAACCTGCCCGAATGATGAAGCAATTGAATCATTTAAAATTCCAGGCTTTGTTGCCAAGATGGTGGAAAACAAATGGCTGGGAAGTAAAACAGAGCAGGGCTTCTTCAAAAAAGTAAGAGCAGAAAACGGCAAATCCGAAATTTATACTTTGGATTTAAAAACCTTAGAATACAAGCCAGGTGTAAAAGCAAAATTTGCAACCCTTGAAGCTACAAAAACAATTGACAATCTGCGCGACCGCATGAAAGTACTGTTAGCAGGCAAAGATAAGGCAGGCGAGTTTTACCGCGCTTCTTTCTTCGGATTATTTGCTTATGTAAGCAACCGCATTCCTGAAATCACAGATGAAGTTTATAAAATTGATGCAGCTATGAATGCCGGATTTGCATGGGAATTAGGCCCTTTCGAAGCATGGGATGCATTGGGTGTTTCTGAAACTGTTAAAGCAATGGAAGCAGCGGGCGTTAAACCTGCTAAATGGATTTACGATATGATTGCGAGCGGTGCTTCATCTTTTTATAAAGTAGAAAACGGAAGCAAAAAGTTTTATGATATCCCTTCTAAATCCTACAAAACAATACCTGGAACAGAATCATTTATTTTATTAGATAATATCCGCAGCAGCAAAACTGTTTGGAAAAACAGCGGAACAACTCTTACCGATATCGGTGATGGTATTTTAAACCTGGAGTTTCATACAAAAATGAATTCCATTGGCGGCGAAGTAATTGAAGGTGTTAATAAAGCTATTGAAATAGCAGAAAAAGATTTCCGCGGATTAGTAATCTCTAATGAAGGAGCTAATTTCAGCGCAGGAGCAAATGTGGGAATGATTTTCATGATGGCTGTTGAGCAGGAATATGATGAATTAAATTTCGCAATCAAATCATTCCAAAATGCAATGATGCGTGTACGTTACTCTTCTATACCGGTTGTAGTAGCACCTCACAACATGGCTTTGGGCGGTGCCTGCGAAATGAGTTTACATTCGGACAGAGTTGTTGCACATGCCGAAACCTATATGGGCTTAGTAGAATTCGGTGTCGGATTAATACCGGGCGGCGGAGGTACCAAAGAGTTTGCTGTCCGTTTATCTGATGAGCTGCAGGAGGGCGATATTGAACTCAATAATTTCCGCGAACGTTTCTTAACAATAGGCTCAGCTAAGGTTTCCACATCTGCTTACGAAGCATTTGATTTAGGATATTTACGTAAAGGTAAAGATGTAGTAGTAGTTTCCCGCAGCCGCGTATTAACTGAAGCTAAAGCAAATTGCATCGAAATAGCTGAAGCCGGTTATACACAGCCTGTTCACCGCAAGGATATCCGCGTGCTTGGAAAACAGGCACTGGGCTTAGCTTATTTAGGAGCTAATTCAATGAGATCCGGAAATTTCATCAGCGAACACGATGAAAAAATTTCACAGAAATTAGCTTACGTATTATGTGGCGGCGATTTATCAGCTCCAACAATGGTAACCGAGCAGTATTTACTGGATTTAGAGCGTGAAGCATTTTTATCACTGTGCGGTGAGAAAAAAACATTGGAACGCATTCAATCAATTATTACCGGAGGTAAAATTCTCCGTAACTAATTTATACAATAAAAAAATCAGATTTAAATTCATTGATTAATAAATAAAAACATTAAAAATATGAACGCATACATAGTAGCAGGTTTCCGCAGCGCTGTCGGCAGATCAGGCAGAGGCGCATTTCGTTTCACACGTCCGGATGAATTAGCAGCAAATATTATTAAACATTTAATGGCATCTGTGCCAAATATTAACCATGAACTGGTTGATGATTTAATTGTAGGCTGTGCTATGCCGGAAGCTGAACAAGGCTTAAACATGGCCAGATTCATTGCCTTAATGGCATTTAATAACGATAAAGTTCCGGGAATGGTTATAAACCGGTTTTGCTCCTCCGGTTTAGAAAGCATTGCAATTGCATCAGCAAAAGTGAATGCCGGTTTATCCGATTGTATTGTTGCCGGTGGTGCCGAAAGCATGAGTTTAATACCATTCGGCGGATGGCGCATCGTTCCTGATTCTAAAATGGCATTTACTAATCCTGATTATTACTGGGGAATGGGATTGACTGCCGAAGCTGTAGCAAAAGAATATAAAATAGCCCGTGAAGATCAGGATGCTTTCGCACTTAAGTCGCATCAAAAGGCTGTAAAAGCTATTAAAGAAGGTAAATTTAAAAATGATATTGTTCCTGTTAAAGTAACTGAAACTTACGTTGACGAAAATGGTAAAAAACAAAACCGCGATTTCATTGTTGATACAGATGAAGGGCCGCGTGCTGATAGTTCTCTGGAAGCATTAGCAAAATTAAAACCGGTGTTTGATGCAAAAGGAAGCGTTACAGCGGGCAACTCATCACAGACAAGCGACGGCGCGGCGTTTGTAATGGTTGTCAGTGAAAAATTTATGAAAGAACATAATTTAAAACCTATTGCAAGATTAGTAAGTTATGCTGTTGCAGGTGTTCCGCCGCGTATCATGGGAATAGGCCCGGTAGCAGCTATTCCGAAAGCTTTAAAACTTGCAGGAATGAATCTGAATCAAATTGATCTGATTGAATTAAATGAAGCATTTGCTTCACAGTCGTTAGCAGTGATTCGTGAACTGGATTTGAATCCGGAAATTGTAAATGTAAACGGAGGTGCAGTTGCATTAGGCCACCCATTGGGATGTACAGGGGCAAAATTATCTGTACAGCTTTTCAATGAATTAAAACGCAGAGAAAAAAAATACGGTGTAGTTTCTATGTGTATCGGTACAGGACAAGGTGCTGCCGGTGTTTTTGAAATGATGAACTAAATAAAATGAAATTCAAAATAAAATAAATTAACAGATTTATAAACCAAACTCTTTTACTTCTGATTGCAGCAGCAGAAGGGTAAAAAATCAAAAAACATGAATTCAGCAGTAGCCAACAAAACATTAAAAGGAGGAGAATTCCTTATTAAAGAAACAGAAGCAAAGGATGTATTTATTCCAGAAGAATGGAATGAAGAACAGCTGATGATTGCAAAAAGCCATCACGACTTTTTAGCTCAGGAAGTATGGCCGATTCTTGACCGTATTGATTCGCAGGAAGAAGGTTTGATGCCTTCACTTTTGGAAAAAGCGGGAGAACTGGGTCTTTTAGGGATTTCTATTCCTGAATATTTAGGAGGTTTTGGAAAAGATTTTACTACCTCAATGCTTGCTACTGAAATCCTCGGCGGGGGGCATTCCTTTGCTGTTGCCATTTCTGCTCACACAGGTATAGGTACACTTCCTATTTTGTATTACGGCAACGAAGAACAAAAAGCAAAATACATTCCTAAATTGGCAAGCGGCGAATGGAAAGCCTGCTATTGCTTAACAGAACCAAGTGCAGGATCTGATGCCAACTCAGGAAAAACAAATGCAGTTCTTTCTGCTGACGGTAAACATTATATTTTAAACGGGCAAAAAATGTGGATTACCAACGGCGGTTTTGCTGACATTTTCACTGTGTTTGCTAAAATTGACAACGACCCTAATTTAAGTGCTTTTATTGTTGAAAAAAGTTTCGGCGGAATTACCTTGAATCCTGAAGAACATAAAATGGGAATCAAAGGAAGTTCAACACGCCAGGTGTTTTTCAATGACTGTAAAGTACCGGTAGAAAATTTATTATCTGACCGTCAGAACGGTTTTAAAATTGCCGTTAATATTTTAAATCTTGGCCGTGTTAAGCTTGCCGGCGCTGCTGTTGGCGGAAGTAAAATCATTACTACTAAATCCGTACAATATGCAAATGAACGCCAGCAATTTGGCCGTCCTATTTCGAAATATGGAGCTATCCGTTATAAAATTGCTGAACAGGCAATTCTTATTTATGCATGCGAATCGGCTACTTACAGAGCAAGCCAGAACATTGAAGATGCAATTCAAACATTAATTGCCGACGGCATGGATGAAGCCAAAGCAAAATTAAAAGGTGTTGAACAATTTGCTGTTGAAGCTGCAATTTTAAAAGTACACGGCTCTGAAACATTGGACTACGTTGTTGATGAAGGAGTTCAGATATACGGAGGTATGGGATACAGCGCTGAAGCACCTATGGACAGGTCATACCGCGATGCACGCATCAACCGTATTTTTGAAGGAACCAATGAAATCAACCGTATGCTTACTGTTGATATGATGTTGAAACGCGCTATGAAAGGCGAGTTGGATTTGATGGGCCCTGCACAAAAAGTTGTTGGTGAGTTAATGAGCGTTCCTAGTTTTGCATCAGAAGAAAAAACTTTATTTTCAACTGAAAAAAGTTACATCGCCAATTTCAAAAAAGCAGTGTTAATGGTAGCCGGCGGTGCAGTTCAAAAATTGATGGCACAGTTGGGTAAGGAACAGGAAGTGCTGATGAACTTAGCAGATATGATCATTGAATTATATGTAAGCGAATCGTTGCAGCTTAGAGTTGAAAAATTAGTAAGTATCCGCGGTGAAGAAGCCTGCAAAGTGCAGTTAGAAATCATGCGGGTTTACTTAAACGATGCTTCTGATAAAATTCACAAATCCGGTAAAGAAGCTATAAACAGCTTTGCAGAAGGCGATGAGCAGCGTATGATGCTGATGGGATTAAAACGTTTCACTAAGGTTGATCCTATTAATACAACTGCTGCACGCAGAGTTGTTGCCGCAAAATTGATTGAAGAAAATAAATATTGTTTTTAATAATATCTAATACAAGCCCCTCTCTTAAAAGGGAGGGGCTTTTTTAAATGTCCGTCCACACAGCATATTATTCCTCCCCTATCGGACTTATTGAAATCACAGGAAACGAAGATGGGATTGCTTCACTCTATTTTGTTGATACTAAAATAGAGGGTGCCGATACTGCTCATACTTCCCTGAAGGAATGTGTTTATCAATTAGATGAATATTTTAACGGGATACGTAAAGAGTTTGGTTTGAAATTAAATCCAAAAGGATCGGAATTTCAGAAAAAAGTTTGGCGTCAGCTGGAAACAATACCTTTTGGTAAAACAAAATCGTACCTGCAGATTTCGAAACAGATAGGTGATACAAATGCAACACGTGCTGTTGGCAATGCCAATGGAAGCAACCCTTTATCGATTTTAATTCCCTGCCACCGTGTAATTGGCAGCAGCGGAAAAATGGTTGGATACGGAGGCGGTATCTGGCGCAAAGAATGGCTGCTGAATCACGAAAAGAATATTGCATTTGGAAAGCAGACTGCATTGTTTAATTAAGCTGCCCAGCTTTTAAAAAATATTTTTCAACATTAAAATAACGGATATCAGAGTGCGTAAAGGAGATTTTTTTTCGGAGTTTTTAAAACAGGGGAAGAACGTTGGTTCTATTACTCCAAGTTCTAAGTACTTGGTAAAAAAAATGATGGATCCTATCGATTTTTCAGACGTGAAATGTATCGTTGAATTTGGATCAGGCACTGGAATTATTACACTTGAACTTTTGAATAAAATGCCTGCGGATGCTATCCTCCTTGCGTTTGAAATAAATATGGAGTTCTGCGAAATGCTTCAAAAAATTGAAGACCCGCGAATACGAATTATTGCTGATACGGCCGAAAATCTGGAAAATTATTTAACTCAGAATAATATCAAAAAGGTTGATTACATTGTTTCTTCACTCCCTTTTACAATGATACCGAACGGAATTGTTAAAAATATATTAAGAGTGGTTACAAAAGTTTTGAAACCGGAAGGAGCATTTATTCAGTATCAATATTCGCTGAATGCGTATAAAAAATTAAGAGATACTTTTAAGAATGTTGATTTAACATTTACTCCTATGAATATTCCTCCTGCATTTATTTTCACCTGCACCAATTCGCTGCAACTGCAAAAAGCCTGAATTCGGCCTTTACTTTTTTCTCTATGCTACTTTCCTGCTGTGCTTCAGCTTTGCCCGCAAAGTACTTGCGTTTAAATCAAAGCCTAGAAGAAGAATCAGGGAATTAATATATAACCACATCATTATAACAATAAGTGTTCCGATGGAACCATAAAGTTTATTATAGCTTGCAAAATTGTTTACATAATAAGCAAATAATACCGATGTTATAATTGTTAAAATAGTTGCCAATATTGAGCCGGGGGAAAAAAATCGAAATCCTTTTTTTCGTTTCGGCCCTAAATAATAATTAAAAGAGATGAAACAAAAGCATAACGCAACAAGGATTATTCTTTTGCCGAATAAAATAAGGTAATACGAAATTTTATTTTGATCAATGAGTTCTCTAAAACCAATTTCGCTGAGAACTATTAAAGCGATAGCTGTTGATAATAATAATGTAGAAACTATGACCATTACAAGCGATACTAATCGCTGTCTCAAGACTGATCTAGTTTCTATATCATGATAGGTTTCATTAAAAGCATTCATCATGGAATTAAAGCCGCTGGTTGAAAAATATAATGCTGAAACAAAACCAAATGACAACAATCCGCCACGATGTTTTTTAATAATATCAGAGATGGTATCTTCGGCTGCAAGAAATGCAGATTTAGGCAGTAATGACTGAAGCAGATTGAGCAGGGAATCTTGAAAATGTTCAATAGGAATATATGGAATGAGTGTAAACAAGAAAATAATAGAAGGAAACAATGCCAAAAAAAAACTGAAAGCAAGCGACTGGGCGCGCATATTTAACGTCCCATTCTGAATGCCTTGAAAAAAAAATTTTGTTACTATATAAAGAGACAGGCCTTCAAAGCCTGGCAGAATAATTCCCCTGCTAGCTTTTATAGTTTTATGGATCAACTTAAATCTTACTAAATGCCTGATGTTTTTGTGATCCATACTGCATATGATTTATTAAATTGCTTTAAGACTCAAATCAAGACTTTTAATACTGTGTGTGAGTGCTCCGGACGAAATAAAATCAACGCCGCATTCGGCATAGCTTTTAATCGTTTTTTCTGTAATACCGCCGGATGCTTCGGTTTGGTATTTTCCGTTTATTAATTTTACAGCCTTTTTGATATCAGAAGTAGTAAAATTATCCAGCATAATGCGCTGGATATTTCCAACTGCTAGTATCTGTTTTACTTCATCAAGGTTACGGGCTTCTATTTCAATTTTTAATTTCTTTTTTTTCTTTTTTAAATAATCGTTGGCTGCGTCAATAGCTTGTTTTATTCCGCCAGCATAATCAACATGATTGTCTTTTATTAAAATCATATCATATAAACCAATACGGTGATTCGCCCCGCCACCGATCAATACAGCCCATTTTTCCAATCCCCGGATATTAGGTGTGGTTTTACGAGTGTCGATAACCTTAGCTTTGGTGCCTTTACAGAGATGAGCCAGCTTATTGGTATAAGTGGCAATACCGCTCATACGCTGCATACAATTTAATACAAGGCGTTCTGAGGATAATATGGATTGAGCTTTCCCTTCAACGGATAAAACTATATCACCAATTTTAATAGGGCTGCCGTCAGTTATAAATAAATTTACTTTGAGAGTTTTATCAACGTGTTTGAATATTTCAACTGCTAATGAAGCGCCTGCAAGAATGCCGTTTTCTTTTACGAGTAAATGTGCTTTTCCTCTAGAAGCAAAAGGAATGCAGGCAAGTGAAGTCTGGTCGCCGTTGCCGATGTCTTCGGCTAATGCCTGATCAATAAATTTTCGGACGTTAAAATTATAGAGAGATTCTGGAAGTAATTTTTTACTCATTTTGAGTTTCAATTCTAAATTGCTGTATCAGCGTATTTGATCCTGTTGTTTTTAGCAAAAAATATATTTGAAATTTTCCCTTATTAGTTTCAAGTTTGCCGATGACATATTGCGACCCGCTTTTAGGTTCGCTTTTATGGGCGATAGTAAATGCTTTTACAGGATGTCTATCGAAAAAATCTTTGAGGATCATTTCAGCCTGCTGTTTGCTGTAAACATCTTCCTGTTCAATTACTTTTAAATCAATATTTTCAATAAAATATTTAGAGATATTTTTAGGGTTTCCTGACCGTATAGCTGTTGAGATGCCGTCAATTAAATCAGGTACAAATGAAAATGATGAAATTGAAATTATTAGCAGTAATATAAAGGCTTTAGTTTTCATTTTATTTTATTTGCTGAGGATGAGCAATAATTGAGCCAATTTGACATTTCGTGCATTTCTAAAAATAATTTTATCAACTTCGATGAGTACACAATTCTTCAAAAAAAACAGAAGTGTAATACAAAAAAATCATTGTCGAAATAATGATTCTTACAATACCCCGGCCATCTGGTGTCATCCAGACAAATATGTTGGAGACCAATCAAAAGAAAGGATGTCTTATCTCAAGTCTTCAATAGATATTCCCTGATGAGCTTTAGGATTAAATGTGAAATTACTATCTGGAATATCTCCGTTTCCAACAAATGATATAATCGAATAATTTTGAACTGTTCCATCCTTCATCATCATCTTTACACTTTCAATCTGCTTCTTTGTTTTATTTATATTTAGTTTAATAGTATGAAATTTCACTTTATCAGGATTTTCTGGAAATAAGCTGATTGTCTGCGTTAAAGCATCTTCAGCATCAAATTTATATTTATATCCTTTTTCATACATCGTAAAAATGGTGGAAGGGTTTAAAGCATCATCCCCGCCGGTTTCCATATCCTTTATAATTACTTCGTTTGCATCTTTAACAAAATCCCAAACAGTTTTTCCGTCACAGTAAATTTCGTGGCCGGTAATTAATAATTTGTATTTATTGCCTTTACTTTCAATTTTAGAATTCTGTGTTTCTTTGCTCTTGTCTTTTTTTTCAACAGTTTTTGAAAATTCTGCTTTAATTGTTGAATACGCCTTTGTTTTTGCACTCAGCTCGTCTAATATTTTTTTTGCTTTAGGGTCATTTTGAGCAGAAGAAAAAATAGGCAAGAGGCAATATGCAGCAAACAATAGGCAAACGGCGAAACTCTTTTTTCTTTTTGAAATTTGCGAACTGCCCATTGCAGACTTGCCTTTTAAAATTGTGGTGATAATAAAGTTTTTTGTTTTCATTTCTATTTGTTATTATTTGCCAATTGGAAATTGCTTATTGCCAATTACATTAATTCGTGTTAGGCTTATTCAAAAACTGTTCCAAAGATAACATATCTTTAATTAAAACTTCTCTTGCCTTTGAGCCTTCAAAACGGCCAAGAATGCCTGCAGCCTCCAGCTGATCAACTATACGGCCTGCGCGGTTATATCCTAATTTTAATTTACGCTGAATTAATGAGGTGGACCCCTGCTGTGTTGAAACTACAATTTCAGCCGCCTGGTTAAACATGCTGTCGCGTTCAGATGGATCCATATCATCTTTCCCTGTTCCTTCACCGTTTTCATCCACATATTCTGGCAATAAATAAGCACTCGGGTAACCACGCTGACTGCCGATAAATTCGCATATTTTTTCCACTTCAGGAGTATCCACAAATGCACACTGCAGGCGGATTAAATCATTGCCTGTTGATAAAAGCATATCTCCCCGTCCTATCAATTGATCAGCTCCGCCGGAATCTAAAATGGTACGCGAGTCAATTTTTGAGGTTACACGGAAGGCAATACGTGCCGGGAAGTTTGCCTTAATAGTTCCAGTAATAATGTTTACTGACGGACGCTGTGTTGCAATAACTAGGTGAATGCCAACAGCACGTGCAAGCTGTGCTATCCTCGCAATTGGTGCTTCTACCTCTTTTCCGGCAGTCATAATTAAATCGGCAAACTCATCAATTACCAAAACAATGTAGGGTAAAAATTTATGTCCGTTATTCGGATTGAGTTTACGGGCAATAAATTTAGTGTTGTATTCCTTAATATTCCTAACCTGTGCTTCTTTCAGCAAATCATAACGCTGATCCATTTCAATACATAAAGAGCTGAGTGTATGAACAACCTTTTTAGTATCAGTAATGATGGCATCAGCGCTGTCAGGAAGCTTTGCCAGGAAATGCCTTTCAATTTTGTTAAAGAGAGTTAACTCCACTTTTTTCGGGTCAACCAAAACAAATTTAATTTGGGAAGGATGTTTTTTGTAAAGCAGTGAAACCAATATTGCATTTAATCCAACGGATTTCCCTTGCCCAGTGGCACCTGCCATCAGAAGGTGAGGCATCTTTGCCAAATCAAAAATAAATGTTTCGTTGCTGATTGTTTTTCCTAATGCTATAGGAAGATCCATCTGAGTATTCTGAAATTTTTCGGATGCAATCAGTGCCCGCATCGGAACCATTTCTGCATTTTGATTCGGCACCTCAATGCCGATAGTTCCCTTACCAGGTATCGGCGCAATGATACGGATACCAAGTGCGGAAAGGCTCAATGCAATATCATCCTCAAGGTTTTTAATTTTAGAAATACGTACGCCGGCAGCAGGAATAATTTCATACAAAGTAACTGTAGGGCCGACAGTGGCTTTTATTTTTTGAATTTCAATACCGTAATCTCCAAGGGTTTTTAAAATGCGGTCCTTATTGGCATTCAGCTCCTCTGTATTGATAACAATATCTTTAGAGCCTCCGTAATTTTCCAATAAATCAATCGGCGGGAATTGGTAGGATGATAAATCTAAAGTTGGATCGTACTCCCCAACCTGGGCGATCAAAGCCTCGCTGATTTTTTCGGCGCTGAATTCTTCTTCTTTATTTTCAATACTTACAACAGTAAACTGTACATCACTGTCATCCCTTGTTAATACAATTTCTTCCTTAACCAAAGGCTTTTCGAAATCTTCAACGATGTTGTGCTGTTCATTTTCGGTAATAAAAAAATCATCTTCTTTGGCCGGAACATTTATTTTTTCGTTTTCAGTTTCTTCTTCTTTAAAGCTATTTACCAAGTTTTTTTTATCCTCGATTTCCGCTTCAGGCTGAGGTTCAGGAACAATAGTAAGCGCCTTTTTTTTACTTAAATCAAATGAAGTATTAAAAGCCGCAACAAGAAAAACTACTAATGCAAAAAGAAGCAATCCCCCTGTACCAATAGGCCCCAGCAGTTCATTTAATTTACTGCTCATGGTATATCCGTAAGCTCCTCCTAAATAAGTTAATTCTCCGCTTGTGAAAATAAAGCCGAGTGTTACTGATATAAAAATCAAAAAGAAAAAAGAATAGATATACGTTTTTTTGAAATTCAATAATCCAATATGAAATGTAATGCGCAAGCCTATTACGAAGGCTAAAAAAGCAAATAAGTAAGAAGCTACGCCAAACCATTTATAAAGAAAAATGTGAGAGATTAAAGCCCCGAATTTGCCGAGCCAGTTATCAGCCTTTACCCCATGAGAAAACAAATTATTCAAAACTTTGCCTTGATCGGTATTCCAAGTAAAAAAGTAAGAAGTAAATGCAATTACTAAATAGACCGAAAACAATAAGAGTGTGAGTCCAAAAATTTTCTGAAAACGTTCATTACTGAGGAAAGAAAAATAGGATGTTATTTTATTGACAAAAGAATTTCCTGCCGGCTGATCTCCGGAGTTTTTTTCTTTCTCTTTGCCATCAATGGCAGGCTTCGATTTATTTCCTTTGGAAACATTTCCAGAACCGGATTTATCGTCTTTTAATGTGTTTTTTAAATTATTTTTTTTAGGCTCTGCCATTAATTTTAATTTGTAAACGGGGCTGCTTTTTCAGCGTTATTGTCTTTGTTGATTTTATTATAAAAAACGAAATTAATAAATGAAAAGGGCTGAATTATGTGAATGCCCAAATCTTATAAACGCCGCATTGTGAATAAATAAAAGACTTTAGGATTCAGATGCTGAATACAAACAAATTTAAATTGGAAATACTTAAGAAAGAAAATTGTCTGTAATTAAGAGTACCATCTAAATTATTATAAGAGAATAGACGTGACAGGTTTTGAAAACCTGTCACGTCTAAATTTAAATTCAATAACTCAAAAGCCAAACCAATTGCTCCGTCAGCTATTCAAAACCTTTAAACTTTGCTCGATACATTCAAAAAGATAAAATTATGGTTTAATGAAAAATTATTATATTTGTCTTGAACCCTATATGACTCTTAGAGGGGTTGAAAGTCCTATGAGAAGCCCTAATTGATAAGGGCTTATTTTTTAATATGCCGGCTGAAAGATTTTTTTATTTTAAACAGTTTTAATTTTTATTTGAATTTCGATCAAAATTTTAGAGATAAATAGTAACATGTCAATGACCGATCAATCATTAGAACTATCTGAACAAAATTCTTCTCCTTCACTTTTCAGTGAAGATCTTGCTCCCGTTCCTGAAACAAAACGAACATGGGATACCTGGAATTATGCAGCTCTTTGGATCAGCATGAGCTTATGTATTCCCACTTATATGCTTGCAAGTTCCCTTATCGGCGGAGGGATGAATTGGTGGCAGGCAATCCTCACAATTTTTTTAGGGAACACTGTTGTTCTTGTACCTATGATTTTAAACGGTCATGCTGGCGCCAAGTACGGCATTCCCTTCCCTGTATTTGCCCGTGCAAGTTTCGGAGTGAGAGGTGCAAATATTCCTGCTGTGCTGCGTGCTATTGTAGCATGCGGATGGTTCGGCATCCAGACATGGATTGGCGGATATGCGCTTTACCTAATGCTTAAAGTTTGGATACCTTCAATTGAATTGCTTCCGCAGATTTTTCCTTCATCCTTTGGTTTGCAGACGGGGCCGGCCATTACGTTCATTTTATTCTGGCTGCTTAACATGTTTGTTGTTTACCTTGGCGTGGAAAGCATTAAAAAATTATTGGTATTCAAAGCCTTCTTTCTTCCTATTGCTGCCTTAGCCCTTCTGTTTTGGGCTATTTCAGCGGGACACGGCCTAGGCCCAATTCTTTCTCAGCCTTCAAAATTTCACACCACTGATGCATTCTGGGCTTATTTTTTTCCTGCTTTAACAGGAATGGTGGGCTTTTGGGCAACGCTGTCGCTTAATATCCCCGATTTTACACGATATGCAAAAACACAGCGGGCGCAGATTATGGGGCAGGCAATTGCCCTTCCGGCTTCCATGACTTTGTTTTCTTTCATCGGTGTGGTAGTAACTTCTGCAACGCTTATTATTTACGGCGAAACAATATGGGATCCCTTAGTGCTCGCCGGAAAATTTGACAGCAAACTGCTTGTAAGCATTGCCATGATTTCTGTTACACTTTCAACACTGGCAACAAATATTGCAGCAAATATTGTTAGTCCGGCAAATGATTTTGCAAATTTATCGCCTTCAAAAATTAATTTTAAAACAGGCGGTTACATTACCGGAGTAATCGGATTATTAATTTTTCCGTGGAAACTTATTGCTGATCCGACCGGATATATTTTTACCTGGCTGATTGCCTATTCAAGCCTTCTTGGACCCATAGGAGGCATTATGATTGCCGATTATTATTTTATCCGAAAGCAGAATCTCAATGTTAAAGAACTCTATCAGTTAAAAGGAGAGTACACTTTTAAAAACGGATTTAATAAATTTGCAATCATAGCTTTGATCCTTGGAATTGTTCCGAACATTCCCGGCTTTTTAACAACTATCGGTGCAATTGATAAAGATGCTGTCTGGCACTGGATTTCAAAGCTTTATAATTATGCCTGGTTTGTAGGTTTTTTTGTTTCCGGCATTACCTATATGTTGATGATGCGGAAAACTAAATAAAAATAAACAATACCCTGACAGGGTTTCAAACCCTGTCAGGGGTGGAGAAGCAGACATTAAAATGAGTGAATCGGTAAAACATATTATAGAAGAGCTTTCAAAACAGATAGAGGATCACAATTACAATTATTATGTAGTTGCGAAACCTGTTATCAGCGATTATGAATTTGATAAAATGCTTGAAGAGCTTATCAAATTGGAGAAAGATCATCCTGAATTTCTATCTCCTGATTCGCCTTCTCAGCGTGTTGGCGGACAGATCACCAAAGAATTTAAAACAGTAAAACATAAATACCCCATGCTTTCGCTGGGTAATACCTATTCTGAAGAGGACTTAACCGATTTTGACGACCGTATAAAAAAAGCATTGAATACCGATTATGAATATGTCTGCGAATTAAAATACGATGGTGTTGCTATCGGACTGACTTATAAAGACGGAATTTTAGTGCAGGCTGTAACCCGCGGTGACGGGGAGAAAGGTGATGATGTTACTACGAATGTAAAAACAATTAAAAGTATTCCAATAAAATTACGCGGGCACGGTTATCCGAAAGAATTTGAAATACGCGGCGAAATTTTTATGCCGCGGAAAGTGTTTGATGAAATAAATAAAGAACGTGAAGAAATCGCCGAACAGCCTCTGGCAAATCCCCGGAATGCCGCTGCAGGGACATTGAAGATGCAGGATTCAGCGGTAGTTGCAAAACGTAACCTCGATTGCTTTTTGTATTTTATTTCATCAGATGAGTTGCCATATCAAAATCATTTTGATAATTTAAAAGCAGCTAAACACTGGGGTTTTAAAATTTCAGAACACATGAAAAAAGCTTCTGATATTCAGGAGATTTTTAAATATCTTAATCAATGGGATACAGGGCGGCATAATTTAGAGTTTGATATTGACGGCGTTGTTATAAAAATAAATTCTTACGAACAACAGCGCATACTCGGCTTTACTGCGAAATCGCCACGATGGGCAATAGCATACAAATTTAAAACGCAACGTGTAAGTACAATTTTAGAATCCATTTCCTATCAGGTTGGCCGCACGGGAGCAATCACTCCTGTTGCTAATTTAAAACCTGTACTGCTTGCCGGTACTACTGTTAAGAGAGCGTCGCTGCATAATTCCGACATCATCGAAAAGTTAGATGTGCGTGTCGGCGATACTGTTTTTGTTGAAAAAGGAGGAGAAATTATTCCAAAAATTGTTGGTGTTGATGAAAGCCAGCGCCACGCTGATTCTCCTAAAACAATTTATATTACACAATGTCCTGAATGCGATACAGCGCTTGTAAGAAGTGAGGATGAAGCAAAATATTACTGCCCAAATGAGATGGGCTGTCCTCCACAGGTGAAAGGAAAAATGGAACATTTTGTTAGCCGGCGGGCATTGGATATCGACAGCCTTGGCGCTGAAACCATTGCTCAGCTCTATGATGCAGGGTTAATTAAAAACTGCGCCGACATTTACGAACTCAAAAAAGAAAATGTGTTGAAGATTGCCCGCATGGCTGAAAAGAGCGTGAACAATCTGCTTGAGGGCATCAAAGCTTCCAAAAAAGTTCCTTTTGAAAGAGTTTTGTACGGTATCGGCATCCGCCATATCGGCGAAACAACAGCAAAAAAACTGGCTTACTATTTTAAAAATATTGATGCTTTAAAAAACGCTTCTTTAGAGCAGTTGATTGAAGTAGGCGATATAGGCGAAACAACTGCGAAATCTATTTTAGATTATTTTGTTGATGAAAATAACGCAGCTATTATTGAAAAATTAAAAGCAAACGGGCTTCAGTTTGAACTTTCAGATGAAGCTTTGATAAATTCGAGCGATAAGTTAAAAGACTTAACCTTTGTGGTTTCGGGAGTGTTCAGTAAATTTTCTAGAGACGATTTAAAAAAGGCGATTGAACAGAACGGCGGAAAAAATTCCGGTTCAATTTCCGGCAAAACAAATTATGTAATTGCGGGCGAAAATATGGGGCCCGAAAAGCATAAAAAGGCAGAGAAGCTTGGTGTGCCGATTATTTCAGAAGATGATTTCATTAAAATGATAGGTACTGATACAGTTCTCAATACAGAAGATATTCTGAACTAAGAAGAACGAATTATAAAATAATATTTTTTTCCTCTCTTAAGGAGAGGCTTAGAGAGTTGTATATGGGCATAATTGAAAAAATAAAACAAGCACTCACTAATATTTACATAAAGCTGGAATTAAAGGATAATCCCAGGGATCGTAAACCCAGCCGGTTTAATTTTAATGAAATTAAATCAGTTGGGATTTTAGTTGACGCATCCAATTCAGAAGATTTTGAATTGGTAAAACGATATGTTGTTTATCTGAAGGAACATCGTAAAAAGGTAAAAGTTATCGGTTATTTCAGCGCAAAAAAAATTCCGGATCTGACCTATTCAAAGTTAGAGTATGATTTTTTTTCAAAGAAAGAACTTAACTGGTTCGGTAAACCAAAATCTGCCCATATTCAAAATTTCATGGATGAAGAATTTGATTTACTAATTGATTTAAACATTCATGATCATTTTCCTTTGAAATACATATCATCATTATCCAAAGGACAGTTTAAAGTGGGTAAGTACAATGAAAAAGACTTGGAAACTTACGATATGATGATTGATTCAGACAATACAAAAACATTGAAGTATTTTTTGCGGCAGGTTGATACGTATGTTACTATGCTTAATAAAGTGGAGCCGAGTTTGAATTAATTAGTAAAACTTTTCGATTTATGAATTATATTTTATTTGACGACAATACCCGCAATAACCTATTACCACTCACATTCACTCGTCCTGTTGCTGATATCCGGATTGGCATTTTAACAATTCGTGAAAAGTGGGAGAAAGTATTGGATGCAAAAACATCTTCTCAAACAGAGGATTACCTGAGCAAAAAATATCCTTTAGAACTTGCTATTGACAGCGATAATGTTTGGATCAACGGTTCATTCTGTCCAAGTAATCAATTGGTTTCTGAAATAAAAAACTTACAGCCCAATCAGGCATTGCTTTCATCAGGCTCAGTGCTGGCAGTGAATACCGGAAATGATAAAAATTTCAATTTTGTTATAATTAATAGCTTCACGAAATTAGAATCAATCGCTATGCCCATGCGCGTTGAAAATCTTTGGGACATTTTTTCGAAGAACGGCGAGGCAATCATAAATGATTTTGAATTGCTTACTGTAGGACGTAAGTCACAGGTATTAAGTTCGACTAACCAAATTCTCGG
Organism: uncultured Bacteroidota bacterium; assembly: GCA_903847205.1. GTDB lineage: Bacteria > Bacteroidota > Bacteroidia > 2-12-FULL-35-15 > 2-12-FULL-35-15 > 2-12-FULL-35-15. The sequence goes on from CAINDA010000048.1 coordinate 38,134, forward strand.
CATCGAAAATATTTTCATTGAAGAAGGTGCAAAAGTTGAATGTGCTATTTTGAATGCAAATACCGGCCCAATTTATATCGGAAGAGATACTGAGGTTATGGAAGGTTCAATAATCCGCGGGCCGTTTGCTTTGTGTGAACACTCAACATTAAAATTAGGAGCAAAAATATACGGTCCAACCACAATCGGTCCGCATTGCAAAGTGGGCGGTGAAGTAAATAATTCTGTGATATTCGGCTATACAAATAAAGCGCATGACGGTTTTCTTGGAAACTCTGTAATCGGTGAATGGTGCAACCTTGGTGCCGATACTAATAACTCAAATCTTAAAAATAATTACTCTGAAGTAAAACTTTGGAATTATGAAAAGGAAGATTTTATAAATACCGGATTAACTTTTTGCGGGCTTATTATGGGTGATCACAGCAAGTGCGGCATCAATACCATGTTTAATACAGGAACTGTGGTCGGCGTAAATGCCAATATTTTTGGCGCCGGTTTTCCTGAAAAACATATTCCTTCCTTTTCCTGGGGTGGTGCTTCAGGCTTTTCCAAATATAAATTAAAAGAAGCTTTTAACGTTGCAGCGAAGGTGTTTGAGCGTAGAGGCCTTGTGTTTAATGAAACAGAACAGCAAATGTTAAAAAAAATTTTTGACTTAACAATAAAATACAAATAGCCAAGTTCTGAATTATCAGATAAAGCGGCTGTGCCTGCACCATTCCCCTCTCTGTCCTCTTTATTTGTTCTGACTCTGCTTGTTTATTCAAGCTGTATTTTTATCTTTATAGTAAGTTCGTTTATTAAATTTTCCATTCTTGAAAAAATTTACACTCTTTATTTTTATCTGCCAATTGTTCACTTGCATTTTCAATGCATCCTCACAAAGCATCAAAACCGATTACGGAGTTTACCCGCCACCCTCCCCTCCTCCCGCTTTGCCTCCCGCAGGAGGAACATTTATGGATCCTGTATTCGGTACTTCAATTCTCCGTATAACTGATGGCGCCGACGGAAACGATAATCATCAGTCTTATTCCTATTGGCCGAGCATCAATAAAAATTCTTCTATGCTCTATATTTCCAGTGTTGGCGGGAATCCTATGCTGTATGATTTTGATACTGCTGCATTTTCCATTTCAAACAAACGTGCTATGTTTCTGGGCAATCCTTTCGGCGATGGAACTCCGAACGCCGAAGATGCCATCTGGAGCGGAACTCAGAGCAATATAATGTTTTGCCATACAGGACAGAAAATATACTCTTATAACGTTTCAGCAAACCAATACACGCTTATAAAAGATTTTTCAACAGCATACCCCGATATTTATCTTTGGCAGATGAGCCGTTCCATTAATGACAGTGTATTTGCATTCACTTATAAAGAAAATGTGAATTATACCAATGTAGGGTATATTACTTACCGCATTGCAGGCGGGCTCACAGACACATCCCATCTTTCCGGCCTTGATGAAGTTCAGGTTGATAAAACCGGAAATTATCTTGTAATAAAAACGGGTAATTCCGGCCCTTCAGTTATTGAAACCGAAATTCTTAACCTCCAGACAGGGCACATGGATTACCTTACAGACAATGCCCCAGATTTTTCTCCGGGACATTCCGATAACGGAACCGGCTTTGTTATTGGAAATGATAATTGGAACAATGACTATAACTACCGCAGTCTCGCGTCACCGCATACATTTTATTCAGTTTTTGATTTCCATAACGATTGGTCTCTCGGCACACACGTTTCAATGCTAAGCGATAATGAAGCATGGATGCTGATGAGCACCTTTACAGCAGGCACTCTTCCATCAACTGGTATTTTTGTTGATGAGATATTCCTGTTCAGCACCGATGGAAGCAAATCCGTGCGGCGCCTGGCACATACACATTCCGATTATTTGAATCAAAATTCTAATAATGCATACTGGAGCATGCCCCGAGCCAATATCAGCCGTGACGCTAAATATGTTGTATTCACAAGCAATTGGGGAAGTACTATACGAATGGATGTATTTGTTCTAAAAATTTCTCCTCCGGTTACGATTGGAATTGCTTCCATTGAAAACAGCGCTTTCGTAATTTATCCAAACCCCTCCTCCGGAGATTTTACAATTAAAATAAAAGATGAAATAACAGCTGCCGTGAAAATTAAAATCATAAACTTGTTCGGGAAAATTGTTTTTCAGCTTACGCTGGATAATGGGCAGATAGCACTAAATCCTGAATTAGCCACGGGAATGTATTTTGTTGAATTAACAACAACCAAAGGAACCAGCAGGCAGAAATTTTTATGTGTTCATTAATATTTTTGTCTGCATTTTAATTTTTCTTCATTTATTTCAGAGGGATGGCAAACACATATTAAGGTTTAAAATCTCCGAATAATTGTAATACTTCAAAATCTTTTGAAGACCTCCCAAATTGGTTCTTTCAAAATAAATATTCCGGCATTTACTGCCCATTGCGACATATCTTTTAAAGTGGATAATAAAGAGCAGCCCTGTCTCGATTACCTCCCAACCGAAACTTTGGATAACAGAAACTATATGATTAAAAGGGTTTTCAATTGTCAGTAAATATTTTTATGATTCACTCCACAGATTTTCAAAAACGGGCGTTTATTTTAGTCAAACAGCCGCTTGCCGGCATAATTTAAATGTTAAAAGATACTATGCTGACGATATACTTAATAAAACAATTATTTGCTTTATTAATAAGTCACAGCAAGGCTTTTAATTCCTCCTCAAAACCTCATTAAATTAATTATCTTTGCATCCGCAGGCCGTTCTATCGCTGCCCTTCTATTAATGAGGGGGAGAGGAAAGTCCGGGCAACGCAGAGCATCCCGCTTCCTAACAGGAAGGTTCCGCAGCAATGCGGAAACAGCAAGTGCCACAGAAAAATACAGCCTCGCAGCAATGCGCGGTGATGGTGAAAATGTGAGGTAAGAGCTCACAGGAATGGCTGGCAACAGTTGTTTCGGGTAAACCTCGGGAGTTGAAAGACCAAATAAACCGGAAATTTAGAGCTGCTCGCTTTATTCGGAGGGTAGGTTGCTTGATCCTGCCGGTGACGGCAGGGCTAGATAAATGATAGAACTCGACAGAACCCGGCTTACAGGCCTGCTTTTTTTTCTGAAATATTAGATTATTTTTGCAGATAAATGTGACACTAATTTCACTAATTTTTTAAAAACATTAATTCGTGAAATTCGTGTCAAAAAAAATTAATTCTTAATTCGTTTAAAGAATGACACAAGTAGAGTTGATAATGCCTAAAATGGGCGAAAGCGTTGCCGAAGCAACAATTATTAAATGGCTTAAAAAAGAAGGCGATGCAGTTGCCGCTGATGAAACTGTTTTGGAAATTGCCACCGATAAAGTGGATACCGAACTGCCTTCAACCGCTGCCGGAATACTTGTTAAACGTTTATATAACGAAGGCGATATTGTTCAGGTGGGTAAAGCAATTGCAATTATTTCAACCGGCGGCGATGCTGTAACTGAACCTGCTGCAATTAAAACCACAGCTCCTGTGCTTACTGAAACCATTCAAAAAGAACAGGTCTCCTCCCCTATTCAGGAGGTTATCAATATTGAAAGAAAATCGGCTTCCGGTAAATTTTTCTCCCCGCTTGTGCGGAATATCGCTAAAGCGGAAAACATTACAGCAGTTGAATTAGAGACTATTGAAGGAACAGGCGCCAACGGCAGAGTTACCAAAAATGATATTTTAGCATACATCCCAAACAAAGGAAAACAAACCGCTCCCGTTGTTATTGAAAACAAACCGCAGCCGGCAGTTATAAAAGAAACAGCTCCGGCAAACGGCGCTGTGCATACCAAACCAGCCATAAGCATCGGCGCAGGCGACGAAATCATTGAAATGGACCGTATGCGCAAACTCATTTCCGATCACATGGTAATGAGCAAACATACTTCGGCCCATGTTACTTCATTTGTTGAAGCTGATGTAACCAATGTTGTGCAATGGCGTGAAAAAGTTAAAAAGAATTTCGAGAAACGCGAAGGTGAAAAACTAACCTTTACTCCTATTTTCATTGAAGCATTAGCCAAAGCCATAAAGGATTTCCCGATGATTAATATTTCGCTCGACGGAACTAAAATCATCAAGCGGAAAAACATAAACATCGGCATGGCAACAGCGCTGCCAAGCGGAAATTTAATTGTACCGGTCATTAAAAATGCCGACACACTTAATCTTATCGGCTTAACCAAGCAGGTAAATGACTTGGCAAACCGCGCCCGCAACGGCAAACTAACACCTGATGATATACAAGGCGGCACCTATACTATCTCTAATGTAGGTTCTTTCGGCAACGTAATGGGAACGCCTATTATTAACCAGCCGCAAGTTGCAATTTTAGCAGTAGGCGTTATCAAGAAAAAACCAGCAGTAATTGAAACCCCTTCCGGCGATTTAATAGGCATCCGTCATTTTATGTTCCTGTCGCATTCATACGATCACCGCGTTGTTGACGGCTCTTTAGGCGGACAATTTGTTCGGAGAGTTGCTGATTACCTTGAGCAGTGGGATATTAACCGCGAGTTTTAATTTTTTATTATTCAGGAATTAGGATTTGGGATTAAGGATTAAAAAAATAGTAAATCTAAGTCCCAATTCCTAAATCCTTTAATCCCAATTCCTAAATCCCTAATCCTTTTTGGAAAAACATATTCTAAGTAAATCTACTTTCCTGCGCGGACTGCAATGTGCTAAATCGCTGTATTTGTATAAAAATTTTATTCAACTGCGCGACCAGACTTCACCCGAACAGAAAGCTATTTTCAGCAGGGGAAATAATGTTGGTCTGCTTGCTCAGAAACTTTTTCCGGGCGGTATTGATGCATCGCCTAAAAAGCGTTCAGATAATTTAGAAGCCGTTGCCAATACAAAAGCTTTAATAGAAAGCGGAGCAGAAATAATTTACGAAGCCGCATTTCAGCATGAACAGGTGCTTGCAATACTTGATATTTTAGTGAAAGAAAATAATCAATGGTATGCTTATGAAGTAAAAAGCTCTACTAAAATTTCGCACACCTATATACTCGATGCATCCCTCCAATATTGGGTTATCAGCAATTCAGGATTACTGCTCGAAGATTTTTCTATCATCACTATCAATAACCAATATGTTAAAAAAGGCGATTTAAAATTAAACGAATTGTTTAAAATTAAATCAGTAAAACTTGAAGCACTGCTGAATCAGCAGATGGTTGAAGAAAAAATTACACTGTCGAAACAAGCTTTGTTATTGGACAAAACGCCTCAGATTGAAATCGGTGAGCAATGCTTCAGCCCTTATAACTGTGATTTTATGGGCACCTGCTGGAAAAATGTTCCAAAAAATTCGGTGTTCGAAATTACAGGAATACAAAAAGCAACTCAGTTCGAATTATATAATGCAGGACATAAAACCATATCCCAAATCCCTGAAATCAATGCTTTAGATAAAAATGCCAACATACATATTCAGGCATTTAAAAAAGGAGAAGCAAAAGTTGATGCTCCGGCAATTCAAAAGTTTTTAGAAAAAGCTGTTTATCCTTTGTTCTTTATGGATTTCGAATCGTTTATGCCGGCAGTGCCGATATATAATGATACCAAGCCTTACCAGCATATTCCCTTTCAATATTCGCTGCATTATAAAAAGAGTAAAGAATCCGAATTAGAACATTTTTATTTTTTAGCCGAGCAGGGCAGCGATCCCCGGAAATCATTTATTGAAACTCTTTTGAAGGATACTGAAAATGATGGGACTATCCTTGTATATGATGCTTTAATGGAACGCAGCATATTAAACAATTTAAAAAAAGATTTCCCGGAATACGGGGCAGCTATTGATTTACGCTTAAAGCGATTTGTTGATCTCATGCTCCCTTTTCAGGAAAGGATTTATTATCATCCGGCAATGAAGAATTCGTTTTCAATAAAGAATATACTTCATGCCCTGTTCCCTGATTTAAGTTATTCATCTATGAAAATATCCAGCGGAAGCATTGCTATGGTGGCTTTCGAGCATTTACAAATCGAAACCGATATGTTTAAAATTTTAGATACCCGCGAAGAACTGCTTGAATACTGCAAAATGGATACTTTTGCGATGGTTAAAATTTTTGAAATACTTGAGAAATATTCATAATAAGCAGACCTGTCCGGTTTTAAAAACCTGACAGGTCTAAATAAGAATTGAGAAACATAATTTTATTACTTTTACGCGAAATAATTTTCCATGATTAAAAATAAAAAAATTGTAGTTGTATTACCGGCATATAATGCTGCTTTAACACTCGAAAAAACATATAACGAAATACCATTTGATATTGTTGATGATGTTGTGCTGGTTGATGATATGAGTAATGACGGCACTGTTGACGTGGCTAAACGCATAGGAATAAAGCATGTTATCCGCCACGAAAAAAATACGGGTTACGGCGGCAATCAAAAATCATGTTACAACAAAGCACTCGAACTCAATGCCGATATTGTAATAATGCTGCATCCCGATTATCAATACACTCCCCTTTTAATTCAGTCGATGTCGCACATTATTGCCAATGATTTATACCCGGTGGTATTCGGATCACGCATATTGGGCAAAGGCGCTTTAAAAGGCGGAATGCCGATGTACAAATATATTTTCAACCGCTGTTTAACGCTTTCGCAGAATATTTTACTGGATCAAAAACTATCGGAATACCACACAGGCTACCGAGCTTTTTCCCGCGAAGTTTTAGAAACAGTGAACTACGAAGCTAATAACGATGATTTTATTTTCGATAATGAAATGATTTCACAGATATTTATGGCCGGCTTCGACATAGCCGAAATCACCTGTCCTACCAAGTATTTTGAAGAAGCTTCTTCAATTAATTTCAGCCGAAGCATGAAATACGGAATGGGAGTACTCCGCGTTTCCTTCACACATTTTTTCTATAAATTAGGATTGAATAAATCAAAAATTTATACACAGAAGAAGAAGTGATTTAAGTTTTAAAACTTAAACAAATCTCAGGCAAAAGTCTTTTCCACGATTCTGATATTCGCTCATTACAATTGTTAAAATGAAGGATTCAATAAAAAAGTTAGACTATATTGATACTCTCAGAGGAGCAGCTGTATTAGGCGTTTTAATGATACACAGCAGTCTGAATGCCCACTTGCCAGGTGTATTTGGAAGTATTGTCGGAGAAGGACAAAGAGGTGTTCAGCTTTTTTTTATTGCAAGTGCATTTACCTTGTTTTTATCTTTAAAAAATCGGGCAGATTCAGAAATTTCACCGATAAGAAATTTTTTTATCAGAAGGTTTTTCCGGATTGCCCCGATGTATTATCTCGGCATCATTTATTATATCTTCCAGGATGGTTTAGGCCCCAGATACTGGCTTGGCGATGCTGATCATATCTCTTCAGCAAATATTCTTTCAAACATTACTTTTCTGCATGGGTTCAATCCGTATTATATTACCAGCCTGGTGCCGGGAGGCTGGTCAATAGCAGTAGAAATGACATTTTATGCTGTCCTGCCTTTCCTATTTGCAAGAATAAAAAATATTAATCAGGCATTTAATTTTTTCCTGATCTCAATTACAGTGAGAGCCGTATTAGAATATTTTTTGAGCAAACACATCTTAATCAGTTCCGCCTCACTTTGGACAGAGTATCTCGACTTCTATTTCCCAAGCCAATTGCCAATATTCGCGCTGGGGATTTTAATGTATTTTATTATTGAAAATAAAGAGAACGGCATTATTAAACTGCCGGGAAAATCGCTTCTTCTTTTTGGATGCCTGATAATTATTCAATTCGGAACAAGTATCAATTTTATACTGGCTAACCATATTTTATTCGGGTTTTCTTTTTTATTAATAGGTATTGCATTAAGCAGGTATAAGCCTATTTTGCTGGTCAACCCGATAATTAATTATATCGGAAAAATAAGTTTCAGCATGTACCTGGTGCATTTTGCAGTTTTACATTGGCTGGTGTACTTTAATTTTATAAATTATTTTAACGATGAAATAGTAAATTACTTAATCAGGTTTTATTTGGTTATTTTTTTATCCGTACTTATTTCATCCATAACTTATTATTGGATAGAAAAACCTTTTCAAAAAATCGGAAGTAAATTAATCAGCAGGCTGGAGGAGAATCCCAAGGGGGCGATTCTGTAATTTATTTCACTTTTCTTTGGTAAAACACAAAACCATTTTTACGGTATATTTCCTTTAAGGCAGGATAATTTATTTTGATGCTTTCTTCTTCTGTATTCTTACTTACAAAATATGCGGGCTTATCAATAGCTCCTGTTAAAAGCCAATCCAGCTTATAGCTGTTTTTATTGACAGGTTCTTTTTTATGATTATAAAATAAGTAAGCGTAGCTTTTAAAACCAATTGTTTCAACGTAACAATCTTTTTCCTGTAAATATTCATAAAACTCAATAGCCGCTCCCTGCGAATATTTTTCAATGCGGGGTGCTATTACAAATGATGCAAGGTTCACTGAAATCAAGCTGATTACAAAAATACCAATCAATCCCTGCATTATTTTTTTTCTGTTTATCAGCATAACCATCACTACTGCCCCTATTATTAGCAAAGCGCCAATCAGCCATTCAAAACCAGTCCAATGTACATTTGCTTTTATATTTTCAACAGCAAATTTATCTTTGATAATATCAGAATTTATAATCTGCTCCTTAAAGTGATCAATAATCGGCAACGCCGAAATAGCAATTCCGATAAGGCTTGCAATAACAATAAGCAGAATACCCGAATATTTTTTCCAAACCAATTCAGCATTCATTAATTTATAAACTGCGTAAGCAGCTAAAAAACTTAAAGGAAAATAGCATAAAGATGAGTAATGAACAATTTTCGTTTTCACGATGCTGAATAAAATCAACACTATCCAGAACAAAATCATCATCCATAATTTAAAATGACTTTGAAAAGGAGTATCAAAAACATTTTTCTTAAATGCTCTTATTGCCAATATCGACATAGGGAAACAGCCGATTAATAAAACAATCCAATGATAAAAAAACGGCCCGCCATGACCGGAATCCTGGGTATTAAATAATCGCACCTGGTAAATAAAAAATTCTTTAATGATGGCTGTATTGCCTGTTAACACCAGCATTATAAACCATAAACTACCTACAAAGGCTGCAGCTGAAGCATATATAATAATCTGCTTGATGCTGAGTACAGGCTGAAAACGTTTGATGATCCAGTAAACACCAATACATAAACCAAAAATCAACACAGCTGCCGGGCCTTTAGTTAAAGCTGCCAAACCGATGAACAATGCAGAGAGCAGCAGGAGGCCAGTGCTTTTATTGCCTTTATTAGTCTGCGGATTATTATTGCTGAATAAAATAAAATAATAAATCCCGCTGAAAATAAAAAGGTTAAACCAAGGATCGATAATGCCGGATTTAAAATAAAAATGAGGAAGAAATGAGCCTGCATAAACCAATACCCAAATCAATCCGAATTTCACATCAGCCAGTCTGCGTCCGATATTAAACAGCACAAGAAGTGTAACAATACCGCATATTGCATTAGGCAGGCGCGCAGCAAATTCGTTAACCCCGAAAATATTCATCGACAATGCCTGCATCCAAATGAATATAGGCGGCTTCTCCCAGAATGGTTGAAAATTAATCTTTACCGAAAAATAATCATGTGTAACAAGCATTTCACGGGCGCACTCCGCAAAATTGATTTCGTCCCAGTCAAATAAATGCACAGCACCTAAAAAAGGTACAAACAATATCAATGCAGCAAAAGCAATCAGCAGATTATAACGCAGAGAAATTGATTTCATTGATTTCTGAATGAAGTAACAAGTGAATTATTCAGCCAGCCTCCCTCGCTCTTTTGAATAAAATAATATACAATAATAGTTGTAATTACACCTATTAAAGAGCCCGAATAAACATCTGCAAAAAAATGCTGCGACAAATAGATACGTGAATACCCTATTAATAAGGCAAGGACAAAGAAAAACAATTTAAGCGTTTTGTTTTTCACAATTAAAGACAGTGCGAAGTATAATGAAAAGGCGCATGTACTGTGCCCAGACGGAAAACTGTTATACAGATAATTATCTACCCCTGGTATCAAATATAAATCATGGATGCCTTCAAAAAATTTTTTCGGACGTACAACATCAGCAAATATGGTTTGTTTAAGGGTTTGAGTAATAATTGCAGAAATAAGATTAGATACTCCTATAATAAATGCGAACCGGTAATTTACTGCCAATAGAATAATAAAAATCAATAATGCCATTATCCCGTCTCCCAGGTAGGTGAGATATGAAAAAAAAATATCGAAAAAAGAATCATGGTGAGCATTGAAACTAAGGTGAAGCCCAATTTTTGAATTCATCAACAAAAGAAAGGCGCCTATTGTAATAAAGATTAAATAGGGAAGCAAAAATGAACTATTGGATTTTAAAATTCCTTTCACAATAAATAGCTTGATTGGTTAATTAAATTAAAGCAGGTATTCAGGATTTCTAAAATTTAAACCATCGTAAATCTTAATTAAAAAAAAACAGCTGTAAACAGCTGTTTTAACAATTAGCAGATTGAGCTGCTTTAATTTATATCGTTAAATAAATGAAGGAAGCTGTTAATAGGAGCCGATTACATGAAGTAATTTATTTATCTGGCTGTCCCAAAGAAGTTTCGAAGTTTTTAAATCTGCGCCTTCATCTGCAAAATCAGTTACAATTAATGAAACATCACCGGTAAGTTCATCCCGTTCAATACGAAATTCAAAATATGTTCCGTCTGGTTTATCAAGCCATTGAAGCCTGACAAATTTTTCCTCTTTAAAACCCAATAACCGGGCTTTTTGTTCGCTGCCTTCCCAGATGAATGTAAATACACCTTCGTGAATATTAACATCATCAGCAAACCATTCTGAAAGGCCGCTTGGCGAAGTTAAAAATTCGTAGAGTATTCCGGCTGAAGTACGCATAACATACTCTAACTCAAATTTTCCCTTGGGTTCTTTTTTGGAAACAGCTCCAGATTTTTTATTTGCATCTAAAGGTTTTGCAACTGCCAGTGAAGCCATTGGATTAGTAAAGGTTCTTAACTGTCTCGGAACTTTAACTGGTTTTTTTAAACGTTTAGTGCTGTTTATCAGCTGCTCAATGAGTATATCATTTTCAATTACCGGCTCATCCTCATCATCATCTTTTCTTTTGGGCTTTCTTCCGCCTTTTGATTTTTTTACCGGCTTTAAATTATTAGGTAATTCTGCTTTTTTAATTTTTTCCGGCTTCTCTATTTTTACCGGTTTTGCAGTTTTAACAGCCTTTAAAGTTTTTGAAATTGCTATTTTTTTCTCTATAATAACCGCGGCTACTGCTTTTTTTCCAATTTTCTTCTCAGGCTTAGTTACTTTTTTTGCCGCAACAATTTTTTTAACAGGTTTAGGTACAGCTTTTTTTACTATTATTTTTTTTACAGGTTTAACAGCTTTCTTAGCAATAATCTTTTTAGGTGCTGTCTTTTGTTTGGACTTACTAACTTTTTTTTCTTTAGCTTTTTTATTCACGATTTTGGCAGAAGATTTTTGAACCTTCTTATTTTTTATATTTTCAGCCCCTTTAACCTGTTTTCCTTTTTTGATAACAAGTGTTGATTTTGAAGGTTTAACGGCTTTTTTCACCTTTTTGATTTGACTTTGCTTTTTACTCATAATTGTATGTTTCAAACAAATTGTCGCAATATATAAAAAAATATTCAATGGGGGGCAAATGCAATTCGTTAAAAATATATAAAAGCTGATATATATGTTAGGATAAATCTTATATTTGCGCCCGAAAAAAATAAATGGCGAGGTAGCTCAGATGGTTAGAGCGCAGGATTCATAACCCTGAGGTCAGGGGTTCAACTCCCCTTTTCGCTACCACTAAAACCCCTGATAAATCAGGGGTTTTTCTTTTTTAGCGTCTATAAATTGGTGAAATTAATCGTTTGGAGTCGGGTTTGGAGTCGGGTTTTTTTAAAATTTCCACTCTTTTTGTGAATTAAATTCCTGTCTTTGCAGAGAATGAATAGATTTTATTCAGCTCCAGCATATCACCCTCTGATAACTCAATTGAATTACAATTCATGTTTTCTTCCAGGTGCATAATACTTGATGTGCCTGAGATTAGCAGGATATTGTTGGAATGATGCAGGAGCCACCTCAATGCAATTGTATTAACTTTTGAATTATGCTTTTTCGCGATTTTTTGAATCATCTCAATCTTTCCGACATTTCCGGCATTCAAAGGATTCCAAGGTATAAAAGCAATATTATTTTGATTGCAATATTCCAAAACCGGCTCCCAATTGCGAAAGTCAACACTAAATTTGTTTTGTACTGAAACAACCTTGAAATATTTCTCAGCCATTTTTATTTCATCAACACTTACTTCTGATAGCCCAATATGTTTGATCTTTCCATCCTGCTGCGCCTGTTTCAAGAATTCGAAAGTCAAATACGCCGGCACTTTAGGGTCAATGCGATGGAGTTGATACAAATCAATCGTATCCAGTTTTAATCTTTTGAGACTTCCATCCAAAGCTTTTTCCAAATGGGCCGGACTGGCATCTATAGCCCATTGCTGAGGTCCGCTCCTTAAAAAACCACCCTTGGTTGCTATTACCAAATCTTTCGGATAAGGAAATAGAGCCTCAGATATAAGCTCTTCAGAAACATTTGGGCCGTAACTATCAGCTGTGTCAATAAAATTAACTCCAAGTTCAACCGCCCGCTTTAGAACTTTCAATGCTTCATTCTTGTCTTCTGGAAGTCCCCAAATGCCTTTTCCGGTTATTCTCATTGCTCCAAAACCTATTCGGTTTACAGTAAGGTTATTTTCTAATTTAAACGTTTTTTCAAATTTCATTTCGCAATATTATTTATAGGGTGAAAATGTTTGTCTATTTATATTTATAAAGGTGCTTAATTTATCCGTAAATAGACAGCTAGGTTACAAATGTCGCCCGTAACCCTTATCAACAATAGATTAATTAGTCGGCACTCAAAAAGTCGGTTTTAATTTTTGAATAAAGAAAGTGCACCAGTATCTGATTATTAATAAGAATAAATTTTCAATAATACTTTTAAGTCCCAGCTTCCAAAGGTTCATTACGCGTTTAAAGTTCA
>CAINDA010000049.1 GCA_903847205.1 uncultured Bacteroidota bacterium
AAGTTCAATAACGAATGTGAGCTGTAACGGCGGAAGCAACGGTACAGCAACGGTATCTAATATAGGCGGTACGGGTCCTTTTACATATTCATGGATGCCGTCTGGCGGCACTGACGCAACAGCAGTTGGTTTAACACCCGGTACTTATTCGGTAACAATAACGGATGCTAATCTGTGTCCGTCTATCCCTGCAGTAAGTCTGGCAATAACAGAACCGTCACCGATTTTAATAAACATAGTAAAAACGTTTGTAAGTTGTTTCGGGGGAAGCAACGGCACAGCATCCGCCTCTGCTTCAGGCGGAACAGCAGGTTATACGTATCAGTGGTTTCCTTCAGGGACAATGGGTTCGGGCATCATCGGCCTGTCAATAGGCAGTGACACAGTAAAAGTAACCGATGCCAACAGCTGTGTTCAGAAAGCTTCTGTTATTATTACCCAGCCTTCAGCAGTACTTTCAGCATCTTTATCATTCACTGCAGTGAGCTGTTACGGTGGATCAGACGGTACAGTTTCTTCTTCAGTAACAGGAGGAACAAGCCCTTATAATTATACCTGGATGCCGGGCAGTTTAAACAGCGGTTCATTATCAAATCTGCCGATAGGTACATATACAGTAACAGTAAGGGATTCAAAAGGCTGTACTTATCTTGATTCAGTAACAGTAACCCAGCCTGTTCAGGTAACACTTATCACTTCGAGTATCAATTCCCATTGCAGTCAGTCAAACGGTCAGGTTTCAGTTATTGCATCCGGCGGAACAGGTTCCTACTTGTATCAATGGTCACCCTCCGGCGGGACAAGTGCAGCAGCCCCAAGTCTTATGTCAGGCCCTTATACGGTTTCGGTGTGGGATGGCAATGGCTGTGCTGTGACAGCCGGTATAACAGTAAATGATAATCCGAGCCCGATTGCAGTAGTAAGTTCAATAACAAATGTGAGCTGTAACGGCGGAAGCAATGGTACAGCAACGGTATCAAATGTAGGCGGTACCGGTCCTTTTACATATTCATGGATGCCGTCTGGCGGCACTGACGCAACAGCAGTTGGTTTAACACCCGGTACTTATTCGGTAACAATAACGGATGCTAATCTGTGTCCGTCTATCCCTGCAGTAAGTCTGGCAATAACAGAGCCGTCACCGATTTTAATAAACATAGTAAAAACGTTTGTAAGCTGTTTCGGCGGAAGCAACGGCACAGCATCCGCCTCTGCTTCAGGCGGAACAGCGGGTTATACGTATCAGTGGTTTCCATCATGGACAATGGGTTCGGGCATCATCGGCCTGTCAATAGGCAGTGACACAGTAAAAGTAACCGATGCAAACAGCTGTGTTCAGAGGGCTTCTGTTATTATTACGGAGCCCGTTCAATTGACTTCGGTAATTTCATCAGCAGCAAATGTGAAATGTTTTGGCGGTGCAGACGGAACAGCATCTATAACTGCAAGCGGAGGAACACCAGTTTATAATTACGACTGGCTCCCAGCAGGTGGGAATGGGCCTGTAGCTGCTGGATTATCTGCAGGAACTTATACTGTTACAATAACAGATTTTTACGGTTGCGTAAATCAAAACACAGTATTGATAACTCAGCCATCTCAGGCACTTTCGGCAGCAAGTACAGGATCTTCAACAAGCTGTTTCGGTGGATCAAACGGTACTGCAGGTATTCATACAACAGGGGGAACTCCGGCTTATTACTACCAATGGAATCCCGCAGTATCAGCGAATGATACAGCCTCTGGTCTTGCACCCGGAAATTATACGATTACAGTAACAGACAATAACAGCTGCCAGGTGAACCTATCAGTCAGCATATCAGAACCAACAGCTATCACCGGCACGTTGGCATTTGTAAACCCATCCTGCGGTTTATCAAATGGGTCTATCTCATCACAGCTTTCAGGAGGTGCCCTTCCATATAGTTATTTGTGGTCTTGGGGAGGGATAACAAATTCAGGTGTGAATAATTTAGGACCCGGAACCTATAATCTTCAGATAACTGATTCGGTAAATTGTATATTTTCTCTGTCGGCAAATCTAATTAACATACCCAGCCCTCAGATAAATATTTCGTCAATAAACAATGTTTCCTGCTTTGGAGGAAATAATGGATCAGCAATTATAAATATTACTCAGGGAACTGCACCCTACGCAATAAATTGGACACCATCCGGAGGAAATAATTTAACACCATCGTTATTATCAGTTGGAACCTATAAAGTCAATGTGACTGATGCCATTGGATGTCAGGCATTGGACAGTATTATTATAACTGAACCAAGTCCGGTTGAGGCTACTATATCTGCAATAAACAATGTTTTATGTAACGGAGGAAATACTGGATCAATATCTGTTTCTCCCAGCGGAGGCACCGGACCATTGTATACTTATTCATGGATACCAACGCCATCGAATTCGGCAACTGCTTCTAATCTGGCAGTAGGAACCTATACCGTGAATGTGATGGATCAAAATAATTGCCTTAAAGCAATTTCATCTTCTATTACACAGCCGGCTTTGCTTTCCTCTTCTATCAGTTCTATTACTAATCCTGTTTGTTTTGATGGTACAGGAAGTGCCTCACTACTTGTTTCCGGAGGAATTCCTCCTTATTCTTTCTCATGGCCTGCACCTGCATCCGGGCAAACCGGAAGCACTGCCAGCGGGCTTATTGCAGGGACATATATTGTTACTGTAAGTGATACCAACGGATGCATTTCGACTGACAATGTATTAATAACACAGCCTCTGCAAGTAATAACAACTATACCGGCAACTGATACATTATGTCTTGGACAATCTGGAAATATATCGGCATCTGCAACCGGCGGAACAGGTAATTATACTTATGCTTGGCAGCCATCAGGTGCAATTAACTCTGGCATATTAACTATTACCCCGACAAGCAATGCAACTTACACAGTAGTTGCCTACGATCAAATGGGATGTCCCGGAACTCCTGCAAGCTTAAGAGCTATTGTTTATACATTAACAGGTGCGAATGTTGAGGCTTATGCCACAAGCCCGATATGCCCAGGCCAGAGTTCTGCAATATATGTTGAAACCTCAGGAACAACGGGCCCCCTCACTTATCAGTGGAACCATAATTTAGGAAACGGGCCTGGTATTTATCTTGACGCCCCGGCACAGCCATCCACATATATTGTTACTGTTCACAATGTTTGCGGTTTATCTGTAAGTGATTCAGTAAATGTTCTTTTTAATCCTCAGCCCACAATTGAATTATCTTCTGATCCAAGCGCCTTATGCGCTCTTGGAGGGGTTCAATTCAAGGACAGTTCTATAACCGGCAATTTGAATGACCCAATCAATTCATGGTTTTGGAATTTTGGAGACGGTTCATCATCAATAGATGAGAACCCATACCATATTTTTGGACAGGCTGGTACCTTTTTGGTAACGCTTACTATTAATACATCGGGAGGATGTACATCGAACAATGCAACCGCTCCATTGACTATTACAGCTTATCCGGCTCCTGTTGCAGCATTTTCGCTTAATTCAACTAATATAGATCTTCCGTATGATGTATTGACCTGCACTAATCAATCAAGCGGAGCCGATACTTACAACTGGGAGTTCGGAGACGGTGGAAATTCAATTGATTTCAGCCCGCAGCATCTTTACACTTCATTGGGTATTTTTCAAGTACAACTTATTGCAGTATCACAATATGGGTGTTCAGATACTGCAGTTATAGGGGTTACAACAAATGCGGATGTAATATTTCCAAATGTATTTACTCCAAATAAAGGTGGATCTTCAGGAGGTTTTTACGATATTAACAGCCTAGACAATGATATATTTTTTCCATATACTTCAGGAGTAATAGAATTCAAATTAGATATTTTTAACCGCTGGGGTGAGCTGATTTTTGAGTCTAATGATATAAAACAAGGCTGGGACGGCTATTACAGAGGGCAATTATGCCAGTTGGACGTTTATATCTGGAAGGCCTATGTTAAATTAAACAATGGAAAAATATTTAACAAAAAAGGAGATGTCACAATTCTAAGATAAACAAAATCTCTGATTGTTTTTATTTCTGAGCAGGGGCTTTTTTGTTTTTAGAAATATTTTAAAAAGAAATAGCATTTGCTTCCTTCACAATAACGTTAAATTCACTTATCATCATTGCTGTTGCTCCCCATACTGTTAAACCATCTATTTCGTAACAAGGAGTTTTTATTTTATATCCGCTGCTGTGGGTGATTGTTTTTTCAGATTTTATACTGCCGTCATTCAAAGTAAAAATATCAACGGTAATAATTTTTTGAACTTCGTATGCATTCAAAATAAAATGAGGCCTCTTATTAATAAAACCTATAAAAGGGGAGACTAAAAAATTGCTTGGATTTATATATAAGTCGGTTAGTTTTCCGATAATTTCAATTTTGTCGGCAGGAACACCAACTTCTTCATAAGTTTCACGTAAAGCTGTTTGTTTTAAATCAATATCGCTTTTATCAAATTTACCACCTGGAAATGCTGCCTGACCGCTGTGTACCCCTTCATAAATGGGACGTTCAATAAGCACTGTGAACAGCTTATCGTTTTCGGGAAATAACAAAATTAAAACTGCGCTTTTTTGGGGATTGTATTTATCGGGGTTAATTCCCTTCATATGCATCCTTGCAGGAGGCGCCATTAAAAACTGCACAGCTTCTCCTGGCAAGGGTTTCAGTAATCTGGTTTTTAGCTGTTCAATAAATTTAACGAACATATTTAAAGTAGTATTTCAGCAGTATTTTATTCCAGTTTTGCTTTTTGCATTTTGATGCTAAATTAACACTAAGCAGCCAATTTATTAATTCTATTTAAAATGTTGATAACATCATACTAAAGTTAATCATTTTTTAAAACAGTGAAACTATTCATAACTTGGGCCGTAGAAAACGGTGTTCAAAAAAATATTGTCGTTAGTTGTGTGTAAAATTTAGATAATTTGTTTTTATTTGTCGCGATAAGAAGAAAAGTATTTCCTGCAGCTTTAGCTGCTCTTCAAAAAAAATAAAAAACAAATATTATAAAATTAGTTTAAAAATTGAGCATCCATGAATATCGAACAGCTACAGCAAATGGTTCAATGGTTAAATCAGCAAATAGAACATTTGAATGAATCTATTATTGCAGCTCACCAAACAAACAATTACGGAAGAAAAATACAACACGAAGGAATGCGCGATGCTTTTATGAAATGTTTAGAAAAAATTAATATTGAAAAAGGAGAGAAGGGAAAAATAAAAACCAAAACAAGTAATAAATCTGTTAAAACTAACATTTAAAAATTTATACCATGAATCCAGAGCAATTACAACAAATGGTTAAATGGCTGAATCAGCAAATCATTAATTCGAACGAATCCATCAATACGGCTCATCAATCTAATAATTACGGAAGAGAAACACAATTTGAAGGGATGCGTGATGCTTATATGAGATGTTTAAATAAGCTAAATAATATTTAACCCGCCCGTATTATTTCTTCGCAGATAATTACAAAGTTCTCCCCGGATAAACTTTTAAGGCTTTTTCCAAGCAAATCATTGCACTTTTTAAATCTTCTTTATTTAATACATAGGCAAGGCGGACTTCATTTATTCCTGAGCCGGGTGTTGAATAAAAGCCTGTAGCAGGTGCTAGCATTACTGTTGCACCATCAAGTTCAAATGATTCCAACAGCCACTGGCAGAATTTGTCAGAATTATCAATCGGGAGGCGGGCAATGCAATAAAAGGCTCCGTTCGGTTTTGGGCAGAATACACCTTCCATCTTATTAAGTGCTTCAATTATAAAATCTCTCCGTTCAACATATTCTTTTTGAACTTTTTCAAAGTATTCTTTTGGAGTATTTAACGCAGCCTCTGCACCAATCTGTCCGAATGTAGGCGGACTCAAACGTGCCTGTGCAAATTTCATTGCGGCTGTCATTATTTCTTTGTTTTTAGAAATTAACGCTCCAATGCGTGCACCGCAGGCGCTGTAACGTTTTGAAATCGAATCAAGCAATATTACATTGTTGTCGATCCCCTGCAAATGCATTACTGATACATATTCTTTGCCGTCATAACAAAACTCGCGGTAAACTTCATCTGAAAGAAAAAATAAATCGTATTTCAATACCAGTTCTTTCAATAACTCCAGTTCCTTTCTTGAATATAAAGACCCGGTTGGATTTCCCGGATTACAAATCATAATTCCCTTGGTTTTTGAAGTAATTAATTTTTCAAATTCGGAAATCGGCGGGAGTGCAAAACCATTTTCAATAAATGACTTCACAGGTTTTATAACAACTTCTGCAGCACAGGAAAAACCATTATAATTGGCATAAAAAGGCTCGGGGATAATAATTTCATCACCAGGGTTAAAGCAGCTCATCATGGCTATTTGAATGGCTTCGGAACCGCCGTTAGTAATTATTATTTCACCGGCATCAATAACAATATTAAAACTTTTGTAATATTCTGCTAATTTTTTTCGGTACGATTCAAAACCGGCGGAGTGGGAGTATTCCAATACTTTAACATCCGAATTTTTGATCGCATCCAGCATAATCTGAGGTGTTTCAATATCAGGCTGTCCTATGTTTAAATGATATATTTTTCGCCCCTTTTTTTTTGCGGCTTCTGCATAAGGAACTAATTTGCGTATTGGCGACGACGGCATTGAATTGCCCTTCAGAGATACTTTCGGCATTTTATTTATTTTTTTAAGAACGCGTCAAAGTTAGTATTTATGCATCAATGGAATAATGATTTGATAAAAAAATAATGATGGGAGTTGATTTGGAAAATTTACAATATAAAACATTAAGGAGTTAAGGCATTTACAAGAATCAGGATGATTTATCAGTGTTTTGGCTGTAATATTAAGGGCAGAAGATATGAAATTTTAAAATTAATTATTTTAGAAAGTCGTTTTATAAAATAACAAATCCCTCTATAGAAACTATAGAGGGATTTAAAAGATGGAAAAATAAAACAAATTATTTTTTTATCTCAACAGGAGCAGCTGGAGTAGTACCTGCAGCCGGAGTTGGATCTGGTTTAACAACACCTTTAATTTTAATTACTTTAGAAGGGGTGTCAGCATTTGAAGTTAATGTAACTGTTTTTTCAAAAGCACCGATTCTGTCAGTAGCATAATGTACTTTAATTACAGCTGAAGCACCTGGTTTAATTGGTTCTTTAGGCCAAACTGGAGTTGTACATCCGCATGAGCCAACAGCGTTAGAAATAATTAATGGTTCTTTTCCTTCATTCACAAATTTGAATTCACGGTTACCGTCTGCATTATGTTCGATGGTTCCATAGTCCATTACTTCAGTTTCAAATTTGAACTTTGGAGCATTTGGGTTTACCGGGTTTGGTGTTGTTGTTTCCTGCGCATTTGCACCTATAGCAACACACAGCATTAAGCCGATTGAAAATACTGTCTTTTTCATTGTTTCAGATTTTAGATTTTTATTTATTGATAATTGATATTGATTTGATTTACGTTTAATTTTTAATGTTTTTCAAGAGGTGTAGCACCGTCATCTTTTTTCCCATTTGCCGGAAAAGCTTCTTCTGTGGGAGCTGCCTGCACCATTCCTTTAATTGTTATCACTTTTTCCGGTGTTTTCGCATTTGAATGAATGGTAACTGTTTTTGTGAAATTCCCCGGGCGCTTTGTATCATAAGTAACTTTTATTGCCTGTGTTTCTCCTGGTTTAATAGGTATATTTTTTGGATAAGTCGGCACTGTACATCCGCATGAACCTTTTGCATCAGTTATAATCAAAGGTTCTGTGCCGGTGTTTTTAAATTTGAATTCGTAAGAACCGTTGCCAGCATATTCAATTGTTCCAAAATCGTGAACATCCTTTTCAAAACTCATTTCAGCATTGCTGGTAACAGCCTGCTGCACTGGTGTTACTATTTTTTCTCCTGCTTTTCCCCCTGTCTGGGCTTGCATTAAAACTGCTGATAAAATAACTGCACTAAATGTGGAATTTTTTTTTTTCATAATAAAAATTTAATCGTTTTTTCAGGTTCAATTTCCTGCGGGTTTTTTAGCTATAATCGTGCCAAAATCTAAAAACATCTGAAAATATTTTTAGTAACTTTGTCCCAACAAAAAACGAAGTACGTAAATTATTATGGAAATTCCAAAAAACTATTCCCCCAAAATCACCGAAGACAAGTGGTATGCGCATTGGCAGAAGCATAATTTTTTTAAATCGACGCCTGATGAGCGTGAACCATATACAATTGTTATTCCGCCGCCAAATGTTACCGGTGTGCTGCACATGGGACACATGCTTAATAATACAATTCAAGACGTATTGATCAGAATGAAAAGGATGCAGGGATTCAATGCCTGCTGGGTTCCCGGAACAGATCATGCTTCTATTGCCACCGAAGCAAAAGTAGTTGCTTTACTAAAAGAGAAAGGCATAAAAAAATCTGACTTAACACGTGAAGAATTTTTAAAATATGCCTGGGAGTGGAAAGAAAAATACGGCGGAATTATCCTTAAACAATTGGAGAAATTAGGAGCATCCTGCGATTGGGACCGCACCCGTTTTACAATGGAAGATGATTTGAGCGAAGCTGTAATAGATGTTTTCATCGACTTGCATAAAAAGGGGCAGATATACCGCGGCGTGCGGATGGTTAACTGGGATCCACAGGGATTAACAGCTGTTTCGGATGAAGAAGTTATTCATAAAGAAGTAAATTCGAAATTATTTTATGTAAAATATAAAATTGAAGGAACTGATGATGAATGGATAACTATTGCTACTACACGTCCCGAAACAATTTTGGGCGATACAGCTGTCTGCGTTCATCCTGAAGATGAGCGTTATAAACATTTGAAGGGTAAACGTGTAATTATCCCAATAGTTAATAGAAGTGTTCCGGTTATTTTTGATGATTATATTGATATGGAATTTGGTACCGGCGCCTTAAAGGTTACACCGGCTCATGATATTAATGACTATAATCTTGGTGTTAAACATAACCTTGAAGTAATTGATACTATTGCAGCTGACGGCAAAATGAGCCAAGCTGCCAGGTTTTATATCGGGGAAGACCGCTTTACTGTCCGCAAAAAAATAGTAAAGGATTTAGATGAGCTGGGACAGATTGTAAATATTGAAGATATCAAAAATAAAGTAGGCTATTCTGAACGTACTGATGCTGTTATTGAACCGAGACTTTCGATGCAGTGGTTTTTGAAAATGGATACAATTTCAAAACCGGCATTAGAAAATGTTTTGAACGGCGAAATAAAATTAATTCCTGAAAAGTTTGTAAACACTTACAAACATTGGATGGAGAATGTTCACGACTGGTGCATCAGCCGTCAGCTATGGTGGGGACAGCAGATTCCTGCATGGTATGATAATAATGGGAATACGGCAGTATGCAAAACAAAAGAAGAAGCTTTTGATAAATTAAGAGTTAAGAATTTAGAGTTAAGAATTGAAGATTTAAAGCAGGATGAAGATGTATTGGATACATGGTTCTCATCGTGGTTATGGCCTATCAGTGTGTTTGACGGTTTTAAAAATCCTGATGGTGCTGACATTAATTATTATTATCCGACAAACGATTTAGTAACTGCACCGGAAATTTTATTTTTCTGGGTAGCACGTATGATTATTGCCGGGTATGAGTACCGCGGTAAAAAGCCTTTTACAAATGTGTATTTAACAGGGATTGTCCGCGATAAACAGGGCCGTAAAATGAGTAAATCATTAGGCAATTCTCCTGACCCAATTGAATTGATTGAAAAATATGGTGCTGATGGGGTTCGTATTGGTATGCTTTTATGTTCACCTGCCGGAAATGATTTACCATTTGATGAAAGTTTGTGTGAACAAGGTCGTAATTTTTCAAATAAAATCTGGAATGCATTTAGATTAATTAATGGTTGGGAGGTAGATGTAAATAGAAAACAATCTGACGCAAATAAAATTTCTGTAGAATGGTTGGATGCAAAATTTAATGAACAATTAAATATCATTAATGATTTGTATGCGAAGTACAGAATGAGTGAGGCTTTAATGGCTACCTATAAATTGGTTTGGGACGATTTCTGCGCCTGGTATTTAGAGATGATCAAACCCGAATTCATTGATGGTAAATCTTTACCTATTGATAAAGAAACTTACGATGCTACAATTCTATTATTTGAAAAAATATTGAAAATATTGCATCCATTTATGCCGTTTATTTCTGAAGAAATTTGGCATTTGATAAAGGAACGTTCTGAGAAAGACTGTATCATTATTGCTGAATGGCCTAAGAAAAAAAATATAGATACTGAATTACTTGCTGAATTTGAATTAGGTAAAGAAATAGTTAGCAATATTCGAAATATAAGAGCAAGGAATAACTTTTCTCCTAAAATTGCATTAACGCTTTATACGGATTCAAAAAATTTATTTGATAACGTAATTTTAAAACTTAGTAATATTTCCAAAATATTACCAAAATCAGAAGAGGAGACACTGCTTTCTGAAACACACAGGGCAATCCCATTTTTAATAAAATCGTTTGATTATTCAGTTTCAATTCAAAATAAACTGAACAAAGATGAGGAAATAGCGCGCTTAGCAAAAGATCTGGATTACAGCAAAGGTTTTTTAAAATCGGTGCAGATAAAATTATCTAATGAAAAATTTGTTGCTAATGCAAAGCCTGAATTGTTAGAAAACGAAAAGAAAAAAAAGGCGGATGCAGAAGCAAAAATAAAAGCGATTGAAGAGCAATTGACTTCATTAAAATAAAAAATCAGTCACGAATTTCACTAATTATTGAAGGAGTTTTATTTAATCGCGACTGAATTTTGAATTAGAGAGGATGTTAAATAAGAGACTGGCTCATAAAGAGACCAGTCTTTTTTTATGCATAACCCACAATTTTGTAGGTGATAAAGCCTACATACTCTTTCAGCAAAAAATCCCATGCATATAAAATGGAGGAATCGGGAATAAATAAATGATCAAATTCATATTTACGCGGACCGGCGAAACGGTCTGTGCTGAAAGGTTCTGCAGCGATTCCTGCTTTTCGGAAACAAGCAATGCTTCTACGCATGTGGAAGGCAGATGTAACCAATAAGAAATTTCCTTTTATATTTTGTCTGTCCAAAAGAACTTTGGTGAACATTGCATTTTCATGTGTATTCTGCGATTCGCTTTCCATTACAAAATCTTTTTCAGGAACTCCCATATCTAACAAATAACGATTGATGTAATTTCCTTCTTTCATCTCGGGATGCAGTAAGCGCCCTGAGCCTCCGGTAAAAATTATTTTTTTCACCAATCTGCGTTTATATAGTTCCACAGTTTGAATTAATCTGTCAACACCTCGGAAGAATTGCGCTCGGTCAAGGTCTGCGTCATACACACTCATTCCGCCAAGCAGAATTGCAGCATCATAAGTTTTTAAATTTTCGAACCTTGATGCTGGAATCTCCCATAAACGGGAACATTCGTCAAATATAAATTGATTAGAAAAAAATAATGCTAAACCCAATGCCCATCGTAAACATTTTTTTTTTCGGTTTCTGTCTTTTGAGAAAAGCGAAAAAAATGTCAGCACAATAATCCATACCAACGGGGTGATTGTAAATGCAAGGAGTTTGGATAGAATTAAAAACATGTTTAATTTTTCTTTGATTCAAAAGTAGAAATTAAATTGAAGCATTTCCTCTTTCTTTTGTTTCCGTTGTTCTCAGTGAAAATATCTCTGTGAAACTCTGTGTTGCAAAAAATTACACGGAGATACACTGAGAAGACACAGAGAGCCACAGAGTGCCGATTGAAATAAATTCAGATGCTGAAATAGAATTGGGACATAGTATTCAAAATATTAATACCGAATTTTTCTGTTAACTTTGCAGAAATAAACCTAAAAAATAAAATAATGGCTAATCGCAGAGATATAAAAAAAGACATTAACAATGTTCTTGGAGATGTATTAGAAGAGTGCTTTTCAGAGATTTTAAATAATCCTGATAAAAACGAAAAAGAAATCAATGCAATAATTGATGAAGCAGTTGATTTAGCTGATGATTTAATTGCAAGAGTAAATAACCCGGCAGGTATTAAAAGCGGGCATTCAATGAAAGCGCACTACAGCAAAATTTCAGAAGATTTAGAAGACAAAGCAATCGGTTTCATTGAAAAATTAAATGCACTTTCATAAACTAAGGTTTCAAAATATTTGAATCAGTAAAAGAATTCTCTAATTTAAATTAGGGATTTTTTTTTGAATATTCCTGATAGAATTTGGGGTTTACCGTTTATCTTTTTCCAAAACTTTAGTTATCTTTGAAAATGATGTAACTGTGTTTGTTTCCAGCAATTTTGATGTGTCTGAACCGTATTGAATTTTTAAAATAATACTCTATGAAATTTAAATTTTTACTAAACATTATTATGTTATCTGCGATGTGCTCAAATGCGCAGGTACTGCCGGCTGCCCGTTCTGTTAATTGGAGTCTGGCAGGTTATAGAGGAGTTATTCCTGATTATACAACTGTCGTTAATATCAGCAATTTCGGAGGGGCAGGTAATGGAACAACGCCTAACGATACAGCCTTTACCAATGCAGTAAATTCACTTTCAGGAGCCGACGGAGTTATTTATTTTCCTTCAGGAACGTATCTTTTTAATTCATCTATAAGTATGCGCTCCGGATTAATTTTGAGAGGTTTTTCATCCGACAGCACAAAATTGAAATTTGATCTGGGCCCGGTAAGTACTTCTAATTCAATAAATATTTCAGGAACTGCAGCTTCAACAGTTTCGGCTTTAACGAGTAATGCCAATAAAGACAGCTCATTTGTTAATGTCGCTGATGCATCAGGTTTTACTGCCGGCGATTATTTGAAATTATCATTTAACGACAGCAGTATTCTTTTTTCATCATGGGCTTACGGAACCGTGGGGCAGATTGTGAAAATAGCGTCTGTGGCTGGAAACAAGATAGTTTTAGAAAGTCCTTTACGGATGGATTATGATCTGTCAAAGAATCCTAAGGTTACAAAATTAAATATGAAAACGGGAGTTGGGATTGAATGTCTGTACATTCAGCGTGCGGATGCAACAGCAGGCCAGACAAGCAATATCGCCTATAATTATGCTGCACAGTGCTGGGTTTCGGGCATTGAAAGTTATATGTGCAATTTTGCACACGTAGAAATAAGCAGTTCAACAAACATCAGCATCAAAGGATCTTATTTTCATGAAGCTTTTGCATACGGCGGAAATGGCCAGGGATACGGTATTGCCTGCCAGTTAACAAGCGGCGAATGTTTAACCGAAAACAATATTTTCAGGCATTTGCGCCATTCTATGGTGCTTCAGGCCGGTGCTAACGGCAATGTTTACTGTTACAATTATTCTATTGATCCGTATTGGACTGAACCGAACCTTCCTTCAAATGCAGCCGGGGATATGCTGCTGCACGGCAATTATGTTTATGCTAATTTGTATGAAGGCAATATCGGGCAGAATATTGTTATTGATGATTCTCACGGCAAGAACGGGCCGTATAACACCTATTTTAGAAACAGGGCAGAGCTTTACGGGATTTTCATGAATACAAATCCGGCTTCGGATAACCAAAATTTGATTGGCAATGAGATTACCAATGCTGGTTTTACATTAGGTAATTATTATATCAACGGCACCGGACATTTTCAATTCGGAAACAATGTAAGGGGAACTATTTATGCGTCAGGAACCAATACGCTGCCAGATGTTTCGTATTACTATTCTTCTGTTCCTTCGTTTCTGCAAAGTATGCCAAACTGGCCTTCAGTAGGCATTCCCCGTACAATTAATACGGGCACAATTCCGGCAAAGGACAGGTATTTAGCGGCAGCTTATACAACTTGTAATTCAGCTTTAACAACTCATGTGATTGAAAATAATTCAGCTGACAACGGCCTGAAAATATTTCCGAATCCAGCAGACAACAGAATTTATATTCAGGATTCAGGAAATACAAATACGCCTGCAAGTATTGTAATATATGATTGTTTGGGCAACATTGCCGGCAGATACAGCATAACTGCATCTTTGCAGAGTATAGATTTGTCTTCATACGCAAGAGGCATTTATATTATCAAAATAGAAACGGAAGGAAAAAACTGCAAGCCTCAAAAGCTGATACTTCAATAATTTTTAATTTTATTCTCTGACTCTTTTCCATTCATAAACCTTTGATAAACCTTCTGTTGATGCAAGATTCCTTCGTCTGTTTGTACGAGGTCTTTTTTATACCTTTGTTATATGTTAAAAAAATCAATCGGACTTTTTTTTGAATTATTGTTTCTGCTGATACTGATGTTCAGCTTATTTTGGCACGATTTAGTACTTTATGCTGTTGAACAGGGAAAAGGAGAGTTAGCAATAGTCTGGGGCGCGCAGCCGGTTGAAAAAGTTTTGCTGGATATTTCCTTCCCGGATTCCTTAAAACCAAAATTGAAATTAATAGCTGAAATAAAACAATATGCTGTTGACAGCATAGGCATAAATCCAAGTAAAAATTATTCAATGGTTTATGACCAGCGTAACAAGTCCGATCTGCAGGCTGTTACAGCATGCGAGCCTTATTCTTTTAAAGCAAAAGAATGGACATTCCCGATTTTAGGAACGGTTTCGTACAAAGGTTTTTTTAATAAAAAGAAAGCGGAAGAAGAAATTTTATCGTTAAAAGAAAAAGGCTATGATATTGATGTTTACAGCCCTTCAGGATGGTCAACCCTCGGCTGGTTTAAAGATCCCATACTTTCAAATATGCTTTACAACAGCGACGGGCACCTCGCAAACCTCATTATTCATGAGCTTACACACGGAACAATTTATTTAAAAAACAGTGTAACATTCAATGAAAATCTGGCGAATTTTATCGGGGATAAGGGCGCTGAAAACTTCCTGATTTATAAGTACGGTGTTAATTCAAAACAATATGCTGATTATGAATACAGCAAAACCGATGAAAAATGTTTTAACGAATACATTTTAAAAAGCACCAAACGGCTCGACGGCCTATATTCCAGCCTTCCTGTTAAAGAAAAAGAAAATATAAAAAAACAGAAAAAAAATAAATTGATTTCTGAAATTGTGCTGGGAGTAAATCAGCTGCCTTTACATAAGAAAAAAAAATATTTCAGATATTCGATGCAGGCTTTTGCCAGTAAAAATGCTTTTTTTATGGCTTTCAGCCGTTACGATTCGGAGTATGATATTTTTGAAAAAGAATACCGTGAAAAATTTCATTCCAACCTTCGCAGCTACCTGGCATTTCAAAAAGAAAAATCGAAAAAGTAAACTGATGTAAGTATTTAGGAGATGATAATGGGAGCGTTGCCATTTGATTTAATCTAACGCATTTGAAGTAACCCAGTATTTATAACCGACAATAGCTTTTTCCCATTTTTTGAGCCGGCTTAAATCGCGGCGGTAATATTTGGGCAGTACTGCTTTATTGAATTTCGAGAGAGTTTTAAAAATGTACTTTTTCATGAGGCAAATATAGTTTTTAAAAATTTCACTTAAATATTGCAGATTAAATTCAAATAACTATATTTGCAGTCCGAAAAATAAAATAAAATAAAAATGAAAGCAGGAATTCACCCAGAGAACTATCGTTTAGTAGTATTTAAAGATTTGAGTATTGATTACTCTTTCTTAACTAAATCATGCGTAGAAAGCAAAGAAACAGTTAAATGGGAAGATGGCAATGAGTATCCGATTGTTAAACTCGAGATTTCTCACATGTCGCATCCGTTTTTCACCGGTAAAGTGAAATTGGTAGATACAGCAGGCCGTGTTGATAAATTCCGTACCCGTTATGCAAAAAAAGACGCGAAATAGTATAAAATACTTTTACTAACTTTAAATCCCTCAGCACCAAAAAATGCTGAGGGATTTTTTATTTCAAATAGTTTATAAAATTTGATTATCCCCCCTAAAAAACATACATTTGAAACCGCTTAAAATAAAAAACAAAACATTATGAATATACACGAATACCAAGGCAAAGCCGTATTAAAAGGTTTTGGCGTTGCAGTGCAGGAAGGCATTGTGGCAGATACCCCGGCAAAAGCTGTGGAAGCTGCAAAAGAATTACAAAAAACAACCGGTACCGGATGGTGGGTTGTAAAATCTCAGATTCATGCAGGCGGGCGCGGTAAAGGCACTATTGTGGGCACTGAACAGCGCGGTGTTGCATTGGCAAAAAATCTGGATGCTGTGAAAGAAATTTCAGGCAATATTCTGGGAAACGTTCTTGTAACAGCACAGACAGGCGAAAAAGGCCGTAAAGTAAATAGAGTGTTTATTGCTCAGGATGTGTATTATCCGGGTGCATCACCAACAAAAGAATTTTATGTAAGCGTACTGCTTGACCGTGCTAAAGGCCGTAATACCATTATGTATTCAACCGAAGGCGGAATGGATATTGAAACCGTTGCTCACAATACTCCTCATTTAATTTTCAAAGAAGAGATTGATCCTAAAGTAGGACTGCGCGATTTTCAATGCCGTAAAATTGCTTTCAATCTCGGTTTAAACGGAGAAGCGAATAAAGGAATGATAAAATTTATTGCTTCCTTGTATAAAGCTTATGAAGGAACCGATTCCTCGATGTTTGAAATTAATCCTGTTTTAAAAACTTCGGACGATAAAATTATTGCAGTTGATGCAAAGGTAACGTTAGACGGTAATTCACTGTTCCGTCACCCTGATTTGGCTGCTCTGCGCGATGTTACAGAAGAAGATCCTACCGAAGTTGAAGCTGGAGAACACAACCTCAACTATGTTAAATTAGACGGCAACGTTGGCTGTATGGTTAACGGTGCAGGTTTGGCAATGGCAACAATGGATATTATTAAACTTTCGGGCGGCGACCCTGCTAATTTCCTTGATGTGGGTGGTACCGCAAATGCACAGCGTGTGGAGCAGGCTTTCCGTATTATTTTAAAAGACCCGAAAGTAAAAGCTATTCTTGTAAATATTTTCGGCGGTATAGTGCGCTGCGACAGAGTAGCACAGGGTATTGTTGAAGCGTATAAAAACATGGGAACTATAAATGTGCCTATTATAATACGTTTGCAGGGAACCAATGCTGTTGAAGCTAAAAAAATTATTGATGACTCAGGCTTGAAAGTATATTCTGCAATAACTTTGCAGGAGGCTGCTGACTTGGTAAAGAAAGTTGTTGGTTAATTTTTTAAAGTTTTTTATTTTTTGTTTTGTTGAATATTTCTCAGCGGACTTTGCAGTTAACTTTAACAGCAAAGTCCGCTGAGGTTTTATAAACGGGTGTGATAAAAAATCATTTTCAATTATTGCAAATGAAAAAATACATTCTATTTCTCAGTATAATCCTTACTTTGAACTTTGAACTTTACACCTTAAACTGTAAAGCGCAATACAGCAAGCTTTTTGATTTCGACAGCATAAATGGGTACGCTCCTTCCGGCTCTGTTGTTTACGATGGAACTTACCTTTACGGAATGACGCAGTACGGCGGAACAAGCGGAGAGGGAGTAATCTTTAAAATAAAGCCGGATGGAACAAGCTATTCTAAACTGCTTGATTTTACAGGCATAAACGGGAGCAGCCCTGTCGGTGATATTTATTATGACGGAACATTTTTGTATGGAATGACCCAGAGAGGCGGTTTACACGACAGCGGAACAGTATTTAAAATAATGCGGGATGGAACAGGCTATTCCAAACTGCTTGATTTTGGGGGCATAAACGGGAATAATCCTTTCGGCTCACTTATTTATGACGGAACATTTTTATATGGAATGACAGCCGTTGGGGGCATAAATAATACAGGAACTATTTTTAAAATTGATCTTAATGGAAGCAGCTATTCTAAACTGCATGACTTTGATGTGCAGGGCGGAACAAACGGAAATAACCCGACAGGCTCGCTTATTTCTGACGGAACTTATTTGTACGGCATGGCAAAATACGGCGGAGCCAACGGTTTGGGAATGATTTTTAAAATAATGCTGGATGGCAGCTCATACACCAAGCTGTTTGATTTCAGCGGCACTGCATCCGGGAGCTGGCCGAACGGTTCGCTTATGACCGACGGAACATTTCTCTACGGCACAACATCTGAGGGCGGTTTAAACGATCAGGGAAGCATCTTTAAAATTAAATACGACGGAACCAGCTATACCAAACTCCATGATTTTGCAGGCGGTGTATTGGGCAACTGGCCGAAAGCAAATCTTCTTTCAGCAGGCGGTCTGCTGTATGGAACGGCATCTGCAGGAGGTGTAAACAATATGGGTATCATCTTTAAATTAAAAACGGATGGTACCGAATACGCCGATCAGCTTGATTTTTCAGGTACTGCAAACGGAAGTACTCCTTTCGGATCTCTTATTTCGGACGGAACTTTTTTATACGGAATGACTATGGCAGGAGGAGCGAACAATATTGGTACAGTATTTAAATATGCTTTAGCGACAGGTATTGCAGAGAATAACGATGCAATAGATTTTGATGTTTATCCTAATCCGGGTAATGGACACCTCTCCCTAACCCTCTCCACAGGAGAGGGGAATGTTAGTGTTTACAATGTTCTTGGAGAAAAAATTTATCATATTGATAATTCACAAATTAATAAATCTTCAAATTTTCAAATTGATTTAAGCAGCCAGCCTGCAGGCATTTATTTTATTCAGGTTATGGCAGGGCAGGGGATGGGAGTGAAAAAAATAATCATTCAGTAATTTGCGAAACATTGTTAGATAATCTAAATTGTGTATAGTCAGCCTGAGCCTGTCGAAGGCTGTGCGATGGCTTGTCAGCATACTTCGACAGGCTCAGTATGACTCACACACAAAACAGCAATTCAAAACCTCTATTCTAAGTATTTAAAAAAATATCAATGAAAAAAACAACACTATTTCTTATAGCTGCCCTGACTTTAAATTTTGAACTATTAACTTTAAACTCCAACGCTCAAAATACCAAACTCTTTGATTTCAGCACTGCTGAAGGAACTTCGCCTTATGGCTCACTTACTTCTGACGGAACTTTTTTATACGGCATGACTTATCTCGGCGGTGCAAACGACAGCGGTACTGTTTTTAAAGTTATGCCCGATGGAACAGGCTATTCCATACTATTAGATTTTGCAGGCGCTGCAAACGGGAAGCAGCCTAACGGCTCACTTATTTCTATAGGAAACTTTTTGTACGGCATGACAACTTACGGCGGCGCAGATAATCAGGGTACTATTTTTAAAATAATGCATGATGGAACCGGGTATTCCAAACTGCTTGATTTTAACGGCGGAAACGGAAGCACTCCCTGGGGCTCTCTTGTTTCTGACGGAACTTTTTTATATGGAATGACATTCGCCGGCGGAACAAATTATATGGGAGTAATTTTTAAAATAATGCCGGATGGAACAGGATACACCAAACTGCTTGATTTTACTGGCACTGCAAATGGAGGTACTCCCCGCGGTTCTCTTTTGTGCGATGGAACATTTTTATATGGGATGACACAGCATGGCGGTTTAAATAGTATCGGCTCAGTATTTAAAATTAAGCCTGATGGAACATCATATACCAAACTGTATGATTTTGCCACTGCCAATGGGCGCGAGCCTTTCGGCGATCTTATTTCTGACGGCACATTTTTATACGGCATGACTGGCTTGGGCGGGATAAATAATAAAGGAACAATTTTTAAAATAGCGCAAGACGGTACAGGCTTTTCTAAACTGCTTGATTTTGCAGGTGATTCAAACGGTGAATTACCTTACAGCTCTTTTCTTTTAAACGGAAGTTTTTTATTCGGCATGACAGTTTACGGCGGAGCAAATAATGAAGGAAGCATTTTTAAAATAAAACCCGACGGCACTTCCTTTACCAAACTGTTCGACTTTGATTCTATCAGCGGAGCAATGGGAAGCAATCCTGCTAGCAATCTTATTACGGACGGCACCTTTTTTTATGGAATGACTTCTGCCGGAGGCTTAAACAATAAAGGAACAATATTTAAAGTAAACCCTGCAGCACTTGGTATTGCTGAGAATACTGATGCGATTGATTTTGATGTGTTTCCTAATCCGGGGAATGGAAACCTCTCCCTGACCCTCTCCACAGGAGAGGGGAACGTTAGTGTTTACAATGTTCTTGGAGAAGAAGTTTATCATATTGATAATTCTCAAATTAATAAATCTTCAAATTTTCAAATTGATTTGAGCAGCCAGTCGGCTGGTGTTTATTTTGTGCAGTTGGAAACAGGGCAGGGGATAGGGGTAAAGAAAATAATCATTCAATGATTTTAACTCGATTCGTTGAACTGACCCAATGTTGCCAATGTTCATTGAACAGACTCGAAAAAGTTCACTTCAAAAAAAATTAATTAAACATGTAACGAATATTTTAATGGGAAAATTATTGTTTATTCGATAAGAATGTAGGAATTTTTAGAAACTCAGAAACAAGAACTTTGCAACGTTTAGTCCCTCCGAATGAGCTAAGACCGAGTATATGCTAAGATAAATCCTTAGCAATCTTTGTGAGTCTTTTTTCTATTTTAATTTGGAAGCTATGCAGACATCAACAATTACAACCAACCCCCAAATTGTTAATTTACAAAATGGATAATCAGGAATCAAAACCACAGCGCCGTATCAGATATAAAGGCACACACCCAAAATCCTTTAAAGAAAAATACAAAGAATTGCAGCCAGAGCAGTATGCTGCAGATATTGAAAAGGTAATGCAGCAGGGGCGTACCCCTGCAGGTATGCACCGTTCTATCTGTGTAAATGAAATAATGGAATTCCTTAAAATACTTCCAGGGCAAGTCGGCATGGATGCAACACTTGGTTACGGCGGTCATAGTTTAGAGATACTTAAATGTCTTGCTCCCGGCGGGCGTTTGTACGCAGTTGATGTGGATCCTATTGAATTACCGCGGACAAGAGAGCGTCTTGCATCTTTGGGTTATGGGCCTGAAGTTTTAGTAATAAAAAAAATGAATTTTGCAGGAATAGATCAAATAGCTGCCGAAGCCGGCCCATTGAATTTTGTATTGGCCGATTTAGGAGTTTCTTCCATGCAGATTGATAATCCTGAAAGAGGCTTTTCATTTAAGGTTGAAGGGCCTTTAGATTTGCGGCTTAATCCTAAAAGCGGGAGATCAGCTGCAGGTCTTTTAAAAAATATTTCGCAGCAGCGCTTAGAAGAACTCTTCATTGTAAATTCAGATGAGCCCCATGCTGAACAAATTGCTGAAGCTATTCTATCAAGAATTGCAAAAGGCGCTGTAATAGCTACAACAACAGCCTTACAGGAAATCATTAAAGATGCTTTAGGATTTCTGCCGCCGAATGTCCGTGATGCTGAAATAAAAAAATCCTGCCAAAGATGCTTCCAGGCATTGCGTATTGAAGTGAATGATGAATTCGGAGTGTTGGATAAATTTCTTGAAAAGTTTCCAGATGCTCTAGCTCCTGGCGGACGTGTGGCAATACTTTCATTTCATTCAGGAGAAGACCGCCGTGTTAAAAAAAGTTTTCAGAGTTTATTCCGCGAAGGTATTTACTCTGAAGTTGCACCAGACCCTATAAGGCCTTCAGTTGAGGAATGTAATACTAACCCCCGTGCGCGTTCAGCTAAATTGCGCTGGGCTGTGAAAGCGTAGGTTATGCTTCTTTGTTGGAGTTCAGAGGGCAGTAATTTTTTTTCTTGTATTAATTCAAAGCGTGAATTCATTAAAAGGATTCAATTGCCGGCGTCATTGCGAGCCCTCTTCGCAGAAAGGGCGCGGCAATCTCAAACAAGCATTTACCAATGTGTGAGATTGCTTCAGTCGTACCTCCATCGCAATGACGTCATGGAAAAAAAGAATCCATTCTTTAATTTAACGCAACTGCATTTTCAATAAAATATTTTTATTTCACTACCACCATCTTATGCGTCTCACTCCCAAACCCCGTCTGCATCCTGCAGAAATAAACGCCCGGCGAGAATCCTTCTGAATTCATTTTTACAGAATGATTTCCTGCCTGCATAGTTTCATCCAGCAGCGAAATAATTTTTTTTCCGCGGATATCAGTAACTGTTAAAATAATTTTTCCTGATTCAGGAATAAAAAAATTAATATCCGTACAGCTGCTGAAAGGATTCGGGAAATTATCAAGTCTTATTTTATCAGAAGCAGAGCTGTTGCTATTAACAGGATTAGTAATACCCGTTGTAACTCCGCTGCTTTTGAAATAAGCTGAAACAACGGATGTCTGCACCATTGCGCCGATATCAAATTCAGTTGTCGCATCATTTTCAATACAGTCGAAATACCTGCGCAGCAATGGATAGGGCTTTGTTTCATCCACACCCGAAGGATATAAATTGTCGGCACTCTGAATAGCTAAATTGTAAGAATTAGATGCATTCAAGTGCGACATCGGCCCATAAACAGGGATGCCTGGAAAAGGAGTAAGCCCTCTGTATGACATTTCATCTACCAGCGGATTTTTCGCACAGTTACTGCCAATGCCGGTAATATAGCACATATCCTGAGGGTTGCCGCCGAACTGCGTGTCCATATTAATTTTTGCGTAATCAACATAACGCTGAATATTTGTAGAATTATTTCCCGAAAGATAATGCGCGACCAGCAGATCAAAGGCATACTGCGTAGAATGTGCGAAAGAGCCGTAGCCTATCCATGCGCTCACATCGGTTTCATTTGCATTATGATAATAATTAGAATCGGTGCGGACAATAGAATACGATTCTATTTTAGTATTTACGTACCAGTTTTTAATCTGGCTTACTATGCCTGCATTCACAGGCCAATTGGTTATTGTAGCGTAAGTCAGCGACGCTTCTGTCTGCTTATGCTCATAATTATATCCCCAGCCAAGAGGATGCTGCGCCCAATAAAATGCAAATAAACTGTCGTATTGATGCAGTCCTGTACTCTTATATAATTCGGCGGAAGCCCATGCACGCTCATCTACATCACCGTCAACATCAGTATATCCGCCCGAATTAAAGTTAGAAGGTAAATAAAAACCTCCAGCAGGTGCTTCATTCGGATGGGCAGTTAAAAAGTTCATCGCACGTTTTGATCTTGCTAAACATGTATCGGCATAAACCGGCCAATAGGGATGAAAACAGCGGTATGCAGCAGCCATTGAAGCCGCATAGCATCCGGTCGCAAAAGTTGTTTTTCCCAATATATAACGAGTTGCATTATCAAGGTCGGGCATACCGCTTGCCCATTGTGCATCAGCAATTAACTGGTAAACGCCGCCATCGGGAGCCTGCATCTCTTTTAAAAAATCCACTTCCCATTTTGCCTGATCAAGTATGTCAGGTGCGCCGTTACCGCTTTCCGGGATGTTAAGTTCATTGTCGCCGAATTTTTCGGGATATAAATCATAAGCCATAAACAAATAATACAAAGCGCCTGAAGCAGTAACCGTGTATTTGCCGTAATCGCCTGCATCGTGCCAGCCGTGTGTTACATTCACTGACGCACCAATCGGTTCGCCGTTATAAATCGGCGACGATGTCTGCGAAGTATGTGCAACACCGTCATTCAAATGACAGGCGCCTCTTGCCCAATGCTGATCGGCATAAGGCACTGTTAAAGCTGTTCCGCAGCGCTGATAATACAAACCTCTTGCACAGTTGTAATACACCGAATCATAAACAGTACTGCTGATTTTAAACGGATATGATCTCCCGACACCCGGAACATAAAGAAAATATTTTCCCGGCGTTATGAAATTTTTAAAATCACATTCATAAATTTTTTCTCCGCTCAACCTTGCGTCGTTAGCCCTGTAGGAAGGAGCGCCTGTGAATACAACACTGCTGTTAGCGGCATCGCGCAGTTCAAACGAAGTTGGTGAAATTTGCATCAATCCTGCACTTCCAAGGTAGTTGCCGATGTATCCGTATTTGGGGCTCTGAGGTAAATACCCCGCCTGGTTCACTTTTACAGAGTGATTGATATACGTATGATCATCATATAAAAATGAAAATAGCTGCGGCGATGGAAAATTATTACCGGCTTTGTCTTTAACAGTAGTTATTGTAAGCTGGTAATGCTTTCCGTTTTTCATGTTTGAATTAAAGACTAAATACAATTCATATTTCACATCGGGGTTAGGAAAATTAGGATCAAACGCAGCTACATAATACCGCATCCCGACTTTA
The DNA here is from genome assembly GCA_903847205.1 of uncultured Bacteroidota bacterium. GTDB lineage: Bacteria > Bacteroidota > Bacteroidia > 2-12-FULL-35-15 > 2-12-FULL-35-15 > 2-12-FULL-35-15. Next base: position 24,256 of record CAINDA010000049.1, read on the forward strand.
ACCGGTTGCTGCGGAGCTGTAAAGTCGGCATCATCCATACTGCTTACAGTATAGTGATTCAAAATTTTAACATCTGCCGTATCATAGCTGCCGCTTACATTCAAATGAATGCTGTGTTCCGACAGCATTTCATAATTTGTAATAGTATTCGGAGTAAGATCCATCGCATAAAAATCATCAGCGTAAATTGTTTCACCTGCCGATGCGCTTAAATAAATATATTCAATAGAACCGAGATTATACTGACTTGTCTTCAATGAATCAATCGGCACTTTTACTAATTTGTAGGCAGAAGTGAGCACGCCTCCCGGAATATAATTTGCAATGTCGATTATTCTGCTGCTGAAAGGCCAGCCTGTTACCGTTAATGTTGTGGAGGCTGCAGGCGAACTGCATTTTGCATAAAACCATAACTCATCGTATTTCGAAATATCAACTCTCCATGTATTCTGGCATTGAAGATTTATTCCTGCTCCTGACCACTGGGTGGGGGTTCCCTGAAAGCAGTAATTTCCGGCATACGCGTTGGTATTGTCGGCACTGCCATTGCTGAATGCACAGCTTCCTATGCCCGAAGTTTCACCGTTCCACAAAAGAAGATTCTGCGATGACGTACCTAAGGCCGCAAGCAAAATATATCCAGAGAAAAGTATTTTTATTTTCATGAAAGGGGCTCAATTAAATTGGGGAGGCTATTGTTAGTTCTATGTAAGGTACACTTATTAATCCAAGAAGTATCTATAACCTTTGTTTTGGTGGAATTGATAGAAAAAATAATTCGTAAAACCCTCTGCAAATATTTTCCTCAGTTCATTAATTTTTTGAATTATCCCAGATGTATGAATAAATATTAATTCGTGAAATTCATGGCAATAATTTTTTTAATCATCTTCTAAAAAATAGTTTAATATTTGAAAGTCCTTTTTGAATTATCCAGGTGTATGTATAAATATTAATTCGTGAAATTCGTGTCAATAATTTTTAATCATCTCCTGGAAAAATAGTTTAATATTTGGAAGTCTCTTAATTTTTACATTACATTTGCATCACAAAATGAAAACAATCAATTTCAATACCTGCTCTTCTTTAGTATGCTGCTGTAAAAACAGCGGAAGGGCACTTATTGTATTTAAATAGATATTTCAATATTTATAGATACTTGAAAGCCCTTCGGAATTGCCGAGGGGCTTTTTTTTAGTAAATTTTTAAAATTATAAAATGAAAAATTTAATAACTGAATTATTTGAAAGAAATAAAAATTCACATTCCGCTTTCCCGGATAAAGTTTCGGCAGAAGAATTTATTGATAAATTATTTAACCTGCTTTTTGTTAATGGCGCTGTAAAGGAAAAAGCCATTGATGAATTTAAAGAAGAATTCCTGTCTTTGAGAAATTTATTTTACCAGTTGCTGCTATCCGGAAGAGCTGCTGAAGAAGATGCAAAAAGGGCTGTAGATGATTTTTTTAAAAACCTGCCCTTAATTTATGCAGATGCAATGCTTGATGCAAAAGCTATTCTGGAGTTTGACCCTGCAGCTGATTCGATAGATGAAGTGCTGCAAGTATATCCGGGCTTCTATGCAATTGCAGTTCACCGCATCTCACATTTTTTATGGCAGCAGAAAATTACATCTTTATCACGTTTGTTTGCTGAGAAGGCTCACAGTAAAACCGGAATTGATATTCATCCTGCAGCGCTGATTGGAGAGGCTTTTGCCATCGATCACGGAACAGGAATTGTTATCGGACAGACTGCTGTTATCGGCTGCCGTGTAAAAATTTACCAGGGAGTTACATTAGGTGCTTTAACTGTTGCGAAAGAAAATGCAAGCCGGCAGCGTCATCCGACTATTGAGGATGATGTAATTATTTATTCAAACGCAACCATACTTGGAGGAACAACAACGATAGGCCGCGAAAGCATTATTGGCGGTAACGTTTGGCTGACCAGCAGTGTCCCGTCAAACTCCGTAGTATTTCATAAAAGCGAAATGAAAATCAAAGACAACACACCATTTGCCGAACCCATCAATTTTATTATTTAATCATTTAAGAAAAACAAAAAATTATGAAGTATCAAAACATTTTACAGACTATCGGCAATACGCCGCATGTGCGCTTGAATAAATTATTCGGCAGCAGCCACGAAGTATGGATAAAACTCGAAAGAAATAATCCGGGAAACAGCATCAAAGACCGCATTGCACTTGCAATGATTGAAGATGCCGAGCAAAAAGGAATATTAAAAAAAGAAACACTGATTATCGAACCTACTTCAGGCAACACCGGGATCGGCCTTGCGCTTGTGGCAGCAGTAAAAGGATATAAACTTATTTTGGTGATGCCTGAATCGATGAGTATTGAGCGCAGAAAAATAATGGCTGCTTACGGTGCAGATCTCGTTTTAACTCCCCGTGAAAAAGGAATGAAAGGCGCAATAGAAAAAGCTTCGGAGCTTGTACAGGCTTCTGGAAATGCCTGGATGCCTCAGCAATTCGACAACAAAGCAAATGTTGAGATACACCGTAAAACAACTGCTCAGGAAATTTTAAAAAGTTTTCCTGAAGGTCTGGATTATTTAATTACCGGCGTTGGCACCGGCGGTCATATCACCGGCGTTGCAGAAGTGTTGAAAGAAAAATTTCCTTCCATAAAAGTATTTGCAGTAGAACCGGCTTTGTCACCGGTATTGAGCGGCGGTGCGCCCGGACCTCATCCTTTACAGGGAATTGGCGCTGGTTTTATTCCTTCTATTTTAAATAAAAATATTTTAGACGGTATTATTCAAGTCGAAAAAGATGAGTCATTCGAATATGCAAAACGCATTGCAAAAGAAGAAGGAATTTTTGTCGGAATTTCAACAGGCGCTTCTTTGGCAGCCGTTGCAAAAAAACTAAAGGACATTCCCAATGGCTCTCGCATATTGACTTTTAATTATGATACCGGCGAAAGATATTTATCTGTTGAAGGTTTATATTAAAATTTTAGTTCTTTTGTCATCCTGAGCTTTTCGCGAAGGATCTTGTTTTAATTATTGATTTTGTTCATGAAAAAAAAGATACGTCTGGCGAAAAGTCAAGCGGGATGACATTGCGGATAATTTATTTTCATTAAAACCGTGGATTGTTAAAACTTTTAACCGCATAGAGACATAGTAAAAATGTTTTAAGCGCAGGCTTAGCATTTAACGCTGGGGGGTAAAAAATGGATTTTCTATAAATCTCTCTCTGCCTATGTTTCTATGTGGTTAATAGTTGAGCGGATTAATTAGTTTTGTAATCATAAAAAATTCATTCCTCAAAATAAATCTATCCAAAAGAATAAAATAGTACATTCGGGAATGTTATCAAATACATCCGTAAACTTTAAAAAAAATTTCATGATTCAGCCAAACTTAACGCGTCCCATTGCTTTTTTTGATTTAGAAACAACAGGAGTAAATGTAGCTTCTGACCGCATTGTAGAAATATCAATTTTAAAAATCTGGCCTGACGGAACCAAGGAAATAAAAACAAAAAGAATAAATCCTACAATTCCAATTCCAAAACAATCGTCAGAAATACATGGTATTTATGATGCCGATGTTGCGAATGAGCCCACTTTTAAAGGCATTGCAAAGAGCCTTGCTGAATTTTTGAAAAACTGTGACTTAGCCGGATACAATTCCAATAAATTTGACATCCCGGTTTTAGCTGAAGAGTTTATGCGTGCAGAAGTAGAGTTTGATTTGAAAGGGAGGCGTTTTGTGGATGTTCAGAATATTTTTCATCAGATGGAACAGCGCACACTCAGGGCTGCGTATAAATTTTACTGCGGGAAAGAAATTTTAAATGCCCACAGTGCGCAGGCTGATATAGAAGCTACATACGAAGTTTTTTTAGCACAGATGGAAAAGTACGACGGCGTTGAATTTGAAGATAAAAAAGGAAATAAATCTATCCCTGTAAAAAACGATATCAAGGCATTGCATGATTTTACCAACATCAATAAAAATGCAGATTTAGCAGGACGTATAATTTTTAATGAAGAAGGAATTGAGGTATTTAATTTTGGAAAGCATACAGGTAAATCTGTTGAAAAAGTTTTGCGTGATGAGCCTTCTTACTATGCATGGATGCTGAATGGCGACTTCCCCTTATATACTAAAAAAGTATTAACAGACATTAAATTGCGAATGGCATTTAATAAATAATTTGAAAAACTTAGAAAGGCTGAAATGAAGATGTTGAATAATTAAATTTACAAATCTCCAATTCTCTAAATCTAAAACTCTCTAATTCATTAAAGATGAAAATAATCTGCATAGGGCATAATTACCCTGCACACACCAAAGAAATGAATGCTGCAGTACCTGCCGAGCCTGTTTTTTTTCTTAAGCCGGATACCTCATTAATAAGGGATAATCAGCCGTTTTATTATCCAACATTTTCAAAAGAAATACATCATGAAGTTGAGCTTGTTTTAAAAATTAATAAAGCAGGAAAAAACATTCAAACTCAGTTTGCAAATAAGTACTACGATGAAATTGGCATAGGAATTGATTTCACCGCTCGTGACTTACAGGCCGAATGTAAAAAGAAAGGTTTGCCTTGGGAAAAGGCAAAAGCATTTGACGGAGCAGCTCCGATCGGTAATTTTATTAATAAAAAACAATTTGCCGATGTGAATAATATCAATTTTCATTTAGCTGTTAATGGCAGCATTGTTCAGAAAGGCAATTCAAAAGATTTACAATTTTCATTCGATGCAATAATAGCACATGTTTCAATTTTTTTTACGCTTAAAACCGGCGATTTAATTTTTACAGGAACACCAGTAGGAGTCGGACCTGTAAATATCGGAGACAAATTAGAAGCATACATTGAAGAACAAAAACTGCTTGACTTTGAAGTAAAATAACATTAAACAATTTAACAATTCAACCAATGAAAAAATTTATTATCCCCGCAATCGCATTATTCGTTATGTCGGCTGATGTATGTTTAGGTCAAAGTTTACAGCAAAGAGCAGCAGCAGCAAAAGCAGCAGCCAACTCAGCACTTAACGGCAATTCAAAATCAGGAGCTAAAACTCCGCTTAGTAATGATGAAGTGGTAAAAGGGTTAAGGGATGCACTCACAGTCGGAACTAATAATTCAACTGCATTTGCATCAAAAGTGGATGGCTTTTATAAAACGCCTAAATTATTTATTCCTTTTCCACCTAAGGCTGCGGATGTGAAAAATAAACTGGATGAAATTGGCATGAAACCGCAGACAGACCAATTTGTTATGACCTTAAATCGTGCTGCTGAAGAGGCTGCAAAAAACGCTGCTCCGGTATTTCTTGATGCAATTAAAGGAATGAGTATCGGCGATGGTTTTACAATATTAAAAGGTGCTGACAATGCAGCCACTCAATACCTGCAGAATAAAACAACAGCTGAACTGACTCAAAAATTTACTCCTATTGTGCAGGCTGCTATTAATAAAGTAGAAGTAACAAAATACTGGAATCCGCTAATCACTACTTATAATAAATTGCCCTTTGTTGAAAAACAAAATCCTGATTTGACAGCTTATGTAACTGAAAGAGCCATGGCAGGATTATTTTTACTGATTGCAGAAGAAGAATTAAAAATACGTAAAGACCCTGTTGCCCAGGTAACAGATATTTTGAAGAAAGTCTTTGGAAGTATCACCGGCAAATAAATAATATGCTGGTTGAATAAAAAATCCTTCATGTATTGAAACATGAAGGATTTTTTTATGAGATAAATTTATTTTTTTTCTTCAGATTAATCTGTCCAGGAGGTAGTGATGCCGATATTAGGTTGGATACTCATTACTGGAATTTTTGAAGTATTAATAATCTGCTGGGCAAAAGTACCCATTAAACGCCCTGTAATATTTTCTTCCTGATCAGTCATTATTACAATTAAATCAGCGCCTGAAGTCTGCGCATAATCGGATGTCATGTGTGCCTGATTTGTTCCCTTGAGAAGAGCTTTAGTGCAGGGTAAATCGTATTTATGAATGAAACGTTCTATCTGCTCTAATTTAATTTCAAATTTAGCAAGCTCTATTTCATCAGTAGAATCAGCTAAGCCTGCAATGTGAATTGTTGCTCCAAAATGTTTTGCTAAAATAACTGCAGGGTTTACTTTTTGGCGGGAGTGAACAGAATCATCAATCGGCAGAAGAATATTTTTAAAACCTATCTGTGAAGCATGAGCCTGCACAGAAATTACGGGGCATTCTGCTGCTGTAACCACTTTGTAAGTATTGCTTCCGATAAAATGCTCAACAAAGCCGGAACTGCCATGTGTTCCCATTATTATTAAATCAATATTGTTTTCAAGTGATATTGCGGTCACCTCGCTGAAAATAGTTCCGTCAGAAGTAATGCAGGTTGATTTGATGCCGTATTTCGATCGGATATTTTTGGCGACTTCTTCCAGTCTTTTCTCTATTGCGTTTATAATACCATCTGGCGTATTAACCCGCATTTCAGGAACAACAATGCTGAATTTTTCCCAATGTTTTTCTACCACATGAAGCAGTACCAATTCTGCTTTAAATAATTGTGCCGTATATGCGGCGTGCTCAATTGCGAGCATAGATGTTTCAGAAAAATCAATTGGTATAAGAATTTTCTCAATTTTAAATGATTTCATAATTATCGTTATTTATAAATTTGTTGATTTTTCGACTTAATAATTTTGTGATTATAAATTTTCTAATTCTCTATTTCTCTATTTCTTCATCTCAAAAAATCACTAACTCATTAATACGGATTAGGAAACAAAGTAGTATCTTTTTTATCTTTCGGTGTGATGCTTAATACAGGAATGGCTGAATGATTTATTATTTCCTGAGCAGCTGAACCAATAAAATATTTTGTAAAATCAATTTCCTGCTGCGTCATAATCATAATTAAATCACCATCCACCTGGCTGGCATATTCCAAAATATTGTGCGCCAAAGTATCTTTGCCTTTTATACTTTTAACAATTTCAGCTGTGCATTCTACTCCTTCTTTCTCCAAAAATGCTTTAACCTGCCCCAATTGTCGTACAAGGCGGTTTACTACAAATTCATCTGTAGTAAATAATACAGATACCACGCGTACAGCAGCACCATGAAACAATCTTGATAATTCTATTGCTTTGCCGACTTTTTCACGTGTTTCCTTTGTCAAATCAAGCGGAAGCACTATGTTTTTGCAGCCGTTACGGTGATGTTTTCCTTTAATTGTAATAACAGGTATTTTTGATTCACGCGCCACCCGAAGGGCATTTGAGCCTATAAATCTTTTTTTAAATCCATCTTCACCGTTGGTGCCCATCATTATCATTGAAGCACCAATGAGTTCAGCAACTTCAGCAACTTTTTCATAAACTGTTCCTTTTGCAATAAGAGTATTAACAATAATTTTACTCTTTTTCTCAGTATCCTCAGCTAATTTATCCAGCTGCAATTGAACATTTTTCCGCATATCATCATGCTGTTCATTTGAGAAAAATTTAGCAAGCATCCCGCTGTCTTCAATTATATAAAGCAGCGTAATTTCAGCGTGATATTCTCTCGCCAGGTTATATGACTGTTCTAATGCAATAAGGGATTGTTCTGAAAAATCTACTGGAACTAAAATTTTATTGGTATGATGAGTCATAAATTTTAAATACTTTTGATTTCGTTTTTTAAATTAAATTATCCAGTTGATTGCAGACAAATTTAATAAATCATTTTAATAAAACTAATATGATGAATAATATCATTGCTGAAACAGAACTTATCCTCAATCCGAACGGAAGTGTTTACCACCTGAAATTACTGCCTGAAAATATTGCTGATAATATTATTATAGTGGGTGATCAAGGCCGTGTTGAAGCTGTTTCCAAGTTTTTTGATACTGTTGATTTTAAAGTTCAGAACCGCGAATTTATAACTCATTCCGGTACTTTAAACGGTAAGCGGATTATGGTGTTATCCTCTGGAATCGGCACTGATAATATTGATATTTTAGTGAATGAACTTGATGCTGCAGTAAATATTGATTTAAAAACCCGTACAGTTAAAGAAAATAAAAGAAGCTTAAACATTGTCCGGATAGGTACTTCAGGCGCTTTGCAGGCGGATATTCCAGTTGATAATTTTGTGGTTTCAACGCATGGCTTGGGTTTCGACGGCTTAATGAATTATTACCTCGATTATCCGTCAAAAAATGAAAATGATATTTCAGAAGCTTTTATCAAGCAGACAAACTGGAATAATAATCTTCCTTATCCTTATGTTGTAAAAGGTTCGGAAGCATTAATCAATAAAATAGGCTTTGATTTAATTCAAGGCATTACTGCAACTGCCCCAGGATTTTACGGGCCCCAGGGGCGTAAGCTTCGTCTTTCCCCTTGGGTGGAAGATTTTAATCAGCAGTTAACAGATTTTAAATACAAAGAAAACCGCATTACCAATTTCGAAATGGAGACCTCAGCGCTCTATGGATTGAGTAAATTACTTGGCCATCAAGCCTGCACCGTTTGTGCAATTATAGCCAACCGTGTTGCTAAACAATACAGCAAAGATTATCATGCTCCTGTAGAAAAATTAATACAGCTTGTTCTTGAGAGATTAACAAAGTAACGTTGAAATCTTTTTGGCTTTGCAGAATTTCTAGCATTTATCCAATATACTTTTGCGACAGTACTTCGAATTAATATGTATTAAGAAACATAATACACACAGGTTCGTTATTCGTTAAATTCGTAATTCGCAGTATATGAAAAAAAAGGAATTAAGTGCACTCATCAGCCTGCTTGATGATCCGGATGAATTGGTGTTTAAACAGGTAAGTATGAAGTTTTTGTCGCTGGGGCAGGAAGTGATTCCTGTTTTAGAGGATGCATGGGAGCACTCATTTGATACCTTGATTCAGAATCGGATTGAAAACATCATTCACCAGATACAGTTTGATTTAATTAAAAATGCTTTAAAGAAATGGTCGCATCCCGAACAGCAGAACCTGCTTGAAGGAGCCCTGCTTATAGCAAGATACCAGTATCCTGATATTGATACTGCAAAAATTAAAAAGCAGATTAACCAGATTAAACATGATATCTGGCTGGAGCTGAACGAAAATTTAACTGCACTTGAAAAAGTAAAGATTATAAACCATATTTTATTCGACGTACACAACTTCAGCGGAAACACTACCAACTACCATGCTCCGCAGAATTCCTATATTAATAATGTTCTTGAAAGTAAAAAAGGAAACCCGCTTCTGCTTTCCATTATTTATACAATTGTAGCTCAAAGCCTTGATATTCCTATATACGGCGTAAATCTGCCGGAACATTTTATTTTATGTTTTGCTGATGTAGAGCACATGGGAGTGCCTTCTAAGCCGGGTAATGAAGGAAGCAACGTATTGTTCTATATCAACCCTTTCAGCAAAGGAACAGTATTCGGCCAAAAAGAAATTGATGCTTTTTTGAAACAGCTGAAATTAGAACAGACCGCCAGTTTTTATGAGCCATGTTCAAATCTTGAAATTATTAAAAGATTACTGCGCAATCTAATTGCCTCCTACGAAAAACTTGGTTACCCGGATAAAAGCGAAGAGTTAAAAGGGCTTTTGGAATCTTTGGGCTAAGTTTACCATTTTTACATTCGTACCGATCTTCCATACAATTATACTGAGTTTCCCTGCAAAGGATTAAGTATGTACTACCGTACCTGCATGATTTCCTGCAAAGCATTACGTGGGTACCACCGCACAGACCTCAATCCCTGCAAAGGATCTCATTAGTCCCCTTTTTTGAACGTATATTCAAAGATATTTACATCTGTCTTTACATTTGCTGAAACCTCCTGCTTGTATATCTATCTTAAAAATAGTTTATATTCGCATATTGGTGATAAAAACTCCCAAGTCAGACAGTATAAATGTAAAAATTGCCCCGATGAAATCAATTAAAAAGCAGTTTGCAATCCGAATTATTATGCTTTGCCTCCTGTCCCACATCTCAAACCCTGAATCTGTCTTCTCACAAAACAATAATGTCGGAATCGGCACGCTGACTCCGAAACCATCAGCTTTGCTGGATGTTGATGCAGCTCCTTCAAATAACAAAGGGATGCTTGTGCCCAGATTAACAGCTCTGCAAAGGCTTGCAATTTCTTCACCTGCAAATAGTTTATTAGTATTTGATACTGATTCGGCATGTTTCTTTTATTATAATTCCATAACATCAAACTGGAAATCCTTATGCCGCGGTAGTTCCGGAGGAATAGGATTAACAGGGAATACAGGTGCGGCAGGAATTACCGGTTCAACGGGCGCTGCAGGAACCGGCATAATCGGTACAACCGGTAATACGGGCTCAACAGGCCCTGCGGGATTAAGTATTATTGGCACAACCGGTAATACCGGCCAAAATGGGGCAGCAGGGGTTATTGGTTTTACCGGCGCTTCCGGAGCAGCTGGAGTTGTTGGATCAACAGGAGCAATAGGAATCACCGGTTCAACAGGAGCCGATTTAGGAACACACTGGACAATAACCGGTAATGCCGGCACAATAGACGGCACCAATTTTCTTGGAACAACTGATAACGTTCCGTTTAACATAAGGGTAAATAATCAAACGGCAGGAAGAATAGAAAACAATATTGCGACCGCTAATACTTTTTTGGGTTTCCAAGCAGGTAATTCCAATGCAGGAGCCGGAAATACAGCGCATGGTTATCAGGCTCTTTTTAGCAATTCATCGGGAACACAAAATACAGCAGTCGGCTATCAGGCTGGTTATTCAAATACTTCAGCAGGTACAAACGGAGGTGCTGTTGCAATAGGGTATCAGGCTCTTTATTCAAATTCCGTATGGAACAATAACACTGCTGTAGGTTACAAAGCACTCTACTCTTTAACTACCGGCGCAAATACTGCAATAGGTTCAAAAGCTTTGAATGCTTGTATTCAGTGTACTGGAAATACAGCATTAGGAATTAATGCTCTTCTCTTCACCGATCAGGGCTATTACAATACAGGTACCGGATTAGATGCTCTTGTGTATAATACTACAGGTTCTGACAATACAGCCAATGGCTATTTCTGTTTGTTAAATAATACAACAGGAAACAACAATGTTGGTTTAGGTGAAAATGCAGGTCATTTTAATGCAGCCGGCAGCGGTAATGTATTTCTCGGTTACAGGGCGGGTTATAATGAAACAGGTTCAAATAAACTTTATATAGCCAATGACAGCACAAATCCTCCCTTAATTTTTGGAGATTTTTCATTAGGTAAGGTAGGTATTGGCACTATTACCCCGGCTGCAAAGCTTGAAATACAAGGTGCTGTAAAAATTGTGGATGGAACTCAAGGAGCCGGCAAAGTATTTACTTCTGATGCCAGCGGTTTGGGAAGCTGGCAGCCATCGGGCGCCGGATGGCTTACCACTGGAAATACAGGAACAACGGCGGGCACAAATTATATTGGAACTAATGATGTACAAGATTTTGTTCTAAAAACGAGTGCAGTAATTAATACTCCGCTTGAACGATTGAGAGTACTTGCATCCAATGGCAATATTGGTATTGGAACTCCTGCGCCCGCAGCGCAGATGCATTTATGGGGATCAAACGGGGTGGAAATGAGACTTACAGGAGATGTTGAAACTCCCTCCACAATTAGATTTACGGGAGGCGGAGGAAATGTAACTGAAGGTTTTGTAATCAATTATACAAATGGGGGCGATACGTATTTTGATAATGTTTATGTCGGGCCTTTACAAACTAACCCTGCAATCAGATTTAGGACAAACACATTCGGAACGCCGATAGATGCATTGACGATAGCTTATAATGGCAATGTAGGAATTGGCACTACAGCGCCTTCAGAGGCACTTCAAATAGTCGGCAATATTTGTTATTCCGGCTCAGTCGTGGCATGCTCTGATTTCCGCTATAAACAAAACATTACACCATTAACAAGTTCGCTTTCAAATCTATTAAAGATTCAAGGTGTAAATTATTTTTGGCGTGTTGATGAGTTTCCTCTGAATAAATTTAACAAGGAAAAACAAATTGGTTTCATTGCCCAAGACCTTGAAAAAATTTATCCTGAAGTTGTATTGACAGATAAGGAGGGATATAAATCAGTTGATTATTCGCGTCTGACGCCTATTCTGGTAGAGGCAATCAAAGAACAGCAGAAGATGATTGACAGTCAGAAATTACTGATTGAAAAAATAGAGAAGGAAGTAGAAATACTGAAGAAAAAATAATTCAATTAATATATTGCAAATAAGTCTCATTATACATTTAATAAAATAAGCATTATGCATATTCTGAAAAAAAAATTACAGGTGGCAGCTATGGCTATTCTTTGTTTTATAATTCAAATATTAAATCCGGTTTCTGTCTTTTCCCAAAATAACAATGTCGGCATCGGTACTGTCAGTCCTAATCCATCCGCATTGCTGGATATTGATGCTTCGCCGGCAAATAACAAAGGTGTATTGGTTCCCCGTATGACTGCTTTACAGCGTCTTGCAATTCCTTCCCCGGCAAACAGCTTATTAGTATTTGATACCGATTCTGCATGTTTTTTTTATTATAATTCAATAACGGCAGGCTGGAAATCTATGTGTCACGGTTCTTCGGGAGGGGCTGGGATAACAGGCAGCACAGGTGCATCAGGGATAAGAGGAACTACTGGCAGCACGGGTGCAATGGGTTTAATGGGCTTTATAGGTGCAACAGGTACAACCGGTGCCGCCGGATCAATTGGTCAAACCGGCATAATCGGTATCACAGGTGCAACCGGCTCAGGTTCTACAGGCGATACCGGAAGCATGGGGTTTACAGGTGATACCGGTGCAGCAGGTAACAATGGTTCAACCGGTTCAACCGGCTCAGGTATAACCGGCTCAACGGGGCCAACCGGAGATATAGGATTTACCGGCGCTTCCGGTGATGTTGGCTCTACCGGCGCAACTGGTGCAGGTTCAACAGGCTCAACCGGCAATACTGGTTCAATAGGTTCGACAGGAAATATTGGTTCAACGGGTTCAACTGGTGCGGGTTCAACCGGCTCAACCGGGAGTACCGGTTCAATCGGTTCAACCGGCAATACAGGTTCAATAGGAGCAACAGGTGCGGGTTCAACCGGCTCAACCGGGAGTGCCGGTTCAATTGGTTCAACCGGCAATACAGGTTCAATAGGAGCAACCGGCGCAGGCTCAACCGGGTCAACCGGCAGCACCGGTTCCATAGGTTCAACCGGCAATACCGGTTCAATAGGAGCAACGGGCACAGGTTCTAGCGGGTCAACCGGAAGTACTGGTTCAATAGGTAAAACAGGATCTACAGGTAGTACAGGGGCCAATGGCAATACAGGAGCAACCGGTTCTACCGGATCAACAGGAACTAACGGTAACACGGGTTCAACTGGTGCATCAGGAAGCAATGGAACTAACGGTAACACCGGTTCTACCGGTGCGTCAGGAACTAATGGAACAAATGGAACAAATGGAACAAATGGAACAAATGGAACAAATGGAACAAATGGAAATACAGGTTCAACAGGCGCGTCCGGAACTAACGGGACCAATGGAAATACTGGTTCTACAGGTGCCTTAGGAACTACCGGTGCAACCGGTGCAGACCTTGGAACACACTGGACAATAACCGGTAACTCAAGTACTGTTGCTGGCACTAATTTTCTCGGCACCACTGATGGGCAGCCCCTGATGTTTAAAGTAAATAACCAGAACTCAGGTTTAATTGACCAAACAAATAATAATGCTTTTTTTGGTCATCAGGCTGGAAATTCAACCAGCACTGTATTCTCCGGCAATGGATATGGTAATGCTGCACTTGGTGAAAGTGCTCTATTTACAAATACCAGCGGAAATTACAATACTGCTTCTGGAATGGTGGCACTTCGCAACAACACTAGCGGCAGCAATAATACCGCCAGCGGACAAAATGCGCTTAATGCAAACACCACAGGTAATTCTAATACTGCCAGTGGAATGTACGCGCTTTATAGTAACGTAGCAGGTTCTAATGCTACCGCAATTGGTACAAATGCAATGAAGTATGCCAACAACACAAGCACTACTTTTACCAATAACAATGTCGCAGTCGGGTTTGAGGCATTGATTGGTTCAAGCACCGCTGCAAATAACACCGGAAACAATAATACTGCAATTGGTTATCAAACACTTTGGTCAAACACTGCTGGAAATTACGGTACGGCGGTCGGCAGTTCGGCACTTTATTCCAACACGACAGGAATTAATAATACAGCTGTAGGATCCTCCGCGCTTACTTCTAACACAACAGGAACTGCGAATACTGCTATCGGCGGTGCAGCGCTTACTTTCAATGTAACAGGAAACGGTAATACTGCTATTGGATATACCGCACTCGCTTTTTACACAGCAGGCGGCAGTAGTAACAACACTGCTGTAGGCAGTGCAGCACTTCTTTACCGAAATTCAGGAATTAATACTACTGCCATAGGTTCATCGGCATTGTATAATAACAATGGAAATAATAATGTTGGGGTTGGTAATAATGCAGGCTTTATGAACAGCACAGGCTCTGGTAACGTTTTTCTTGGATATCAGGCAGGTTATAATGAAACCGGTTCCAACAAATTATACATTGCTAACAGCAGTACCAACCCGCCCTTAATTTACGGCGATTTTGCTGCAGGCTTTGTAGGCATCAACACAATAACCCCTGCAGCCAGGCTCGAAATAGACGGCACTTCAGGTGCAGCAATTAAAATTGTTGACGGCAACCAGGCGGCAGGCAAAGTATTAACATCAGATGCAGCAGGGCAGGGAAGCTGGCAGACACCAACCGGCGGAGGCGGTACAGCCTGGGCACTGCTTGGCAACGGAAGTACGGTTGACGGCACCAACTTTATCGGGACAACCGATAACATACCATTTAATATAAGAGTAAATAATCAAAAAGCCGGCAGAATAGATAACACATTAGCTAATTCATTCTTCGGCTTTCAGGCTGGTAATGCCAACACCACTGGTCCTCGCAACACAGCTGAAGGAAATCAGGCACTTTATTCAAACACTACAGGAAACGACAATAACGCAACGGGAATTCAGGCGCTTTATTCCAATGTAGGCGGAGGAGGCAATGTCGCTTATGGTAATTACGCCCTTTATTCCAACACTGGAAGCAACAATGTTGCAGTAGGTCCGAATGCGCTTCATTCCAATACTATTGGCTACACAAATATAGCTTTCGGAAATTCAGCTCTTTATTCCAATGTTGCCGGTGCCGGCGCTGTAGCAATTGGAAACAACGCAATGTATTATGCCAACAGCCAGGCAGGTGCATTTACCAATTATGATGTAGCCGTTGGTTATGAAGCATTGAGAGGTTCAGCTGCAGCTGCTTCAAATACTGGAAATAATAATACGGCCATTGGCTATCAAACATTATGGTCAAATACCAGCGGAGGGTATAATACTGCAAATGGAGTTCAGGCACTTTATAACAACACCACAGGAAACTACAATTCAGCTAATGGATATTATGCGCTTAATTCTAATACAACTGGATACGCAAATACCGCCGACGGGCATAATTCACTTTTAGCCAACACTACCGGCATTAGCAATGTGGCTGTAGGATTGGATGCTCTTATTTCCAATGTTTCAGGTTCCAATGGAACCGCTTTTGGCACTAATGCAATGATGTATTCAAACAACACAAGTACCTCATTTACTAATTATAATGTGGCAGTTGGTTATGAAGCTTTGAGAGGTTCTGCTGCTGCTGCTTCAAATACAGGGAACAACAATACTGCATTAGGTTATCAAACATTATGGTCAAATACATCCGGCGATTGGAATACTGCCGCGGGATCAACAGCCCTTTATTCGAACAACTCCGGCAGTAACAATACTGCAGGCGGATGGGCAGCCCTTTATAATAATACGTCAGGAAGTTATAATACTGCAAATGGAGTTTATTCTATGCATAATAATACAACCGGAAACAATAATACTGCCTACGGGGTTTATTCTCTTTTAGGTAATATCTCTGGAACCGGAAATACTGCTGTCGGTATGGAAGCGCTTGTGGCAAATTCAACCGGGTTAAATAATACCGCCAGCGGCCAAAGAGCGCTTTATTCAAATACTACAGGAAACAGTAATACTGCCGATGGATGGTATTCTCTTTACTCAAATAGCGCCGGCAGTTATAATACAGCTGTTGGACAGAACGCTCTTTTTTTCTCCACTGGAGACGGCAATACAGCAACTGGCTTTGATGCTCTTTATGGTAACTCCAGCGGCCAAAACAATACTGCCGATGGATATTTTGCACTTTATTCCAATAGTTCAGGAAATTATAATACCGCAACCGGCTATCAATCATTGTGGCATAATACTACGGGAACAAACAATACCTCTTTTGGACATCAATCTCTTTTTTTCCATGCCACCGGAGATTTTAATACAGCATTAGGGGAATCCGCGGGTAATAGCAATGTTACCGGAAGCGGTAATGTTTTCCTTGGTTATCAGGCCGGCTTTAATGAATTAGGCTCTAACAAACTTTATATTGCCAATAGCAGCGCCAACCCTCCACTAATCTATGGCGATTTTGCTGCTGGGTTTGTTGGTATCGGTACAATAACCCCTGCCGCACAGCTGGAAGTTGAAGGCCAGGTGAAAATTACAGGGGGCACTCCCGGTGCTGGAAAAGTATTAACCTCTGATGGCACTGGTCTTGCTTCATGGGAAACTGCGTCAAATGATACTTATTTTAATAATTTGAACATCGGTCCTGTTACTGTTTCAACTTCAGTAACTAAATTAAATACGAACGTCTTGACATTTACCAAGCTATACGGTTCAACAAAAGTAGAGCTTAACTTGCTTTCCACTGTTTTTTCTGGGGCCTTCACCGGAGGTGCTGCAAAAATTAAGTACGAATTGAGAGTTGATGGAACTGCAATTGCAATGTCAAATGCTTGGACTTGTTTTACAGCCAATACTTCAGAGCATGTTTCACTCCATGCAGTTGTTTCAGGCTTAGCAGCGGGATCTCATACAGCTGAGGTATGGGCAACTACAGATGCCGGAACATCAACTGGTGTGGTAGTTGACAATGGAGGATATGGTGGATCCATATTTGTTTCCGAACGCCATTAAGTTTTCTGAATCATTAGTAGGAGTCTAAGACATGTTCGCTGCGGAAATGGACGTGCTCGCTGCGGAAATTGTCACGTTCGCTGCAGAATCAGACATGTTCGCTGCGGAAACAGACATGTTCGCTGCGGAATCAGACATGTTCGTTGCGGAATCACCATGTTCGCTGAATAGAAAATAAAGCAGATAATGCGCTCAATAAAGAAGCAAGTATTTTCAATAGTTAATAAAATTCACTTCTATTAGGTTTAAATAAAACTTTTGCTGTTTAAAACTATTAAATTACTTTTGAGAACAATTAAATAAATCTCTTCGAAAATAGAAAATAATCAATAATAATTCTACAATAAAGGTTCTGTGTTATATTGCTTTATGTCCACTGAACCCTTACCAATGACTAATGACAAAATAACCAATGACCGATACACTAAAAAAAACAGATGTTGAAATTGCCGGATTATCAGGGCAGGTAAAACAAATTTCACAAACCACTTATAAAGCCTCTCTAAAAAAAGGCATAATTGTTCAGGGTAAAATACAGGTCGAATATTCATCGAGTAATACTAACACTATAATATCTTATAATGAAAAAGGAGCCAAAACACAGGAGCAGCTTTTCGGTTTGGATGGATATTATATTAACACCTATAATGAAAGAGGGCTGCAGACCAAATCAGTTCTTTATTATAAGGATGGTAAATTAAATCGGACCACAATTTTATCATATAATAAATATGACAAGCTGCTCGAATATTGTATGCGTGATGCTGATGGAATTTTACAATACAGAACCGAAAACAAATACGATGATCAGGGAAAAGAACTCGAATCTTATTCTTATCATGGAAAAGATGAGATTGTATATAGTAAAAAAATTACCACATACAATCCGCAGGGGCTCCATCTTTCAACCATAGAATACAAACAAGACGGCAGCATCAATTATAAATACCTGCATACCTACGATGATCAGGGAAAAGAGATAGAGGATATTTGGGAATATGCTGATAAAAAAATGCAGGATTACTGCCGAAAAGGTACCAAAAAATATAATGAACAAGGCGATTGCATTGAAAACAATTACTATAACTACGATGGGAGTTTAAAATTCAGCTCTACCTATGCACACAAATATAACGAGCTTGGTCAATGTATAGAAACTACTAATTATAATGACGGGCGTTTAGGAGGTACCACTTTCCATAAATACGATGATCAGGGAAAAAAAATAATGCCGGTTCATATTCCTAATTCTCAAGTGAAGAATCCCCATGAAACAGAGGAATTTGAATATGATACACAAGGCAACTGGATTAAAAAAACTGTTATTTACAACAAAATACCAGTCAATATATATAGACGCGAAATAATATATTATACTATTAATGAGGCATTGGTCAAAGGCAATTTGGCATTAGACAGTGACTCAATAATAAATGATCCACTTAAAGGACCAGCAACAAATGACCTCATTCACCCAATTACCGCTGATCCAGCAAATATAACAAACATCAAAACTATAACTATGGAAGATTCGGACGAAAACAATGAACAGGAATCAAACCTTACTGCCCAGCAGACTCAATGGCTTTCAGAAACCTTAGTCAACGGTATATTTCCGATCGTGCGCTATTATGCTGCAGTCAATAAAGAACTCCCTTCAGAGTATGTGCGTACTTCTCTGGATGTCGAAGTCTTTGCCCTTCTTCATGAACTCCAGGAAACTATGGAAGCGAAAATAATTCATTCATATAGCAGCGAATATGCGGATAACGGCAAAAAAATGATTCGCTATACCCTTGTATTTCCAAACAAAGGCTATATCCTGGAAGCAATTCAAATACAATCCCTGGATGCAGAACAATACGAAATGTCTGATTTCATTGAAGACAAGTCCAATTGCAATGACGACGGCTGCGTACACGTCAGTCAGCTCAATATTTTATCGCCCAATGAGGCTTCCGGCAAACGCGATAAGTACGGTTTCGAAGAAGACCTGCAGAATTGTATAGACAAATGCACCCTCAAAAAAATAAAAATACCTGAGAAGCCCATGATTAACATGATAGAAGTAACAACTAACGGTTATGTCATGAGAGAACATGCAGTTGATGATGATTTCGAAATAAGAGACTTAGATATTAATTACGGCTTTGGTTTCGCCAAGTTTCATGATGAACTCATGCAGCGGTTCAATACCAGCAGCAAAGGGTTGGTACTTTTCCACGGCCTGCCGGGTACAGGCAAAACCTATTACATACGCCATCTGCTGAAAAAAATGGCTTCCGGTAATAAAGTCGTTATTTATATGCCGCCAAACATGGTAGATCATTTGGTAGAACCAGCATTCATGACATTTATTTCAAACGCAGTTTCCCAATGGAATGAAGATGAACAATTCTGCGTCCTCTTAATCGAAGATGCAGAACCCCTGCTTGCCAAACGTCAGGAAGGAATACGTATACAAGGTGTTTCCAATCTGCTCAACATGACAGACGGCCTCCTGAATGATATGCTCAATATGCAGATCATCTGCACCTTTAACGTAGATCTGAAAAAATTAGACAGCGCCCTTCTTCGTCCCGGCCGCCTCCTTGCCCGAAAAGAGTTTAAAGCATTAAGCGAATTAGACTCCAACATATTAGCACAGCGTTTGGGAATAAAACACCATTTTAAAAAAGGAGCAACCTTAAGTGAAATCTATTCCATGTTAGCCGATAAAGGCACTCTCATTCACGATGTAGAACCCGATCGCGATGCTTCCAAAGCCATTGATGATTTATAAATGAAAAGGGAATAAGCAATAAGCAAAGGGCAATCAGCGAATATACCAATGAAACAATAAGCAATAAAACAATAGAATATACAAATGGCGGCTCTGAAAAAAAATTTAAATTTTGCAATTTGCAGTCCTTGCCCAATTGTCAATTGTCAATTATCAATTTCCTTTTGTCTATTGCCGATTGCCTTTTGCCTAATGCTGGTCAATTGCCTATTGCCCGTTTCTTGTTTCTCCCAAAACAATAACGTCGGTATCGGCACACTGAGTCCTAAACCTTCCGCTTTGCTTGATGTTGACGCAAGTCCTGCCAACAATAAAGGAGTACTGGTTCCCCGCATCACTGCATTGCAGAGGCTTGCAATCCCCGCACCCGCAAATAGCCTGCTGGTATTTGATACTGATTCAGCCTGTTTCTTCTATTGGAATGCAATAAACTCAGCTTGGAAATCATTATGTAATCCGGGACCTATCGGTCCTTCCGGATTAAGAGGCAATACAGGTTCAAGCGGTATTATTGGCTCCACCGGCGCTCTTGGCATAACAGGTTCAACAGGCATCATTGGTTCAACCGGAGCATCAGGCATTATTGGCGCAGCCGGCAATACCGGCTCCACAGGTTCTGGCGGCATAACAGGTTCAACAGGTATCATTGGGTCAACTGGAGCATCAGGCATTATCGGTGCCGTCGGAAATACCGGCTCCACCGGCGCTGTCGGCATAACTGGCTCAACAGGCATCATTGGTTCAACCGGTGCATCAGGTATAATCGGTTCAACAGGAAATACGGGTTCTGTCGGTACTACCGGTTCAACCGGTGCAGACCTAGGAACACACTGGACTATAACCGGAAATGCCGGAACTACAGCGGGGCCCAATTTTATTGGAACAACAGATGCAGCTGATTTAGCCCTTGTAACCAACAATGCTGAAAATATGAGAGTAACTGCCACTGGTAATGTGGGTATTGGAACAATATCGCCGAACAGTTCAGCAAAGGTAGATATTGCAAGCACCTCGCAAGGTTTTGCTATGCCTCGTATGACAACCCAGCAGCGTTTGGCAATAGCAAGCCCAATGGATGGTCTGATGGTATATGATACTGATTTGCAAGGCTATTATAATTATGGGGCAGTATCTGCACATTGGGATTGTGTAACCACTCCTGCCGGAAGCATTAATTATTTCGCTAATGCTGCTGCTCCCCGCGGCTATTTGGAATGCAACGGACAAAGCGTGAGCATCACAGTTTACCCTGAGCTGTTTGCTGCGATAGGTTACCTTTATGGCGGAGGCGGTGCTGTTTTTCAGGTACCCGATCTGCGTGGTGAGTTTTTGCGAAGTTTTGATGATGGCAGAGGTGTCGATGCCGGAAGGATTATTGGAAGCAGTCAAACTGATGCAGGAAGAAATGTAACCGGCGGTGTTAATTCATGTGAAGACGCTGCCGGCGGTACAGTCCTTTCCGGCGCTTTTACATCTTATTCAAGTCAATATACAATGTGCTGGTCAACCGGGTGCAATAACGGCACAATCGGCACAGCAGTACTTGATGCTTCCTCTGTATGGGGAGCACAGCATACAGCAAATGAATTTCGTCCGCGAAACGTCGCATTATTACCTTGTATAAAATATTGATATTCAATTCGAGCAAAATTTATTATAAATTATGAAAAGTAAAAGTTTCATTTCCGCAGTTGTTTTCATTCTTATAATACTTGCAGGATTAGGATCAGCAGTTTTAGCTCAAAACAATAACGTCGGCATAGGTACTCTAAGTCCTAAACCTTCGGCTTTGCTTGATATTGATGCAAGTCCTGCCAACAATAAAGGAGTACTGGTTCCCCGTATCACTGCATTGCAGAGGCTTGCAATCCCCGCACCTGCAAATAGTCTGCTGGTATTTGATACTGATTCAGCCTGTTTCTTCTATTGGAATGCAATAAACTCAGTATGGAAATCATTATGTAATCCGGGACCTATCGGTACCTCCGGATTGAGAGGCAATACAGGTTCAAGCGGTAATACAGGCTCCACCGGCGCTGTCGGCATAATAGGTTCAACAGGCATCATTGGTTCAACGGGAGCAGCAGGTCTTATTGGCACAACAGGAAATACAGGCTCCACCGGCAATGTCGGCATAACGGGTTCAACAGGCATCATAGGTTCAACCGGAGCATCAGGTATGATCGGTTCAACGGGAAATACGGGTTCAGTCGGCACTACCGGTTCAACAGGTACAGACCTCGGAACACATTGGACTATAACCGGAAATGCCGGCACTACTGCTGGGCCGAATTTTATTGGAACTACAGATGCAACTGATTTAGCCATTGTAACCAACAATGCTGAAAATATGAGAGTAACCGTCTCTGGTAATGTTGGTATTGGAACAATAGCACCAAACAGTTCCGCAAAGGTAGATATAGCAAGTTCCTCTCAAGGTTTTGTTATGCCTCGTATGACAACCGCCCAGCGACTGGCAATAACTGCCCCTATTGCAGGTCTTCAGGTATATGATACAAACTTAAAAGATTTCTATTATTTTAATGGTGTAAACTGGGATTGTGTCAGTGTCAGGGCAGGCACAATAAATTATTTTGCAAATACTGCTGCACCTGTTGGTTATTTAGAATGCAACGGACAAAGTATTAGTACAGCCGTGTATCCCGAACTGTTTACTGCCATAAGTTATTTATACGGCGGCAGCGGAGCTGTGTTTAATGTGCCGGATTTAAGAGGTGAATTTGTGCGATGCTTCGATGATGGAAGAGGAGTGGATGCAGGAAGAATAATAGGGAGTTTTCAGCCGGCATCTACTCACAGAGAATTAGGCGGAACAGGCGGTGTTGGAACAATTAATGACTGGTGGTCGGATAGTAAAGCTAATGTTATTTCTGATTTTATTTCAACTTCGGCCGTACCATATAATGGCGGGATGTTGAATAATGCGTATCCAAACAATCCTGCATCAGTTATGATTTACGAATTTTCTCATCGTCCGCGAAACATAGCCTTGCTTCCTTGTATAAAATATTGATATTTAATTTAAGCAGAATAAATTATAAAAAATATGAAAAATAAAAGCTTCATTTCCTCCGTTTGTTTTATTATTATATGTCTCGCAGTATTAGGTGAAGCAGCCTTTGCTCAAAACAGCAACGTCGGCATTGGCACTGTCAGCCCTAAACCTTCCGCTTTGCTGGATATTGATGCAAGCCCTGCCAACAATAAAGGAATTCTTATTCCGCGCTTGACGGCAATGCAGCGCCTTGCAATCTCTTCACCTGCTAATAGTTTATTGGTATTTGACACCGATTCGATGTGCTACCTCTTTTATAGAAGTCAAACAACATCCTGGATTTCACTTTGTAATGTTATTGGAACTACAGGTTCTACTGGACGCACAGGCGCTGCTGGAGTATCTGGATCAACTGGCCCTATAGGGAATACAGGTGCTTACGGGGCGACCGGCGCAACAGGTGCAAATGGAATAACAGGTGCTGGAGGGTCTTTAGGATCAACAGGGGCAGCCGGTGCAAATGGATTAACCGGGACTACAGGGGCTTTAGGATCAACTGGGTCAACAGGCGCTAATGGATTAACCGGGTCTACCGGGGCAGCGGGATCAACCGGGGCTGCCGGCGTTGTCGGCCCAACCGGCAATTCCAATCTGCCTGCAGGAATAATAGTAATGTGGAGCGGAACAATTGCAAACATTCCTTCTGGATGGGCATTATGTGATGGGACTTTGGGTACTCCCAATTTATTAGATATGTTTATTTTAAGCGTAAGCACTGCAGAAAACCCGGGCGCTACAGGCGGAACCAATTCATATACGCTCAGCACAGCGCAGCTGCCTGCACATACACACACTGGAAGTACCAGTAATGACGGTGCTCATTTTCATACCAATGGCCCTAATTCCTCCGGAGTATTTTATTCTGATCCTCTGCCAGCTGAACTGAGTAATGGGCTGACAGCCGGCGGAGAATTTAACGATGCAGGAGCTTCGGGAATTTCCAGGGGAGGTTTTATGACATCTACTGCAGGTTTACATAATCATACTTTTACAACTGACCCTGCTGGATCTGGTTCACCTATTGATAATCGTCCGGCTTTTTATAAACTCGCGTTTATAATGAAACTCTAGAACCGGTTTAGAAAACAATTAATAATTCGAAGGGTGATAAACAAGCGAGTATCGAAAGCAGAAAAACAACTCGATACTATTGATGAAATCAATAATTTTCTGTTCATAATAAAAACTACAATATAATGCAGATTTTGAAAAATCAATTTCAATTACTTTTCTTCCTCTTTTTTTTAATTGCAGCATTCCCATTTACAAATTGTTTTGCTCAAAACAATAACGTCGGCATCGGCACACTCAGCCCTAAACCATCGGCTCTGCTTGATGTTGATGCAAGTCCTGCCAACAATAAAGGAGTATTGGTTCCCCGTATCACTGCATTGCAGAGGCTTGCAATCCCTGCACCTGCAAATAGCCTGCTGGTATTTGATACTGATTCAGCTTGTTTCTTCTATTGGAATGCAATAAACTCAGCTTGGAAATCATTATGTAATCCTGGACCTATCGGTCCTTCTGGATTAAGAGGCAATACAGGTTCAAGCGGTAATATTGGCTCCACCGGCGCTCTTGGAATAACAGGTTCAACAGGCATCATTGGTTCAACGGGAGCTTCAGGCATTATTGGTGCAGCCGGCAATACCGGCTCAACAGGTTCTGTTGGAATAAATGGTACAACAGGCATCATTGGTTCAACAGGAGCTTCAGGTGTTGTTGGTTCAACCGGAACTACAGGCTCTGTCGGTACTACTGGTTCAACAGGTGCAGACCTTGGAACACACTGGACTATAACCGGAAATGCCGGAACTACAGCGGGTCCCAATTTTATTGGAACAACAGATGCAGCTGATTTAGCCCTTGTAACCAACAATGCTGAAAATATGAGAGTAACTGCTTCTGGTAACGTAGGTATTGGAACAATAGCACCGAACAATTCCGCAAAAGTAGATATTACCAGTACCTCCCAGGGTTTTGTTATGCCCCGCCTAACGAGTGTGCAGCGCAAGGCCATTGCCGGCCCTATTGAAGGCCTGCAGGTTTATGATACAGATTTAAAAGGATGTTATATTTATGATGGTACTAAATGGGATTGTGTGAGTGTACCCGCCGGCAGTATTGGATATTTTGCTAATATTACTCCCCCGAATGGTTATTTAGAATGCAATGGACAAGCCGTAAACCGTACTTTCTATGCAGAATTATTCAATGCAGTAAGCACACTTTACGGAATTGGTGATGGAAGTACTACATTTAACCTGCCCGATCTTAGAGGAGAATTTGTGAGAGGGCTTGATGACGGGCTGGGTGTGGATAATGATGCTGCAAGAACAATCGGCAGCGCACAGCAAGGTACGGTTATGTGGTACGACAGCGACCCCATATTTACTGTATCAACTATAAATATGACAGGAGGGGTAACAGATGCTGCTGCACGTAATTTTGCAGGGCTTGATAAAACGATTGAATCAAATTGGCCTAATGCTTATATTACATGGACAGGTGTTCCTAATTCTCTGCCTATTTCTACTAATGGGCCGGCCGTGCATGGCGGAGCATTGGGCGATTTTGGAGTTATTGGTACCAGCCGTCCCAGAAACATAGCCTTGCTGCCTTGTATAAAATATTGATATTTAATTTGAGCAGAATTTATTTATAAAACATGAAAAGTAAAAGCTTCATTTCCGCAGTCGGCCTCATTCTTATACTGCTTGCAGGGTCAGGATCAGCCCTCTTAGCTCAAAATAATAATGTCGGCATCGGCACACTCAGCCCTAAACCTTCTGCTTTGCTTGATATTGATGCAGCTCCTTCAAATAACAAGGGGATGCTTGTGCCAAGATTAACTGCAGTACAAAGGCTCGCAATCCTTTCTCCCGCAAATAGCTTATTAGTATTTGATACTGATTCTTCCTGCTTCTTTTATTATAATTCAATTACATCGAATTGGAAATCATTGTGCCGCAATGGTTCTGGGGGAATAGGATTAACAGGAAGTACTGGTTCTATCGGCTTTACAGGAAGCACAGGCTCCTCCGGTGCTATAGGCAGTACAGGTTCAAATGGCGCTGCAGGTAATACTGGTGCTGCCGGAACTATAGGATCCACAGGCAATACCGGAACTATGGGGGCAGCTGGATCTACAGGCATAATCGGCGCTTCCGGAAATACAGGTGATAATGGGTTTACAGGTTCTACTGGTAATACCGGCTCCATTGGAATGACAGGCTCAACAGGCTCAACGGGAAATGCCGGCCTGATGGGCTCAACGGGTTTTACCGGAAGTATCGGAGTAACAGGTTCGACAGGGGCAGACCTTTTGACTCACTGGACAATAACCGGCAATGCCGGCACTGCTGCCGGCACTAATTTCATTGGTACTACCGACAGTGTTGATTGGGTGGTAAAAACAAATAACCTTGAGAGAATGCGGGTATTAGCCGCAGGAAATGTGGGTATAGGAACTTCAAACCCTGCTGGCGCCGAATTAAACGTGACTTTGAATAATAATACTACCGCAGCCCCGATATTAACTTTAAATAGGGCAGGAACTGGTTCAACCGGATGGATGAGTGTTTTTTCAGGAGCTGCAATTGGAGATTGGAATCCGCTTACAAATACTGGCGACAAGTCTATAATTTTTACTAATGACAGCGACACAGCTCTTAACACCAGCGGATTATTTATCGGCCCCTGGAGCTCAAGGCCGAATGGAATTAAAATTATGGAAAATGGTAATTTAGGAATTGGGTTTGTAAATCCAGCTGCTAAATTAGATGTCAACGGCACGTTCAGAGTCACTGCATCAAATGCTGGCAGTGAAGTCACATATAATACACTTTCAGCAAATCAAACTTTTGGCCATGTTTTTCAGGATAACGGAGCTGCACAGTGGCAGCTATTCAAAAATAATTCTAACCAATTTGGTATTTATGATTATGCGAGAGTTTCAAATGTTTTCACAATTTCGCCAAATGGAAATATGTCATTAATGCCTGCTGGAGGCTTTGTCGGTATAGGTACACCGGCGCCATCAGTTAAACTTGAAGTGTCGCAGGGAAATTTTAAAGTAACAAATAATGCATATTCTCTTATATCCGCCCAAAGTTATCACTCTGCTGATCATCCTGCTTTTATCGGCTTACGCGGTCAGGGAACGGAAGCACTTCCAGCCTATCCTTTAGCAGGAGATGTGTTATCCTCTTTTATCGGACGCGATGTAATTGATGGACTCACCAATTCCATCCATTATGGCGGGGGCAGTATGTATATTAATGCTAACGAAAATTTCTCAGCAGCCAACAAAGGAACCTATATAGACTTTACAACTACTGCTAATGGAACCAATATCGAATCAGAAAAAGTCAGAATCGACCACAATGGAAATGTGGGAATTGGGACTATAGCTCCCGGGGCAAAGTTACATATAACAGACAATCAAAATGAAAGGACATTACATGTGGAGCATAATTTTACTGGTTTAATAAATACTGATGCTGCATTCATTGGAGGTATTGATGCCAGTTTCAGCAGTACAGGCTTATTTGTTCTGCAGAAAGATAATTTGGGTTTTGGGTCGGCTGGAACAAATTTAATAAATGTAGTAAGCAACTCGGTTTCCAAAATGTTAGTAAATGGCTTGGGGTATGTTGGTATTGGAAATCCAACTCCGGCATTTTTACTTGATGTGAGCGGCACCACAGCCTGCGCCGGAAATGTCTGGACATCCGATCTCAGAAAGAAAAAAAACATAGAAACACTTTCATTAAACGGAATTGACATTTTAACTAAGCTGCGACCAGTAAGTTTTGAATGGAAGGAAGTATTGGATGACGGAATGAAAGGAACACAAATGGGATTTATTGCTCAGGAGCTGGAACGCCAGCTTCCTTCAATTGTGGTTACTGAAAATAATACCGATAAAACCAAAGGAGTAAAGTACATTGAACTTTTACCTATACTTGTAAAAGCAATGCAGGACCAGCAAAAAGAAATTGAAGAATTAAAACTGAAAATTGAACAATTAGAAACTGACAAGAAAAAATGATAAACTCTAAAGTTTCAGCAAATAAAAACCATCAGCGAAATAATCAATTTTTGAAAAGCCCCGACCAGTTTGCTCCTGCTTTTTTATTCTTATTTGATTTCTTTTATCCTGGGTTTAAACGTTTACTTTTTATTGGAGTGTTCGGTTTATTCCTGGTTCCAGCCGTCTTAGCCCAAAACAATAACGTAGGCATAGGAACACTCAGCCCTAAACCATCTGCTTTGCTGGATGTTGATGCAAGCCCGGCAAACAACAAAGGAGTATTGGTTCCCCGTATGACTGCATTACAGCGTCTGGCAATCCCATCTCCTGCAAATAGTTTA
Organism: uncultured Bacteroidota bacterium; assembly: GCA_903847205.1. Taxonomy (GTDB): domain Bacteria; phylum Bacteroidota; class Bacteroidia; order 2-12-FULL-35-15; family 2-12-FULL-35-15; genus 2-12-FULL-35-15. The sequence continues at coordinate 52,670 of CAINDA010000049.1, forward strand.
TTGGTATTTGATACAGATTCAGCCTGCTTCTTTTATTGGAATAACTTAAGCACAAGCTGGAAATCATTATGTTCAGGAGCTGCAGGCCCTGCAGGAAATATTGGTTCAACCGGCTATACAGGTGTAACAGGTGCTGTGGGCATTACAGGAATAACGGGCCAAATTGGCTCCACTGGAGCTTCTGGTAATTTAGGTTCAACCGGCTATACCGGAGTTACCGGCGCAGTAGGAATAACAGGTTCAACAGGAATCATTGGTTCAACCGGTACTGCAGGTATTATCGGTTCAACCGGAAATACCGGCTCAATAGGTACTACTGGTGCAACAGGTGCAGACCTCGGAACACACTGGACAATAAACGGTAATGCAGGCACAAACGCAGGCGCAAATTTTGTTGGAACAACCGATGCAAATGATTTGGCTGTAAGAACTAACAATACAGAAAAAATGAGGGTAACTTCTTCAGGTAATGTTGGAATTGGAATTGCCTCACCGGATGCATCAGCATTACTTGATTTAAATTCGGGCACATCAAACAATCAAGGTTTGTTAATCCCCCGTTTAACTACAGCCCAGCGCAATGCAATAGTTTCGCCTGCCTTGAGTTTATTTATTTTTAACACCACTACCAATTGTTTTGAAGCCTATGTTGGCGGGGCCTGGTATTCCATTTCATGCCCGGCAGCCTGCGCTCCTCCTGCTGCTCCGGGTGTTGTAACATGCAGTACTTGTGTCACATCCGGACAAACCGGTGTAACGTATTCTATAACTGCTGTATCAGGTGCAACTTTATACACATGGTCTGTTCCTCCAGGTTCTGTTGTAACATCAGGGCAGGGAACTGTTTCTATAACTATAACTGCTGGAAGTACGTCCGGCAATATAAGTGTTACTGCCGGAAATACCTGCGGAACAAGTCCTGCAGCAACATTAGCCGCAGTGATTGTATATAAAAGCTGTCAGGAAATTTTAGCGGCAAACCCTTCAAGTGCCGACGGGGTTTATACCATTGATCCGGATGGATCCGGACCTTTGCCATGTATGCAGTGTAACTGCGATATGACAACAGACGGCGGCGGATGGACCTTAGTTCTGAATTATCTTCATCAGGGTGGCACAAATCCGGCATTAAGTGTACTTACAAACTCATTGCCGCTTTTGGGAAGCAATGTATTGGGAACAGATGAAAGCGGCACTCTATTCTGGGGACATGCCAATAGCAGCTTAATGAACGCCATAAATTTTACTTCAATTCGGTTTTATGGAAAAACTGCTGCCCACCCCAGAGTGATACATTTCAAAACCATAAATGCTCCAACTATAAGCTATTTTAAAACGGGAACCGGTACCAGCTCAGGTATCCAATCAACTTTTACAACACTAGCCGGACATACAGCTTTTCTGCCTGCCAGTGCTAATTTGTTTTTCGCAAATCAAGGAAATTTCAGCATGACGGAGTTTCCATATTACCTGGGAACAACTTATCATTGGGGTATTCAAGGCCAGGGATCTAGATGGGAAGTGGATGATTTTCTTAATAATTTCAGTCAAAATACCTTTCATCAAATTTCGGTCAGGTGATAAGGAAGTTGGAAGAATCGGATCAATAAAAGCTAAACTGATATGCTTACAATACACTTTATACTTTTTTTGCAAGGAGCTGCTAAGCCTTATCTGAAGTAAAACAAGGTTTAGGTTTTCGTTCTTTGAACTGCACACACGTGATTCCCTGTAAAGGATGGCGTGTAACGGAACCGTTTTATGTGATCCCCTGCAAAGGATGGCGTGTAACGGAGTCGTTTTACATGATCCCCTGCAAAGGATGGCGTGTAACGGAACCGTTTTATGTGATTCCCTGTAAAGGATGACGTGTAACGGAACCGTTTTATGTGATCCTCTGTAAAGGATGACGTGTGTACAACCGTACAGATGTGATTCCCTGTATAGAATGACGTGTGTACAACCGTACAGACCAGATCCCCTGCAAAGGATGAGGTGTGTACACTATTTTTAAATTTAAACCCTTTAAATTAAATTATTAACTTTCAGCTTTCAACTTGTACCGGCTAACCATGAATAAAAATTTACATTTTTCAGTTTGCAATTCTTGGCCTATTGCCCATTGCCCATTGCCTATTGTCTTTTGTCTTTTGTCTTTTGCCTAATGCTGATTGTGCATTGCCATAGCCAGATTCAACGTTGATGAAGCCAGCCCATAAAATTGGCAGCCTTTCTGTAAATAAATCAAACAATCGAAGCAACGAATTATTAAATTACTTTTGAGCCAGTCATCGAAGCATAAAAAGCAATAAAACAATTATCAAAATGAAAGTAGAACAAATATACACCGGATGTTTATCGCAGGGAGCTTATTTCATTGAGTCAGACGGTGAAGCAGCCGTAATAGATCCGTTAAGAGAAATAAACCCCTACATTCAAAAAGCTGCCAGGGACGGAGTGAAAATTAAATACGTTTTAGAAACACATTTTCATGCCGATTTTGTAAGCGGACATGTTGATTTAGCTGCTGCAACAGGTGCTTCAATTGTTTTTGGGCCGACTGCAGTTCCTTCATTTAAAGCACACATTGCAAAAGACGGAGAAGAATTAAAAATCGGGAAAGTTAAAATTAAAGTTCTTCATACTCCAGGTCATACAATGGAATCAACTGTTTTTCTTTTATCAGATGAAAATGGTAAAGATTACGCCATCTTCACTGGCGATACCCTTTTTATTGGTGATGTCGGGAGACCTGATTTAGCAGCTAAATCAAACTTAACAGTTGAGGATTTAGCCGGAAAACTGTATGATTCGCTGCGGAATAAAATAATGGTGCTGCCCGATGAGGTGATTGTTTATCCCGCCCACGGAGCCGGTTCTGCCTGCGGAAAAAACATGAGTAAAGAAACATCTGATACACTCGGCAATCAAAAAAAAATCAACTATGCGCTAAGGGCTGATATGACCAAAGCAGAATTTGTGAAAGAAGTAACAGATGGGTTGCTCCCTCCGCCGATCTACTTTCCGTTAAATGTAAAAATGAATAAATCCGGATACGAAAATATCAATGAAGTAATAAAAAAAGGGAAGCATGCTTTAAGCCCTGAGGAATTTGAAAAAATTGCTAAAGAAACAGGGGCATTGAAATTGGATGTCCGCGAACAGACTTTATTTGCAAAAGGATTTATCCCTGACTCTATTAATATTGGAATTGACGGCGGTTTTGCACCCTGGGCCGGCGCCTTGATACCAGATATTAAACAGCAGATTTTATTAATTACCGATGAAGGCAGGGAAGAAGAAACTGTTATCCGCTTAGCCCGTGTGGGATATGACAATACAATCGGATACCTTAAAGGAGGCTTTAATGCCTGGAAAAATGCAGGCAAAGAAACCGATCAAATAAAATCTATATCTCCTCAGAAATTTGTGGAAGCATACAAGGCAAACACCGGAATCAATATTCTTGATGTCCGCAAAAAATCTGAATATGAAACTGAACATATCATGGATGCTGAAAATCTGCCTTTGGATAATATAAATGACGGCATACCTCAGATTGATAAAAACAAAACCTATTATGTGCATTGCGCCGGAGGGTATCGTTCTATGATCTATACATCAATTCTGAAATCAAGAGGTTATAATAATTTGATAAATGTTGAAGGCGGCTTTAAAGCTATTGCATCATCTCCCGAAATAAAAAAAAGTGTTTATGCCGGCTGCGAATAAATATAAATTAAAAACCCTAAAGGCTTTTAAAGCCTTTAGGGTTCTGTAAAAAACAATACAATAGTATATCAATATCAATTACTGCAATACAATCTTTTTATAAGCAGCATTTTTATTCTCATCAATCAGCTGCATAAAATAAACTCCTTTAGACTGAGCGCTTAAATCGATTTCGAAATTTGAATTTTTTGCTTTAGATTCATATACTTTTTCTCCTGTTAAATTGTAAATAACAATGCTTACAGCTTTAGCACCTGAACTTTTAACTTGAAACTTTCCGTTATTTGGGTTTGGAAATAATACAAATGCATCGCTGGTATTAATTTCGCTGATGCCGGTGTATTGGTGAAATTCAGAGTAATCCTTTTTTGTTGAATTTCTTACAGCATGAGTTACGTGGTTCCAGTTTTGAAAAATATTTTCGGTTATGTTATTATTCCCATCGTACTGATAAATATTTTTTTGCTCATCAGTTGTGACATAAGTTGATGCGGGTTTCGACTGCTCAGTAAAATCAGTTTGATTTCCGTGAACATCATAGGTATAATTATCTTTTAAAGAATCTTTCCATAACGTGCCGTTTGGAACTTGAGTAGTTTCACTTGCTTCTTTACAGTCAAATAAGCTGGTATATTGATACCAAACCATATTGATGTGATTACGGTAGTTTACCCAGGTTGTGCCGTTCCAATTATGCTCAATGGCACCGCTTATTTGACCTCCTGTATACGTAAAGTCAGATTTAGAAGAATTAGTCCAGGTAGTACCGCTTCCGTTTTGACCAATAGCTTGGGTTAAGTTGCCAGCGGTATAAGTGAAATCTTCTTTAAATTGGTAATTCCAGGCAGTACCAGTCCAAATTTGATACATAATTTCTGTTTGATTATTATTTGCATCGTAGGTATAATCCATTTTATAACTATTTGCCCAGGCAGTTCCGTTCCAGCTTTGAATAAGATCTTCCGTTTGATTACCATGTATATCGTATGTGAATGTATTTATTTGGCTGTTTGTATAAGAACTTCCATTCCAATAACTAGATGTATCTGAAGTTAATTTTCCATTTCCATTGTAGATATAAACTGTTTTGTTAGGATGTACCGGGTCGCTTGAGTAATTTAACTTTAAAGTAATATTCCCCGAACTGTTATAAGTACTGCGGATAGAATCTTGAAAATTCCAAACGCTGGCAGTAGTATCCCAATTAGAATCTACTTCTCTGCTGGGATTAAAAATGATAGAATTAATACCTCTATCTGCATTCAACTCTTGTTTATTAACGCTATTGAAAAACACTAAGCGATTCTGCCATGAAGACTGCGCCAGAATATTCAATCCCATAACGGCAAACACTAAAAATAAAAGGTAATTTTTTTTCATGTAGTTTTAAGTTTTATTTTGTTTTCCTACTCATAAGGCTTTTCGGTACCGCCCCGTTTTTTGATAGTGGTTGCTGGTCTCCACTTTTTATTTACTATCATTAAAAACCCTTCAAGTCTTTTTTAACTTGAAGGGTTTTTTACTCCGCAGTGCTTTAACCTGCGAAGTTTTATTTTTTCTCTTTTTCTCTTTCCTTCTCTTTATCAAGCATGTCAATAAAATTACCCAATTGATCAGAGTCGATCCGCTTGGCTTTTATAATTTTATTTTCATCAAGCAGATAAATTACAGGAGTGCTGTAGATATCGTAAATCTTTTTGGTAACAGCCCTTTTGTATTGATCGGGTTCATGAACATTAATCCAGTTTAATTTATTTTCCCGTATAAATTTTTTCCATTCATCGGGTTTGTCTTCAGTTTCAATGGCAAAAACCTCAACACCTTTTGCTTTTAATTTTGTTTTATATAATTCGGAAAGCTTAGGAACCTCCTTTTTACAATGGCCGCAGCCATGATCCCAAAATATAACAATAGTATATTTTGATTTAACATCATATAAAGAAACACTTTTTCCCAAAGAATCAATCATATTTACAGAGGGAGCTTTTTTGCCTAACAGCAATGGTTTTAAAGTGAAAGCTCTATTGCTGATTTTATATAACTGGGTAGAATCAACCCAGAAGGCCTGCTTGGTCATGTAATATTTTTCTACAAGGTGAACAAACACAGCATCCATACCCATAATATTGGAACTTTCGTAATTATAGGTAAGCCAGTAAACGATATACTTAAAAACTTCCTGATTGGCTTTTGCCTTTTCAGCAAGATAATCGGCTGAAACATTAATTGAATCGGGCGTTTGTGCAGTCATTTTTTCCATAAACTGTTTAATTTTGGTATGGAAAATCGGCGTGCGCAGCAGCCTGTCGTCGCTGAAATCAATATTATCAAAAAAATGTGCTTTGTAATAACGGTAAGCAAATGTGGTATCTTTTTTACCGTTAGCAAATAAAGGTGCTTCAGGTATTTCAGGATCTTCCATTGCTTTAAACAATTTGGCAACAAATGTTTTAGGATTATCTTTTATAAAGTTGATTTTGTAATCCTGCACCTGCTTATCAATTACCGACATTTTATCCTGAAGTAATTTGGTGGAATCTTTATTTGTTTTGGTTGTTTTTTTATAAAGCTCCCGCAAAGGTTCAATCTCTTTTTGTTTGCCGGCCATAAAAGTTTGATAATCATAAAAAAATTTATTTTCAACAGAACCTTTTACTTTCATGTTTTTTATATAGTCGGCAGTGTCGGTTTCAAGAGAAAAATTCTGTCCGTCGTCCATTACAAAATCAAAATACTTTTTATCAGGCGGCACAAATAAATAAATCCCCTGAGGATACTTTTCAGTCCCTTTAAATACAACTTCTCCCTTTGCATTTACTTTCGCTGAATCTTTTATGTACTGCTTGTCTCCGTAGTAGTTTGCAAGCAGACAGGTGGAACCTTCTTTTAAACCCTTGGCGGTGATTTTAATATTGTACCCCTCAGGATTTCCAGCAGCTAAATGTGCTGAAGTAAAAACAGTTAAAATAGTAACAGTTTTAGCAAAAATTAAATTCATAACAATTGATTTTTTTTGGTTAATAATAGTAAATTTTATTTCTGAAATTATTAAAACTAAACACAATTTTGGGTCAGTCCGTCATGGAGCAATTTTAAACCGAAAATTTTAAAACATAAAAGTATGTAAATTTATACTTTAAGAAAAACAAAAATTGTTAAAACAAATTAATAACGGGAATCAATCCTGAAGATAAAATTTTAATGATCCGCCTTAATCAGGACTTAAGGCAGGAGGAGCAGCAAATCCAAGAGTCGAATATTGAATTTAAAGAGGGCGTAAAATATGATTTTGAATCATCGGATTTTATCGCTGCTAATTAAATTTAAATTAACTGAAGGCCCCAAAGTGTTGTAAATATTGGCGAAATTAGGATTAAGAAAAAATAAATAGATTAATTAAATTTAAAATATTTAAATTTGTCTTACATTTTTTATAAATCTCAAATTTAATTTTTAATAAAATTCTAATTACATGAAAAAGATTTTTACATTATTATCAGGCTTTCTTTTGTTTGCTGCGTTTACTTCTAAGGGGCAGGATACCTTGCTTTATGAAGGATTTCAATTTGTTATGACAAGCTATTTGACGCATGTTACCAGCCCTCCTCCCGGAAATACCGTTGATTCACTATGGTATGATTACGATGCAGATCAATTAGCCGACGGCTCCGGAAGTTCAAAACCAAGGGAAATGGATTTTTGGCAGATCAGAGCTTTAGCTGATACAAATCTTTACGATATGCATGGTGACACAAATATAGTTATGGCAGCTAGTTCATGGTTTGGTTCTCCTGGTCAGGCTGATAACTGGCTTATAACAAAAAATATTCAGCTGGGAGCGCATGATACGCTATTTTGGAAATCAGCACCAAGTGAATTACCACGCTATTTAGATGGCTACGAAGTAAAAATTTCTACTACTACAAATGATGACATTTCATTTCACACAGTGCTTTTCACCGCTGCTGAAATGACCGCCGTTTCTGCTGTTCCTCACGATTCAGCCATATTTGCGAATCACACTTTTTCTTCGCCTGGCATTGTGCATGGCTTAGACGGGCATTATATTCAGTCAGGAGTAACAGCAACCAGCCCATATACAGGGATGCTCAGACCTTTTTCTGTACCGTTAGATGCTTATGCCAATCAAAATGTTTTTATTGCATTTCACCACAATTCGTATGATGATAATTTAATAACATTTGATGACATTTTAATCCGCGGAACTCCTAAAAATCCAGTTGCAGGAATAAGCGAAAATAAAGCCGCAATAGCTTTAAATATTTTCCCAAACCCTTCTAATGACAATGCTCAGTTAAACTTCGAACTAGCTTCTGAAACAGCCGTGATTATCAGCGTAAGCGATATAACTGGTAAATCGGTTTATTCAGAAAATAAAGGTACATTAACTCAAGGGCGTCATTTTGCAATGATTAATTCTGCTTCTTTATCTAAAGGTTTCTATACTGTTGCTGTGCAGACTAACAATGGCAGAAGTACTGCAAAATTAATTGTTGAATAATTAATTTTTCTATAAAAAAAATCCCCGCAGTAATTTTACTGCGGGGATTTTTTATTTATTTATGTGCCTGAAAAAGATTTTAATTTTCTTTAAACTCAGAGATAAAATGAAATTGTAAAGCCGGGTTTTTTTCCTGAGCCATTTGCAGCGCCCATGCGGATTCCGCTAAAAAAACAGGTCTGCCTTCTTTATCTGAAGCCATATGATGTGATTTTTCAAAGATAAATTCTTCTAGTTTTTTCTTGTCTTTACTGCTTACCCAGCAGGCTTTAAAAAGAGAGATATGTTCAAAATTACAGGATGCCGCATATTCACTTTTCAAACGGTGCTGTATAACTTCAAACTGGAGGGCTCCAACGGTGCCAAGCACTTTACGGTTATCGGTTTTCTTGGTAAACAGCTGTGCAACACCTTCGTCGGTTAACTGTTCTAAGCCTTTATTTAATTGTTTTGTTTTTAAGGGATCAGCATTAACAACATATCTGAACAGTTCCGGGGAAAATTGCGGTATCCCTTTATAATTCATTTTCTCTCCTTCTGTAAGCGTATCCCCGATTTTGAAATTGCCGGAATCATATAAGCCGATTATATCGCCTGGATAGGCTTCGTCCACTACACTTTTTTCCTGAGCCATAAAAGCAGTAGGGTTCGAAAATTTCATTGTCCGGTTTTCACGGACATGATAATAATTTTTATTCCGCTCAAATTTACCAGAGCATACACGTAAAAAAGCAATCCTGTCGCGGTGTTTTGGATCTAAATTGGCATGTATCTTGAAAACGAAACCGCTGAAATTTTTATCATCGGGTTTGATTATTCTTACGTCTGTTTCTCTTGGGCGGGGAGGGGGAGCTATTTTAATAAATCCGTCTAACAGTTCGCGCACTCCGAAATTATTTACAGCACTTCCGAAAAACACCGGCGAAATCATTGCTTCCAAATAATCTTCTCTTTCAAATTCAGAGTAAACCCCCTCTATTAATTCCACATCGTGGCGTAGTGTATTGGCAAAATCTTCGCCGATAATTTCATCAATAGTACCGTCATTCAAATCCTTAATTTCAAATGAATTATCGGATGTCTGCTTTTCACCCTGATTAAAAAGAATCAAACTTTTTTCATACAAATTATAAACGCCTTTAAATGTTTTACCAATACTGATCGGCCATGTCAACGGACGGAGATCAATCCGCAGTTCTTTTTCAATTTCATCCAATAAATCAAAAGGGTTTTTTCCTTCACGATCCAGCTTATTGATAAATACAATTACAGGAGTATTTCGCATACGGCATACTTCAAGCAGTTTGCGTGTCTGGGGTTCAACGCCTTTTGCGCAGTCAATCACCATTATTACACTGTCCACTGCCGTGAGTGTGCGATACGTATCTTCTGCAAAATCCTCGTGGCCGGGGGTATCCAATAAATTTATTTTAACGCCTTTATATTCAAAACCCATAACCGATGTAGCTACAGAAATACCACGCTGACGCTCTATTTCCATAAAATCGGACGTAGCGTGTTTTTTTATTTTGTTTGATTTAACAGCACCCGCAGTTTGGATAGCGCCTCCGAATAAAAGTAATTTTTCAGTTAATGTAGTTTTACCTGCATCTGGGTGGGATATTATACCAAAAGTTCTCCGTCTTTCTATTTCTTCTTTTATTGTCATTGTATTTTATTTAAGAAACTCTATAATTGCGGGTTGCCGGCCTAGCCTTTCAAAGGGGGTGCGATGACTTTCCTGTGTACTTCGGCAATCCTCACTATGCCTGCATGCACTTCACAAATTTCAAATCTTTATTCATAATTGCTTTTAAGATCAAAACCTGCCTTGTTCAAGCCTAAGCCTGGATTAGGAAAGGTTACAAATAAAAAAACCCCATCCGTTTCGGAAAGGGTTTTTTATTAATATTTTAATAAAATTATTGTTTTTTTTCAGAGATACGGGCAGCTTTACCAGTTAAGCCTCTCAAGTAGAACATACGGGCTCTGCGGACAACACCAACTTTGTTTACTTCAATTTTGTCAATGTATGGAGAGTGGATTGGGAATACACGCTCTACACCAACAGAGTTACTCATTTTACGAACTGTAAAACTTTCGGTTATTCCAGAACCTTTACGCTGGATAACAACTCCTTGGTATTGCTGAACGCGTTCTTTTTCGCCTTCTTTAATTTTATAATGAATAGTAACGGTATCTCCAGCTTTAAACTTTGGATGATTTGCTTTTGCTGACAACTGCTCCTCTGCGTATTTTAGTAAACGGCTCATAAACTTTGATTTTTAACTATTTAGTTAGATTCTTCCCTGAAACTTTCAAAATGATTGCAAATATAGTTTATTTTTTCAGATTGAAAAGCTTTCTGTGAAAATATTTTTTTTAATACTGATCCAGCTTTTTAAAGAGGTATAATCAGAATGGTAAAAAGGCGCATATTAATAAACCGATAAATTTATATTTTCTGTCCCATATTTTACGCATGCTGATGGTTTCTGAAGTGATAAATAAAAAACAATATCACATGCGCTGCTCTTGGTAATAATTATATATTTGCATACAAAATAAAATTAAAATGAAAAATCTAAAAACCTATCGTCTGCCCTTCGTTGCAGCGATTTTTCTCCTTTTGCCTTTTGCGGTATTTTCTCAGAAAGATGCTGAAAGTTTTTTAAAAAAAGGTATTGCTGAATCTAGTGCAGGTAAATACCAGGAAGCGATTTCAGACTTTGATAAAGCAATAAAAATTAATGGCGAAGACCCAACATACTATTTTATGCGGGCAGCTGCAAAGAATGAAATAGAAGATCATAAAGGCGCCATTGCTGATTATACACTAGCTATTGAAATGAAAGCCGATTATGCAGAAGCATTCTTTTACAGGGCATACACGAAGGACATTATTGAAGATTACCAGGGTGCAATAAAGGATTACGACAGGGCAATTAAAATCAATCCTGATTACCTTCAGGCGTATTATAACCGGGCAACAGCAAAAGATAAAACAGGTGATTTCTCTGGTGCTGTTGAGGATTACAGCCATGCAATACTTTCTAAACCCGATTATTTTACTTATTTGCACAGAGGCAATTCACAATATGAACAAAAGGATTACGCTGGTGCAATTGCCGATTATAACCGTGCAATGGATGTGAATGCCAATGATGCTGAGGCTTATCTTTTTAGAGGCTATGCAAAAAACGGCTTAAAGGATTATGCAGGTGCAAAATTAGATTTTGAAAAAGTATTGGATTTGAGACCGGATGATTCTAAAGCAATTAATGGAAAAGCACTTTCTGAGATCGGTTTGAACAATTTTAAAGCGGCTTTTCATGACCTTAATTATGTAATTGATTTAAAATGGGATTATGCTGAACCATATTTCAGCAGGGCTTTTGCGAGGAGCGAGCTGGAAGACTATGCACTGGCATTAATTGATTTAAATAAAGCAATTGAGTTAAAACCTGATTTTTATGAAGCTTATAATCTGCGCGGGGAAGTTAAAAGCAAATTGAATGATAAAAGCGAGACTGCGGATTTTAATAAAGCAATTGAATTAAAGCCGGAATTTGGAACTGCATATTACAACCGTGGAATTTCCAAAACAAAAACCGGAGATAAAGAAGGCGCCTGCGTTGATTTTAACAAAGCTCTCAAACTTGGTGTTGTTAAGGCAGAAGACATTATTAAAGAATATTGCAAATAATATTTTCTTCTTTCTGGAAATTTAGTGATTGGCTTCAATTATTTTCCTAAAAAATCTTTATACCATAGACCGGAATCTTTCACAATTCGCTGCTGTGTTTTAAAATCAATATGAACCAGCCCGAATCTGGGTTTGAAGCCTTCTGCCCACTCAAAATTATCCATAAAACTCCAGCAGAAATAGCCGCCCACATTTACACCTTCATTTTTTGCTTTGAGTACCTGTTCTAAATATTTTTTTAGAAAATCGGTTCTTTTTATATCCTGAATTTTTCCGTCTTCAACAGTATCTTCAAATGCAGCGCCGTTTTCGGTAATAATTATTTTGGGCATATTCGGGTAGGCTGCATACTTTTTCAGCAAGTGATAAATTCCTTCAGGATATACTTCCCAGCCGTTTTCTGTAATTTCTGCTCCGCGCTTTTTTGCGGGAACAGGCAATCCGTGCAGGTATGGTATCAAAGCATTGCCTTTCACAATTTCCCTGGTATAGTTCTGAAGGCCTATAAAATCAAAATCAAATTTCATTTTTTCGGTATCACCGGGCAGCATGTATTTTTCTATCTTTTTTAATACTGGCAGATCATTTACCGGATAACCCATTCCTAAAGCAGGTTCTAGAAAAAGTCTGTTAACAAAGGCATCGAACCTTTTAACACTTTTAAGATGTTTCGGTTTGTTTTTTATTCCTTCAATATAGGAACACGAAAAAGTAGTGCCGATATTGGCATCTTTCACATTCCGCCTGATTATTCGTCCGCCCTCGGCCTGGCATATTGTGGTGTGATGTGCTGCAGGAAAAAATCTTTTCAATCCTTTATGCCCCGGAGCATGAATGCCGAAAAGGTATCCCACGGCAGTGTAGCTTAAAGGTTCATTAAGCACCATCCAATTTTTTACTTTAAGCCCGTATGCTTTTGTGACAAAATCAGCATACTCTGTAAACCATTTGATAACTTCTCTGTTAGTCCAGCCTCCTTTATCTTCCAGCTTCTGTGGTAAATCCCAATGATAAAGCGTAATCCATGGCTGGATGCCATTTTTAATGCAGCAGTCAATTACTTTGTGGTAGAAATCAACGCCGGCTTGGTTTATCTCACCTGTGCCATTCGGAAAAATCCGCGGCCACGAAATTGAAAACCTGAAAACTTTCAGGTTCATACTTTTCATTAAGAGAATGTCCTGCTCAAAATGGTGGTAAAAATCACAGGCTTCATCGCCGGTTTCACCGGTTTTTATTTTTCCTTTGGTATGAGAAAATTTATCCCAGATGGATTCGCCTTTCCCATCAACGTTCCTGGCTCCTTCTATTTGATATGCGGCGGTTGCAGCTCCCCAGAGAAAATCGCTGCCGAACATTGATGCTTTGAGTTCAGGATTCAGGAAAGGTTCAGAGGCTTTTAAATAAGGGGCCGAAAGGATTCCGGCTCCTAAAATACTTATCGCTTTAAGATATTCTCTTCGATTCATTTATTGCAGCTCAATTTAAGATGGAATAAGTCGGGGCTTAATGTATTGCTGATGGATTGAGGTGTTTTAAAAATTTTATTATTCCAAAATATCAGGCCTGCGTTGTTTTGTACGTTCAAGGCTTTGTTCATGCCTCCACTCTTCAATATTTTTGGTATGTCCTGATAAAAGTACGTCAGGCACTTTCCATCCATTGAATTCTGCAGGGCGTGTATATACAGGCGGTGCAAGTAAATTGTCCTGGAAAGAGTCGGTTAAAGCGGATGTTTCATCTGAGATAGCGCCGGGAATAATTCTGATAATGCTGTCGCAGATTACTGCAGCTGCAAGTTCCCCGCCGGAAAGTACATAGTCGCCGATGGAAATTTCTTTGGTGATTAAATGCTCGCGCACACGCTCATCCACGCCTTTGTAATGTCCGCAAAGGATAATGATATTATTTAATGTTGAAAGATGATTCGACATTTTTTGGTTCAGTAATTCCCCGTCGGGACTGGTATAAATTACTTCATCATAGGTGCGCTGACTTTTCAAAGCATTGATGCAGTTAGCAATAGGCTCAATACCCATCACCATTCCGGCACCGCCGCCAAAAGCATAATCGTCAACACTCTTTTGTTTATGTGTAGAATAATCACGGAGGTTAATCAGGTTAACTTCAGCCAATCCTTTTTCAATTGCACGTTTTAAAATACTATGCTGGAAAGGACTTTCCAGTAATTGAGGCAAAACGGTAATAATATCTATACGCATTTGACAAAGTTAATGAATGTGCCGAAGTATGGAGGCTGTGAAGAAAATATTTTAATCGGAAAATAAATGCTGTAATAAATCCAGATTGTTTTCCGCTGTCAGTGCAGTTGCCCAGCTGTCAAATGATTATTGCGCCAATGGGAATAAACTATTCAACAGTTTTTTGGCGGTGCTGTTTAAAGTTTTATCTTTGCGTTTCATTCGAAACAAATAAAAAAAGTATGACAGCAGTTAGACATAATTGGACGGTTGAAGAAATTTTGGACGTATATAATACACCCTTGCTTGAATTAATTTATCGCGGACAGCAGGTTCACCGCGAGTTTAATGACGCGGGTGAAGTACAGGTAAGTTCGCTGTTATCAATTAAAACAGGAGGCTGTGTTGAAGACTGCGGTTACTGTTCACAGGCAGCCCGTTACAATACTGATGTTGAAGTTAAAAAATTAATGTCTGTCACCGAGGTGATGGATGCAGCTGATATTGCCAAAGCAGGCGGTGCATCCCGTTTATGCATGGGGGCTGCTTGGCGCGAAGTAAGAGATAACCGCGATTTTGAACGCGTTCTGGAAATGGTAAAAGGTGTGAATGAAAAGGGGATGGAAGTATGCTGCACCTTGGGAATGCTTTCTGAAACACAGGCTCAAAAGCTTGCTGATGCAGGATTGTATGCCTATAACCACAACTTGGATACTTCCGAAGAAAGCTATAAAAAAATTATTACCACCCGTTCGTATGACGATCGTTTAGATACTATTCATAATGTGCGTAAAGCAAAAATTACAGTTTGTTCAGGCGGGATTATTGGTTTGGGTGAAACAGTTGAAGACCGCGTGAAAATGCTGAAAACATTATCATCAATGGAAATTCATCCTGAATCGGTGCCCATCAATGCATTGGTGCCGGTTGCCGGAACTCCTTTAGAAAACCGCCCTTTGGTGCCTATCTGGGATATGGTGCGTATGATTGCAACTACACGTATTGTAATTCCTAAAACTGTTGTCCGCCTTTCTGCAGGCCGTACTCAGATGAGTTTAGAAGGACAGGCATTGTGCTTTTTAGCAGGTGCGAATTCAATTTTTGCCGGCGATAAATTATTAACCACTCCAAATCCTGATTTCAATACTGATATGGAAATGTTTAAACTTTTTGGTTTAACTCCCCGCAAGGCTTTTAAAGAAATTGCCTCAATGGAGAGTTAAAATAAGGGTACAGCCAATTAATGATTTAATTCAAAAAATTTAAAATTGTTTTTCACTGCTGATAAATTTTTATCTATAGCACTTCACAAACGGCAGGAACAAAATGCACTCCGCACTCTTGCTGTCAATAATCAATTGATTGATTTCTGCAGCAACGATTATTTAGGTTTTGCAAATAGCAAAGAGCTGTTTGATTTAACAGAACTTGAATTATCACATCTCATAACTCAATACCCGCATCTTCTTGGTTCAACTGGTTCCCGTTTATTGGCTGGCAATTCAGCCTATGCCGAAGATTTGGAAAAGCTGATAGCCGCATTTCACAATGCCGAAGCAGGTTTAATTTATAATTCAGGTTATGATGCCAATATTGGTTTGTTTTCTGCATTAGGACAAAAAGGCGATACAATCATTTATGATGAATTAATACATGCTTCTATCCGTGATGGAATAAAACTTTCACAGGCATCTGCTTTTATGTTCAGGCACAATAACACTGTTCATCTTGAAGAACGTTTAAAAACTGCGCAGGGGCTGGTTTATGTATCTGTTGAAAGTATTTATTCAATGGATGGTGACACAGCTCATTTGAAAGAAATTGCAGGCCTCTGCAAAAGGTATAAAGCCAATTTAATTGTTGATGAAGCCCATGCAACGGGCATAACAGAGAATAACGGAAGGGGAGTAGTGCAGCAGTTAAATTTAGAAAATGAAATTTTTGCCCGTGTTCATACATTTGGCAAAGCCCTTGGATGCCATGGTGCTGTTGTGCTTGGAAGCGATCTGCTCCGCAATTTTCTGATCAACTTTTCGCGTTCCTTTATTTATACAACTGCTCTGCCGGTAAAGAGTCTGGCTTCAATAAGGCAGTCGTATCAGCGGCTTGAGAGAAGTGATGCTCTGATTCAGCGGCTGCATGAACGCATAAATTATTTTAAAGAACATCTTTCGGAAAATGCAAAAGGCAAATTGATAGAAAGCTGCAGTGCTATTCAGTGTATCGTAGTGAATGGAAATGATAAAGTAAAAAAGCTCGCATCTGCAATACAGAAGGATGGTTATGATGTGAGGCCTATTCTCAGTCCAACTGTGCCAAAGGGTAAAGAACGGCTGCGTATCTGCATTCATGTATTTAATACAATCTTGCAGATTAAAGGTTTTTGTGATTCTATAAACAGGAATTTGTAATGATTATTTTCTTTTGATGTTTCATAATATAATTTCGTTTGCGCAGATAGAGTTTTAAATTGCTCTTAAAATATATAAACCATGAAAATTTCAAACAACAAAATTTTAATTACTGGAGGTGCCACAGGCATCGGCCTTGGGCTTACCGAAAGATTTATAAAAGAAAACAACACCGTTATTATCTGCGGAAGACGAGATTCTGTTTTAAAAGAAGCTGTCGCTAAATTCCCTTCTGTTATAACAAAGCAATGTGATTTATCTTCAGCCAAAGAAAGAGAAGAACTTTATAAATGGATTTCGGAAAACCACAGCGATTTAAATGTGCTGATAAACAATGCCGGCATCCAGCAATGGAGCTCGATTACAGACAGCGATTTTTTTCAAAGAGCAAAAGAAGAAATAACTATTAATATTGAAGCGCCCATTCACCTCGCTTCGCTTTTTATAAATTTGAAATCATTAAGTACAATTGTGAATGTAACCTCCGGTTTGTCATTTGTCCCGCTTACCAAAGTGCCTGTGTATTCTGCGACAAAATCTTTTTTGCATTCATTTACGCTTTCTTTAAGGGCTTTAATGAAATCAAAAAATATTGAAGTAATTGAATTGATACCTCCAGCATTAAATACTGACCTCGGCGGGAAAGGCTTGCATGACAGTGCCCCGGCTGTAAGCGATTTTATAGAATCAGTTTTTGAACAGTTAAAACAGGGTAAAACCACAATTACTTTCGGATTCAGCGAGGGAATGGTAAAAGCCGGGCCGGAAGATTTGCAGAAAGCTTTTGCAAGGATGAATGGAGCCGGCTAAACTGCAGCGATTAAGGTTTAAATCATCCTGATTGAAAAAGGGATCCATGAATTTTCATTAAAACGTTATCAATTTTTCCTTTTTTCCGCACTTCATAAACTCAAAACAGCAGTTTATGAATTCACTCTTTTATTAGGGCAGGTATTGCCATTCCTTTGTATCGCAAAATATAATTGGAATTAATAATACTAAAAATGAAATTCAAAAAACTATTAACAAACGCGCTCTTGGCGGGAAGCAGTCTTCTTCTTTTTTCATGCCATAATTCACTGGAAATAATTAAGAAAAGATACAGCCCTGGATATTACGTTGCCTTCTCAGGGCAAAAAGAAAAGAAAAATCCTCCGACCGCTTTGCATCATCCTGCCGACAGCATTGCAGTTAAGCCTCTTGTACATATTGCAGCACATGCTTTTGAAGAACCAGTCACTCATCCCGATTTACTAAAACCTTCTGTAATTGATCCGGTAAATCTCACTGCAAGTGTTGAAAAGACTGAAACCACAAGGCCTAAGCGTAAACAAACAAAACAGTTTCAATCAGTTTCGAAAAATCATGAACAAAAATGTACTCATTATTTTCTTCCCGATTCTTCATATCCTGATGATGTTTCCGCCAAACCTAAGATACCGCTGTTATATAAAATAGCAATCATATTCCTTTTGCTTTTCCTCTTGAGTCTTTTGTTTGCTTTTGCAAGCGCCATTTTTCCTGCCATCAATTTTTTAGCATATGCAGGGGCTGTTTTTCCTGAACTGTGGGTTACAGGTATTATACTTGCCATAATAGGATTTATCAAATACAGAAAAATTCCTGATGCTCTTTCTCCGGAACTATTACACTTGAATGGATTTTCTAAAACTGCTTTTATACTTAGTGCTATTGAATTAATTCTTCTGCCATTCATAGTTATTGCAACTTTTTTAATTGTTTATTCTTTCACCTCTCTGATAACATTAGTATTGCTCTTTGCAGCTCTGTTCCTTGTAAGTTTTGTTTTTGGCGCAATAGGCCTGATAAAGGTGCTGAAAGACCCGATGCAGTCTAAGAAAAACAGGCTGAAGGCCCTATTAACTGCTATGTTCAGCATAGTGCCTGCCTGCTTGTTGATTGCATGGTTTGTGGCTGTCGGGACTTTTATTGCGGCAGCTTTACCCTATTTTGCAGCCGTACTATTTATTCTGCATTAGTAACAGGCTGCTCTGAAAATGCCGTCTAAGACCTGCTGTTATTAATATCGAAAGGGAAAATAAAAATTTTTGAACCTTACAATTAAAGAAAGAATAATCCCGTCGAAATGTATATTTTTGACGGGACTTATTTTTTATGACATTACAGGAACGAGATAAAAATGCGGTGTGGCATCCCTTCACGCAGCTGAAAATTGCCCCTCTGCCTATTGCAATTGTAAAAGGCGAGGGCGCTTACTTTTATGATGAACAAGGCCGCAGATATATTGATGCCATTGCTTCATGGTGGGTAAATGTGCACGGACACTGTCATCCGTATTTAACAAAAAAAATATCAGAGCAGCTGCATATACTGGAACATACTCTGTTTTCAGGGTTTACACATGAACCCGCTGTACTGCTTGCTGAGCGCTTGTTAGATAGGCTGCCTGATAATCAATCAAAAATATTTTATTCTGATAACGGCTCCACTGCCGTGGAAGTCGCACTTAAAATGGCTTTCCAGTTCTGGAGCAATCAATCTGCTGATAAAACTAAAGTAATAGCCTTTGAAAACGGCTATCATGGCGATACATTCGGAGGTATGTCGGCAGGAGCGCGTAATGCTTTTAACCTGCCGTTTGCAAAATTACTATTTGATGTTATTCATATTCCTGTCCCGGTAAAAGGGAAAGAGCAGCAAACACTGGATGCTTTGCAGACAGCATTAAAAAGAGATGATATTGCATCTTTTATCTTTGAACCATTGGTGCAGGGAGCCGGAGGTATGGTGATGTATTCCGCAGAAATGCTGGATGAATTGATTGAACAGTGCCGTGTTGCAAAAGTGATTACCATTGCAGATGAAGTAATGACGGGCTTTGGGCGCACCGGTAAATTTTTTGCCAGCGATTATCTTACTCACAAACCGGATATTATCTGCATGAGTAAAGGCTTGACAGGAGGTGTAATGCCAATGGGTGCGACTTCCTGCTCACAATTTATTTACGATGCATTTTGGAGCGATGATAAAATGAAAACTTTTTTTCACGGGCATTCATATACCGCAAACCCTACTGCCTGCTCTGCTGCCTTAGCAAGCATGGATTTGTTTGATAAGCCGGAGGCATTTGAAAATATTATACGAATTGAGAAGAAGCATAATTTATTTCTGCAGAAAATAAAATCGCATAAAGCATTAATTGAAGTGCGGCAATTAGGAACCATAATCGCTCTTGAAATAAAAACAAACGATTACACACATTACTTAAATTCATTGGCTGAAAATATTTCGGAGTTCTTTATTTCCAAAGGAATTATTATTCGGCCTCTTGGTAACGTGCTGTATATACTGCCTCCATACTGTATCAGCAATAAAGATTTGGAGTATATTTATGATGCAGTTGAAGAGTTTTTGAGTGGTTTGCAATAAAAATTCTAAATCGAAAATCGAAAATCAGCATGTTTAAATCAAAACGAGAACTTGTTTACATTATATTGGCTGGTATTTTTGTTACCAACGCAGTTGTTGCTGAATTAATAGGCGGTAAACTTATACAGATAGGGCCGTTTGTAATGAGTATCGGCATCATCCCTTGGCCGATTGTTTTTTTATCAACAGATATAATAAACGAACATTTCGGAAAAGCTGGAGTGCAAAAACTTTCGTTAATTACTGCATCATTGATCGCCTATACTTTTGTGATTTTATTTGTTGCTATTAAAATCCCTGCAGCCATTGGAATTTCTACTGTTACTGATTCACAGTTTTATGCCGTATTCGGACAAAGCATGTGGATTATTGTCGGCAGTATTGTCGCCTTTTTGACTTCGCAATTTGTTGACGTATTTATTTTTTGGCTCCTTCGGGATAAAACCGGGGGTAAAATGATGTGGCTCAGAAGTACCGGATCTACTGTTGTTTCTCAGTTAATTGATACATTTGTTGTAATGGGTATTGCATTTTGGCTGCCAGGGAAAATGACAACGGCTGTTTTTCTCAATGCATCTTTAACAGGATATACTTTTAAATTAATTATAGCAGTTGTTCTTACACCATTAATCTATGTCGGTCACCGGCTTATCGAAAAATATTTAGGTGATGAAGCAACTCACGATATAGTTAAACATGCTGCAGAACACTCATTGCATCATAAAGTGGAGGAATAAACATCTTATCTTTTTTCTTCCAGTATCTTTATAAATTCAAGAGAAAAATTATACGCATCGCCCGGCCAGCGTGCCGATAAGTAATTTTTATCCCTCTTAGTAAAACCTCTGTTTAAATGTTTTAGATCATCTCTGAATAATGGAGCGGGTCCTTTAATAAAATTATTTTTGCCGGCAAGAGTCGCCCTAACTTCATCCTCAACAGTAATTTCAGGATAGGTCAGATAATAATCTTTCAGCCATAATTTGGTAAGATTATAGGCAGTCAGCTCCTGAGATTTAAGTAAAGCCGTGGTTTTATAGTTATGAATAACTGATTTTTTTGTTTCAGGATCTATACTCCTCGCTGCCAATACTACACCATGGCAGATGGCGGCAACAGGTTTTTGCGCTTTAAAAAATGCAGTTACAAGCTGCCGTAAAACTTCTGATTCAAGATATTCCTTCACTCCTTTATCATGCCCTCCGGGCAGGAGGATTGCATCAAAATCGTTTTCTTTTACATCTGAATATTTTAATGGGTTGCAAAACGCTTTACTTTTTTCCATTTCAGAATAGGCTGCAACTGCGTCCTTTCGGGCTCCTAATATCCCTTTCCAAATTCCAAGATTTTCTCCTGTCAGCATTCTGTTATCTGCTTTAGCTTTCAGACCAAGCGGTGTTGCAAATTGTATTTCGAAATTTTTTTCGGATAATATTTTCCAGGGGATAGCTGCTTCCGATGGGTCAAAACCATAAGCAGGAACAGGCAGTACTATTTTTTTGTTATTCATATTTTGTTTATCAAAATAATGAGGAAAGTGAGCCGTGTTAAAATAATGCAGAATTTATTCGTTTGGCTCAATGTGTATTAAAACATCTGCAAGCTGGGGTATTTCACTCAGAAGTTTATCCTTTAGGCGGTGAGAAATTTCATGTCCTTCTTTTACTGATATTTTGGAATTAACAATTGCATGAAGGTCAACAAGGTATTTAATTCCGGTTTTTCTTACAAAACATTTTTCGGTATCCATAACCCCCGGCACTTTTAGGGAAATTTCTCTGATTTGTGCTACTAAATCATCATACAAATGTTCATCCATGATCTCGCCAAGTGCAGGGCGGAAAATTTTATAACTGTTATAAAAAATAACCAAAGAGGAAATTAATGCTGCCCACGAATCTGCCGATTCAAAACCTTTTCCGAAAAATATTGCAATTGAAATTCCAATAAAAGCGGCAACAGAGGTTATTGCATCGCTTCTGTGGTGCCAGGCCTCGGCTTTTAATGAAGAGCTGTTTGTTTCTCTGCTTTTTTTAAGTACAATTCTGTAAAATGTTTCTTTAATAATAATAATTAATCCGAGAATTATAAGCGTGTATGATTTTGGTGCCTCATGAGGTGCATGAATGTGCTGAATACTTTGGTAAGCGATTATTGTTGCTGAAGTAATTAAAAAACCTACTACTAAAAATGTGATTAAAGTCTCAGCCCTGCCATGACCGTAAGGATGATTTTTGTCTGCCGGCCTGCTTGCATATTTAAGCCCCAGCAATACAAGGAAAGAAGTGAAAATATCAGTAGTTGATTCTATTGCGTCAGCAATAAGTGCGTATGAATTTCCAAAATATCCGGCAAGCCATTTTACTAGAGCAAGACTTATATTACCCAAAAGGCTTAAATAGGTTGTTTTTATTGCTTTTTGTTCGTCGGTAACTGCCATATAAGGTTTGATGAACTAAGGGGCCCTCTGGTGTAAATACTATCGAAACTGGTAAAGTTGCAGTTTGAATTTTATTTTAATAAGAGATGTTATTTTTCTTCCAGTCTTTTAATAGAACAGCCTACAGATTTTGAAGAATTAGTTTTAATTGATTTACCTAAAGCCGCTGCCACAATCGCATCTTTTAAAAAATGTTCTTTTGCATCGTTCTCATCTTTGATATTATCATCAATAGCCCCGCGATAAACTAAACCTGTTTTATTAAATAGAAAGCAATGCGGAGTTCGTGTTGCCCCGAAAGCATCTGCTAATTGCGAGTTTTTGTCCAAAACATATTTAAAGTCATAACCTTGCACAACGGCATATTTTTTCATTGCATCAAATGAGTCATCGGCATCACGCTGTGCCTCATTAGAATTAACTATTATCACCCCGAAATTATTTTTTTTCGCAAGAGCTGCGGTTTCTTTAATCCGCGTTTCGCTTAGTTTTACATAAGGACAGGTGTTGCATGAAAATATCACCAGCAGACCATTCTCAGACTTTGCATCTGCTAATGAAACTTCTTTTCCGCTAACGTCCATCATTTTAAAATCTGGCTTTGGAATAGCTGCGCCGATTTCTAATTCATGGTTAACGGGTTTGAAAGCCGATGCAGCCAGGATAAATAAAGAAGCTATTGATATAAAGTTGATTGTTTTTTTCATCTGTTTAAATTTTTGAGAGGTGAATTTACTAAAACAAACCGACTATGCATTATATTTTATATTAAATTTTAAATGGACTTCATCATATAAATAAAATTGCACAATTTTTTTTAATGGCTGATGCCGGCTGCCCCCCTTTTAGAATTCATTTATTCAGAAATAATCGTTGTATAACTATCGATAAAGCGAGGCTGAAAAGAATTTGTTTTTTTCTTATTTTTACAATCAAAATAATTGATCAGTATGAGCGAAATTAAATTATTACCGGGCAGTCTTGAATTTTTAAAACAATTAAAGAAAAACAATAACCGGGACTGGTTCGCGAAACACAAAGAAAAATATATTGAAGAGCTTGCACAGATAGAGGCTTTTGCCGATGCTTTATTATTTGAAATGAATAAACACGATACACTTGAAACACCTTCAGGAAAAAAAAGTTTACACCGTATTTATCGTGATACGCGTTTTTCGAAAGATAAAACTCCTTATAAAACAAATTGGAGCGGAGGTTTTAAGCGTTCGGAAAAAAAAAGAAGGGGCGGTTATTATTTTCATATTGAATCCGGAAACACATTTTTGGCAGGAGGTTTCTGGGGACCGGAACCAAAAGATTTAAAACGAATCAGAGATGAATTTGCCCATGATGCCTCTCTTATTCGTAAAATATTAAAGAGCAAATCGATTGTAAGTACTTTCGGAGGCTTAAGCGGCGAGCAGGTAAAAACCACTCCCAAAGGCTTCAGCTCCGACAATTCTGCAATTGATTTAATACGTTATAAACAGTTTTATTTTATACACAAGTTTACCGATAAAGAAGTATTGAGCGATACTTTTTTGAAGCAGGCAAATGAAACTTTTAAAAAAATGCGGCCCTTTTTGGATTATATGTCGGAGGTTTTAACAACCGATTTAAATGGAATTTCAACTATATAATATAAACAAGTATTTCTGGCCGATTACCGTAAAACAATAGAATCACCAACTCTTAGAATAATATTCCTTTGGAAAAGAAAAAAATAACAGAGAATTTATTATACATCCTCTATCAGCCATATAAGTGGTTTGTATTTCTTCCCTTTTTAATTGTTAATACTTTGTTTTTTAGTTCTGCAGCAGTTTTAACTGCAAGTATTATTGGGCAAAAGCCTGCAAGTCTTTTCGGAACAGCTTGGTCGAGGGTGAATGCATTTTTTACGCCTATTTTTGTAAAAATTTCCGGCAAAGAAAACATTCAGAAAAACACCTCCTACATTATCGTCTGCAATCATCAGAGTTATTATGATATTTTTTTAATTTACGGCTGGTTAGGTATTGATTTTAAATGGGTAATGAAAAAGGAGCTGCGCAAAATGCCGGGAATAGGCATCAGCTGTGCAAAATTAGGGCATATTTTTATTGACCGTTCTAACACGCAGGCAGCTATTGAAAGTATGAACGCAGTAAAACAGAAATTGGTAAACGGCACTTCGGTTGTAATATTCCCAGAAGGTACAAGAAGTGAAACCGGAAACCTTGGGCCTTTTAAAAAGGGTGCTTTCAAAATGGCTTTTGATACAGGGCTTTCAGTGCTGCCAATTACCTTGATTGGTACAAAAGATGTTTTTCCATCAAAATCGGTCAACCTTTTACCGGGTAAAGTGCGCATGGTTATTCACAAACCCGTTGATATCAATAACTATAAAGAAGAAGAAATCGATACACTGATGACGGATGTCGGTACTGTCATTTCTTCGGCTTTGGTTTAAGATAATGTTCGATAGATTAAAGTTTTTTACAGATAAAATAAAAAAAACAGTAGGATTAAAAATAAATTGTTATCTTTGTGCCATTAATAAAATAATTTATAAAAAATCATGCAAAAAGGCACAGTAAAATTTTTTAATGAAACAAAAGGATTTGGTTTCATTACACCTGAATCAGGTGAAAAAGACATCTTTGTTCACTCTTCAGGACTTCTTGACGAGATTCGTGAAAACGACAAGGTACAGTTCGAAGTAGAAAGCGGCCCAAAAGGTCTTAATGCTTCTAACGTAAAAGTTATCTAGTTCGAAAAATATAATTTTCGTTCGTTAAAAAATCCCGCTTCGGCGGGATTTTTTTATATATGACTTTTCGAAAAAGCGGGCGGATTCAATAGATTTGCTCAATTTCATAAGCCTGCCCGTTAAAATCAAAACGAGCGGTCTTAGACAAACCCTTTAACTTTGTCCCGATAGGGGATAATGGGGATACTGCAAAATAAACAGCAGCATCAATTTCAATTTTACCTCCACTGATTGAAATATAAAAATTTCCTTTGTTAGTTATTACAAGGCTCCCTAAGGAAGCTGTCAGAGACTTTTGATTAGGATTAATTTTATTGAGCATTTTTTTCAGCTCCATAGCTTCAAATAACTGTTTTGAATTTTTTTCCTGCTCCAGCTGCATCATAGCCCGGCCGGTTTCATGTTTATCGCCGGAACTGCTTTTTGTTTCATCATTACCTGATTCTCCGGCAGCATCTAAAGCTGATTGAATACGGTTGATGCGCTCATCAGCATATTCAATGCATTTCTGATAAAGCAGGGATTTTAATTTTTGGTTTTCGATGTTCAATGAAATTAGATATGAGTATTGAAAATTTAGATGCGGGTAGAAGTATTAATCAGGATTTTTAAATCCGATATCCTTTCAAATTTTTAAAATAAATTATTTGAAATTTCTTTTCCCAAAGCCGTAATAAAAACCAAAGCCAAAAGTTAAGTACTGCGTTGAGCCTGGATTGCTTCTTTCATAAGGCGCCCATTCATTTAGATATAATTCATAAGGGTCGAAATTACGCTTTATACTGCTGTAGGTTATTGTTGCTCCTATTCCGAAATCTGGTTCTATCATAAAAAACATATCTAATTCCGGTTCAATGTAAGTAGATTTAAATGCAGTTACAGGGTGTTCAGAGGCTAGTTTTGTTTTTAAGGATGTAAATTTTGTGTTATTCTGTCCTGCTGCAATTGAAGCAGAAATAATTATACTGTTTTTATCATTGGCATAAAAGTCACTCCCTGCTTTAAAAGCAAAGCTGTAGAAATTCATGCTGGCGTCATATCCAGGGATTTTATTCGGTGTAATCTGGAGTTCAGAATTTTTAAATACAGCGCCCGCAAATATGCCTTTGTAAAGCAACACATTCATTCCGGCATTGAGTTCATAAAGCCCTACAAAAGTTCTTTTAAAAGCTCCGTTGTTAATCGGGTGAGGAACTGTGATTGATAATCTTGGGCTGAACAGATAATATTTTTTAGGGCGGAGAGGCGTTTCTACTGCAGAAGCGGTGGAAACGGAGGAAGTGTCCGATTTAATTTCTTCCTCCTGTGCCGATGCAGCTATCGAAACTATTGTGAATACTAATAAAAAAATATTGTTGCAGTGCTTTTTCAAATCAAAACAATTTGATGGGTTACAAAAATAGAATGTTTCTTGAAAAAAAAACAATTTTAATATGGTTAAACTCTATAATTGCTGAATTGTTGTGCAATATTGTTTTTACAAGCCCCGTTCTTTATCCAGATAGGATTGAACAATATCAATCGCATTATCAATAACATCACTGAGTGCAGTAATAAATGTACCCGGTTTAGCCAATGAAAGTGCATGTTTTAAAGCATCCACTTCTTTTGGGATGTATTCATACGACTGTTCCATGTTGGATTCTTTAATACCCTCCACTAAAAGTCTTACAATATCTTCTGCTTTTCGGCCTCTTAAAAATTTATCCTGGCGGATGATAATATGATCAAACATAGAGGCCGATATGCTTCCTAATTCCCTGATATCCTCGTCTCTTCTGTCGCCGGTACCCGTTATGATACCAATTTTGAAAGAAGAATCAATTGTTGATAAAAATTCCTTAATGCCTCTGAATCCGTCAGGATTGTGGGCAAAATCAATCATTACTTTAAACTGTTTAAAATTAAAAATATTCATCCTGCCGGGTGTCAGCACCGATGAGGGGATAAATGTTTCGAGCGGTGTGCGTATGTCTTCTATTTTAAATCCGTAAACATAAGAAGCAAGAGTAGCAGCCAGAACATTATAAATCATAAATGTAACCCTGCCGTCGAAAGTAAGCGGTATCATAGTTGCTTTTTCAACCCTGAATTTCCAATCGCCTTTTTTTATAGTGATGTAGCCGTTCTCGTAGATAGCTGCAATTCCTCCTTTTTTGCAGTGTTCAACTATCACAGGATTATTTTCATCAATGCTGAAATAAGCCACATTACAGCTTGCATTTTTACCAATACTCACGCAGTATTTGTTATCAGCATTCAGCACGGCATAGCCGTCGCGCTTCACGCTGTCGACAATAACAGCCTTTACCTTTGCCATTTCTTCCAGGGTGTTTATATCTGACAAACCCATGTGATCAGCCTGTACATTGGTTACCACGGCAACATCGCATCTGCTGAATCCTAAGCCAGCCCTTAAAATGCCTCCTCGTGCGGTTTCCAGGACAGCAAACTCTACTGTAGGGTCTTTCAAAATAAATTCTGCGCTTACAGGCCCTGTTGTGTCGCCCTTTGTAAGCATTGAATTGCCTACATAGATACCATCAGATGTTGTAAAGCCTACTTTAAAGCCGTTATTTTTTACAATGTGAGAAATTAAACGTGTGGTAGTTGTTTTACCGTTAGTGCCGGTTACCGCAATAATAGGAATTCTGCATGATTTCCCCGGAGGATAAAGCATATCAATCACAGGAGCAGCAACGTTTCTTGGGAGTCCTTTTGCTGGAGCAAGGTGCATCCTGAAACCTGGTGCCGCATTTACTTCTAAAACTACGCCGCCGGTGCTTTCCAGAGGTTCGCTCAGGTTAGCAGCCATAATATCAATACCGCAGATATCCAGTCCGATGATGCGGGAAATACGTTCGCAGATAACTATGTTATGAGGATGTACCATGTCGGTAATATCAGTTGATGTACCGCCTGTACTAAGATTAGCGGTTCCTTTCAAATAACAATGTTCACCTTTTGCAAGGATAGTTTCAAGCGTGTAATTTTTTTTTGCCAGCTGGTCAAGTGTTTCCTTATCGATGCTTATTTCTGTTAAAACATTTTCATGTCCATAACCCCTTCTGGGATCTTTATTTTCTTTATCAATAAGAATTTGAATTGTTGAAACTCCATCGCCCTTTACATGTGCTGGTTCACGAAGTGCGGCAGCGATAAACTTGTGATTTATCACCAGTACCCTGAAATCGAAACCTGTAATAAATTTTTCTACAATTATTTTCCGGGAATATTTTTTTGCGTGGTCATAAGCAATATGAGCTTCTTCAATTGTTTTTACATTGATGGAAGCGCCTTTGCCGTGATTGCCGTCGAGAGGTTTAAAAACCAATGGGAAACCTACTTTGTGGACGGCTTCATCGATTTCTTCTGCATACGCAATGCATACTCCTTTGGCTACAGGTATTGCAGCATCTTCTAATATGCGTTTTGTTTCATCTTTATTACTTGCTAAATCAACAGCGATAGAGCTGGTGCGGTCTGTCATGGTTGCGCGGAAACGTCTTTGATTTTTCCCGTATCCTAATTGAACCAAAGATTCATTATTTAAACGGATAAAAGGAATTTCGCGGGCTTCTGCTTCATCTACAATTGAACCGGTGCTGGGACCAAATCTGTCTTCCTCTCTTATTTCACGCATTGTGCGGATGTCGAGGTCTAAATCATATTCTTCACCTTTTATTATTGCTTCTGCAATTCTCACAGATGCTTTTGCAGCGTATACACCAACCTTTTCTTCCATATAGGAAAATACAACATTGTAAATTCCTTTTTTGCTGGTACTCCTGGTACGGCCAAAACCGCATTCCATACCGGCAAGCGATTGTATTTCAAGAGCGATGTGTTCTGCTACATGCCCCATCCATGTTCCTTCTTTCACTCTTATAAAAAAACCTCCTTTTGAATCCTCAGAACACCGGTGTTCTTCCATGCTTGGAAACATTTTTTGAATGCGTTCGGAAAAACCGTTTATTTTATTTGTCGGGAAATCTTCAAGATCCTCGAGATCAAGTTTCATCACAATTAATTTTCGCCGTCTGGAAGACCAATAATTGGGCCCTCTCATCACTTTTATCTCTACAATTTTCATATGGTTTTTTAAATTTTCATCAATATAGATATTATTTGCGCATTAATGCGTTTTGTTCAAAACATTGTTATCAAAGAAAAAGATTAGATTAAATCAATGTAATCATTAAGTTAAATTTGTACGATGAAATCGTAGTTCAATTAAACAATAAATCAATGAAAATTCCCAAAGGAAAATTAATATCCATAGGCGGCAGTGAGGACAAAGGCACAGGAATGGATCCGGCTTTTATTCAAAAAGAACATCTTAATTTTTTTGAATTTGGCATTTTAAAAAGGATTCTATCTGAAATGAAAGGTGTTAATTCGGTTGTAGAAGTAATTACTTCGGCATCCCAGATACCAGAAGAAGTTGGTGAAAATTATATTCAGTCTTTCGGAAAATTGGGGTGTAAAAATGTTGGTGTTATTCATATCAAAAGCAGAGAAGATGCTTTGAAGCCGGAGTATCTTGAACGTATTAAAAAAGCTGACGGTGTAATGTTTACCGGTGGAAACCAGCTTCGTTTGAGTGCAATATTCGGCGGCACTGAATTCCTGAAAATTATCAGCACCCGTTATGAAGATGAAGATTTTGTTATTGCAGGAACCAGCGCTGGAGCTATGGCGATGAGCAATACGATGATTTATCACGGCAGCAGTACGCATGCTTTATTAAAGGGTGAAGTGAAGATTACCACTGGGCTTGCTTTTATTAAAGATGTAATTATTGATTCACATTTTGTTACCAGGGGACGTTTCGGACGTTTGTCACAGGCTGTAGCGAGCAATCCCGGCTGTATCGGCATTGGATTAGGAGAAGATACCGGCGTGGTAATTAAAGAAGGAAACAAAATGGAAGCAATCGGCTCCGGCTTAATACTTATTTTCGACGGGCACAATATCCGCCATTCGAACATCGCGGATTTGAATGACGGCGAGCCTATATCAATTGAAAATTTAATTGTTCATGTGTTGGCAAAAGGTAATTTCTATTATCTGGATGAACGGAAATTTTATGCCGGTGTTAAAGAAACGGAAGTGAAATAAAACCACAGAATCTTATGTTTGACTAAACTAGGTGGTTTAATCAATCTCGAGAATAGGAGTTTGACTAAACTAGGTGGTTTAATCAATCTCGAGAATAGGAGTTTGACTAAACTAGATGGTTTAATCAATCTCGGGAATAGGAGTTTGATTAAACTAAGTGGTTTTATCAATCTCGGGAATAGGAGTTTGATTAAACTAGATGTTTTTATCAATCTCGGGAATAGGAGTTTGACTAAACTGAGTGTTTTAATTCATCTCGGTATAGGAGTTTGACTAAAACATCAATCCAATCGAGGCCGCTAAATATTTGATGTTTCAAAGAACCCAGAAACTTGAAAACGCCGGCTACCAATTATAATAAGCCCTTAAACCAACCGCATTCTGGAAAGTAAGTTTCGGGCTTATGCCGATATTTACTTTTTCGTATGTTGGATTGTAAAGCAGCTGTACTGTAATTTTAGGATTCATCGCAATGTTCAGGCCCATCCCCCCAAAGACACCCAGCCCTGCCCCGATAGGTTTTTTAAATACAACTGCTGATGAATAAAGTGTAGTATTATAATAACTTGTAAGATCAATTGTTAGATTATTGATTTGAATCTGATTTTTATTGAACTCGGTAATTGTTAAGTGCATACCGCCTTCTGCAAAAAAGTTCAATTTTCCGATCTCACCGAATAAATGCTGATAACCGAATTGTAGAAGCATTCTCTGCTCGCCCCCTAAAATCTGGAATGTTTTAATACGGTTATTAACCTGTGTAGAGGTAGCCTGCTGCGGAGTCATTATCGTAAAATTGCCGCTGATGGCTAATTTCGAAACGTCGAGGTTAAATAAAATAGCATTTTTTTCATCAACAGAATATCTGCAGTTTAAACCAACCATAAAAGCGGGGGTATAGCGCATATTTGTGGGCATATCGCTTTCGTCAAATACCCATGTTTGATAATCAATACCAAGTGCCGTTGCAATCTGGTCGGGCTGGCCTGGGTAGCCGTAACCTCCGTACTGCATATTAATTTTCTGGTTCATAAAGCTGTTGTCCCAGTCATTTTTAGCGCCGTTGATATCAAAACCATAACCATCATACATGTTGGATGTATATTGGTTTGCAAAATAAGAACCCACATACAAGCCGACATGAAAACCTTTAGAATTCTTTTTCTTGAGAACTTCTAGGCTGTCGGTATTAGTTTCCTGTGAAAAGGCTTTGATACTGCAGATAAGCAATAGCAAGGCTGTTATTTTTAATACTCTGAAGTTTTTCATTTGAACAAAATTAAACTTTTTAAACCAAACACGCATAGCTTTTAGGAAATCTTAAACTCTATCCCGAAATGCGGGACTAATGATTGTTTAGAATTTGTTCCAATATATTATTTACCTCTGCCCTGTATAACTATGAGAGCAGTATAAATTAATATTTTCATATCAACGGCCAGCGCCATATTTTCGATGTAAATAATATCATATTTAAGACGCTCAATCATCTCATCAACATTTTCGGCATAGCCGTATTTCACTTGTCCCCATGATGTAATCCCCGGGCGGACTTTATGCAGATGTTTATAATGGGGCGCTTTTTGTACAATCTGATCAATAAAAAACTGGCGTTCAGGACGAGGGCCTACAATAGACATTTCGCCGATTAATACATTATAAAACTGGGGTATTTCATCTAAACGGACCTTCCTTAAAAATTTCCCCAAGATTGTAATCCGAGAATCATTTTTACTGGATAATGCAGGTCCGTTTTTTTCTGCATCAATATACATAGACCGGAATTTATGAATAAAAAAAGGTTTTCCGTGCCATCCGATACGTTCATGACTGTAAAATACCGGTCCTTTTGAACCTAGTTTTACCGCAGCCGCAATAATAAAATATACCCAGCTGAATGTAAGCAGCACAAATGTTGATAGCGTAATATCAAATATTCGTTTAACAGAATGCTCCCATGCAGGCATTATTTCTCTGGAAATTTCGATGAGAGGCGCACCAAAAATGGCGGTCATTTTTACAGAGCCTGATAAAATATCATACATATCAGGTATTACCTTAATGATAATATTTTCATTATCTAATTCATTAACTATTTTACCGATGTTTTCGTGCTCAGAAGATTCAATGGCAATTATAACTTCCTCAATTTTGTATTTACTTATAATTGTATTTAAATCAGATAGTTCTCCTAAGTGAGGGAGATTTTTATTTAACTCATTTGAGTAACCGTTTTTATTATCGACATGAACAAATCCGACAAACTTATTACCGGAAGATTCGTGCTGATGCTCCATATCATTGTATAGATTTAAAGCATTTTCATTACTGCCCACCAGCAGGGTGTTGAAACCAATAATACGGTTGTGAACCCGATAGCTTGTTACGCTTGAAAGAATTAAACGAAAGCTTCCGGTTAAACCGAAATGAAGGCCGAACAAAACAAGTATGCTCTGATAATAATTTTTGTAAGAACCGATTTGATCATCGAGCAGAAGAGTGAAGAAAATAATAAGTACGCCGATTAAAGAAAACAGGAAGGTCTGCCCTAACTCTTTTAAACGAGATTTGCGATAGATGTTTTTATAAACTCCTGTTAAAGTATATGCAGTGATCCAGAAAATTGGAATGAAAATCAGCCCCTCAAAAAAATGCTTTTCAAATACAATGGGGACAGCTTTGCCAAATTTTTCGGGTTCAATGTAAATTTTTCTGAATACGTAAAACAGCGTCCATGCTGTAGCAGCTGAAAAGTAATCGGCAAAGAGGTATTTAAAAACTTGTAATTTTTTATTCATATTACCTTTTGGTATCCAGTATGAAGCCTTAATACTTGTTTAATAGACTAATTTTATATTGTCAAGCACTAATGCAAGGCTATCTTCACTGTTAAAATTTCTCATTCCAATAAAAACACTAAATTGAGTGGAATTACCGCTTTGACCAATGGCAGGACTTAAATATAAATAGGCTTTATTCCAGCTTGCACTTGGATTGAAAGTTAATGCTTCAACCTGCAAAGTGCTGGAGTTGCTTAAGCCATAAACACCGGTTACAAATTCATGATTGCATTTATAATTAAATTCTAAAAATACTGGAGCACTGCCTTGAGGCAATGGGGTACTTTCTAATACGCATTCGAAATAGGTGCGCTGAGGGGTTAAATAGGCAATCCCTGAGCCGGTGCCGTCAGGAAAAACATTGGGATTGGGAGAAAAAAGCCTCTGAATTGAAGTGTCAACCCCTGAAGCCCCGCTTCGTCTTAAAATAGTTCCCGGATTTTCGAAATTCTCCATGTACTTAAATGTTGTATTGCTCCTGTACATTACAGTGGGACTCAAATATGTTTTCCCTCCTTTAATAAAATTAATATTTTGGGTGTATTCCTGATAAAAAGGATAAGGAGATCTGGTGGCGGCAATGCCATTTACTTTAATGCCTGCTCTGATTTTAACCTGGTGGCTACCTGAATATAATACAGGAATAGAAGTCGGCAGTTCGAAACAGCCGATTAATTGTTCATCAATATATACCCAGGCATCGCTTATTTTGCTTGATAAAGATCCTTCATCAGGATATGTAGAATTTGAAAAACCAGCAGGATTTTTCACTACAGTAATTTTATCAATATGAATATAAGCAGGGATAGGTTCGGCTGGATTGTATATTTCGCAGGAGTTAAAACCTGATAGACAAAAAACACCAATTATAAAACGAATGTAACTGTTTCTCATTTTTATTTTGTTTTTCCCGCTCCTGTTTCTTCCATAAAGCTGGAAGCAGCCTTCATTTTCTCAATGATTTTATAAGCAGCATCAAGTGCTTTATAACCATCGTCAATGCTTACTAAAGGAGTAGTGTTGCTGATTATTGAATCAGCAAACGTTTCAAGTTCCATTTTTATTGCGTTGACCGGTAAAATTTCTGGATTTTCAAAATAAATCTGTTTGGATCCTTTGCCGTTTCCGAGGTCTATCGTTACAGCCAGTGGATCTTCTTCACCATTAACGTCCATTAATCTAATCACTTCTACTTTTTTATCAAGGAAGTCGATAGATATGTAAGCATTTTTCTGACAGAAGCGGGATTTACGCATGTTTTTCATTGAGATACGGCTGGCAGTTAAGTTGGCAACACAGCCGTTATCAAACTCTATACGTGCATTAGCAATATCAGGGCTGTCGCTCACAACTGCCACACCGCTTGCGCTGATACGTTTGATGTTGGATTTAACAACACTTAAAATAATATCTATATCGTGAATCATTAAATCGAGTACTACTGAGACATCTGTACCTCGGGGATTAAACTGAGCCAAACGATGAGTTTCAATAAACATTGGTTTAGAGCAGTAAGGTCTTCCGGCAGTAAATGCAGGGTTGAACCTCTCCACATGGCCTATCTGAACCTTTACATCAGCCTCCTTTGAAAGTCCTATAAGTATTTTTGCCTCCTCAATGGTGTTGGTGACAGGCTTTTCAATAAAAACATGTTTCGATTTTTTAATTGCTTTGGATGCGCAGTTAAAATGTGTTACAGTAGGAGTAACTATATCAACCGCATCTACCTGCTCTAAAAGAGCATCAATGGAGTCGAAACGTTTAATGCCAAATTCTTTAGCTGCTATTTCGGCTGCAGCCGGATCGGCATCATAAAAACCTACTACTTCAAATTTATCTATTTCTTTTAAAAGGCGGATATGAATTTTACCCAAATGTCCAGCTCCAAGTATTCCTATTTTTATCATAAATGTATTGAATTTACACAAAAATACTTTTTTCCACAATCCATTATTAATAAAATTCCCATACTTATGAATACATATATGTTAATTTTGCGACCGAAAAAAAATAGTGAGTTAGAGATTTAGAGAAATGGAGAATTTCAATTCAGACTCATTCAATAAATCAGCAAATCTCTAATTCACAATTTCTCAAAATCACCAATTAAAAAAATGTTAAACGATACATACAGGCATAAAGGACTCAGGAAACAGCTGGCCGCACTTTTAAAAGAAAAAGGAATTGAAAGCGCTGAAGTGTTAAAGGCAATAGAAACGGTACCCCGTCATTTATTTTTAAACAGTTCTTTTATTGAACGTGCTTATCAGGACATTGCTTTTCCGATAGGAGCGGGGCAGACAATATCACGGCCGCATACAGTTGCATTTCAAACAGAGTTATTGGAGCTGAAACGCGGAGACAAGGTATTGGAAATTGGAACAGGATCAGGCTATCAAACCTGCGTTTTACTTGAAATGGGAGTAAAGGTTTTTACTATTGAACGCCAAAAAGAGCTGTTTGATAAAACAAAAATTTTTTTGCCGTCAATTGGATATGATACCAAGTTTTTTTACGGCGACGGCTATAAAGGCCTGCCGGTATTTGCACCTTATGATAAAATAATTATTACAGCAGGCGCACCTTCAATACCCGAAGCATTATTAGAACAGCTGAAGATTGGCGGAAGAATGGTAATACCTTTGGGTGATAAGGTGCAGATAATGACTTTGATTGAAAAGACTGCGGGGCGGCAGTTTGAAAAAACCGAATACGGAGAGTTTAAATTCGTTCCTCTATTAGAGAATAAAGAATGGGGAGATTAATCGTTATTAACAAAAACCTGTTAATAACAATTGAGTTGTTAATAAATGCAGTTTTTACTTATACTTAGTTTTGCATCATCAATTTAATGATTCATCCTAAAAATAATTAAAAATTAAAAAACAAAATCCCATGAAAAAACCAGTATTAGTAATGGCTTTAGCACTAGGCGCATCAAGCGTATTTGCTCAAGACTTAACATCAAAAAAAGGTGAGCCAATTCTTCCTGAATCAGGAGATTGGGCAATCAGTATGAATGTTGATCCGATTTTTCAATTTGTCGGCAATGCGTTTAGCGGCTCAACAGCTGTTAATGCGGCTCCAGGAACAAATTGGACTAACGTTGATCAAACAATCGTTGGTAAAATGTTTATCGATGAAAAATCAGCTTACAGAGCAATAGTGCGTTTAGGTTTTACCAGCCAGACTACAAAAGCAATGATTGCTGATGCTACAGTTACAGCAGCTCCGGTTTATCCTGCTGCACCTTCAATGAAAGAAGATGTAATGAAGGTTGGTGCTACTAATATCGGTATTGGCGTTGGTAAAGAATTTAGAAGAGGCCATACACGTTTACAAGGAGTTTATGGTGCTGACGCGATGATATGGATTTCAAGTGCATCAAAAAAATACACATACGGAAATGCATTAGCAACCGGAGTTCCGGGAGTGAGCGTTGCAAGTTCAACCAATTTTGGCGGTAATCTGGTAAATGATCCTTATGGAAACGCAGCACGTCAGACAGTAAATAAAGCAGGTATGATGTTTGGCTTTGGTGTACGTGGTTTTATCGGTGCAGAATACTTCATCTTCCCAAAACTTTCAATCGGTGCTGAATACGGCTGGGGAATTGGTTTCCAGGTTGCCGGACAAGGAACGCAGACAGTTGAATCAATCGGCGGAACAACACCGGCTGTTGGAACAATTACTACTAAAACTTCTGGCTCTTCAAAATTCGGTTTTGATACAGACATGAATCAAGGCGGTATTTTTGGATTCCACGGTTCTGGAACAGGAACAGCTTCTTTAAGAGCAACTTTCCACTTCTAGATTTTATAAAGTATAAAACAAAAAAGACTCCTGAATTTTTCAGGAGTCTTTTTGTTTTACAGCTCTTCCATTAATTCGGATAACTCCGCATCTGTTAAATAGCGCCATTCTCCGGTTTTTAATTTACCTAATTTAATATTCATAATACGCACACGCTGCAATTTTATTACCTGGTATTTAAACACGCTGCACATATTGCGTATCTGGCGGTTTAATCCCTGCTTCAAAATAATCCGGAATACTCGTTTTGTATCCGGTTCTGCTTTTATTATGCATGGCCTGGTAACAGCATCCCCGATTGTAACTCCGGCAGCCATGCTCTTTAAAAACTGGTTCCGCAGAGGAAGGTTGAGTGTTACAATGTATTCTTTTTCGTGTTCAAAATCGGGATGAATTATTTTGTTTATAACAGCGCTGTCATTGGTTAGTAAAATCAATCCTTCCGAATCCTTATCCAATCTGCCCACAGGCATTATCTTTTCGGGATGCCCGACAGCATCAATAATATTTCCTTCAATTTTTTCTGTGGTGCAGATAACGCCGCCGGGTTTGTTGTAGGCAATGTAGATGAATTGTTTTTCAGATATCATGTTTTAAATTTTCGCAAAGTTAATACAAGGAATTATTAATTTTTTCGAATTATGAATATACAGCCAGTCATTTGTAATTGGCAGCAGTTTTAAAACGGGTATATGACAAATTTTCTTTCTGCATTTGAACCTCACCCAGGCCCTCTCCTTGAAAAAAGGAGAGGGATACAACCCTCAAAACCTGCAGCCTTCATTAAATAATGGCTCTCCTATTCGTTTCAAGGAGATGGGCTTGGGGGGAGCTTACGAAGTGCCAAACATAAAAAGAGAAATTTGTATAACCCCTATTAAAACTTTTGGAAGGTCAATTGAAATATTTATTTACATTTGCCGTGCTATTGGTTTCTTCATTTTGAGGAATTAAAAGGGAACCAGGTGTAAATCCTGGACATTTCCCGATGCTGTAAGTTCATTTTTAGTTTTTAACATTCATTGCCACTTTTCTTCTTTGAGGAATGGGAAGGCGTTAAAAACAGAACGAGTCAGAAGACCTGCCAACTGCACATACCATTTTCAGCTTTCGGAGAAAAGGCAAGAATAGATAAATTGTTTACACTTTTTCTATCCATCCCAATTTACCGTTTACTGCGAATGATTTTAGCTTATGCTTAATCGTTTGTAATGAATTTGTTTAAAATCAGTATATGTACTTATTGCTTTCTGCGGGCTTTTATAGGCTATTCGCAGCAACGTGATACTATAAAACAGCTTCCTGCTATTGAGGTGTCGTCATCGCGTTCAGAAGTCTTTACTTCCGGAAATAAAACTGAAAAATTAGACAGCGCCCTTCTTAACCGTTATGCAGCAGCTAATTTGGCAGATTTACTTGCAAACGAAAGCCAGGTGTTTATTAAATCATACGGGCTTGGCAGTTCTGCCGTAACCTCTTTCAGGGGGGCAGGGGCAAGCCATACGGCTGTTTTATGGAATGGCTTTAATATACAAAATCAGATGCTCGGTATGCTGGACATTTCACTTGTTCCGGTAAATTTTTTGAACGAGGTACAGCTGCAATATGGCGGTGCCGGTGCTTTATGGGGGAGCGGAGCTGTGGGCGGCACTATTCAATTGAACAACAGCAGCCAGTTTAACAGAGGCATTTCAGTTTCGTCAGGAGTTTTTTACGGAAGTTTTTTAGACAGGCAGCAGCAGGTAAGTTTGGAAATAAGTAAGAAACGATTTGTTTCTTCTTTGAAATTATTTAATCATGATGCAAAAAATGATTTTGCTTTTATTAATACTGCTCAATACGGCAGTCCTGAACAAAAGCAGAGCAATGCAGAACTGAAACAATACGGCTTGCTGCAGGAAAATTATTTTAGGATAAATACACATCAAACACTGAACACACGGTTTTGGTATCAATACGGCGACAGAAATATTCCGCCGTCGATGACTCAAAATATAAATACTGCAAATCAAAAAGACGGATGCTACAGGGCGACAACAGAATGGCAGCGAACAGGTGAAAGGCTGACACTGCTTGCCCGCTTTGCTTATTTTGATGAATGGTTAAATTATAAAGATTCAACAACACGCGAAGATTCAAGAAGCCGGACAAAAACTTCAATAGCGGAAATAGAAAGCAGGTTCAGCATTTCAAACTTTGATTTGATAAACATCGGCATTAACAATACTTACAGCGAAGCGCTTACTGCTGATTTTGTGAAAAATCCTTCTGAAAACAGAACGGCATTATTTGCAAGTTATAAAATACATACTCCTAAACGAAGCTGGAATGCGGTTTTAAGCGCCAGGCAGGAATTTATTAAAAATAAGGAAATTCCATTTACCGCATCAGCAGGCTTTGAGGGGCAATTATTAAAACTCTTTATACTAAAAGGAAATGCAGCAAAGCATTACCGCCTTCCTACGTTTAATGATTTATACTGGGCAGGAGCGGGGGCAAAAGGAAATCCGGATTTAAAACCAGAAAGCGGATGGAGTGAGGAATTAAGTTTGATTCACAAATACAATTTTAAAAAACTTGACTGGCTGCTGGGTGCAACTGGATTTAACCGCAATGTAGATAACTGGATTATCTGGCTGCCTGATCAATATAATATCTGGTCGCCGGCAAATGTGCTGCAGGTATGGTCGAGAGGATTAGAGTATAAACTCAATGTGAATTATACAGCAGAAAAATTTAAAATACAATTATCAGGAATGTATAATTATGTTTTATCAACCAATGAAAAATCTGCCACAGCAAATGATGAATCGGTGGGCAAAATATTGATTTATGTGCCTATACAAAATGCACAGGGCAGTTTATATATTTCATATAAAGGTACATCTATAGGCTATACGCAGGTTTATACCGGCTACCGTTACACTACCTCTGATAATACACAGTATCTGAAGCCTTATACGATTGGTAATATTAATATTGCTCAGCTGATAAAACTTCGTGATTATAAAATAAAAGCATCAGCCCAGCTGAATAATATCTGGCAGGAATCCTACCAGGTAATGCAATACAGGGCTATGCCTTTATTTAATTATCAATTCGGATTAACATTTTATTTTAATAAGTAATCAATAAATAACATTAATAAAAACAGAATCATGAAAACAAAACAAGTATTTTATTTAAGCACATTTGCTTTGGCATTAACATTTGGGTCGTGCAAAAAAAATGATCCTGTGCCGGTTGTGACGCCTCCTGCTGCGGCAGGTTATGATAACGGCGTATTTATTATTAACCAGGGAATGTTTACCGGCGGAACAGGCACAGTGAGTTTTTACAGCAGAAGCAGTTCAAGTGTAAGCAATGATATTTTTATGGCGAAAAACAATTATCCTTTGGGGAATATTGCTCAGTCGATGGAAATTTATAACAACACAGGATATATTGTTGTAAATAATGCAGGCAAAGTGGAAACCGTTGACGGCAGTACTTTTGCAAGTAAAGGCGCTATTACAGGATTAACCAGTCCGCGTTATTTTTTGGGAATAAATAATACTACCGGCTATGTTTCGCAATGGGGTTCTACAGGCGGTTCAATAAAAGTAATTGATCTTAATTCTAAAACGGTTACTG
The DNA here is from genome assembly GCA_903847205.1 of uncultured Bacteroidota bacterium. Lineage (GTDB taxonomy): Bacteria > Bacteroidota > Bacteroidia > 2-12-FULL-35-15 > 2-12-FULL-35-15 > 2-12-FULL-35-15. The sequence goes on from CAINDA010000049.1 coordinate 93,252, forward strand.
CGACTATCCCTACAGGAAATGGAGCAGAAGAAATGGTAAAAGCCGGAAACTTTGTTTATGCGGCATGCTGCGGAGGATTTGGAAACGACAGTGTTGTGACGGTTATTAACAGTGCGACTAATACCGTATTAACTAATATTAACGCTGGACCTAATCCGCAGTGTATTAAAGTAGATGCCAATGGAAAAATATGGGTATTGTGCATCGGGCAGTGGGATCAAACCTTTACAACATTAGTAAAACCCGGCCGGTTGGTGCGTATTGATGCGTCAACGAACACTATTGATTTCTCACTGCCTTTTTCTTCAACAACTTCGCAGCCTATGAGCCTTGTTACTAATACTGCAAAAACTATTTTGTATTATACTTATAACGGCAAGGTTTATTCTCAGGCATGCGCATCAACTTCTTTAAGTGCATCAGCTGTTATTAACAGAAACTTTTATGGCTTGGGTATTGACCCGGCTAATGATTATTTATACGGCGCTGATGCCGGAAATTATACCAGCAGCGGAAAAGTATTGCGTTACACTGCTTCCGGCGCTGCTGTTGACAGTTTTGCAGTTGGTATTATTCCGGGTTATTTTTGTTTTAAATAAGCTCAATTTGATAATACAAATTGTGTATTGTCATCCTGAGCCTGTCGAAGGAGGTGCGCGAGCCTTCCCACATCCTTCGACAGGCTCAGGATGACCAAGCGCAAAACATCAATTCCAATCTGAGATAAGTAGATTCACATTATCAAATTAAATAAAGATGAAACCAAAAGCTATTTTCTGCTGGAGCGGAGGTAAGGACTCAGCTCTGGCTTTGTATAAAGTAAAGCAGGAAAACAAATATATAATCACTGCGCTGCTTACAACTTTAAACGCTGAGTTTAAAAGAGTTTCGATGCATGGGGTGAGGGAAGAGCTATTGGATATGCAGGCAAAATCAATTGGTCTGCCTTTATTGAAGATGTTTGTGAGCGAAGGTACCAATGCCGAATACGAAAAAACAATGGAAACCCTTTTGCTCAAATATAAAGCGCAGGGTGTAAGCAAGGTTATTTTCGGCGATATTTTTCTGGAAGATCTTCGCACTTACCGCGAAAACAATTTAGCTAAGGCTGGGTTGACTGCTGAATTCCCCTTATGGAAAAGAGATACAAAAGAACTGATTAATGAGTTTCTTACAAACGGATTTAAAACTATTACCTGCTGCGTGAATGATGCTTATTTAGGCCAAGACAGGGTGGGAGAGGAGATAAACGAAGAATTCATAAAAACACTTCCTGCCAATGTTGATCCTTGCGGCGAAAACGGCGAATACCATACCTTCTGCTTTGCCGGCCCTATCTTTAAAACTCCTATTCATTTTACAACAGGCGAAAAGGTATATAAACCTTTAGAAATTAAAACCACTGATTTCGATCCGGATAAACCGCTGACTAAAGGTTTTTGGTTTTGTGATTTGATTGCTGGGTAAAAGATAATTTTAATCCTTCCTAAAGAATTCAATATATTTGGTTTAGCTTTAAAAGGCAGCATAGCATTGTGCGAACCAAAGCAAATCAGATGAACACTTTTTTAAAAACAACTTTAATTCTATTTATTAGTTATCAGGCTGCTTCAGGGCAGAATCTGGTACCCAATAATAGTTTTGAGGAGTTTAAAAAATGTCCGGAAATGGAAGCTGAATTTGATAAGCTTGTCAAAAAATGGGAATGTCCTAATGAATCAACTCCTGACTATTTTAATACCTGCAGTTTAAATAAATTAACAAATCCAAACGAGAATTTCGGAGGAAGCCAGAAACCATTTAATGGGGATGGATATGCAGCTATAATATTATGTAAGCCTCGTATGGGTGACTATCGGGAATATATTCAATGTAAATTACTAAGCCCATTAAAAAAAAATCAGCTTTACTGCTGTTCATTTTATATCAGTTTATCTGATAAATCTGCGGCTTACACTAACAAAGCAGGGATGTATTTATCTGAAGATAAAATCAAAGAAAAAAACGGGTTAATTTTAAATTATAAGCCGCAGATAGAAAACAAAGCCGGCCGGTTTTTAGATAATAAAACCGACTGGACTTTGATCAGCGATACGATGAGGGCTAAAGGAGGTGAGCAATACATTACTATCGGTAATTTTTATGATGGGGATAACACCCCGATTAAAAATGTGGATAACCTCTCAGCTTTGAAAAGAAAATTTCCTGCCAATCATCATTATAATTTTACTGTTGATGCAGCTTATTACTATTTAGACGAAGTTTCGGTTATTGAAATATCAGATGCCGGCGGATGCAACTTCAAACAAAAAGCAAAAGAAAGCATACCTGCTGTAAATGAAACCAAAACCCCTATTGATATTATTGCTCCTCCATTAGACGAACAAGTTATTTTAAAAAATCTTGTATTTGAAACCAATAAATCAGAAATACTCTCTGCCTCTTATGAAGAATTAAATAAAGTAGCTGATTATTTAAATACAAAATCAGAATACAAAATAGCGTTGTCCGGCTACACTGATAATATTGGTAAAGAAGAAGTCAATCAAAAATTATCTGAAGCAAGAGCAAAGGCTGTTGCCGATTATTTGATAAATAAAGGAATTGTAAATAACCGCATCAGCTATAAAGGTTATGGCAGCACAAAACCATTAACAGCAAATGATACAGAAGCAGGAAGGCTGATGAATAGGAGGGTAGAATTTGTTATTAAAGAAAAATAGGATTATAAATAAGGTGGATAGAGGCCTATGTTGTGTGGCACGCCATTTTAATTCATGCTATTTAACGATTTTCATTATTATCCAAACTCCTAGTCCAATTAGAAATAATGTTAATATTATTGCATTAATCGTTAAGTCAGTTCGTTGTTTTGGAATTTCATGTTCTGGATATTCAATTTCCAATTTCTTTGTAACAATGAAGTCAGCAAGCATTTGTGGTGTAACAGCAATTCTTTGAACCCTTTCGTATGGCGGCTTGAAAAAGATGCTGCCAATACTACTTTGTCCTTCTTCGTCAGCATGGAAATACCATTTATAGTCTGACATATCTATGTGGTATTTCTTGGAATATTTCTCAATCATTTCATGAAAGTCGTCACCAGTTACTCCCATATCTTTAAAAATATCAGTGTCTTTATTGTCTGGATAAACTCCAGAATAGTCTTCTAAAAAATTTCTTATTTCATTAATCCAATTCAATTTATTTGCCTTAGTTAAAAATGTCAGCGCCCACTGGAGACTGCAGTTAAAATTCTTTGTTTTGACTATTTAAATGACCTTTATACCAGTCTGGTTTAGATTTGATGTCACCAAAATAACCCCAATCGGTTAGTGCTTCAATAAAATATTTTCTGTCATATTTGCTGTAGTGTTCTGGATTTAGTGCGGAACTATAATAGCCATATTTCCAAGGCTCATCATCAACATCATCTCTGTCAAAAGTTGTATAGATAATAATTCCAAGGTCAGAACCAAAGTCTTTTATTAACAGTCCATAAGTGATTTGTTTACCAGTCGGCATTGTTAAAGTAAATGGAGATTGAATACTTAAACCCAAATCTGCTGAAGCCATTCGCCAAGCTTTTAAAACATTGTTATCTATTTCATTAGTGTCGCTCATTTGTTATTGAATATTTCGTGGTAATTGCAGGTGATTTTTTAATTAAATAATAAACCATCCGTCATTTTTATGGGTTTTGAATACTTGCTATTACATTTATTCAAGCAAATATAATCTTATAAAAACAAATGCGGATTCTTATAATATAGAATCCGCATTTGTAAAAACACGTGTTTTAATCAAACTCCTATTCCCGAGATTGATAAAACCATCTAGTTTCATCCAACTCCTAATCTAGAGATTGATTAAACCCAGATTACGCATTAGAAAAATGAAAAGGAAATTCAAACAATTTTGAATGATTCCATATTCCCGAAAACCAAGCACGCCTTTTCTTATTTAGTGCTATTTTTAGAACTATTTTACCATTTATTTTTTCAAAGTAAGCA
>CAINDA010000050.1 GCA_903847205.1 uncultured Bacteroidota bacterium
TGAGTTCGCCCAAAAAGAACTTCTTAGAGAAAAACCTAAGAAAAAAGTTCCGAAATTGAAGTTGAAATTTAAAATGTGATCCCAAAATCATTATAAAAAATGGCGGATTTTCTTAAACGTGAGTTTTGCAGTGGTCTCAATAAGATCGGTTTTTCTATAAGAATGATCATTCTGATAATGTAAATTTTCATTCTTGCGATATGAATATTCACTTTTGTGACAAGAATATTCACCTTTGTAACCTGAATGATCATCTTTATTGTGTGAATGATCATTCTTGTGACCTGAATGAACATTTATACTTCAGTTGCTATCATTCTTCTTATTTGAATGGACATTATTGAGTTGCTGCTTATAAAATAAGCCTTCAAATAGGGGATTTACCTGAGCTAATCCTATTTACCAAGGAGTTCGATTAAAGAATTTGCAAAAACGCTGCTCTCATTTAAACTTTCAAATAAAGATATTTAGACTTTTTGAATAATTTATTTGGATTATTTTAATAATTTTAATAACATTACCTTACTTTTGCTGGGGATTTGGAAGTGTGAAATAATAAATATTTAATGGCAGCTTTTTACAAACATTTTATTGTCCTGATTTTTGCTCTAACCGTTCTTGATGTTTCTGGTCAGGAATGCGGTTATGTTTATGTGAGTCCATCCGGTGCATCATCGGGAGTGGCGGGAACGAAAGCTGTTCCTGCAAATTTAGCTTATGGATTGACACTGATGAATTCCGTAAATAAAATTATGAGGATATCATCAGGAACCTACAATTTGAGTAATGCACTTACCATACCCGCCAATGTCACTATTGAAGGCGGTTATAATTCTTCCACCTGGATAAAGAGTAACGCTAATATCACTATAATTAGCCGCGATAACTCAAACAATCTTTCCAATCCAAACAGGCTTGTGGGTTTATACTGTTCCGGCGTTTCGGGCTTTCGTTTGTTGGATCTTACAATTAATATCGCGAACGCTGTAGGTGATGGTGTCAGCGTTTATGGAATTTATATCAATAACTGTTCTAATTATGTTATCTCAAGATGCAAAGTAAATGCCGGTAACGGTTCTGCCGGATTACCAGGACTTCCCGGTACACCGGCATTGAATGGCGCACCCGGCACTGCCGGCCAGCCCGGGGTAGATACAAGTTTTTGCTGCAGGATTGCCGGAATCGGCGGCTGCTGTTCTTACCCGGGAAGTTATGCAGGAGGTAATGGCGGTATGGGCGGAGAACGCGGTGGTTTTATTCTGGATACCAATGTAATACTTGGATATACTTACTATTATAATAAAATAGGAAGTGATTATACCAACCCCGGACTGCCAGGATATTTCGGATTAGGATATGGCGGTGTTCCCGGCGGTGACGGCGGTGCGGGTGTGTGTGCTGCTCAATATTACCAAAATCAATGTAATTCAGACCCTGCAACAAACTACGGCAAAGTGGGGCATGTTGGAATTGACGGCGTGATTGGACTTAGCGGAACACAAGGAGTAGCAGCATATACAAGCGGTTATTATGTTCCCGGAACAGGTACTATAGGCCTGCAGGGTAAAAACGGCGGCGGCGGCGGCGGCGGTGGCGGCGGCGGTGCAAAAGGATGTCAGCCTGCTATAATAAATCCAACAAATGGCGATACTGTAAGTTATGTTTCAGGTGCAGGCGCAGGCGGCGGCGGAGGAGGAGAAGGCGGTCAGGGAGGTTTTCCCGGGTTCGGGGCACCTGGTGCAGGAGCATCCTTCTCAGTTTTTGTCTGGGCTAATGGAATAAACGGGGTTATAAGGGATTGTACTTTAAATCCTGGTCAAGGCGGTACCGGCGGTACGGGCGGTATCGGGGGCGCAGGCGGTGCAGGGGGTATCGGCGGTCTTGGCGGCAATTTGATGAACGACCAGACATTTTCGCATAGCTGCAATACAGGAGAAGGCGGTCCCGGCGGAGTCGGCGGGCAAGGCGGACAAGGCGGACCCGGAGGTAACGGATCAGATGGTGCAAGTATAGATTTGTATGAACAGCCGGGGCAGGAGCAGATAATGCTGTCAAACATGTATAATCCTTTTGAACCTACTGTAACTGCAGCTTTTTCGGGCTGTTCAAATTCAGATGTCACTTTTACAACTACTGCAACCGGTAATGTTGACTGGGTTTTTGGTTTTGGAGCAACCCCCACCACAGCATCCGGCACAAATGTAACCGTTCAATATGCAAGCGGAATGCCCGGTTTCAGGAGCATTACATTGATTGTTGACGGTGTGCCATACCCGCTTGCCAATTACATCAATATTCCAACCGATTTCCCGCCTCCGCAGATTACTTCCTCAAAAATTGTTTCATGCATCGGCGATGCTGTAAACATTCTTACTACCGGAACAGCGGCTTCTTATAACTGGAGCATACCTGGAGGTTCAATTGCGTCATCAGCTGTTCAGAGCCCCGGGAACGTTACTTTTGCTTCCGCTGGAACTCATACCGTTGTGCTCACCACAACCAGTTGCTGCGGTACTTCAGTTACAACTAAAGATATTGAAGTTATTACAGCCCCTGTTGTGAATATAGGCCGTGATACTTCTATGTGCTTCACCGACCAGAAGCCATTGCTTGATGCCGGTAATCCCGGGGCGACATATCAATGGAAACTAAATGGCGCCGCAATAGGAGGCAACACACGGACTCTGCAAACTTCATCAGCTGGAGCATATTCAGTAAATGTCAGCTACGGCAGCTGTTCCAGCAGCGACACAATGAATCTGCATATATACACTCATCTTCCATTTACACTTGGGCCTGATATTCTCCTTTGTACAACAAGCTCGCTGCCGATTTTGGATCCAGGATTAACTGGGATGCAGACCTATTTATGGACAAGGAACTCAAACCCTGTCGGAACAAATTCGCAGACACTGCAAACAATTGATGCAGGCATTTACACTGTTTCGCTTACAAGTGTCAGCGGATGCACTGGAAAAGACACAATTAAGGTAACTATTAGGGACCCTCAAATTGAACTCGGAAATAACGTAACAATATGCCCTAATTATCCGCATCCTCTATTAGACGCAGGAAACCCGGGCTGTACTTATATATGGAAATTGAATAATGCGCAGGTTGGTACCTCTCAGACACTGCAGACAACTACTGCAGGAATGTACTCTGTTAAAATTACAAGTCCGGCCGGATGTTTTACACAGGACAGCCTTACCCTTACTATTTTGCCGCTGATGAATGCGGCTTTTAGTTCTCCGGGCACTGCAACAGAAGGTACTTTGGTTACTTTTACTGACATTTCTTCTCCTGCCCCGACTTCATGGAATTGGAATTTTGGAGATGGTTCTCCGAATGATACTTTGCAAGGGGCTTCGCATACTTATGTTTCCCCTGGGCAGTATAATGTTTTTCTTATTGTAAGCAATGGAGTATGTTCGGACACTACAACTTCAGTGGTTACAATTCAAAATAACTGTTCTTCTCTTGGACTTACTTCATCCTTCACCAAATCGAATGATACTATTGATTTGAATGGTCTTGGAATGGTTACATTTACCAATACAAGCGCTAATTCAACTGCGTGGTTATGGAATTTTGGCGACGGTTCCATTTCACATGATCAAAACCCGACACATGTTTATACAGCTATTGGAACTTACACTGTCACACTGACTTCATATAATTTTAACTGCACCTCCACAGTAACAAGCGTAGTTATTGTAATTGAAAAAACCACAGGAATTGATGAATCTGCTTCTTCTGATTATAGATTGCAGATTTATCCTAACCCCAATGAAGGAAAATTTACGCTTCAGATTTCAGACTGCCCGCTTTGCTTAAGCAGTATTGAAAATTTATCTGTATTCAATGTTCTTGGAGAAACCGTTTTTCAAACATCAAATATTAAAACGCAGGCTTTAGTAATTGATTTAAGCAGTCATCCGAAAGGAATATATTTTGTAAAACTAATATTGCCTTCGCAGCATGTATCGAATGGGAATGCTATGCAGGTAAACGATTCTTTAAATAACGTAATAATTAAAAAAATTATTGTAAATTAAAGATTCTTGAAAAATGCGGTCGTTTTAATTTGAACAACTGCTAATTATAATTTCTATTATCAGATTGCCTGAGTTTTAAAAATTTTCAAATTAATTGTTAATGAGTATTTCTTTTAAATATTTATCTTTTAAAAACAGGATTTGCTCTGCAGTTCGCTTTTTGATTGGCAGTATTCTGCTTACTTCATCAGGTATAGCATCTGCTCAGCAATGCACTGTTATTTATGTAACTCCGAATGGCGCATCTTCAGGTACTGCTGGAACAAAAGCAGCCCCGGCATCTCTTGCCTATGCTCTTACACTTGCCACCGCCGCTGATAATAAAATATTTATTGCCTCAGGAACATATAATATTTCCAATCCTTTGGTTATGCTGTCGAATCTAACAATAGAGGGCGGCTACAATTCTTCAACATGGAAAAAAAGCAACTCAGGCGCAACCACAATTTTCAGAAATAATTCCAATTTAGAAACAAATCCTAACCGCTTGGTTGCAATCTATTGCAGCAGCATCAGTAATTTTCGTTTTCAGGATTTAACAATAAGAACCGCCAATGCCTTTGGAGGAGGGATTTCAACGTATGGCATTCATATGAGCGGCTGTTCTAATTACCAAATTGTCCGCTGTAAAATTACAGCAGGGAATGCCGGGAACGGAACCTCTGGAACCAATGGCACGAGCGGTTTAGCCGGCGCTAATGGATTAATAGGCAAAGACGGGAGCGACCATCATTCCGGCGACAGTCTCGGCGGTGCCGGCGGATCAGGTACATTTCCGGGAAGTTTGGCTGGGGGCAACGGCGGATCAGGAGGAGATAGAGGCACAGCAGCGTGCTCACTCTGCGGAGATCCTGCTTTTGCTACTAACGGTTATCACGGCCAGAACGGGCAGGTAAGCGGAAGCGGAGGCGGATATGGCGGCGGCGGCGGACAAAAAATTGTTACTTGTATTTTTCCTACAACTCCTCCCCGTACAGGTTTGAATGATGGAATTGCCGGAACAGATGGTGCTGATGGACTTGCAGGCCTGATAGGCTCAAATGGCACGGCCTCATTTTCTGCCGGATTTTATGTTCCGGGAGATGGTTTGTTAGGCTCAGACGGAACTGTTGGATCAGGCGGAGGCGGCGGAGGCGGCGGCGGATCTATCGGCGGTATTCCCCATGATTGTTTTGGTTTTCCATTCCCTCCAAACTTGAATGGCACCGGAGCTGGCGGCGGTGGCGGCGGTGAAGGAGGACAGTCTGCAATCGGCGGTATAGGCGGTACAGGCGGGGGCGGTTCATTCGCAATTTATACTTATAATAATGGTGCGAACGGGATTTTAAAAGATACTAAGTTAACCTCAGGAGCCTACGGCTTAGGTGGTGCAGGCGGTTCAGGCGGAACAGGCGGAACAGGCGGTCTTGGCGGACCTCAGGGAGGCTATGCAAACGGCTATGTCGGGGCAGGAGGTAATGGAGGTAAAGGCGGTAAAGGCGGAGACGGCGGAGACGGCGGAGACGGATCAGACGGCCTAAGTGCAACATTGTACGAAGATGGCAGCGGAACAGCTGTAACCGAGCAGAATGTTTATTCTTTACAACAGCCTTTTGTATTTGTGCAGTATTCCGGCTGTACGAATGCACCGGTAATATTTTCAACAAATGCGACAGGAACAGTGATTTGGTTTTTTGGGGCAGGAGCCACGCCGGCTTCAGGGAGCGGGATTACAGCAACAACTAAATATACAACCCAGGGAAGAAAAACGTTTACAATGGTAAACAACGGCATTTCATATACCTATACCGATTTTATTGAAATATTTAATTCAGGAAGCGGTTTTACGCCTGCTATTTCAACTACAAACACACCTGTTTGTAAGGGCGGAACGCATACATTTTCCTGCTCGGCAACAGCCACTGACTATGAATGGTACTTTATCAGAAACAACGTTACAGATACTGTGACCGGCCCAGCTTTTCAAAATGTGACCCACACCTTTGACTCAGCAGGGACTTATATGGTAATTTTAAAAAGCATTGATTACTGCTGCGGAGAATCATTCCCTGATACGGTTAGTTTGACTGTGGGAAACATTTCCCGGCCGACAGTTTCTATTCAATCGGAAAATTCATCAAATGTTGTTTGCAGCAATGGTACCTTTAATTTCAGCGCTGCGGCTTCTAATGCGGGAACAGCGCCAGGTTATCAATGGTTAATAAACGGCTCTCCTGCGGGAGGTAATTACCCGGTATTCGTTTCATCCACATTGGGAAATGCTGACAGTGTTACCTGCATCGTTACTTCTGCCTTGGGATGTTCAACCGGGCAGAAAGACACCTCAAATTCTATATATGTTACCGTGATTAACCCGCCCGTTGTGACATGCAGTGCCGACTCTTTTTTCTCAGGAGATCCAACAAGATTAATTGCACACGTTACATCTGGCTGGGGAGCACCTTATACTTATAATTGGGGTTTTGGAGATGCCTCACTCGGTTTGGGCGATACAGTTTCGCATATTTATCAGGCAGCAGGAACATATAATTACCAGGTGAATGTAAGTGATTCCAACGGCTGTACAGGCAGCTGTTCAGGTACTGTTCTTATTGCTACCAGGTTAAATGCTGCATTTGAAGCATCTGTTACAAGCGGCTGTGAAGCGCTTATGGTTCACTTTACAAATGCCAGCGTTTATGCAATTACCTATCTCTGGAATTTCGGCGACGGCACAAGTTCCGTTTTGGCCAATCCTTCACACCTTTATACCAATTCAGGAATATACAATGTAAAGCTGAGAGCGTTTAGTGCAACAGGAATGGACAGCGCTGTTGTATCAAGCCAGGTTTTTGTGTATGCAAGACCTGTTGCTAACTTCCAGGCATTTATGTCGCTGAGCGGAGATACAGCTCATCTTGCAGATAATTCAATTGATGCCTGGACCTGGTTATGGAATTTCGGCGACGGCAGTCCCGCCTCAACAATTCAAAATCCGGTTCATTTTTATTCCGTCAACGGAAACTATACGATTTCGCTTATTGTTACAAACGTGCACGGCTGTTCAGACACAACTGATAAACCTGCATTTGTAAAAATCCAGACAGGGATTGATAATCTTTCTTTTGACGGCTTAACTTTCACAGTATTTCCAAATCCTTTTTCTTCTGAAATAAATATCAATGCAGCGTTTGAAACGGAGAGCACACTGAAAATTTCTTTAATGAATTTAGAAGGGCAGCGTATAATTTCTGAAAATAAAAATTGCAGCAAGGGTCCGCAGCAAATTAAAGTGGAGGGTATTTACGGCAGGCTTTCTCCAGGAATGTACCTCCTGGAAGTAGAATACAAGGGCAAAAAACAATACACTAAACTTATCTATCAGGAATAGTCTGCAGGTTGATGGGAGCAGGCCTTTTTTGATATGAATTATAAATAAAAAACAGAACATATTTTTAATTGAAATGTTTGATATCAGATGCAACCTTTTCAAGAAAAACCCCATCCAGAATTCTGAAATGACAGGTATTACTATTTAAGAATAAGATATGATTTTGGAATTCCGTTACAAACTTATACTAAGAGTATTTCTTTTGATTGCTGCGTGGAATCTGGGCACTGGAAACTCTTTCGCACAGCAGTGCAGTATTATTTATGTTACACCTTCAGGGGCTTCAAGCGGATCAGCCGGCTCAATCTCAACTCCTGCATCACTTCCTTACGCTTTCACTCTGGCCAGCGCAGCAAACAACCGCCTATGGCTTGCCGCAGGAAATTATACTATTTCCAATGAACTTATAATGATAAGCGGTATTTCAATGGAAGGAGGCTTTGACCCTGTAACATGGAAGAAGAGTAATTCACTGCACACTGTTATTTACAGGGATTCAACCCATGTTGATACTGTTCCCAACCGCATTGTGGCAGTGGAATGCTCAGGTATCAGCAATTTCAGTATTCATGATATTACGATTATTGTTAATGATGCGAGAGGCAACAGTGTAAGCACCTACGGGATTCATCTTGCCAAGTGTTCTTCTTATGATATTTCAAGATTAAATGTTACTTCCGGAAATGCAACCGATGGCTTTGCCGGCGTGGCTGGTGCAAACGGCGTTAACGGCGCAAATGGTGTACAAGGACAGCCGGGCGACGATGGAGGCGGATGCTGTACTCTGGGCGGTGCAGGCGGTACAGGTTCTTATCCCGGAAGCAATTCGGGAGGAAACGGCGGAGACGGCGGCGCAAGAGGCACCGGTCAATGTTTTGGGTTTGGCGGAACCAGCCCTGATGGGGCAGTTGGTCAGACCGGCTTGGGAGTGAATGGGGGCGCCGGAGGCGTAGGCGGACAGGGTGCATTTTATTATGTAGGAAGTTTATTAGGCTGTTCCGGAACACCGGCAAATGACGGCAGGCCCGGTGCTGACGGCGCTAATGGTGCTATGAGTGCAAATGGTGCCAATGGAATAATTGTTTATGGACGATATTTTCTTCCCGGCGATGGGCAGATAGGAATACAAGGAGTGCATGGCGGCGGCGGCGGCGGCGGAGGAGGAGGAGGAGCAAAAGGCGGGGTTAGTACATGTTTTGGTGATTTTAACGGTGCAGGTGCAGGCGGATCAGGCGGGGGAGAAGGCGGTCAGGGAGGTTTTGGTGCAACAGGAGGAAAAGGAGGAGGCGGTTCTTTCGGGATTTATATTGACAGCAACGGGGTAAATAGTTCTTTGAAAGACTGTCTGCTTAATTCAGGACTGCAGGGTATCGGCGGGATCGGAGGCACTCCGGGCGGTGTAGGCGGCAACGGCGGATTTGGTGCGGGACTTCGGCCGGGATGCAGTATGGGCGGAGGCGGTGCAAGCGGTGCGGGCGGTGCAGGCGGTAAAGGCGGCGACGGCGGTAATGGTGTTGCAGGAGTGAGTCTGCCTTTGTTTGAAGACCCTGCCGGTGTTACAATCGCGCAATCGGATATGAGATCAACAGTGGAGCCGGCAATTTATGTAAAAAACACCGGCTGTACTTATTCAAAGATCACTTACACAACAAACGCAACGGGAATTATTCAATGGTTTTTTGACGGCGGATCTTATCCGCTCAGCGCTAACGGCGACAGCGCGCAAACTCAGTATTCAATAGGAGGGCGTCATTCAATAACACTTGTTGTTGATGGGGTTCCTTATATGTTTACTGATTTTACAGGTGTTTTTAAAGACGGAACTCCTTATTTACCGCGTGTTGTAGGCAGCGATACAGTTTGCCCCGGCAGCAGTGCAACCTATACAGCTGCCTTCGATTCTGTTTTCACTGTTACAGCATACAAATGGAATATTTACAACCCTGGTTCTTCAACACCTGCTCAGTCGGGGACTTCAGCAGCCTTTACTTATTTATTCCCGAATACTGTGGGTGTTTATATGATTACTCTTCAGACAGAATCACCTTGCTGCGGGTGGTCAGCTATTGATACTTCTTATATAAATGTTGTACCGTTTCTGCCTGCAGATGTTTACGTTTCAACCTCAGCGGCTGTTATCTGCCATGGAGAGCCGAGTACATTTTTTGCTGTTCCGGTGAACGGCGGCAGCCATCCGGGTTATAACTGGAAAGTTAACGGGGTAAGCAATGGGATCAATCAAAGTTCGTTTACTTCTACCAGTTTCAATAACGGTGATATTATCACCTGCGCAATGACCAGCTCTTATGCCTGTCCTTTGAATTCTCCTGCAGTATCTCTTCCTTTTGTAATGACAGTAAATCCGCTGCCAGCAATTGCCTGCAGCGCTGCTCCTTTATACCTTGGAGCCCATACCGGTTTCAACGCGAATTTTACCGGCGGAACAGCGCCTTACAGATACACCTGGAATTTCGGCGACGGCGGTATTGATACGAATGCTGTTGGAACACATCTTTACGGCGGAACCGGCCCTTATACTTATACTGTTGCTGTTACTGATTCAAAAGGATGTACAGGGTTTTGTACAAATACAGTGGTTATATTTTTAGCGCCTGCTATTCACCCTGATTTTACGTTTACTCCGAATTACCACTGCGGCGGTACGTCTGTAACTTTTACTGATATGACCACAGGCAATCCTACACTATGGAATTGGAATTTCGGCGACGGCAGTCCCTCATCAACCCTGCAGAACCCGACACATAACTATACTGTTCCGGGAAATTATAATGTTAAATTTACTGCAGGAAATTCAATTTTTACAGACACACTTTACCGCCCGAATCTTGTTTCTGTATGGGCGGTTCCTACAGCGCATATTTCTTATCTTTCCGACTCTACCTGCTATCCGCTGCCTGAGCAGTTTGAAGATATTTCGGTTCATGCAGCTTCCTGGCTTTGGAATTTCGGTGATGGCGGGCCCTCATCAACACTTCAGAATCCTTCGCATCCATACCATGCTGTTGGTACTTATCCTATTACTTTAATAGTACATTCAATAGAAGGCTGTGCCGATACTACACATGGAACGGTGTACGTGATGCCTTCGCCGAAGGCTGCATTTTCTCAAAACAAAACAGCAATCTGTAACGGCCAAACTGTGCTCTTTACTAATTCATCTTCTATTGATGCAGTAAAATGGGATTGGAAATTCGGGGACGGCACCGTTTATACCGGAAACGGACCGCCAGAGCATGTGTTTGCTAATGCCGGAGTTTACAATGTTTCGTTGGCTGTTGTAAATTCTTTCGGCTGCAAAGATGATACTGTTGTTTTAAATTCAGTAACAGTAAAGAATCAGCCTGCTGCGCTTTTCAGCCTTGGCAATTCAGAAACTATTTTCTTCGGCACACCTGTTTCGCTTGTAAATTCAAGCTCTTATTATACTTCATGGATTTGGAATTACGGCAACGGCAAAATTGATTCAACCGACTTCAATACTTCTGTGGAGTATAAAAATCCGGGCATTTATAATGTTACACTTTATGCAATTTACAGGGGACTTGGAATGACCTGTATTGACAGTATGTCGATGAATGTTACTATAAATGATTTTGAATCTCTTTATATTCCGAATGCCTTTACGCCGAACGGTGATAATGATAATGACGTGTTTTATGTTTATGCAAATGATATAACAGATTTCCAGCTGTATATATTCAACAGATGGGGTAATCTTATTTTTGAAACAAATGATTTAAAAAAGGGTTGGGACGGCAAAGTGAAGGGTGATAAATCGCCAGACGGTGTTTATACATACCGTGTAGTTTACAAGAAGAAAACAACGCCGAATGATTCGCATACAAGAATAGGTTCGCTGTTGCTGCTTGGGGAAGATTAAGTTTTTCGGGTTAAGGAATTTCGTAGTAAAAATATTTTAAAACAAAACGTCCTTCGGAAATTTCCGAAGGACGTTTTTGTTTTTACGCGTTTCTGAAATTAATTGGCGATATTATTTTATAAATTGATTGACTACACATCTTGTAAGCATTAACCCAATTCCTCTAAAAGAGATGTTATTAGATGCTGTAAATCAGGTATTTTATTTGTTATAATATTCCAAACTATATCATAGTCAATTCCAAAATAATGATGTATTATCATATCCCTGGTACCTGCAATTTTTTTCCATTCTATCTGCGGGTGCTGTAATCTGAAATCATCATCGAGTTTTTTTGCAGCCTCTCCAATAATTTCCAAACTGCGGATAATTGCGCGGGACACAGTTTTATCATCAAAGGTTTGTTCGGAAGTTTTGTTTTGAGTAACCTCAAGAATGAAATCACATTCCTCAAGTATATGTTTTAAAAACTCAGGCAGCGAGGGTGACATATTCTACTTCTTTTAAAATGTAAGGACCAATAAATTTGCTTAAAGACTGCGGAGTAACAAGTTCAATTTTTCTGCCGGAAAGTTCCTGAAGAAAAAATGCGAGGTCCATAAAATTATCAAAGTTTTTTTGTGCAGGATGAAACTCTACAAAAAAATCAACATCACTATCTTCCTTGGCTTCGTCGCGGACAAATGAGCCGAATATTCCCAAACGCTTAACGCCATATTCGAGTATCGTTTTGCTGCTGGCTGTTATCAGCTCAATCAACTCTTGCTTTTTATTTACTGCCTGCTTCATAAAGCAAAGATAATAATTAAAAAATTATTGCTGGTTAAAGAAAGCGGAGCTGTATACTGACATAACAAATTCTGGTTCTGCATTTCTGGCTTCCGCTTAACGGAAACTTTATAAGAATTGTATGGTAAGCGCAGCTTACCTTTTATAAATGACACGAAGTATCTCCCCTCTTGCCTAGCGCTGAACTTCGCGCCTACCGGGCAGCCTCTTTGTTTGCGTTAAATTGAAAACCATATTACAATCCTTCCCGCATTCAAACTACCCCAGTTATTTAAACCTTTTCTAGACAACAAGAGGCCTGTCTTTAGGGCAATGCGGACATGTTTGAATAAATCAAAAAACACTTTTGTTTTTGTTGTTTTATTGACATTCCTTTGTGGCAAAATAAACGACCTTTTCCATTGCTTATCGAAATTGTTACAAATGGTATTTATAAAATACGGATGGCTGTTTCTCAATTAAATTTTTTTAAATTAAATAATAAATAGAATTTGATCTATGAAAAAACATTTCCACTCTGCTTTTCTTTTTCCCTTTTTATTTTTTCTCTCATACTTTTCTTTTGCCCAAACTATCCCCAACATTGAAAACATCGCTAAGGCTAAGCTAAGTAAGTGGAGTATTGGCGTCCAGATAAATACGGTAGACAAATTGCCACCTTTTACTATGTTTAGTGATAACAATCCTTTATTCCACGGTGGGGACATTCGGGGCGGAGATAAAAAAAACAATTCGTATTCTTTGGGGTTAATAATTAACTATATTTTTAAAGAAAACATATCTATTCGTATTAAGACAGGAATAACAAGAATAAATATGAGCAATTATTATGAACTTCCATATTTGCATGATGGCACTGATGATATCAGCTTAAAGCAGACAACAACAAACTATATTCCAGGAATAGAATGGAATATTGTAAAGGGTAAAATTAATTTTTATACTGGTTTTGAAGCCCCAATCAATATTTATGGAAAATATAATTATAAAGCTAATGATCGTAGTATTAATAATGGTATGCCTTCAACAACTATAATAACAACCAAAATAGATGGTGGATTGTCCGCAGGAATAGGTTCCTTTTTGGGTGTTCGCATACACCTATTTAAAAATATTTTTATTGGCTCCGAATTTTCGTACTCATTACTTTACTCAAAAATTGGCGGAAATGAAACTTATGAACAGATAGATATTGACGATGCTTCGGGCACTGTTTTCAATCATAATATATATACTTTCAGAGAAAGTATTGCAGGGGTTGGACTATCAGGATTTAAAGCTTCTTTAAACATTTCATATTTATTTTAACATTAACAGTGAGGAGTTCGCAACCCTTTCAGCGTAGCGTGAAATATTAATTGATAATGTTAAGCGCTACGTCCCGCAGCGCTTTCTTTAACCGGCATCTTGCCGGACAATGCGAAACAGAAGCGGTAAATTAATATAAAAATAGGCTGGAAGCCTTGTTAAAATGGGCGTAGCGGGACGCTACGCCCAACGAGGGAGTTTAATTTTCTAAACCAATGATGCTTACACAACATGCACCATTACGGCATTACTCCAAGGCTGCTGACCGGCAGGGGTAATCAAAGCTACCCTGAACCAGTACTTTGCACCCGGTGTTAAACTGCTGATGGTAAAATCCTGCTGTGTAGTAACTGCAACAACCAACCAGTTAGCTTCTACAATAGGCTCTAAGGTAAACAAGATTGTTTCAGTCCGATCGAAGATTGAATCACCCCGATCGAAGATTGAATCACCCCGATCGAAGACCGTTTAGCCCTAAACAAGATTGAATCACCCCGATTGAAGATTGAATCAGTCGGATCGAAGATTGTTTAGCCCTAAACAAGATTGTTTCACTCAGTTCGAAGATTGAATAACCCAAACGAACTTTGAAAAATCCAAACGAACATTGAAAAGCCTGAAACAAGTTTGAATCAAAACATATTATTTTAAAACGCTGCTAACCGGCTAAAAAAAGGATCATGGCTAAAGCCCTTGATTAGCATAGCTGTCATAGCCCCAGCCTTAAGGCTGGGGTTACATGCAATACCTGTTATTTATAGGGCTTTAGCCCTTTACTCGGTTAGTTATTGATTTTAAAAACAAAAACGTCCTTCAGAAATTTCCAAAGGACGTTTTTGTTTTACTCTTTTTCAAATATTAATACAGCACAACCTTTTTATCAATCCGGCTGCCGGTGCTGCTGAGGCTGATCAAATAAATTCCTTTGCCGTAGCGGCTCAGGTTCATTTGCTTTGAATACTGTCCGCTGAAATCAGTAAGTGTTTCGTGATATACAACCTGGCCCAATTCATTTTTTAATTCCAATACGTACTCCGCTTTTACGGCAGTATTAAATAAAATATTAAAAGTTCCATTGTTCGGGTTGGGATAAACATTAAATAAATAATCATTAGCAGCCTGCCCTATTTCTGTGGTGGTAATGGTTACAGGTGAAGAGCCCGGTGATGAGCAGGCATTAATAGTTACTATTACTGTGTAGTTTCCGTTTTGAGTTAAAGTATATGTTTGATTAACTGCCCCGACAATAAGCTGTCCGTTCAAATACCATTGGTTTCCGCTTGCAGCGCTTGATGTTAATACAGTTCCGTTTTGTGTGATAACAGGTACAGGAGGTACTGCAGTCACCGTCATGGTTATAGCATTTGATGCTGCAGGGTTTCCTGTTGCGCCGGGCATGTTCGAAGTCATAACGCAGGTAATTACATCGCCGTTCGCGAGCGAAGTTGTAACATAGGCAACGGTGTCCGTACCGACATTAACACCGTTTTTCTTCCATTGATAAGATGGTGCTGTACCGCCGTGTACCGGAACAGCAGTAAACGTAGCCGACAAGCCGGCACACATAGGGTTTGTTCCTTTAGTCTGAGAAATAGAAACAGCGGCATTAAATTGATTTGAAATAAGCACAGCTGCTGAGATAACGGATGTACAGCCGTTAAGCGTTACTGCCACAGTGTAATTCCCATCGGCCAATACCGTTAATGTCTGATTGGTTTCGCCAGCCATAAGTGTTCCGTTCAAATACCACTGGTTGCCGGATACAGCACTGGAAGTTAATACCAATCCGTTCTGAGAAATAACCGGCATGGGAGGAGCAGGATTAACATTTAGTATAATTGAATTAGAGGATGCGGGATTGCCTGTAACACCTATCATATTGGAAGTCATGATGCATGTAACAGTCTGCCCGTTTGTAAGCGTTGAAACTGCAAAAGAAGCATTGTCTGTTCCGGCATTAACGCCGTCAACCTGCCATTGATAAGAAGGGGAACTGCCCCCGTTTACCGGGACAGCTGTAAATGTTACTGACTGACCTTCACAGGTCGGGTTTGTGCCTCCTGTCTGGCTTATTGAAACACCTGCTATTGCTGGTACAAGCAGATCACTCAAAGGCCTTGTCCATACCGCATCGCCATGGGTGCCGGCAAAAACATTTGAATCGTTTACTGCCAATGAATATACATGGAGATTAGCTAAGGCCGTATTAATAGCAGTCCATGTGTTTCCCATATCAGTTGAATAGAAAACACCGCCGCCATCAGTACCTGCAAAAAGATTTGTTCCTTTTGCTGCAAGGGAAAGTACAGCATGGTTTGTTAAACCTGTGTTCATTGCCGTCCAGGAAGTACCGTTGTTGGTTGAGGCAAATACGCCTCCGAAAGTGCCGGCGAAAATAGTTGTTCCGCTTACGGTTAAGGCATTCACATTGGTATTGGTTAGGCCGGTATTAACGGCAGCCCAGTTTCCGCCGTTGTTGGATGATAAAAATACACCGCCGTAATATACGCCTGCAAAAATATTTGTACCGCTTACGGTTAAAGCCTGAACAGAAGTGTTTGTTAAGCCGGTGTTGGCTGCAGTCCAAAGTCCGCCGTTGTTGGCTGATTTAAACATACCGCCGCCGAATGTTCCGGCAAAAACGGTGGTACCTGCTATTGCAAGAGAAGTAACATCATTATTTGTTAAGCCTGAATTAACAGCTGCCCAGCTGGTGCCGTTATTGGCTGTATAAAACACACCGCCTCCGGAACCACTGGTGCCTGCAAAAATAGTACTTCCGTTTGCCGCTAATGCCTGAACGGCTGTATTTGTAATGCCGGTATTAATTGTTGTCCATGGCCCTGTATTAGTGCCTGATAAAAACACACCGCCAAGAAAAGCGCCGGCAAAAACATTTGTTCCGCTTACAGCTAATGCAGGAGTATTTAAATTTGATAAGCCTACGCTTGTCTGCGTCCAGCTGGTTCCGTTGTTAGTGGTTTTAAACACACCGTCACCATCGGTTCCTGCAAAAACAGCGCCTCCTTTTACCTTAACGCAGTTCACCCAAATGGTAGTAATGCCGGTATTAACAGCATTCCAATTTGCGCCGTTATTTACTGAAAGATTTACACCGCTTGCACCGGCTGTAAAGATGTTTGTTCCCTTAACAGCTATTGATTTAACCAGTCCGGAAGGAGTTCCGGACCCTGCCCAAAGTCCGCCGTTGTTAGCAGATATATATACACCGGTATTAGTTCCGGCATAAATTTTTGTTCCGCTCACGGTTAAAGCATCAACATAAAGATTTCCTAAACCGCTGTTAACAGCAGTCCACAGTCCGCCGTTATTTGATGATATATAAACGCCGGTGCCCGTTCCTGCAAATACATTTGATCCGCTTACGGCTAAGGACATTACATAAACACCTGCCGGAAAGCCCGTATTAACAAGGGTCCAAAGCCCGCCGTTATTGGTGGATAAAAACACTCCAGCACCGCTGCCTGTTGTGCCGGCATAAATATTACTTCCGCTGATGGCAATTGAACTTACAACCAGGTCTGTTAAGCCGTTATTCACCGCTGTCCAGCTGCTGCCGTTATTGGTTGATAAAAATATACCGCCGCCATTTGTTCCTGCAAAAATATTTGATCCGCCCACTGCGACAGCCTGTATATCTAAATTTGTCAACCCGGTATTAACAGGCACCCACAGCCCGCCGTTATTACTGGTGATATAAACTCCTCCGCCGGAAGTGCCCGCAACAATGGATGAAGCGGTAGTGTCAAAACATTTAACAAGCCCGCCGTAGGGGCCTATTGACTGCCATTGGGCATGTATGCTCAATCCGAAAAAGAGGGAGAGCAGGATAGAAACAAATAGTTTTGTTTTCATTTGCTGAACAGGAAAATATTAAAAGTTAAAAGAAAGCCTTAGTGCAAAAGTCCGCGGAGATTCAATTTTAAGCGGACGTAATGAATAACTCAAATTTAATACATTGTTTACTACAAAAGCAAATTTAAAATTTTTGCTGACATCCATACCTATACGGGCATCGTAAATTATAGTTCCACCGGTATGGCTGTCCCTGTATTGCTCAATACCGCTGTGCATCTGCGGTTCAAAGGCATAAAATATTGCATCAATATTCTGCACATTGCTGTAGTAACGCATATCGCCGCCGAGTGAAAATATTTTGTAAGTAAACTGAAGATCAATTTTAGCAATGGACTGAAAACGGTATTTTAAAATATTGTTTTTTGTGTTGGTGCTGCTTGAGTTATATGACATAGACTGCTGCGAGCTGTCAACAAAAAACACATAATTCGGGTTAACAGCCTGTGGCAGCACATAGGTATAATCAGCCAAAACAGAGATCTTTAAGTCTTTTGTTATTTTGCCTTCGGCAGGCAGAGAAATCTCAAACCCACGCACACGTGTAGCGCCGGTATTTATATATTTGAAACCGCGGGCCAAGCTGTCGTCGCCATTAACATCCTTGCGTTTATCCCATGTACCGTAAGTAAATTCAATGGTATTAGCGTACTCCTGCCAAAATGCTGCAAAGTCAATTGACCCGACAAAATTATTAATTTTAAATCCCTGCTTAAAACCGATTTCAGCGTTCCAGCTTGATTCAGCCTGTAACTGGGGGTTAGGAAAAATAGCCAATCCGCCGATATCAGACCGAATATACTTTTCAGTGATGGTTGGAAAGCGGTATCCCTGGCCAAAAGAACAACGCAGGAAACTTGCTTCGGCTACCTGTAAATTTAATCCTGAACGGAAGATTGGTTTTGAAACCGCTTTGTCAGTATTCATGATAAAAGACTCATCCCTGAAGCCGGCAGAAACATTTAAGATTTTCCAGAATTTTTTATCCAACTGTGCGTAAACGGCAAAATTTTGAAGATGATTTTCTGGCAGTACGCCTTGAAAAACGGTTCCTGAATGGGCATAGGTTTGATTCATAATTACCCCTCCGGTAATATTTAACCCATTCTGTAATTGTTTTGTAAGCTGGTATTCGCTGTAAAATACCTGAGAATTATTTGTGGTAGTGTTCAGCTCATCCTTGGTAAAAGAATTTTTCGTGTAAAAATAACGCGTCCGCAGACTTTGTTTGAATCCGTTTTTTGAATAATAATTTATGAAGGGGTCAAGATAAAAAATGGTTTGATCCTGCAATGTCATAGTATGCGGGAATGCTCTATAAAGCCCGGTAGAGTCATTATCCCAGATCAGGGATAAATTATTTGTTGATTTCATAAAATTACCATTGATGCCAAAATTAAGCTGGGTAATGTTTTTGGGACGGTAACGCAGATTAAAATTTAACCTGCCCGTTTTTTCACCAACTTGGTTTGACTTTACAGTTGTATCATTATCCGGCCCCAGCCAGGGATGATAAGCGGAAGGTCCTATATAACCGTGATCATAAATACCCATTCCGCCCACTACAAGGTCAAGCTGTCCGATTTTTTCGGAATGTAAAAAATTTGCGCTTGAAAAATTTGCAGGGCCTGTCCACCATTTTGCGCCGGGTATCGAAGGAGAATCATATATGCCGGAAGATATTGATGCTTTTGTAACCGGCTTGTCGGTAGGGTAGGCTGTGCGGATATTTACACTGCCGCTTAGTGCTGAAGAACCATAGGTTACTGAGGAAGCTCCTTTGATAATTTCTATCTGCTCCACATTTTCAAGAGGGATAAAATTCCACTCAGGCCGGCCGCCATCACCGCCTAAGGCCGGCAGTCCGTCAATTAAAATAGCTACCCTGCTGCCGATGCCGAAATTAAATCCGCTGCCTCCGCGAATCTGAGGTTCACCGTCTAAAATATTTAGACCAGGTGCTTGATCCAATACTCCCTTAATATTTGCAGAATTTTTATTTTCAATCAATGATGGTTTTAAAACCTCCATAGAAACAGTAATCTCACTGAGTTTCTGCTCATATTTACCGGCAGAAACAACCATAGTCTGCAATTGCGTTGCAGTAGATTTTAAAATAAAATTATGCTCCAGGGGATTTAAGGAGTCTGTTGTAACACTAATTGTATCGGATTTCATACTTACGAATGAGCAGACAATTGTATGTTTTCCGTTTTTTAGTTTCAATTGGTAGTTACCATTAAAATCAGTAACAGCGCCATGAGTAATATCACTAAGGTCATAAATTGCGGCGCCGATGATGGATTCATTATTTGATGCATCGGTAACAACTCCTTTCATAATTCCTAAAGGCTGTGCCTGCGCCGATACTGCGCATGCAATTAAAAATAAAGACAATGATGAATAAAATTTATTTTTCAATTGCATAAGTTTGGCTTGTTGGCATAAGTTTAAGGACTAAAGGCTGTATAATCAAAAAGCAGCTCATTTAACCAGAGTGTTAGATGAGCTGCTTTAGAATATCAAAAAATTATTTATGGATAACAAGTTTGCCGCTTTTAAGGGCTGTACCGTTTTCATCTTTTATAGAATAGATATATAAGCCTGCAGGGTAGGAGTTTATATCAATAAAGTTGGAAGTATTTGTAATTTTTTCTTCAACAATTTTACGCCCTGTGATGTCATACAAAACAAATAAAGCTTTAGGGTTCAATGTGTTTTTGATGATAACATGATCTGATGCTGGGTTGGGCCCAACAGTTAATTCGAGCTTGGCTTGCTCAGCTACATTCAATGTTGAAGCCCACACTAAATTTATATCATCAACAAACATAGTGCTGCCTAATACAGGATTGTTACCATCTCTGCTTGAACTTATAAGCCACATAGAGTTAACAACGGGGTGAGAATTGCGGTAAACAAGATGAGCTGCAAATCTTGTGTAAGTGCCCACAGTTGCTGCAGGTGTATTAAAGCTTGCCATAGCAATAGTATCGGTATTGCCGGATGCGGAACCGAATAACATAAACGATACAAAACCATTGTCTCCTGAAACCGGTGTGTATTTGTACCAGCCAATAATACTGTCGGGGCTTAAAGTATAAGGAATACCTCCGGTAATATTCCCGCCAAAACCGCTTGGCAGCGTGCCTGTGGTAATAACACCAGGGGAATTGCCGAGGCCGGCAATAGATTTAGAAATCAATTTTACTGCAGCAGTACCGCTGTGTATATCAGCAGCTGCTGTGGCCTTAATACATACAAAGGTACCTACTGTGGCAGTCTGTGAATTAGGGCTGTCCCAGCCGGTGGCTGCAGCATAAGTAAAAAAAGTTCCTTGCGTTGTCCATGTTTCGAAACCCGCATTAGGTGTCGGCTGAGCCATTACGCTGCCTGCAGAAACTGAAATAATTGAAATCAGAGTAAAGATTTTTTTCATATTGAGTATGGTTTTTATAAATTAGTTTATGTTTTTTTATCTCAATTAATTGAAACAAATATAATAAAATTTTTTAAACATCGCTTCAGTGTTAATCTGTTCAAAAGTAAAGAGATATGAGGCGGCGGGCAAACAAAAGTTTTTCTAAGTGTAGGAGTCAAGAAAGTAAGCTGCATCGGTTTATTATACATCTTTATAATTCAGCATGAAAATCGATGCAAACTATTTCAGCGCACGTTCTCAATTCCGCTCGCACCAATAGCGCCATGTTATACGAAAGGGCAAAATGTGGTGGTGTGGATGTCACTCTTAGCTGGTCGAAGAGTGTGCGTAAGTCAGCTCGTATGTTTCGACATACTCAACATGACAACACATAAAATGGGCGTCACATTGAGCTAGTTCAGGCGGAGTAAAGAACACGGGAAGGATTATATTTTCAGAAAATGTTTTGGAATTATGGAAGAGTTCTATTAAAACTCTATTTTATAACTGATAATAGGCAGCACAATTACAAGGTCGGAATTTTGGATGCTGTTGGTTTTGTAATTATAAAAATTGCCTTCGTGCATAGGTGTTGCAAGTGCATTTTTTACCTGGAAGGACCAAATGGATGAATGTTTCTCTTTGTTGATGCGGTATGTAAAAGTAAAATCCAGATTATCTGTAGGCGCAAACTGAGATGAGAATGCTCTTGACTCATCAGTTATAACTGTTTTTTCCTGCAGCGACAGGGCAGTTGAAACAGGTGAATATCTTTCGCCGCCAACAAAGTTAAAACGGCAGTTGATGCCCATCACTTTATTTTTCTTTACAAAAAACTCTTTGCCGAAAACAAGGTTTAAAACAAAACCTTTGTTAAATCGTGTATCGCGCCAGATGCCGTCGCCTCCTTTATATTTCGAATCGAAGAGGGAGCCTGTAACCAGATAATAGTATGATTTGTTAAAGAAATGTTCGAAGGTAACATCGAGTCCCATATTTTTACCGATGCTGTTGTTCACCAGTGTGCTTCTGAATCCCGGACTCATTGTATAGTTTATCATAGACCAGGAGCTGTCGGCAATGCCGGGCACATTGTATAAATATTGGAAATAAGGTTCGAATTTTAATCTGATGTTTTCATTGATCAGCCATTCGTAACCGAGAACCAAATGCTGTGCATGCGCCATCTTTAAATCCTTATTGGGATAAACTGTGCTGCCGTTTACCTGCTGACTTACCAAATAAAATTTAAGTTCTTCAAGCTGGCTGTGTTTGCCGTAACCTGCACTTAAAATGTGGCCGGGTAAAAATTCCCAGCGCAGCGCCAGCCTAGGGTCAATTGAATAATCTTTATCAAGCGCGAAATAATTTGCATTTACTCCAAGTATCAGTGACAGCTTTGTGGTAATGTCCGATTTCGACTGCGCGTATGCTTCGGTGAAACTGCTCTGTCCTTTTTCATTTACAAAATTTTGATAGGTGCCGGGCATATCGTTATACATGCCGTTCAAATTAAGATTATAATACAGCTCGGAATAATTAACACCTGCTTTAATTGTGTTTTTCGCATTCAGCTTATGATTCACAAAAGTGCTGAACTCCAGTTTGCCTGAATTATCTTTTATTAAAGAGTTGGGCTGGCGTATTAAATTATTATCAAGGATGGTCTGGTCAATAGAATTGCTGGTTCCCGAAGCGGCAATAGTAGTATTTATATACGTCTGCCTGCCTATAATTAATTTATGATTTAATCCGCAGGCGCCCATATTTAAATTCCAGTTCATGGCAATTCTGTCATCCACCGATTCCCATTTTGTAGAATCTGTTTCATCTAACTGTTTGCTGTTATCTAATCCACCTATTCCCCATACCGAAAACACGCCTGCTTTGGCTGTAGGGAAATTTAATTTAAAAGATAAATCCTGATAGATGGGCACCTGCGAAGTGGGTATCAAACCTAATTTTCCCAGCAGTCCGGTTGTTGAATAGCGGTAGTTGAAAAGATAAGAGGCCTGCTTGCCTTTAGTAAATGGGCCTTCTGAAGCAATGTCAATACCAAGCATTCCTATCTGCACAGTAGATTCTCTTTTATCGCTGTTGCCGCTGCGAAGTTTCATATCAAATACTCCTGCAAGTGCATCGCCGTATTCGGCAGGAAAAGCACCGGTAAAAAAATCGGAATTAGAAAGCAGCTGACTGCTGAAAATGCTTACAATGCCTCCTCCTGCAACGTTTCCGCCGGCAAAGTGATTCGGGTTTGGTATTTCAACACCCTCCAGCCGCCACGAAACACCCTTGGGCGAATTGCCCCTGATAACAATGCCATTGTCCTGCAGGTTGCCTACTGTAACTCCTGCAAAAGCAGAAACCAAACGGGCTGGATCATCCATACCTCCCGCATAACGGCTTGTTTCCTCAACAGTAAATGAATGTGCGCTTATCACTGCCATTGAATTCTGCGCTTTGTCTTTCCCTGCAGCGCTTACAACAACTTCATTCATCTCTACTATCGACTGCTTTAAACCAATATTCAAAACAATTTCTTTACCTGTTGATACAACCACATCAGGTATAACGGCAGTATTGTAGCCCATAAAATTTATCTGAATTTTATAACGTCCGATAGGCACATTTTCAATTTTAAAATTTCCATCCGTATTGGTAGAGTTAGCCATCAGCGGGCTTGTACCGAGTACTATAACATTTGCACCGGGAAGCGTTACCTGTGATTCAACATCAAAAACTTTTCCTTTGATGGTCTGAGTAAGTGTCTGCGATGAGGCAGTATGAAATGATACTATTGAAAAGCTGAAGAGAGCAGATAAAATAAAAGAGTAATAGTATTTCATATCAAAAATGAATTTCTGTTTTTTTTAGAGCTTCAAATATAATATAAAAATGATTGGGGGGATAAATTGTGGGAAGGGTGGAGGTAGTATTGAATAATCAAACACTAAATATCCAGTAAATAAATAGGAATGTGTTTTTAATTGAAATAGGTTTGTATAAAAAATTAAAGCAACGCAAAAGCGTGAATTATAAAATAGGTGTTTTGTTTTACTGTCAATTGAGTTGCCGGTAAAAGGGCTCTCTGATTAAGAAATAAACGCAGTTGGTAGCGTATGTAGAGTAATAACAATGAATATATTAGGAGCGTTTATGGAAGTGTTAGGCTTAAGGCGATTAAAAGAGAAAGTAGTGTGTTTTCAGTTCGCTAAAAATATTTTTTGAATATGTGCAAAGTCTAAATAAAAGTTGGAAGTGAATTAAAAAGTCATAATATGAAAACAATAGCTGCAATTTTTGCACTTGCAATTTTTCTGATATTTCCCTTAAATTCTTTTGCTCAAAATTTTATTTGGGCAAGAAATATTTCAAGTAGTAATTCACCATATTATTCGACTTGTATTGCTAGTGATAAAAATGGGAATGTTTATTCCGCAGGCCTCCAATTTAGTAAACAAGATTCTAGAGGTAATACGAAGTGGGTGCAAAGTGTATCGATAAATGTTCAAAATGTAGATGCTATTTGTTATGATAATTATGGAAATATCTATTTAGCAGGAGAACTTGGAGATATCGCTAAATATGACACTTCTGGTAATTTTATATGGAAAAAAAATATTGATATTTCTGTAAGTGTTTTAAGTATAAACGCTGATGATAATGGGAATATTATTTTAGGAGGTGAAAAATACGGTCTGACAACTGTTATGTTTGGAACAATACCTATTACAATTAGTGGTGGCTTTACTGCTAAATATGACACAAATGGAAATGCAATTTGGGTTTCAATGGGAACATTAATAAATGCTTCTGCGGGTTCATGCTATGTTTCTTCAGCTATTGCAGACCATTCCGGAAATTTTTATTCATTGGGATCCTTCGGGTATGATTTATACCCCAATACGGGTACTTTAGCAGCATTTGGGACAGATACTCTTTCCAGCATAGGTTATTATGATGCATTCATAATCAAATATAATCCAACTGGGAATGTCCTTTGGGCAAAGGTAATAGGGGATGCAAAAGATGACAGAGCTTATGAGATAGGTGTAGATTCATTGAACAACGCTTATATAACACGATTCACTTCTTATAATTTATGGGCTGACACTAAGTTGTTTGAAAAATATGATCCTTCAGGAAATCTAATATGGACTAAAGCAGCAACAGGAAACCCTCGGATTAATTCAATTTCAGTAAATAAATCTGGTAATATTTATTTTGCTGGGAGTTTAAATAGTAATATGATTTTGAATAACGATACCGTAATTTCACGGGGAAGTATTATTGGCAAATTAGATAATAATGGGAATACAATCTGGATTACATCAAATAACTCAATCACGAATAATTATGCAAATGATATTTCCTCCTCAATGAATGGTAATACATACGTTACCGGTGGTTATGATAATTGCTCCAAATTTGGTCAAAATTTACTTTGTAATGGAGGGATGAGATTTAATTATTATGTTGCTTTGTTAAATGATTCGTCATTTATACCACCACATAAAAATTTAATTAAAGGAAATATTTATAAAGATTTCAATAATAACTGCCTCCTTGAAGTCGGGGAGGATAGTATCCCAGGGTATTCAGTAATGGCTCAACCAGGTAATTATTTTACTACAT
This sequence comes from uncultured Bacteroidota bacterium, assembly GCA_903847205.1. Taxonomy (GTDB): domain Bacteria; phylum Bacteroidota; class Bacteroidia; order 2-12-FULL-35-15; family 2-12-FULL-35-15; genus 2-12-FULL-35-15. The sequence continues at coordinate 25,362 of CAINDA010000050.1, forward strand.
CTGACATCCATGGCAATTATTCTTTGGTCGTAGATTCTGGAACATATTGCGTATCGCAACTCCTCCCATTGTCTCATTCTGATATTGTTAATCAAACCTGTCCAGGATCAAATGGAAACTATTTCGTAAATGCGCAGTCAACAAACATAAACTATTCAGGTTATAATTTTGCCAATAATGTTACAAGCTGCGCAGTCTTACAAATTATTATCGAATCCAATAATAATAGTATTACTCAATGCAATAGCATACATCAAACAATTGCAACGATTTATAACTATGGTTCTCTTCCTTCTTATTCGACACAACTTAAAGTAATTTATTCAACCAACATTATTCCTGTTTCAAGTTCGCCGAGTTGGTCAAGTATTTTGCCAGCCGATACTACACTTATTTATAATCTCGGAACGATTCAACCAAACACTTGTCAGATTATAACTATAAATGATTCTATTATATCATGCAACAATAATTTTTCCAATTTACCATATATTCATACAGGAATTCTCACTCCAATAAATATTTGTATTCCTTCTGATTCTTCAAATTACAATTACACATTAATTCAACAATTTTCTTTGCCTATGTCAATTGAAAACATTCAAAAGGAAGATGGCATAACAATTTCTCCTAATCCTTTCACCGTGGAAACTTTTGTTTCATTCACAGAGGAGCAAAACCACAGCATTATTACAATTATGGATATATTGGGTAAAGAAATAAAAACAATCAACTTTTCCGGCAAACAATTAACAATTGAAAAAGGAGAAATGAAGTCTGGAATTTATTTTATGCAAATAATTGATGCAAAAAAAAACCTGATTAATAAAAAAATTATATTACAATAATCAGAGAACTATCCGTTATCAAAAAAACTCAACATATTATGTCTTTAGTTCTTTCAACTCTATTGTTTGCAGCCATTGCGGTTGTGGTGAAATAATACCTGCGATGGAAGAAAGTTAACACATCAGGACACTGTCCAAACAAGCGGTATCCAATAATCACTTCACTGAGCCGCATAAACACTTCACGCATCAGTATAAAAAGTTCACGCAGCGATATAAACAATTCACGCAATGGCATAAATAGTTAACTGAGCAACATAAACACTTCACGCAACAGTGTAAATAGTTCACTGAGCCATGTAAACAGTTCACGCTGCGGTATAAACAGTTCGCGTAGCAGCATAAACACTTCACTGAGCCATATAGCCATTCACGCATCAGTATAAACAGCTCACGATGCAGTGTAAACACTTCACGCAATGGCGTAAACTGTTCACGCAGCAGTGTAAACGCTTCATGCAATAGTATAAACAATTCACGCTACGATGTAAAACTTCACTGAGCAGTATAAACAGTTCACGCAGTAGTGTAAACACTTCACGCAGCAGTATAAACACTCCGCGCAATGGCGTAAATAGTTCACGCAGCTGTATAAACAGTTCATGCAATGATATAAACACTTCACGCAATAATATAAATACTGCTATAAAGTAAATTCGCATTCCCCTGCGCCTAACCAGCTTTGCACCGCCTTAACAAAATACTCGATGCATAATCATCAAAGAATAATTGCAGGCCTTTTGTTAATAGATGTTAATTTCATAACATTTAATAATATCCTCCGTTATACTTCAGAAAAAACAGATAATAATTTTCCATTCATTAAAAACCTGTGTGCATTGCATGAAATAAAATTACTCTTTAAATAAACCAAACAGATAATTCAGGCTTTGTAAGCTATCGCTCTGGGTGTCTTTAAAAAAGGAGGAAATATAAACATGCACCGTAATAAGCAGCTATAGCATACAGGTTAACA
>CAINDA010000051.1 GCA_903847205.1 uncultured Bacteroidota bacterium
ATGAACTTTAAACGCTTAATGAACCTTTGGAAGCTGGGACTTAAAAGTATTATTGAAAATTTATTCTTATTAATAATCAGATACTGGTGCACTTTCTTTATTCAAAAATTAAAACCGACTTTTTGAGTGCCGACTAAATAATTCCCTTGAAAAAATAACCGGCTCCTTAATTTGAGAGCCGGTTATTTTTTTTCCAAAGCTGCATCAAACTGAACTTTTATTTCTAAAGGAATTAACTCGGAAGGAAGGCTCATGGAAGATACTCTGGGAGCAGAAAATTTTTTAATTTCCTCGGTATTGCAGTCTGCATCCGCAATAAAAAGTATCGGTGATTTAGCAGATGCTCCTCCGGCTTTTTTCCAAATCTGCTGCACAAAAGGAAGCGCCCATTCACCGGCGTTTTTATAATAAATAACAGAAAGCCTGCTCACATTCATCTGTTGAGAGGCATATTCTTCGTAATCAAAATCTGAATCCTGCACTATAATCAGCTTAACTAATTTTAAAATGCCTGAAAGCATAAGATGAATTCTTGATGCTTCTTTCTCATCAAGCTGGTTACAAATTAAAAACACATCAGAGGGTTCTGTGTCATATTCTTTTATCGACTGCTGATCCAAAATAATCCGGACGTCCTCAACAAACTGAATGGCCGATGGAACGCGGGATAAAATCATATTGTTGGACAAATGATGCTGCATGCGGTTAATAAAATCCAGCTGTCTTTTGTCTGCATCAGAATCGTCAAGCCTGCCCGGCATCCAAATAAAAGTTTTATATTTTTCATCCTCTTCAATTCTTTTACGGGCTTTATTAAAATGATATTCGCTCATTGAAATACCATCCTTGTATTCGAAAAAAGTTTTGTCAATAAAGTGTACTGAGCAGGCTGAATTTTTAATTTCCTGATTAATAATTTCTGAGTCATCTATATCCGCCTCAAGACCGCTTTTGCCAGCTTGTGGCTTAACAAAGGCTGTTCCGTTCGAAAATGAAAATCCAGCACGCTGCAAAGTTAAAAGCAGGCGTTTTTCCGAATTGCTTTGCTGTGATCTGCCGATGCTTAAAAAAATTTTATTTATTTCTGCCAGCCCCATTTTTTAAAAAATCTTTTTTCTTTTTATTTAATTCCTGCGCAGCTAAGATAATTAGTTTGCTTATTTAATCACATTAAATTTTCCGCCTGTAAGAATAGTGTTTTTTTTATCCCGGATAGAATAGAAATAAATGCCAGCTTCAAATAAACAAGTATTTATTTCTGCTGCATAATTTTTTATTTTGTAGTTACCAGCTAATCGGCCCCAAGCATCAATAATAAGTATATTATCAGATTCGTTAAAGCGAGCCAGTATAGTGATTTTATCAGTTGCTGGATTTGGAAAAGATTTAATGCCACCGGCATAAATTTGGTCATATTCAATTCCTACAGATCCTGTAAAGGCGATATCATCAATAAAAAGCGTACTATTCTGTCTGGCTAAATTTACATCGAAACTTGAAGAAAATCCTATAATTGCTGTATCAGGCAAAGCTGACGAGAAGTATGAGAGATTAACCTGATACAAATTATATGAAAAATCGGGCGGAATTTCCATTTCTCCAAACGCTATTGTATCACTGCTTATACCATTCCATTTTGTAAGTGCAACACGAACCCCTGCTTTGTCGTTTCCTACTGGAATATATTTCGAATAAAATTCAAATTTTGAAGGACGTCCAGTATAAAGATAACCATACTCCAGCGATGGTGGAGAAATATTGATTTTACCTGTAAAAATATAACCGCTTGTATCTGGAAGTAAAGGGGATAATAAATTATTGTTGAGATAAACCGTTTTGATCTTTAATGCATAAATCCCAGAGTGTTTATCCAAACCCGTTGCTTTGAAAACTGAGATCGGATTTTGGGGGGTGGTTAATGAAAGGTAATTGAAAGTCTGCCAATCATCAGGCTCTTGGATACTGTTAACCGTACTCCAGTTTTCAAAACCATTGTTAGGTTGTGCGTTGATGTTTAAAAATAAGGAATATAGAGTCGAGAATAGTACAGCTGATTTTCTCATGCATTTATTGAACAAATGTCAGAAAGAAACTTTTCAAATAAAAAAACAATTTAATTAAACTCGCCTGTTTATTTAATTATATTAAATTTTCCCTTAAACAGAGGCCGCTCATTTTTATCACGGATGTTGTAGAAATAGGTTCCTTCACTGTACAAATTGGTATTAACTTTGGCATTGTAATCCTGTATTTTGAATGTTCCAGACAATTTACCTGAAGCCTCAATTATCTGAACATTGTCTGCTTCTGGAATTTGGGCAGAAATATTTATTTCACCTTTTGCAGGATTTGGAAATACTTTTACTTTGTCGGCATACAATTTATTTTCTTCGATGCCGACCCATCCGGTGAAGGCTAGATCATCTAAAAAAAGTGTGCTTCCAACCCTTGCTCGGGATTTCTTATAGCTTGAAGAGAATGCAATCAAAGCCGTATCAGGTACTTCGGTAGAAGTGTAATCTATGTTAATCTGAAATGATGTATATGCAGAAGCTGGAGGGATTTTGAGGTCGCCGTATGCGATTGTATCTCGTTTTATTCCATTCCATTTAAAAAGATATATAGCTCCCCCGGCGGTATCGGTGGCTACTGGCTGATATTTTGCATAAAACTCCATTTTTGCAGGACGTCCGGAATAAGCATAACCGTACTTTAACGAAGGAGGAGAAATATTTATTTTGCCAGTAAAAACATCACCCATAGTGTCAGTTATTGACCCCGGAAAAGGGTTGTTATTGATAAATATTGTTTTAAGTTCTAATGCATAATTTCCAGAATGTTTATCTACACCAGTGGCTTTAAGGGCGGAAATTGGATTAGCAGGGAAAGTAATAGACAGGAAATTCAGTGTCTGCCAGTTGTCAGGAGTTTCATAGGAATATTGTGTTGTCCAATTTTCAAAGCCAGGGTTAGGCTGGGCGTCACATCTGAAAATTACAAAACTAATAACGAGAAATATACTTGCTGATTTTTTCATTGTTGCTGAAAAATTTTTGTAAAAAATCGCTCGTTAAAAAACAATTTATACTAAGATCCGTCTTGCTCTATTTATTTTGTGATACTGAATTTCCCTTTACTCAAGATCAACCCTTTTTTATCCCGAATGTTGTAAAAATATGTTCCATCGCTTAATAAATTAGTATCAATTTTTGCAGTAAAATTCTCTATTTTGTATGTGCCGGATAATCTACCTGCGGCATCAAGTATCTGTACATTATCCGCTTCTTTTATTTGGGCAAGAATAGTTACTCCATCTCTCACCGGATTTGGGAATACTTTTACATTTTCAATATCATGTTTTGGTTCATTGATTCCAACCCATCCTGTAAAAGCTAAATCATCAACGAAAAGCGTACTGTTGACCCTGGATATAGATTTTTTGTAGCTTGAAGCAAATGCAATCAATGCAGAATCGGGAATTTCAGTAGAATTATAAATAATGTTAATCTGAAACAAAGTATAAGCTGCAGTGGCAGGGATTTTAACGTCCCCGTAAGCAATTGTATCATGTTTTATTCCATCCCATTTTGTAAGCAACACAACGCCCCCTGCTGTGTCGCTGCCGACTGGCTGATATTTTGCATAAAATTCCATCTTTTCCGGACGGCCTGTAAATTGATAACCGTATTTTAATGTAGGCGGTGAAATAGTTACTTTTCCGGTAAAAGCATAACCTATAGTATCTCTGAGAGTCCCAGGAAATGGATTATTATTCAGATATACCGTTTTAAGTTTTAACGCATAATTCCCAGAATGTTTGTCAACTCCTGTAGCTTTAAAAGCGGAAAGCGGATTACCCATTGTGGAAAGGAAATTCAAGGTCTGCCAGTTATCAGGTATTTCATAGGTATATTGTGTAGTCCAATTTTCAAAACCTGGATTGATTTGGGATTTACAATTTAAAATTGCAAGAGTAAGTATTCCTAATATGAGTATAAATCTTTTCATGTTTTTGATTTCGCAATGTCTAAAGCTGAAATTTGCAACTGATTACTAAGATGAAGATTTAACAGTATGTTAAAGATACATCAAATTATACTTTATTGTTGATTGAAACAAACAAATTATCCAATTTGATGAAGCTGGATTCTTATAAAACTTAACAAATGCTGCTATTAACTTTTTAATTTCTTAAGTATTTTTTATTTGATAACATTAAATTTAGAAGCAGCAAGAATTTTATTTTTTTTGTCCCGTATTTCGCAGGTATAACAGCCTTCTGCAAATGCGCCTGTATTTACGGCAGTATTGTAATTATAGATTTTGTATATGCCGGCCAGCTTACCAAAGGCATCAAAAACCTGCACATTATCCGCCGCTTCATTCAGAACTTCAATAGTTAGATTATCTTTTGCCGGGTTCGGAAAAATTTTTATTTTGACTGCCCCTTCATCCAAATGGTCAATGTCTGCAGTTCCTGTAAACGTCACATCATCTATAAACAGTGTACTGTTTTGCCTTGCACAGGTTGGCAACTTACTTGAGGCAAAGGCTATAACAGCTGAATCAGGCATTTCTGTTGATTTATAAATGAGGTCAAGTTGAAACAAGGTGTAGCCAGCTTCGGCTGGAATGTTTTTTCCGCCAAAAGCTACCGTATCATAACCAGCACCATTCCATTTTCTCAAACAGGCAATCACTCCGGCAGTATCCCCTCCTACAGGTATGTATTTGAACCAAAATTCTAATTTGTCAGGACGGCTTGTATAAGGAAATCCATATCTGTAAGAAAAAGGGGACACTGCTATACTACCTGTAAAAACTGCACATCCTGTGTCGGCCAATCTGCCTGGAAAAATATTATTATTAATAAAAATAGTCTTCAATTTTAATGCATAGCTGCCAGAATGTTTATCTATACCTGTTGCTTTAAAAGCAGAAAGGGGGTTGGGCGGATTAGTGTTCGACATAAAATTAAGTGTCTGCCAGCCATCAGGATTTTGGTAATTAAATTCCTGAGTCCAGTTTTCAAAACCGCCATTGGGCTGGGCTTTACAATGTGAAATTGCGAAAATAAAAAAATAAGTAATGATAATTAATCTTTTCATTGTTTTGTTTTTGTCAGGCATACTACAGAGCAAGGCAGGAGGTTACATTGCTTGTGAAGATTTATTTCTTTTTATTTACTGAAAAGAAGTCAATTAACTTTGCAAAAAAATGAAAAATTTTATGATCTGATTTTAAAACAAATATAAAATCTCGGGGCTTTAATTCGAAAATTCCGAATAGCCGGTCATAAGAATAAATGGTTTCAATTATTTTATTTAACGGTATTAAATTTACATTTTGTAAGAATTTTGTTTTTCTTATCACGTATTTCGCAGTAATAGATACCTTCTGCAAATAAACTGGTGTTTATATCCGTCTTATAATTATTAATTTTGTAGATTCCATACGGTCTTCCTAGTGCATCAATCACCTTCACATTATCAGCTTCTTCCAAAACTGTTTGAATAGTAACATTACCTTTGGCAGGATTTGGGAATACATTTACCTTGTCAGCATAAATATGCTTCTCCCCAATTCCAACATTTCCTGTATATGCTAAATCATCAATAAACAGCATGCTTCCAACACGTACCGCATTTTTATTACTTGAAGCTAAGCCAATTTCGGCTGAATCGGGCAGCTCAGTTGAGCGGTAAATAAGGTTTATCTGGAATAAAGTATATTGCAATACCTGCGAAAATGTTAAAGATCCAGAAGCAACAGTATCAGAGGTTGTTCCATTCCATTTTTTTAAAACAACACCTACTGAAGCCCTGTCGATGCCAACTGGCAGATATTTAGCCCAGAATTCAAGCTTTTCAGGACGCCCGGTGTATGGATAACCATAGGTGACAGCTACAGGGTTATAGTTAACTTTTCCTGTAAAAGCAACGCCGAATGAATCCGGAAAAATAGTGGAATCAGGATTGTTATTAAGAAAAACAGTCCGAAGTTTCAATGCGTAATTTCCTGAGTGTTTATCAATTCCTGTAGCTTTAAATGCTGATAAGGGATTGGGAGGCGAAAGGAGCGAAAAAGCATTCCCTGTCTGCCAATTATCTGGTTCCTCAATGCCAAATATAGTGCTCCAGTTTTCAAAACTGCCGTTGGGCTGGGCTTTGCAATGTGAAATTACGTGAGTCAGTAATATTGATATGAGTAAAAATTTTTTCATGTTTTGTTTTTGTAAGGGTTAAAGCTGAAATTTTCACACTATTACTCAGAGTAATCTTTGTATACGACTTTTATTTTAATCCACGATTCTCATAATAGTGTCTTTTTTTTAAATTTTTTAGAGCAAATTATTAAAGTAAACGGTTGTTTGATGAACCAAAACAATTGTTTTTTTTAAGTAAACAACTGTTTTATTTCATCAAACATTTGTTTGGTTTGGGTAAACAATTGTTTTATCAAATCAAACAATTGTTTTATTTTAATAAACAATTGTTTTGGTTCATCAAACAATTGTTTTCTTTCATCAAACGGGAGAATATTTTAGTTAAACGGGGAATAAGTTTTAAAAAACGGGTCAATTACTTTTTCCAAACAATAAATACTTACCCCTGACACAAAAATATAATTTAAGCTCAACTCTGTAACAGTTCAAAATTTTATTTATTGACCATACACCCAGAAATCATTAAAAACAACGGAATTAATTTTGTTTCCGGCACCGATATATCCGTTTTTCCCAATCGCAAATCCGAAAGAAAATTCCCGTCCTTCGCCTTCAAAATCTGATTTTTGCAGCCAACTGTCGGAGGCCGGATTGTATTCAAAAAAATCTTTATAATAGTTAGTGCCGTCGGTACCGGTTCCAAAATACCCTTTATCTCCAATTGAAAAGCCGGCAGCTGCATAACGGATTGGCCCCGGAAAATTTGCTTTCTGAGTCCATTTTCCAAGAGGGTGATGGTTGATATCAAATCCCAGGCTGCTGTCAGCAGGGTTATATTCCCAAAAATCCGTATGGTATAAACTTCCGTCGGAGCCCCTAAAAAGGTATCCTTTATTACCAATCGAAAAGCTGCTTCCTCCGTTGCTTTTTACTGATAAATTCGCTTTTTTTACCCAATGATCAGTTGCAGGGTCATATTCTAATAAATCTCTGCGTGTTTGAAAAAGTCCGTCGCCTCCTGATCCAACATATCCTTTATTTCCGATTGAAAAGCCGAAAGCAAATGCTCTGGCCGTATCACCGCAGTCTGCTTTCTGAGTCCATTTGTCTAAGGTGGGATCGAATTCCCAGAAATCTTTAAGAAATCCTGTTGTAACATATCCAGTTCCAATATATCCCTTATTTCCGATTGAAAAACCAACAGCATCAAATCTTTTCGTACCTCCGAAATCGGCCATTTGTGTCCAGGTATTTGAAGCCGGATCATATTGCCAAAAATCTCTGTACATAGAAGAGGTTCCATCATGCCCTGTTCCCATATATCCTTTGCTGCCTATTGAAAAACCAACACCTTCCGTTCTTCCTCCCCCTTTAAAATCTTTTTCGCGGCACCAATGGTTTGAAATCCCTCCCTGGCTTATATCCAGACAGGCTGCTTCACTCACTTCTTTTTTATTATTGCTTCTAACACAAATCTGACCAGACTTGTTTCCGAATTTTATCACAATGGAAGTTGTTCCCTGACCAGAAATGATTGATGCATCATCAGGAACAGTCCATAAATAATAATCAGATCCCTCAACAGGCGCAATTGAATAGGTAATGCCTGAATCAGCAGGGCATAAGTTTTTTTGGCCTGTGATAGCTCCTGGAACCGGGGGAGGAAGGTCTTTTTTGCAGGAGGCGGTGAAGAGAATAAAAAAGATGAAAAATAGCTTCCTGCCAGTCCAAGATAAATAACCAGTTTGTTTGTGTTTCATGAAGTATGCCGCTATCTGATTTTTTTAATTGAATTTATCAAAGTATATGATATTGAAATGCCAATTTCAAATTTATTCAGTTTAATGGCATTATCGATATAAAAATAATTATTTGTCAGGGCGGTATTTTCAAAACGGTTTGAAGTATTTGTCAAACTCATAAGGCCTCCGCAGTATCTCGCATCTATAAACAATCCAAGGTTTTTAAATTTATACCCAATGCCGGCACCGGCGATCCATTCATAATTATTTTCGTTTCTCATTTTCAGCATATCCATATTTTCACTGCCTGCGGCAAAATTGGTTTTTGCCCCGGTATATGCATCCTCATTTATATATGCGATTGATGAGCCAGCTGCAGCCTTAGTCATTCGGAGGTACCCGATTCCTAAATCGACATAGGGCATAACGTTTTTACCTATCGGGAAATATTTTTTCAAATATAAAGGCACTTCAATAAAAGATAAATTTTCTCTATATGCCATTGACCAATCTGTTCCTCTTGAAAAATTTCTATTGTAATTCAGGCTGAAATCAATGAACTCAGAATTTAAAGAAAGCCCTTTATGGAATTCATATTCCGCCCAGATATTATATATAAGAATAGTTTTGGCAGTTGTATAAGGCGCGCTGTAATCAACATTGTTAAGAATAGAAAATGTTTTTGTGCTTTTTAATTTTGGCAGCAGGGCCGCATTGCGCACGCCTATTGAAAATTGGGGATGCACATCAAACTTTTTTACAAGGAGTTCAAAATCTTCGTTATTATTTCCGTCTTTCAATTCATAATGAGGATTGTTTTCCAGCATACTTTTTACATCGGCTTCTGCCTGTACTACGTTATCTTGTTCAAGATGAGATTTTGCGAGCAATTCGAGAATATCCTCGCTGATTTTTTTAGAAGTGCGGCATTCCTTAAAAGATTTTTCGAGAATACGGATACAGTTTTCATAATCACCGCTGTTATATAATTCTTCGGCCTGTTTTGTACTTTGGTCACAGCTGTTTTGTGCTGTTGAGGCAGCAATAAAGCAGGCAGTAAAAATAAAAAACAGAAGAAAAAATCTGACCATTGAATTGATTGTTTGTTGTTTTTTGCAGAAACAGAATTAATATATTTTTCTAAATTATCAGAAAAGATTTTTATTTCATTAAAAACCCTTACACGTTTTTTCATACGGAATATCCTCACCGACAATTAACTTCCATTCCTGCTCCGACATATTATTTTTTAACAACGCACAGATTTTGCCGGCCAGTATTTCACTTGATATTTCCCACACCCTGATGCTCTTATCTGTGCACCCAGCAATAATTTTTTCCTTAGAAACAAATATAATACTTTTTACTTTGCTGTTATGATCCTTCAATTCAACTGCACTCCCAATAGAATTATAATTTTCGAAGTAAGAATGAAAATTATAAAATTTAATTATTTTATCTGAAGCGGCTGAAGCAGCAACTGTATAATCCTCATTGAAGGTAATGAATTCAACGGCGGCGGCTTGTGCTTTAAATTCCCAATGTTTAATTGAATTGATGTCGGAATAATTCATATCAAATGAAATTATGGTGCCGTCGGAAAAACCGGCAAGCAGCATGTTTTTTGATTTGTTTAATGCCAGACATAAAGGCTTTGCCGAACCGTGCTTAAATATGATTTTTTCTGAAGCGTTTTTAATATCCCATACTGCAATTTTCCCATCTTCCTGAGCCGAAATTAATTCATCTCCATTACCGGAATAAATAAGTGATTTAATTGCGGCTGACGCTTTTAATATTTTTTTCTGAACAGGATTTTTCTCCTGAATGTTCCAGATAATTATCAGGCTGTCTTTGCCAGCTGTTGCTAAATGAATCCCATCAGGGCTGAATACGGCAGCCCTTACCAAACCTTTGTGTCCGTTAAGCTCAATAAAATTTTGTGTTTTAGCGGTTTCATTTTTGATCACATTTTTAATATCCCATAAACAAACAATAAAATTATCATGGGCTGTTGCCAGATAATTTCCGGAGGTATTAAAAAATAATGTATTTATGGGGCTTGTATATTTAATTTCAGAAATGGATTTTACATTTCCAGTATTATAATCCACATCATATATTTTACCATCCAAATCTGCCGCTATCGCTTTGTTCTGCATCACAGCAAGCGTTCTTACTTCCATCTGTGGGCCGTCCAAATCAGTATGCCTGCTGCTGTCTAAAACAGAATAGGCATTTCTTAAACCTTCATAAATAACGGGATCCTCAGCACTTCCCCCGTTATTTTTATTAAACAAAAATGCCTGAACGGCAAGCAGACCCAGCAGGTTTTTGTTTTTTTTATAAAGAGATGATTTCAATGCAAGATTCTGAGCAATGGAAATCAGTTTAAGTTTCCTGGATTTTAGTTCTGCATTTTCGGCCTTGCTTTTTTCAAGCTCAGCTTTAGTTTTTTCCTGCTCTGCATTATTTTTTTCTTTTTTAGCGGTTTCTGTCTGCTGCTGGGCATTTTGCTTTTCCTTTTCTGCGGTTTCTTTTGCCGATACCGCATCCCGCTTTGATACCTCCGCCTGCTTCTCTGCTGTGAGGGCGGACTTCTCGCTTTTTTCTGCCTTTTCTTTAAGAATCAGCGCGATATTTTTTGCATTCAATGCATATTGTTCGGAGCTGTGCGCAAGGTTTTCGGATTTCAAAGCTTCATCTGTTTTTTGATTTGCAATTGCCTGTTGATCCAATGCTTTATTACGTTCCAAAATCGCCCACGAAGTAAAACCGATTAATATAATCAGAATAAGAGTTGTAATTGCCCTAACAGCTCTTCGTTTTAATTTGATTGACGATTCGCTGATCTGCAGACAGGCATTTGCCGATAAAATAAATTTTTTTCCATCATCGACTTTTTGTTCCGGCGATAAATTGGAGGTGTCGTATTTTGCCAGTAAATAAGGGTTGGGGTTAATAGTTTCGACCCATTTTTTGAAATAGTTTAATGAGCCGATTGTGAGCAGATAGTCTTTTGAACGGTTTTTTTCCTCCCATCGTTCAACCTGTTTTTTGAAATCGTTGAGTACTAAAATATTTTCATGATCCTGTTTTGTCCATTGTGTAAGCTCTGTCCAATTCCGGATTAATGATTCATGTGTTATATCAAGTATGTCACTATCGCGCAAAAAAAGGGTTTTCTCATCCTTAGAAATAAATGGTTTAAGAAGGGTGTTCTCCGGTTCTCTGAAAAGATTTACCAATCCTTCAATTAGATTAGTGTCAATCTTTTTTCCGATGATCTGCTTTATCTCCAATACTGACGACCGGTTTCTAACAGCGCGGCTGTCATTTATTTTAGTAAGGCATGTGAATATTTTTTGTAAAATTTCATTCGCCTCTTTTCTTGAAATGTCGCGCCCGATGTGTTTTGTACAATAGTCAACTGATGTTTCAAAAAGCTCACGCGCATGGGCATTTAAAACATTTGCAAGGGATGCGCCCTGAAGATTTTTTTGTTTAAACTCCGGCTGATTTTTAAGCCAGCTGAAAAATAATTTCTTTTGATCATCCGGTAGTATCTCTCCGTCAACACCGCCTACCTTTGCATAATGAATAAGATTCATTTCGGATGAACCGTCATCCATGTGTGATTTCCAGATGCGGTTAAGAGCATGCTGTAAAATAGGAAGCTGATCCTGCCCATCGCCAAGCTCATTTATCAGTCGTTCAATTAAACTGTTGTTTATTTTGTTTCCTGATAGTTTTGCCGGTTCTAAAATGGCACGGTGGATTTCCTGGCGTTTAAGCCGAGGAACAAAAAACTGGCTGGATACAATATGCTCCGGAAGTCCTTTAAAGGCAGCACAATCTCCGACATAATCCGATCGCATAGTGCATACAATATAAATCGGAAGATTTTCTTTTTCAGCAATTTTGGTGGTTTCAATAATCAGGTTGATAAGTGTGATTGCCTGAAGTGAAGGTTTGCCTTTGTTGAAGTTTTCGGAGTTTGTAAAGAGCTCTTCAAATTGATCTATTAAAATTAGAAGATTCGCGCTTTTGTTTTTTAAATTTTGTTTTTCATCACTTCCGGCATTAATAAAATCAGCAGAATCGTTATCAAGATAAAATTTTGATTCTTTATAAATTTTTACAAGGGAGGAAAAACCGTAACTGAGCTCTTCTTCCAATTCATTTTCATCTTCTAATTTTAAATGATTTTTTAAGGATAGGGCTAAGTTTGACAGTGGAGCCCTTTCAGGCTTAAAGTCCACTACCAGCCAGTTATTAAAACGGGCTTTAAAAAAACCTGCACGTGAACGAGGTATTAAACCGGCATAAATAAGAGAAGATTTCCCGTCACCGGAAGCGCCGGTAACCATTACAAATTTTTTCTCCTGCAGCTGGAAAATTATTTTTTCGATATGCTCTTCCCGTCCTTTAAAAAAGATTGACTCTTCTTCATTAAACGGGCGAAGACCGGGATAGGGACATATTTTTTCTTCCTGCATCAAAAAATAAAATCAAAAAAAAATCGGTTAATTATTATAAATAACATTTAATTTATGCAGAAATTTTTTTTTCACTACAATAATAAGAAAATGAAATTTAATATGCAACGGCAGTTTGAAGGAGGGGAAATGACGCCTCGAGCAAAAAACTGTATTAAATAATTCCGCTAAAATAGTATATTTGCAACAACCGAAATTAAATTAAAAAAAGATGAAAAAAATATTTTTCTCCATTACAGCAGTTTCTCTGATATTGTTTGTGTCATCATGTAAACAAGGGAATAACGGAGCAGAAAAAAAAGATGCAGTAACTGCTGATTCAGCAAAAAATGATGTATGGGCTGAATTAGTTGAATCGAAAACCGTAATGGTTAAACCGGAAGGTTTTGAGGAAGATTATTGGAATTCAGTAAATAAAAATGTGAATCACCAGAAAATATTTAATACAATTGTAAGTGCCGTTATCAGCGGAAAAAAGAAGGCATATAATATTTATAATGATTCGTTATTAACAGTTGATGAAGTTAAAAACGTTTTAGATAAAGAAGGTCCTGTAAGTGCCGGCAAAACTGAAACAAAGAAAATGGAAGCGAATGATATTTCAACCATCAGGATGAGGGAAAAATGGGTTTTTGATGCTGAAAAATTTAAATTAGAAAAGCAAGTTACCCGTATTGATCTGCTGTATAAAAAATTAGATGAAAACGGCGACTATTTAGGTGATAAGGCCTTGTTTTACGTGAATTTGAATAATTGATTCAGCAGTTTAAATTTAAAGCCGTAAGCTTTTGAAAAGACTTCCGCTATTTGCTGATTATTAATTTACTTGTAAATCTCCTGCTTCCGTTTGTTACCGAAACAAAATAAATTCCTTCGCGAAGGCCTTCACAGTCTATCGAAAAAGAGCCTGCTTCGGTAAATGTTTTTACAACGCGTCCTGTACAGTCATATAAACTGATTAACACAACTGCATTATTCAATCCTTTTAATTCAAAATTTATTATCCTGTCAGCTGGATTCGGATAAATATTTATGACGCTTTCATACGCAGCTATTTCTTTCACTCCTGCTGTACATATCGATGGATAAGCCATTGAGCACGAATTATGTACTATCCCGTCAGTAATAAATACAGTTCCGGCAAATCCCGAAGGAAGGGTTTTTAAGGAGGTTGGGATAATATGAATCATTGTATCTTTTCCCGGCTGTGAAAAGGTATAAAAAGCGCCATTTTTGTTTGCAACAGTATCTCCGCCTGCATTTCTTACTTGAACGATAGGATAATTAATCTGTGTTGAACGCGGGCTTACATTAACAATGGTTATTTCTAAATTATGCCGCATCGTGTCATTAACAAGTATCGAATCAATTGAGATGTTTAAAACACAAAGATCATTACAGTTCATCTGCGCTTTGCCTGCGGATGCAATCGATAAAATCAGAGAAAAAAGAAGAGTAAATTTTTTCATTTATTTGATGATATTATTTTTGAATAAAGGTAATGAAAGTTTAATACGTTAAAATTGAAAAACAAAAAACGCCGTAAGCCTTGCCGGCGATGCAAATGCGAATCTTAATAGTGTCAGCAAAAATAAACAAAAAAACCTTGAAAGCCTGTCCCTTCAAGGTTTTATATAATCATTGGTGTGATCCCAATTGGATTCGAACCAATGACCGCAAGTTTAGAAAACTTGTGCTCTATCCAGCTGAGCTATGGAATCAAAAAAAGCTAATCAACCAATTTGAAAATTTGTTCTTTTTTTGAAGAAAAAATTACCGAATTACCTAATTAGCTAATTTATAAGTCGGGGCGGCAAGACTCGAACTTGCGACCTCCTGGTCCCAAACCAGGCGCGATAACCAACTACGCTACGCCCCGAATAATCTGCTTTTAAAAGGGAATCTTTCAAAGCGGTTGCAAATGTACTACTATTTTTAACTTTGCAAACAAATTAAAGAAATACTTTTTATGCCGGCATTCTCAATTTCAGCGGAGAGAGAGGGATTCGAACCCTCGGTACCAGTTTCCCAGTACGACAGTTTAGCAAACTGTTCCTTTCGGCCACTCAGGCATCTCTCCTTTTTCCTTTTACAGGACTGCGAAGGTAGAAAAAAAATTCTATTGCAAAGCAAAAAACTAAAAAAAGCTCAGGTCATCAGTGAGTATATTTGCAACTCAATAATGGTAATGATTTGCGTGGAATGTTATATTTGTCGCTGTTAAAGCAGATTATTTAGAGGAATAATTTTTTGACGTCCTTTTATTTATAGATTAAGTTTATTTATTTATTGATAAGGATTCAACACATGGACGGGAATTTTAGCCGCTTTTAAAAGAAAAAACTAAATAATTAAAAAGAAAAATAAGTTTTAAAATATAAATTAACAACCGGTTTCAAAATAAATTTTATTTACTCAATGAATATCCATCTTATAGCCATCGGCGGAAGCGCCATGCACAACCTTGCAATCGCGATGCACAAAAAAGGTTTTAACATCACCGGTTCGGATGATGAAATTTTTGAACCTTCAAAAAGCCGTTTAGCAAAACTTAATCTTCTTCCTGCTAAAGAAGGCTGGGATACAAACAATATTCACAAAGGGATTGATGCTGTTATACTTGGAATGCATGCCCGTATTGATAATCCTGAACTTTTAAAAGCGCAGGAATTAGGTTTGAAAATATATTCATATCCCGAATATATTTATGAGCAGACAAAAGATAAAGTAAGAATAGTGATTGGAGGCAGCCATGGTAAAACTACCATTACTGCTATAATACTTCATGTTTTGAATTATCATAAAATAGACTGTGATTATTTGGCCGGTGCGCAGCTGGCAGGATTCGACACAATGGTAAAACTCACTAAAGGAGCTAAAATAGCGGTGATTGAGGGTGATGAATATCTTTCATCTCCCATCGACCGCCGTCCGAAATTTCATTTGTATAAGCCCGATATAGCTGTTTTGAGCGGGATTGCGTGGGATCATATAAATGTGTTTCCGACATTTGAAAATTATATAACTCAGTTTAAAATTTTCATCGATTTGATTGAACCGGCCGGAAGCCTTATATACTGTGAACTTGATGAGGAAGTAAAAAAAGTATGTGAAAAAGCCCGTGCAGATATTAATAAAATTCCTTACGGAATTCCAGAACATAGAATTGAAAACGGAATTACTATTTTAACTAACTATGCGCTCTCAGGTGAAGAGTGCCCCCTGCAGATATTTGGCAGCCACAACTTAATGAATTTGAATGCTGCACGCTGGGCATGCAATCAAATTAATGTAAGCAATGAACAGTTTTATGAAGCCATTCATTCATTCAAAGGTGCTTCAAAACGTTTGGAAGTAGTGAAAAAAAATGCTGTAACTGCTATGTACAAAGATTTTGCTCATTCGCCGTCAAAATTGAAGGCGACAACACAGGCCGTAAAAAAACAATTTCCAGATCGTAAACTTATCGCCTGTATGGAACTGCATACCTTCAGCAGTTTGAACGAAGATTTTTTAAAAGAGTATGAGGGTTCAATGGCATTAGCTGATGAAGCACTTGTTTATTTTAATCCACATACAATTGAACATAAAAAATTAAAATCAATTACTGAAGAGCAGGTTAAGAAGGCATTCGGAGGCAGCAATGTGAAAATTTACACCAACTCAAAAATACTGTCTGGCGATTTATTAAAAATGAATTTTGAAAATAAAAATTTATTAATGATGAGTTCCGGAAACTTTGATGGTATTGATTTTGCTGAATTTGGCAATAAGATTGTTCAGTAGGGAAGTATATTTTATTTACTAAATCAATTTATCTTTTGGTATGTAATTTTTAAAACTAATTAATTATGAAAAAAATATTTTTTTCTTTATCCATTCTTTTTTTAGCACTTGGCAGCAAGGGGCAAAAAAGCAAAATATATTATTCGCTTGCCGAAGCATTAAAAACGCCGCAGAAAGTTTATACTCTTAATTTAAATCACAGTCAATTACTTACTCTCCCCGAAAGTATCAGCACCCTTACTAATCTTACAACCTTGTCGTTAAGCAACAATGAGATAATGACTCTTCCAGAGGGTATCACAAAGCTTACCCAGCTTACGAAACTAGAATTAGATCATAACAAATTGACTGCACTCCCCGAAAGTATTGGCAGCCTTGTTAATCTTGAATATCTGTCCTTATATTTTAACAAGTTAACTGCAATTCCTGTTAGTATTGCTAAACTTAACAATCTTCAATACCTGTCTTTTGGCAATAATCAATTAACCACCCTGCCCGAAAGTATCGGCAAGCTTAAAAACCTTACAACACTTGATTTAAAGAATAATCAATTTAAAACTCTCCCTGATAACATTGCGCAGCTTGCGCATCTTACAGAACTAAACCTGCATCACAACAAATTGACTGCAATTCCAAAAACTATTACAAGGCTGAGAAACCTTGTATCGCTTGATTTAGATGAAAACAGCGGCTTAACTTTAACACCTGAGCAGGAAAAATTTCAAAAAAAAATAATTGCAAAGCGAACCGAGATTTCAAAATGATGGATATAAAACAGCATAATTTGCAAAATCAGAGCGATAAGAGATTCATCTCTTAAAGAGGTTTTGATTGTTTAATTGGTTTACCGGAAGGGTTTTGAAAATATGTACTTAATTCGCACTGAATGAATGCGGATTTTTTTTTGAGAATATTGCGCCTGCAAGTAATGACGAAATAAGTCCGAAGAAAAGAACAGGCGGAACTAACTTAAACGAGCTGAAATTACTGCGTTCCCCATCTAAAAACTTAGGAATATCAGATTCCTTAACATTATGGGCTATTGCAGCTTTTTTAGCTTCGCTTAAAAAATATTCAATCGTATCGGGAGTGATAAAAGTATAATATACATAGTTAAATATTGCAAGAACCACGGCCAGTGTGAGGCTGTAAACAATTCCCGCCTGCATTGCTTTTTTAAATTCTAAAAAACCTGCATTCTTTTTTCTTGTTAGGTAAACAGTCAAAAATACTCCAATTACGAGCACTGCAAGTGAAACAAAGTTTCTGTATAAATAAACTTCAACGGTATAAAAGCCAAGCTTTTTTGCAAAACCAAACCAGGCAGCGCAATTTATTATTCCCGCAATTATTCCGAATTTTATACTTAAATTGATTTTCATAAAATTGTTAATTGTCAAATTAAAACTACCCGTTCATTGAAATTAAAAATTCTTCATTTGTCTGAGTGTTTTTTATCCGGTCTCTCATAAATTCCATGGCCTCCACAGGATTCATATCCGACAGGTGTTTGCGAAGAATCCAAACACGCTGCTGCGTATCTTTATCAACCAATAAATCATCTCTGCGTGTGCTTGATGCAACAATGTCAATTGCAGGATAAAGGCGCTTGTTGGCAATTTTACGGTCGAGCTGAATTTCAGAGTTACCGGTACCTTTGAATTCTTCAAAGATAACTTCATCCATTTTCGAACCAGTCTCGGTAAGCGCTGTTGCAATGATAGTAAGTGATCCGCCTCCTTCAATTTTACGGGCGGCTCCGAAAAAGCGTTTAGGTTTGTGTAATGCATTGGCATCAACCCCCCCGCTCAATACCTTACCGGATGCAGGCTGTACAGTATTGTATGCACGTGCTAAACGTGTAATTGAATCTAAAAGAATACATACATCATGGCCGCATTCAACCATGCGTTTTGCTTTCTCTAAAACAATGTTCGCAATTTTTACGTGACGGTCGGCAGGTTCGTCAAATGTAGATGCAATAACTTCTGCCTTTACGCTGCGTGCCATATCTGTAACCTCTTCCGGACGTTCATCAATTAATAAAATAATTAAATATGTTTCGGGATGGTTGAATGCAATGGCATTCGCAATATCTTTTAATAAAACTGTTTTACCGGTTTTAGGCTGAGCTACAATTAATGCGCGCTGTCCTTTACCGATAGGCGTAATCAAATCAACAATACGTGATGATAAATTTTGCTGAGGATGGCCGGTTAAATTAAATTTTTCGTAAGGGAAAAGCGGCGTTAAATAATCAAAGGGAACACGGTCACGGACAAATGCCGGCTCGCGGCCATTTATTTTTTCTACTTTAATTAAAGGAAAATATTTTTCGCCTTCTTTAGGCGGGCGGATACTGCCTCTAACGGTATCGCCGGTTTTTAAACCAAATAATTTTATCTGCGACTGAGATACATAAATATCATCAGGAGATGTTAAATAATTATAATCCGAAGAACGCAAAAAGCCATAGCCGTCAGGCATGGTTTCTAATACACCTTCACTTACAACAATCCCGTCAAAATTATAGAGATCCTGCTGGCGGTGATTATTAAACCGTCCTCTGTTTTGGTTATCTCTCCGTTCTATATTAGAGCTTTCATTTGCCTGCTCCGCTGTGTTTTCAGGAGTATTTTCGGCAGCATTTTCAGCAGTGTTTATGGATGAGTTTTCTGAATTTCCTTGAGTAAAAGTTTCAGAAGCATGGATTTCAGAAGGATTTGGTATTATTTCAGGAGAACTGTTTTCGTGTATGTTTTCCGTTTTATGCGTGTCAATATGAAAATCGTCGTCATGAAAAAAGGCTGGAGCTGGAGTTTCTTTTGTTTTCGATTCCGTATCAATATTATCTAAACGAACTTTGCGTGGACGCAGGGTTTTATGCTCTTCATGATTATCAACTGTTTTTTTTTGTTCTGCAGGAGGAGGATTAATGGCTTGATGATCGAGGATTTTGTAGATAAGCTCTTGTTTTTTTAAAGCTTCGAACTTTGGGATGTTTAAGTTTTTAGCAATTTCTTTAAGCTCACCAACAAGTTTGTTGTTCAATTCAATAATGTCGTACATAGTTTATTTGTTTGGTTAATACAATCAATTAGAATAATTGATTTTGGGACAGGATAGTAAATATATTAGAAAGTTTTTGAGTTTGTTATTTTGATAGAAAGAGCTGTTGTGATTTGTTACAAGATGTATAACAGCAGAAACGCACTGCAATAATACAAATTATTTTTAAAATTTATTAGAAATCTTTTGAGTTATTATTTAGATAGAAAGTGCTGTTAGTGATATGTTATAAGGATAACAGCGGAAACGTGTTACAATGATACAAATTATTTTTTAGATACAAATTATTTTTTCAAAAATAAGTATTCTCCCAAGGAAGAAGGGCGGTACAGCAGCTCCGGCCGTTGATTTTTTTTTTCGTGTTATTCAATAAAACAAGCGCAGGTGCCTTATTTGAGGTGCTCTTCTGGTATATAAAATAAATATAATGGATCCCATCATTTAATTTTTCGACGCTCTTACAGCATATTGCAGATACAGTGTATCAGAATGATTAAAAAAGAAAAGGATATTGATAAGTAATGCGAACAGTTTATATTTTGTTGATTTTGTTTTATTGATACCTTTTATTTTTTCAATTGTATAACCGCTTTTATTGAATAAAGTAATAATACTTTTTTTTGTAAAGAAGCGGAAATGAGTAGAATCAAGGATTCCGGACTCAGTATATTCCCAATTTTTATTTACTAATACATGATATAAATTTTTAATATACCGTACATTGGGAATTGAAGCAATGATAACACCTTTATCTGAAAGCTTTGATTTCAGAAGCTTTAAGTCGTCCCATGGAAATAATAAATGTTCAAGAACATCGTTAAGAATAATTGCATCAAAATAATTATCCGGCAGTTCGGATGCAGCATCACCTATTGTTTTATTTAATACTTTAAAAAGTTTTTTTGATGCAATTTCTGCTGCAGCGCTGTCGGGCTCTATGCCCCATACTTCCGTGTCATCGCTTATTAATTGCTCGCAAAAATGGCCTTTGCCACAGCCGATTTCTAATATTTTTTTTGCTGTGGATGGAATGAATGGCAGCATTTCCTTCCTCGTGTTTGAGTAATAACTTACATCTTTTATTTCCATTTTAATTTCTTTTAAAAATTGTAAAACTCAAACGTTCTATTGTAAGCTGCCCCTATCTCAAAATCTGAAGCCGGTGCGAATCTAATTTAATAAATATAAATAATAGTATAGTGAACGACCATAAGGAAGAACCGCCATAACTGAAAAAGGGAAGGGGGATACCGATTACCGGGGCCAATCCGATTGTCATGCCCACATTAATTGTTAAGTGGAAAAATAATACGGATGCTACTCCATACCCATAAATCCGGCTGAACGGAGAGCGTTGCCGCTCCGCCATAAAAATTATCCGCAAAATTAAAAGCAGCTCCAGAACAATAACAATTGTGCTTCCCACAAAACCCCATTCTTCGCCTACTGTGCAAAAAATAAAATCAGTATCCTGCTCGGGTACAAAATCATATTTTGTCTGAGTCCCCTCTAAATATCCTTTTCCGAGAAAACCGCCTGAGCCAATGGCAATCTTTGCCTGATTAACATTGTATCCTTCTTTTTTTAAATCGACGGTGCCTCTGCCGAGTAATACATCAATACGTATTCTTTGATGGTCTTCCAAATGCTTATAAACAGTACTTGTTCCCTTTACCATACCGCAGGCGATGAGCCCTACCGACGCGATGATAAATAAATTTTTCCGGTTACGTTTTACAAAGAGAACAGCAATACTGCATAATACAGCAATGATGATGAATAGGTAAAGATTGTTAATAAGCAGTGCAAGGATGAATAACACAATTGCCAGAAAACCCAGCAGTAGATAATTTACTGATAAGCCTTCGCGGTAAAGCGTAAAAATAAATGCTGTAAAAACAATTGCTAATCCTGTTTCATCCTGTAATACTTTTATGATAATCAGCGGTATGCCAATGAGCATAAGGGTTATAAAAGTGTTTTTGTAATCTGCAATTTTTATATTTTGATTACTTAAAAACTTTGCGAGAGCAAGATTGGTTGCAAATTTCATGAACTCGGCAGGCTGAACTCCAAAATCTCCGAACCTGAACCACGACCGGCTGCCTTTTACTTCTCTTCCTAAATAGGGAACCGCAATGTTTGCCGCAAGAAAAATTCCGAAAATAACATAGGCAAAAGCTGTGTAAAAATTTTCGTCAATAATTAAAATAATAAACGCAAGCAGAAATGAAGTTGTAATCCAAATCATTTGCTTGCCGTATTTTTGAGTAGTATCGGTAATTACGTGGTGCTCTTCGTTATAAACAGCAGCGTAAATATTCATCCACCCGATGATAACAAGAACAAGGTAAAGTAATACAGTTACCCAGTCGATATTATGAAAAATACTAGCGGCTTCTTTTTGTCTCACTTTTTTTCTTTTTTATAGGAACCGTTTTAGCTTTATCTATTAAGTTGCCCTCAACCATTCTTTTTTCTAAATCAATTCGTTTTACTTTTCCTTTTAAATATTTTTCCATCATCAGCGAAGCAATCGGGCCGGCCCATGCAGCTCCGAAGCCTGCATTTTCAACCAGTACGGCTATAGCGATTTTTGGATTGTTTTTTGGAGCAAAAGCAACAAACACTGAATGGTCTTTCCCATGCGGGTTTTCAGCTGTTCCGGTTTTAGCACAGAAATCAATTCCATCAATTTTTAAAGCAGCGGCCGTTCCGCTCTGCACTGCATCGCTCATCCCTTGAATTACATTATTATAAATATTAGTATCTGTAACCATTGTATAATGTTTTTCTTTAAAACGCCTCAGCAGCGAATCGTTCTGATCATTTCCAATAGCCTTTATAATATGGGGGATATAGTACCAGCCTTTATTAGCAATAATAGAAACTATATTAGCATTTTGCAAAGGTGTTACAAGTAATTCTGCCTGACCAATTCCAAGAGAAATAACAGTTGAGGCCTTCCATGATCCCTTTCCGAATACCTTGTCGTAGTATTTTATACTCGGCACATTGCCGCCCAATTCGTTTGCTAAATCCGATCCTGTTTTTTTTCCGATAGAAAAACTTGTTGCATAGTCGCGCCATGCAGTAAATGCTTCGTATGTATCATCGTATTTTTTATTATCAATAATACTTTTAAATACAAATGAAAAATAGGAGTTGCATGAATGGCCAATCGCATCGCTTAAGGCGAGTGGCGACGAATGCGGATGGCATTTCGGATGGCCACCAAGCGGAGGATAACCTCTTGCACATGGATAACGTGTATTGATGCTTAAAACGCCTTCCTGCTGTGCGATCAATGCATCTACTAATTTAAAAGTAGAGCCGGGAGGATAGGATGCCATAGTTGCGCGGTTGAATAGCGGCACCCTTACGGAATCGAGATAAAGTCTGGAGAAATTTTTTGTGCGCTCACGGCCAACTAATAAATTAGGATCATAAGAAGGACTGGTAATCAATGCAAGTATCTCGCCGGTCTGTGGTTCAATTGCGACAACGCTGCCGATTTTATTCTGCATCAGGAGCTCTCCGTAGGCCTGCAGATCCGCATCCAGAGAAGATGTTAAGGGTTTCCCCGGAACAGGGAGCGTGTCGTATATTCCGTTTCTGTAACTGCCTTTATCGCGGTTGTTTACGTCAACCATCATAATACGCATTCCTTTTTTTCCCCTCAGTACTTTTTCATAAGTCTTCTCAACCCCGCTGATACCAATATAATCGCCCTCATTATAATAAGGATCTTTTTCTGTTCTTGCTTTATCTGCTTCACCGATATAGCCAAGCATGTGGGCTGCAATTTTTTGCGGGTACTTTCTAAGAGTCCGTGACTGCACAAAGAATCCGGGGAAACGATACAGCCGCTCCTGCAAAAAAGCGTAGTCTTTAGGTGACAACTGCTTCTCGAAAATAGATTCTTTGCGCGGTGAATTGGGAGGCTGCATCGCCTTTTTCATTTTTTTTGAAAACACCTCTTTAGTTATTCCAAGCATACCGCAGAACTCGGCAGTATCAATGCCTTTGATGTTTTTAGGCAGTACCATTAAATCATAAGCGGCTTCGTTAAATACTAGCAGTTTCTGGTTTCTGTCATAAATATAACCGCGCACAGGAAACTCCACTCTGTAGCGGAATGCCTGATTCTGGGCATCTAATTTATAGCTTTCGTCAATTACCTGGATGTAAAAAAGACGGGCGATATAAATCAGCCCTACCAGAATAAAAACACCCATTACTATAAATTTCCTGTCGGAAAGAGGATTGTTCATTCTTGCTCTTTTTTACGATGAAAAAGATACTGGCTGATAACTACCAGAAGGATAGTGAATACAGAGCTTAAAATAACTCTGAAGAAGGTAGAAAAAAACTCTGAGAACCTGAATACTTCAGTATAAAACAAAACAATATGATGCAGCACAATTAAAATTGCAGAATAAGAAAGAAACCAGGGAACTCCCAAATACTGTATTGTAGGCTGTGTTCCAAATTCGTAGCCATCGCGCGGAGAAAATAATTTTAACACCCCCGGTCTGATGTATGCTATGAATACACAAGCTGCTGCATGCATTCCGGCAGTATCATAAAACATATCAATTGTAATACCTATAATAAAGCCGCTCAATAATAATAACCATTTGGGTGTTTCAAACGGCAGTACTATAATAAATAAAACATAAATAAACGGATTGATAAACCGGCCAAGTTCAATATTTTTAATAAGGAGAACCTGTACACCAACCAGTATAACAAAACGGATAATATTTCTAATAATTTCGTTCAGCACTTTTTTTAATTTTCTTTACCGCCGGTTTCTGATCTCTTTTCCAAACCTTCCTGCTCATCTTTGAGCAGATTATTTACAATGTAAACGTGTGATAATTTTTTAAAATCGGTTGCCAGTTTTACTTTCACAGTAAAAAGTTTTTCTCCTGATTTCAGCTCAAAACTTTCAACACTCCCAATCATAATATTTTCCGGAAATGTGGAAGATGCACTGGTAACAATAGTATCGCCTTTTGTAAGTTTTACGTTAGTAGGTATGTCACCAAGGGTAGCAAAGCCAAAATCTGCGCCATCCCAGGAGAGCGGGCCTATAGATCCGTCTTTTTTTAATTTAGAGCTGATAATAGTTTTACTATGAAGCAGCGACATAACAGTGCAGAAATTATCAGACACATCCTTTACGCGGCCAACTACGCCGGTACTTGTAATCACAGTCATATCCTGTTTTATTCCCTGCTTCGAACCTTTATTTAAAGTTAAATAATTATTTCTTCGGTTAGTTGAGCTGTTTACAACCTTTGCACTTGTATAGGTATATTTCTGGCGGTATGAAGTATCGTTGACAGTGTATTCATCATTGGCAAGCATTGAAAATGATTCCTTTGAACGGGAACGTAATTCAGCAATTTCTTTTGCCAGTTTTTCGTTTTGATTTTTTAAGAAAAAATATTCCCCAACATCTGCAGATGTTTTTAAAATACTTGCCGATACCTGGTTAGAAGAGTTTATAAATCCAGCTCTTTGGAAAAAATTATTCTGCACGATCAAATAAATGCATAATATTTCCATTAAAAGAAACAGAAAAAAAAAGTAATGTTTCCAAATAAATGTAACGAGGCTGCGCATTTAATTAAATAGAGAATTAAGGAATTGGAGATTTAGAGAGTTATAGAGTTTTTGATTTTAAAGAATTGACTAATTGTTTGATTTTTCTCTCATTGTTTTTCTTGATTTGGCCGTAATGGAAAGTATTTCATTGGCTTCTTTCAAACTTTTATTTATCTCATCGCCAATAAACAGACCCGATTCAGTCAGCAGCTCGAGCCAAAAAACAACTTCGTCCGCCTCTTCAACTACAATGCAAAGCTTAGATAAAAATTCCGCATCAGATCTTGCTCTGCATACCGCCCTGTAATTTGCAGCAACAGAAAAGGCTGCACGTAAAAGCTGTTTTTTGATAATAAAGGCTTCTTCAATTTTTGGAAAAGATTTTGACAAGTTTATAATTGATATTGCGAAAAGTTTTGTTCTTTTCTTAAACTCATCGGAAAATTCAGACATACTTTTAATTTAGTGAATTAGAGAATTGGTAACTCGTTTAATGATTGCACATTGTTTTTACTAAAATATTTCCCCTTCTTACTTCCTTCTCCAATTCACCAATTCTCAATCTCACTATTTCATAAGGAAAGGGAATTTTTCTACGTTTTTAAGAGCTATACCTGTACCGCGGATAACAGCGCGCAAAGGATCTTCGGCAATGTGAACAGGTAGTTTTGTTTTTAAAGATATACGTTTATCTAATCCGCGAAGCATGGAACCGCCGCCAGCTAAATAAATGCCGGTGCGGAAAATATCAGCTGAAAGCTCGGGGGGAGTCATCTCCAGGGCATTCATGATGGCTTCTTCAATTTTTGCTATTGATTTATCAAGTGCGTGAGCAATTTCGACACAAGAAACATAAATTTCTTTGGGAATACCTGTCATCAAATCTCGTCCATGAACAGCATAATCAGGCGGAGGGTTATCAATTTCTGTCATTGCTGCGCCTACTTCGATTTTGATACGCTCTGCAGAACGCTCGCCGATTAATATGTTATGCTGGCGGCGCATATACTCTTCGATGTTGGAAGTAAATTCATCACCGGCAATTCGGATTGATTTATCGCAGACAATACCTCCTAAAGCAATAACTGCAATTTCGCTTGTACCGCCGCCGATATCAATAATCATATTACCGACAGGTTCTTCAACGTCAATACCGATACCGATTGCTGCAGCCATTGGCTCATGAATCAAATAAACTTCTTTGCCTCCTGCGTGTTCAGCGCTGTCGCGGACCGCACGTTTTTCAACCTCGGTAATTCCCGAAGGAATACAGATTACCATTTTTAAAGACGGCGTGAACAAACGTTTTTCGGGGTTTATCATTTTAATCATGCCGCGAATCATCAATTCTGCAGCGTAGAAATCCGCAATTACACCGTCTCTCAGCGGGCGGATTGTTTTTATATTTTCGTGCGTTTTGCCATGCATCAGCATTGCACGCTTGCCTACAGCTATCAATCTGCCGGTAATGCGGTCAACGGCAACTATGGAAGGTTCATCAACCACCACTTTATCGTTATGAATAATAAGCGTATTGGCCGTTCCAAGGTCAATTGCAATTTCTTGTGTTAAAAAACTAAATAAACCCATAGTTTAATTTGATAATTATTTAATTTGATAATTTGATAATTGTTTTAACCCGCTTACTCAAAAAATTCAAATTGTTAATATTTATTTTTCTTTTCAATTTCCAAATTGACACATTTTTAAATTGTCAAATTTGTTTTAGTGTTTAAAATGTCTTGTACCGGTCACTACCATTGCCATTCCGCTTTTATCGCAATACTCAATGGACTCTTTATCTTTAATAGAACCGCCTGGCTGTATAACTGCCGTGATGCCTGCTTTATAAGCAATTTCAACACAGTCGGGAAAAGGAAAAAATGCATCCGAAGCCATTACAGCGCCTTTTAGACTGAATCCAAAAGTTTCTGCTTTTAAAACAGCTTGTTTTAGTGCGTCGACACGAGATGTCTGACCGACACCGCTTGCCAGTAACTGATTGTTTTTTGCAAATACTATGGTGTTTGATTTTGTATGCTTTACTATTTTATTTGCGAACTCCATATCGCGCATTTCATCTGCTGTAGGCGCAGTTTTGGTAATGAGCTGCATGTCATTTTTTGTTTCTGTTTTCAAATCTTTATCCTGAACAATTACGCCGTTCAGCAAAGTCCGGAATGATTTAGGAGCCTCCTTTACTGCTTTCTGCTGTAGAATAATCCTTTTAGATTTTTGTTTGAGAAGGTCTAAGGCTTTTGCATCGTACCCTGGAGCTATGATTACTTCATAAAATAATTTATTTATTTCTTCGGCAGTAATCAAATCTATTTCTGTATTCGTAATCAATACACCGCCGAATGCACTTGTAGGATCGCCTGCCAATGCATCTTTCCAGGCATCAATTAATTTAGGACGGGATGCCAGTCCGCAGGCATTGTTATGTTTTAAAACAGCAAAAGTTGTATCTTTAAATTCTGCAATTAAATTAACTGCGGCATCAACATCAAGCAGATTATTATACGATAATTCCTTACCGGAAAACTGAGTAAATATTTCATCCAAATTGCCATAAAAAACGCCTGTTTGATGAGGGTTTTCCCCATAACGAAGGGCCTTTGCGGTTTGGATGCTCAGCTTAAAGGAGGAAACATTTTCGCCATTAAAGAAATTAAAAATTGCAGTATCATAATGGGATGAAACGTTGAATGCTGCTCCTGCCAAAGCTTTTCGCTGGGCAAGTGTTGAGAATCCTTTGCCTTCAGATAAAATTATTTTTAGGCTGTCATATTCATTTTTTGATGGAACAATAACTACGTCATGAAAATTTTTCGCTGCAGCACGGATCAATGAAATACCGCCGATATCAATCTTTTCGATAACTGCATTTTCAGAAGCATTTGAAGCAAGGGTTTCTTCAAAAGGATATAAATCAACAATCACTAAATCAATTTCTGGGATTTCATATTCTTCTAACTGGTCTAAATCGCTTTGAAGTGCGCGTCTGCTTAATATTCCTCCAAAAATTTTTGGATGAAGTGTTTTTACACGGCCGCCTAAAATAGAGGGATAAGAAGTAAGTGATTCAACCGGAGTTACAGCAACACCAAGCTTTTCAATAAACTCCTGAGTGCCTCCTGTACTGTAAATTTTTACTCCTAACGCACGCAGCTGATGAATTATAAGTTCCAAATTATCTTTGTAATACACTGAAATAAGTGCATTCTTAATCTTTTTTAATCCGCTCATAATCCGATTTAAATCTCTTATGCAAAGTTAAGAAATATTTTATCCTTTAGAAGGCAAAAATAATTTGTTGTTAAATGTTTTTCACAAACTGTTTCCGGCAAAAAGCAGGAAAGAAGCTGAAATGAATTAGAAGAGAAAAAGGCAGCGCAGAGATTAGTCGGCAGCGACATGTAATTTTTTATAGACTGCATCGCGCTTAAGTTCGCGGATATCACCGGGCTGCATACTTTCCAGCCTCATATCTTCAATGGCGGTGCGGATAAGTCTTAAGCAGGGGAAACCTGCGCCAGCTGTCATTTTACGTACCTGATGATATTTTCCTTCGGTTAAAGTAAGTTCAATCCAGGAGGTCGCCAGGTTTTCACTTATCGGATGAGCCCGCGCCGGCAGGTTTTCCGGCTTTTTAACCTGCTTTACTTTGCAAGGCTTGGTATTATACTGCCCCGAATCTAAAGCGATAGTAATGCCTGCTTCAATTTGCTTCATTGCTTCGGATGTAATGATGCCTTGCAGCTGCACAAGGTAAATGCGTTTGTGCTCAAACTCTGGTTTCAGGAGTTTGTAATTTAAACTTTTATCATTTGTCAAAATCAAAAGCCCTTCGCTGTTTTCGTCCAGCCTTCCCACTGGATACACATCTTTTGGAAAAACAAAATTCAATTCGCCCAAACACTTTTTCTTGTGATGAGAGGAAGTGAACTGGGAAATCATTTTATAGGGCTTGTAGATTATGTAATAATTCATTTTGAAAATTTAATTTTTGATTTTAATCACGAACAGCAATTTCGCAAACGGGCATATGTTTTCGATGTTTGCTATTGAATTCCCTCAGCCCTGCTGTTTTTCATTAATTAATTCACATTCAAACAAAGAAGTAAAATGCTTTTTTAATTTTTGTTTTACTTCTTCTTCATCAACTTTTCTTCCCAGCTCTTTATCTAATGAAGTAACGGATTTGTCAATGATACCGCATGGTATAATATTTCCGAAATAATTTAAGTCTGTGTTTATATTAAACGCAAAACCGTGCATCGTAACCCATCGGCTGGCTCTCACACCCATAGCGCAAATTTTCCTTGCCTTCAAAGGATCAGCTGCATCAAGCCAGACACCGGTTTCTCCTTTGCTTCTGCCTGCTTCTATGCCGTATTCTGCCAATGTGCGGATTACTAGTTCTTCTAAAAAACGAAGGTATTTATGTATGTCGGTAAAAAAATTATCGAGATCTAAAATCGGGTAACCTACAATCTGACCGGGGCCGTGGTAAGTGATATCTCCGCCGCGGTTAATTTTATAGTACGCAGCATTTTTTTTCTCTAATTCCTGTTCGTTAATTAGCAGATGTTCCTTATTACCGCTATTGCCAAGTGTATAAACGTGAGGATGCCCGCAAAAAATTAAATAGCTGGGAGTAGGAAGGACGGCAGAGGGAGTGTTGGATTTTGAAGCAGGAGAAAGACTGCGGTTATTTGTTTTTATTTGTACAACTTCACTAAATAATTTTTCCTGATAATCCCAAGCCTGTTTAAAGTCAATTAACCCTAAATCAATAAATATAACTTTTTGCATTTGAAGGAAAACTCTCTTTTTAATTAAAGAGAATTCAGTTTTAGAGCTTAGACAGTGAAGATTTCAAGTGATTAATAACATTCACTTCCATCAGGTCAGCACCGCGGAGTTCGCCTAGTATAACGGAAATCCAGTCGCCAAGGTGAATAAAATAAATAGCTTTTTCAATTGCCGAATTACCCTTAGAGAAAATCTCTGTGATGCCGGAAGCGTATTTTTTTATCACTTCCTTATTAATTTCAACACGGGCAAGGTTACGTGAATATTCATCTCTGTCGATAAAAATTAAAACAGAAAGAGCGTCATTTTTTTCAGTCCAGCCGACTAATTCGTTGTGGTTCATTTCAGGAATTACCTGGTGCCAGCAAAGAATTTTGGAGTTTTCGTTCAACTGCTGGCGGAAACGGATTGCAATGCCTTCGTAATAAGTTGTTGCGTATATCACTGGTATTTTACCGACTAGTTTTTCTGCTATAATGGTAGCTTCAGCAATAATGTTACTCTCTTCCTCATCAATTAATTTTATAGCAGCGTCAATCTGCGATTTATAATGTGAGTTGATGATTTCAAAAAATCCAATGATAAAAAATAATTGAACTAAAGAATAGCCAAGGCAGGCTCTTGGGGGCATTCCTCCCGGCACAATAATATAATCAAATCCTTTTGTCTTAGAAATTTCTAATACCCTGCCGCCTGATGTGATACTTACAATTTTTGCATTTTTTGCGGCTGCCGACTGCATGCAGTTAACAGTTTCTTCTGTATTTCCTGAGTACGAAGAAATAATTACCAAAGTGTTTTCATTTACGTAAGCAGGAATAAAATATCCCTTCGTGACATTAATCGGCACATTTGCAGTGCCCGCGGCAAGCTCGCTTAGAATGCTTCCGCCGATACCAGAACCGCCGAGCCCGCAGATTAAGACATTTGAAATTTTATTTTTTGAAGCTGTTAATTTCGCATCAATGCCGATTTTAACTGCGTCAGTTAATTGTTTTGAAAAGTTTGCTACTAATGTTTTCATTATTGTTTTATAATAATAATTTGAAGGTAAAAGTAGTGATTTTGCCTTAATATGATAAAGTCTTAAGTTGTTTTAATTGACAAATAGCCGAAGAGAGGTATAAAACTACTGATAATATTGTAGTTGCCGGGGTTTTGAAAAACAAATATATTCTCTTAAGATGCAATTACTATTCAGAAATCCGTAATTGCCTTATATTTGCAAAAAATAATATAAAAAACAATATGAGTTCGGAATTAAATGAACAGGAAATTTTCAGACGCAGAAAGCTGGAAGATATTACCAAAATGGGTATTGACGCATATCCGGCAGAACTGTTTGAAATAAACGCGGCTGCAAAAAATATATTAGAAAATTTTACTATTGAAAAATCGGAAGAGTATAAAAATAT
Organism: uncultured Bacteroidota bacterium; assembly: GCA_903847205.1. Taxonomy (GTDB): domain Bacteria; phylum Bacteroidota; class Bacteroidia; order 2-12-FULL-35-15; family 2-12-FULL-35-15; genus 2-12-FULL-35-15. Next base: position 31,112 of record CAINDA010000051.1, read on the forward strand.
AAGTATTGCAGGCCGTATCATGACCATAAGGGATATGGGCAAAGCCTGCTTTATAAGCCTGCAGGATTCAACAGGGCGAATTCAGTTGTATATACGCCGTGATGATATCTGCCCGGGAGAAGATAAAAGTCTGTTCGATTTATTATTTAAAAAACATACCGATATAGGCGATATTATAGGGGTTACAGGTTTTGTTTTTATAACAAAAATGGGAGAGATATCCATTCACGTTACCTCCTTTAAAATGTTATGCAAAGCGCTGCGCCCTTTGCCGGTTGTGAAAATTGATGAGCAGGGAGTGGCACATCACGAAGTAACGGACCCGGAATTCCGCTATCGTCAGCGTTATGTCGATTTGATAATTAATCCGCATGTAAAGGAAACATTTATTAAACGCACTAAAATGGTAAATACCATCCGTGATTTTTTAAATGGATACGGCGCCATTGAAGTGGATACTCCGGTATTACAGGCAATTCCGGGAGGTGCAACTGCAAGGCCTTTTCTGACCCATCATAACACATTGGATGTGCCGATGTACCTGCGGATTGCTAATGAATTATATTTAAAACGCCTTATTGTAGGAGGGTTTGACTGGGTATATGAATTCAGCCGCAATTTCAGGAATGAAGGAATGGACAGAACGCATAATCCCGAATTCACTGTTCTGGAATGGTATACTGCATACAAAGATTATAATTGGATGATGAACATCACCGAACAGCTGCTTGAAAAAATCGCATTAGCGCTGCACGGCACAACCCAGGTAAAAATGGGAGAGTCAATAATTAATTTTGAAGCACCTTTCAAACGAATCACTATATATGACGCCATAAATGAAGCATTTAAAAGGGATGAAAAACCTTACGCTATCCATAGTGAAATGACTGAAGACGAACTTCGTCAGGTATGTTTGAAATTATACAATGAGGTTGATCCAAATATCGGCAAAGGAAAACTTGTTGATTTATTATTCGGAAATGAAGCCGAACCGCATTTTATACAGCCGACTTTTATTACAGATTACCCGATAGAAATGAGTCCGCTTACAAAGAAACACAGAAGCAAACCCGGATTGGTAGAACGTTTTGAGCTGATGGTGAATGGTAAAGAATTGGCAAATGCATATTCAGAATTAAATGACCCAATTGATCAGCGTGAACGTTTTGAAGAGCAGATAAAATTAATGGAACGCGGGGATGATGAAGCCATGTTTATTGATCAGGATTTTTTACGTGCATTGGAATACGGCATGCCGCCAACAGCAGGCATAGGCATCGGCATTGACCGATTAGCAATGATTATGACGAATTCCCATTCCATACAGGATGTGCTGCTTTTTCCTCAGATGCGCCCGGAAGTAATTAAAAAGGCGGTTGTGGAATTAAAGGATGAGGAAATTAAAATTTTGGATGAAGTAAAAAAACAAAATTCAGCCACGATTGCTACAATCAGCACTGGGTTGGGGATTTCAAAAAATCAATTACAAAAACTCCTTAATTCATTAGAAGAAAGAAATTTAATTAAAAGAGAAGGCCCGGTTTACCAGGTAAATAATTAATTTGTAATTCAAATCGGAGAGGTTTTTCAAAACCTCTCAGGTTTATTTTTTGCTGATAAACATGAAACAAATAGCAGTAATAGGAGGAGGAAGCTGGGCAACAGCAATTGTAAAAATGCTTTGCTGCAATGTGCCCCAATTACATTGGTGGGTGCGTAATGCGGAGGCTATTGAATTCATTAAAACAAACAAACACAACCCTAATTATTTAACATCTGTTGAACTTGATACAAATAAATTAGTGTTAAATACTGATTTAAAAGAAGTAATAAAAATTGCTGATGTGCTTATAATGGCAGTGCCGTCGGCCTTTTTGAAAGATGCGCTTTCTGGTTTAACTCCTGAGAATTTTAAAATTAAACAAGTGTTCTCAGCTATTAAAGGAATTGTTCCGGAACATAATTTAATTGTCGGAGAGTTTTTTAATAAAGAATACAAGGTGCCCGTAGAAAATATTGGTGTGATCACAGGCCCCTGCCATGCTGAAGAGGTGGCAATGGAAAAATTATCGTATTTAACTATTGCTTCTCAAAATACGGTAAATGCCGAATTTATGGCTTCTCAGCTAAAATGCAGATACATTAAAACCTGTGTTTCCGATGATATTTACGGAACAGAATATTCTGCTGTATTAAAAAATGTATTTGCCATTGCCAGTGGTATTTGCCACGGTTTGGGCTATGGCGATAACTTTCAGGCAGTATTGATTTCAAATTCTATTCAAGAAATAAAAAGATTTGTTGATGTTGTTCATCCGATTGACCGTGATATTAAAAGCTCAGCATATTTAGGCGATCTTCTAGTGACAGCTTATTCCCAGTTCAGCCGTAACCGCACTTTTGGAGGAATGATCGGCAAAGGATATTCTGTTAAATCAGCGCAGTTGGAAATGAATATGATTGCCGAAGGTTATTATGGAACTAAATGCGTGTATGAAATCAACAGGCAGTATAATGTGAATATGCCTATTACTAATGCTGTTTACAATATTTTGTATGAAAAAATTTCTCCGGCAATTGAAATAAAACTGCTTGCCGATCAGCTGGCTTAAAATATATTAAAAAAAAATTTTGTGTAAAAAATAGTTTGTAAAGTTACCCCAGCCCCAATAGAGCAAAGGAATAAAGGATATTGAAATTAGTTTCAGTATCTTTTTTTTACAAAAAAAATCTCCGATTGTTTTACCAATCGGAGATTTTAAAAATATTTTTTAAACCTATTGAATAATCAATTTTTGAACTTTGATTCCACGGCCGGTATCCAGCTTAATGTAATAAAGACCCTTCGCCAGATTTTCTAAATTAATTTGTTTCTGGTAAGAAGAAGAAACATTTTTATCTAACGCTCTGAACACCTCTTTTCCTTGAATATCGCAGACACTGATTGCAAGCTCGGTAAAGGCTGCATTGTCTGCTGTAATATTGAACTGGCCCGTTGTGGGGTTCGGGAATATTGAAATGCCGCCTATTGTATTTTCATATATTCCCACATTACTTACTATTGTTACAAAATAATCTTCTGTTTCACCGCTTGCGAAACTTGTGCATGCATTAACTGCACCATTAGCGGATCCAGATGACCGGCTTCTTAATCTCATACCTGTTCTTCCTGCTAACGCAGTTGTTGGAATTGTGATCGAAACAGTATTTGGAGCATTAGCAACGGAGGAAGTACATACCTGTTTCCATTCGGTAGAGTCAAAAATACCGTTTTGATTATAGTCAATCCAAACTGAAACAATATTATTGGCGGTTGTAGTAACTTTAAAGGTATAAGCTGTACCTGCGGTTAATGATGCTGTGGTAGTGCCAGCAGCAGGATAAATAGTGTAGGCTTGTCCATTTAACGAAGTACAGCCAGTCCCGTAATTAGCAAGCGTGGTAGATACTATCCTAACACTGTCGATGTTATTTGAAGCGCTGCAAGGTGAACTATGCACCGGTGTGCAATAGCAGTTTGAAACTGGATTCATATAAACAATAACCACATTAGAAGTAGCAGTCTGGCCGCTTGATGTACAGGTTACAATACAATGGTAATAGGTAGTTGCTGTCAGTGTTGCAGAATAAGACGGCATAGTCGCCCCCGCAATGTCGGTATATGTTGCACCGGTTGGGGAAGACTGCCACTTAAAAGTAATACCTGATGCACCGGCAGTATAACCTGAAAGCACAAGATTAAAATTAGTTGAAGCACATACGGAGTCGCTTAAAACAGTGGCATTGCCGGCCGTTGGTGTTCCAGTACATGCCGGAGGCACAGCTGCAATATTTACAATGTAATCTTCCGTTTCTCCATAACCGTATGTACCGCACTCAGTAATAGATGTAAGGGTGCTTGTTTCTTTATTTACAACTCTCATTCTTGTATTGCCAAGTGCTGCTGTTAAAGGAATTGTTATGTTTCCGGTTTCAATGTGGGCACCGGTTGTAGAAGCGGTAGAAGTATAAACATTTTCTCCAGCATCAGAAAAAGAGCCGTTTTGATTGTAGTCGATAAATATTTTTACTGCATTTGCATAATTTCCGCCGCAGGTTCCAATTTGAACAGAAAAAGGAACAATTGCTGTTCTGGCAAGACTCGGCGCAGCCACAGCAGTGTAATTCGAATATTCATTCAAAATAGAGCCGGCACCGCCTGTTGTAGTGCAGGTTGAAGTGTTATTTAATGTTCCCATAGTAACATTTAATATATCTTCATCGGATGCGCTTGTTGCGTTTGAAGTACAATAGCAGTTAGCAATTGCATTCATTGTAACATTTACAACATTTGATGTTGCAGGAGAACTGCTGCAAGTGACGATGCACTGATAATAAGTAGCAGCTGTCTGTGATGCAGCATATGTAGGGGATGTTGCTCCTGCGATGTTTGTAAATGTTCCTGCAGTACCTGATGGTGACGACTGCCACTGGAAAGTAATTCCTGAAACACCATTGGTGTAGCCGGTTAATACCAGATTAAAATTCACTCCGCTGCATGCTGATGTAACAGATGCAGATGCAGTTCCCGGTGTCGGCGTTCCTGAACAAGCTGCCGCAGTGCCGATTGTTATCACATAATCTTCTGCTTCACCAGATCCCATTGTTGTACAAGCGTTTGGAGCCCCATTTGTATTGCCGGTATTACGAGATCTTATTCTCATGCCGGTTGGGCCTGATAAAGCAGTATTAGGAATTAAGAGGTTTATAGTTGATGTACTTCCTGTGAGCGCATTAACTGCTACCTGGTTCCATTCTGTGGAGTCAAATACACCATTCTGATTGTAATCAATCCAAACAGATATAATTGCTGCAGTTGAACTGTCAATAGTCACAGAGAAAGGATATATAAGCCCTTTAAAAACTGTTGTTGTTGCAGTTAAAGCTGGTACCGATGTATAATAATTAGGAGCGTTTTCGCAGCCAGCTGAAGAATGATTCAAAGTATTCAATGTTACATTTTTAATACAAGAAGTCGATCCGTTAACAGGAGCGCAATAACATAGTGACGGGGCGTTTAAAGTTACCGTTAAAGCATTGGATGTTGCAGGTGAACCGCTGCATGTAACAACACACTGATAATAGGTAGTTGCTGTAAGCGTTGCAGCATAAGTTGCAGCAGTTGCTCCAACGATGTTAGTGTATGATCCGGCAACACCTGTTGCTGATTTCTGCCACTGGAAAGTAATACCTGAAACACCATTAGTGTATCCTGTTAAAACAAGGTTAAAGCTTGTTCCGCTGCAAACACTTGCCGGGCCGGATGCTGTACCAGGGGTTGGGGTTCCTGTACATGCTGCAGATGCGGCTATAGTAACTAAATAATCTTCTGTTTCCCCATCGGTAATAGCTAAGCAGGCATCTGCTTTGGTCAATGCCGAATTGTATTGAACTCTAACACGCATCCTTGTAGCACCAATTAATGCAGTTCCAGGAATTGTAATATTTGAATTAATTACAACTCCATTACCGCTGCCAATTGCTGTAAATTCGGTAGTATCAAAAACTCCATTTTGGTTATAATCAATCCATACAGAAACAAACTCTGTTCCGCCGCTGCCGACAGTTACTGCAATAGGATAAGTTAAAGAAGTATTGAGAGTAGCAGTAGGGGTGGTATATGACGCATAACCATTGGTACTGCATGTTGTTGTGTTATTAATTGTGGCGATAGTTACATTAGTAATTACGTCATTTAGGGTGCAATCTGATGAAGCAGGTGTACAATAGCAGTTTGAAGGGGTGTTCAATGTTACATGAACAACATTTGATGTAGCTGGCGAACTGCTGCATGTTACAACACACTGGTAATAGGCTGCTGCTGTCTGAGTTGCAGCATAAGTTGAAGTTGTTGCTCCTGCAATGTTTGTGAATGAGCCGGCAACACCTGTTGCAGATGACTGCCATTGGAAAGTAATGCCTGAAACATTGCTGGTATAACCTGTTAAAACAAGATTAAAGCTTACTCCGCTGCATGCACTAACCGGACCAGATGCTGTTCCAGCTGTAGGTGTTCCAGTGCAGGCAGCTGCTGGTGTCCAGGTGTAAGTGAGTCCTGAGGCGGGTATATTTGCAACAGCAAGGTAACAAGTGTCAGTGTTGTGAGTACCTGCGGCAGATGCAGCCCAGGTTGTGGGGGTTTTTCTGTTATTAAAATCAGAAGTGGAAATGCCTCTCAGTCCTACTTCGTATGTACTTGCAGTTGCATTGGTTTGAAACAATCCATAAACAATTGAAACTACATTTGTTGTTTCCTGAAGTCGGATTTGGAAATTAAATAAATCATTACGGCCTTGAGTAGCAAGGGAACCATATTTGCGAGCACGGGTCCATTGAATCACGCATGTTCTGTTGGGAGAAGTACCAAGCAATTTATATTGAATATTTCCTAAAACGGTAAAGGTTGTTGCTGTTCCTGTTGTTGTTGCATTTGTAGAAACGGTCAGAGTTGTTGCGCCTACTGCTGTTATCGTAGTTCCTGCGGCAAATCCTGTAGAAGTAACAAACACATCACCAGGATAAAAACCGGCTGTACTTGAAACGTTTGTAATAATATTACTTCCTGTTGTTCTATCGCCCACTGAGGTATAACCTAACTGAAGATCGTGGGACAATGCCGAAATAATATTATCCGTGGCTCCGGTACTTATGGGGTTATATGCGTTTGCTGTGCCTGCAGTTGAACCGAGGTTTATCCAGCCATTATTATTCAGTCCGAACTGGGTATAATTTACACCATTATATTTAAAGGTAAATCCTATAGGCAATGCGGCAACAATTGTATCGTCAGTGATTCCGTTCGCAACATTTGTGCCTGAAGTTATCGGAGTGTATGTTCCTGAAGAACTTGCGAAAGAATAAATGCTTACCTGAGCATTCATAAAACTGCAGAGGCAGGCGGCTGTAAATAATGTAAGTACTGTTTTTTTCATTTTATATATTTTTAAGGTTGATTTTCTAACGAGGCCCAAAAATACAACAATTTTTTCACTGAAAAACAGCTGGTTAACTATTCTGCTCATTGTGAGAGCCAAAGACCTTAAAGTAGAGGGCCGGGGACAGGATATTTTAATAAAAAATCAAAAAAGGCCTTCTGAACAGACAGTTAAGTGAATATGTCTTGAATTAATCTATTCGTAAATTCAACAGGCGGAAAATAAATTTATAGGCTTGAGTAATAATTCGAAGTCTATAAATATGGTTTTTGCGATTAAATTTAATTAATTCTTAAAGGGATAAAAAGGGAATTAATGTAACCGAATTGTGAAACCCGATTTCTGGGATTTATTCACTATATAAGTTATAATTCGATTGTAGATTAAGGTTTTTTATAATAGAATCTTAGCCGCGGATTGCGATTTTTCTGTTTAAATTTCTACCTGATTTATCCCTTTTCTTCGGTATGATGTAGATCATAAAATACGGGATCGCCGTTTATTGGAGCAATGTCCTTCTTAAACCTTTCAAGAAGGTTCATTTCCTCTGATGTTACCGGGGGATAAGCTTTTGCAATCTTTTCCATCACTTTTATGAAAGTTTCTTTCAGCTGCGGACTTAAATAATGTTTGTTGAGTTTGATTTCTTTTATTGCCCAGTCATAAGCAGTTTCTGTATCGACGTATTTATCTTTTTCAAGTATCTGAAAAATAATTTCGGACACATCAAAATCATAATCATTACAGCGCAGTTCAGCGACAGTAATGTCATGAAATGTTTTGCGTTCTTCCTTCTGGATAACGCCGTCTGCGCGAGCTATAGCATAAGCAAGTTCGCCTAATGCTATATGAAGATTTTGGAGAGGTGACATTGACATGATAAGTGGTTTTTACAAGATCGGTTTCAAAAGTAGTTCATAAATTTTTTATAAGCTGTGACGCTGGTCAAAGCAAGATATGATTTTTGTCATATTTTATTAAAATCAAACTTTTCACTTTTGACTTCGTCAAAATCAGTAAATTTGCCATGAATAGAAATGGAAAAATAAAAATGGAAGGCAAGGAAGGTATTGATGCCCTTTTTCTTTATGCAACTGAAGGTATACTCGCAGTGAATGATAAAGGAGAAATTACACGTGTTAACCCAAGTGCTGAAAGGCTCTTTGGTTATGAGAAAGATGAGCTTATCGGAAAGAAAATTGAAGTGCTGATACCAAAACGGTTTTCAAATCATATAGATCAACGGGAAAAATTCAGCCATAATCCGCATGCCCGCTCAATGGGAGCAGGCATGGAGCTTTACGGCTGTAAGAAAAACGGAACCGAATTTCCGGTTGAAATTAGTTTAAGCCCCTATTCTGCTTCTCATGGAAAATTTGTTATCGCTTTCATTATAGATATTACTATTCGTAAACTCGCCGAAGAAAAATTAAAAAACTATTCTGCGGAGCTGGCGAGACAGGTAAAAAACCGGACACTTATATTAGAGGAGGCTATTGTAGAGCTGGAAAACACAAAGAAAGATTTGAAAAAGGCTCTTGATAAGGAGAAAGATCTTAATGAATTAAAATCCCGTTTTGTTTCAATGGCCTCTCATGAATTCAGAACCCCGCTCACGACCATGCTTTCGTCTCTTTCACTTGTTACCAAGTATGGGGAATTAAACGACAAAGAAAATCAATTAAAACATGTTGGTAAAATAAAAACCTCTATCAATAATCTAACGGATATTTTGAATGACTTCCTTTCAGTAAGTAAGCTGGAAGAAGGTAAAATTGAGAATATGCCAGAGGAAATGAACCTGAAAACTTTTATTTCGGATATCATATCGGAGGTGAATGCCCTGGCTGTTAACGGCCAAAAAATTACAATGAAATATTCGGGAAATGAAGTTGTTTCTCTGGATAAAAAACTTCTGAAAAACGTTCTGTTTAATCTTATTTCAAATGCAATTAAATTTTCTCATGAAGGCGGTGTAATTGAAGTTGCAGCGCAGGTGTTAAATTCTTCCGTAAAAATTTTAGTGAAAGATAATGGAATAGGGATTTCTGAAGAGGATCAGAAGCATTTGTTTGAGCGTTTTTTCAGAGGAGGCAACGCCACACACATTCAAGGTACAGGTTTGGGATTAAACATTGTTGAAAAGTATGCCGAGCAGATGAATGGCTCGGTTGACTTTGAAAGTGAGGAAAATAAAGGAACAACATTTACAATCATTATTCCACAATAAATATGAAAAAAATTCTTTTAATAGAGGACAATAAAGACGTTCGCGAAAACACAGCAGAAATTCTTAAACTCGCACAATACAGCGTTATTACTGCCCAAAACGGAAAAGAAGGGGTGGAACTCGCACAAAAAGAAAAACCTGATCTGATCATCTGTGATATAATGATGCCTGTGCTTGACGGGCACGGTGCGCTGCATCTGCTTTCGAAAAATGATGAAACATCAAGTATTCCTTTCATTTTTTTAACTGCAAAAGCTGAGCGCTCAGACTTTAGAAAAGGAATGGAAATGGGGGCTGACGATTATTTGACAAAACCTTTTGACGATGTTGAATTACTGAATGCTATTGAAAGCCGTCTGAAGAAAAATGAGATACTAAAAAATCAATTTTCAAAAAATATAGAAGGTATAGATGAGTTTATTAACCAGGTAAAAGGTATTGATTCTCTGAAAAAACTTTCGGAAAAACGCGATGTCAGAATTTATAAAAAGAAGGAAGATATATATAAAGAAGACAGCTATCCGAAAGGAATTTATTTTATCAGCAAAGGAAAGGTGAAAATATGCCAATCGAATGAATCGGGTAAAGAGCTCATTATAGAACTTCACAAGGAAGGAGACTTTTTCGGCTACCTTTCTTTACTTCAGGATGAAAAGCACAGCGGTTCTGCAACCGCGCTTGAAGATTCTGAAATTTATATGATACCTAAAGATGATTTTTTTGCTTTGATCTATAAAAATGCAGAAGTGTCAAAGAAATTTATTGAAATGCTTTCGAATAACTTACGTGAAAATGAAAAACAGCTTGTTAAGCTTGCTTATAATTCAGTAAGAAAAAGAGTTGCTGAGGCGCTTGTTAAGCTTTCAGACAAGTATAAAAAAGATGCAGAACAAAAATTCAGCATGAATGTTTCACGAGAAGATCTCGCCAACCTTGTTGGAACCGCTACCGAAACTGTTATCCGCACCCTGAGCGATTTTAAAGAAGATAAATTAATAGAAATTGCAGGCGGTAAAATTACCATCCTTAATTATGATAAGCTGGCAAAGCTTAAAAATTAATTTAATATAAATTCTGCTGGTCAGCAGCATAATTAGCTGATAATAATCATATCCATTTCTGATCCCGCTCATTCAGCTTGATGAATAAGGTAATTACTTTTGCTTCAATTTAAACTATTGAAAAAAAGTAATTGAAAAATTTATTCATCACAACAAACCTTCAACACCCTTTGATTTCAAAGTTTATTCAGAATAAGCGAGCCGGTATTCCGGTGATTTTTTTTTGCCCATTAATACCCGGTTAAGGGATAGAAGGGCTGTGCATATTAATTAAATAACTATAAGGTTAATCTAAAAATAGAGTGATGAAGACAATTCTTGTACCTACTGATTTTTCAAAAAATTCAAGTAATGCTATAAATTATGCTGCTGAAATTGCAAAGTTGAGTAAGGCGGAATTAGTTCTTATGCATATTTATTATATCCCGGTTGTTACCGCTGATGCTCCTGTTGTGATGCCTGCCTGGAGTGATATAGAAAAAGATTGTTTAGCTGCGTTGAAAAAAACTGCACGAAGCATTCATGCTAAATACGGCAAAAGTTTAGCGATTAAATGTGTCTGCAGGATGGGGTTTGCAGTGGACGAAACAATTAAGCAATATACTGAAGAAAAGAAAATTGACATGGTTATAATGGGAATGCATGGAGCAGGATACCTGACCGAAAAGCTGATTGGCAGTAATACTTCAGCATTAATAAAAAAATCGGATTGCCCGGTAATGGTGATAAATGAGCATGTGAAATTTAAAAAAATAAAGAAAATTATTTTAGCGTGCGATTACGAAAAAATACCCGGCAAACCAGTGTTTAATATATTGAAAAAGTTTGTGACGCTTTTTAAATCAGAGGTATTTGTGCTTCATGTAATTAATGAAAATAAAAAAATTGCTGCATCAAAAGAAACGATCATTAATAAAGAAATTATTAAGAGTTTGAAAGGTGCTGATGTCTCTTTTTGTTTTATTGAAAATGATAATACGATAAGCGGCATTAATGAATTTGCGGCAGAAAAAAAAGCGGACATGATTGTGATTATTCCGCGAGTGCATAACTTTCTTGATCGTGTTTTCAAAGAAAGCAATACTAAACGAATGGTTTTTCATTCTTCGATTCCATTACTTGCCTTGCACTAAAAAACATAACGGATAAAAAGCAGTAACATAATATTTAAAATGAAAATAATCATTAACGATCACAGAAAAATTTTCGCGATACAAGAAGAATTCAATACTTTTTTTCCTTACCTGAAACTTGAATTTTTATCAAAACCGCATAAACCTAAGGGAGCATCGGCAAAGAAGCTTGTAAAATCAAACAACAGTACATTGGGTGAATGCAGGACTATTCATAGAAAAGGAGAAATAATAATATCTCCCGAAATGACAACGATAGACCTTGAAGAAAACTTCTACAATGATTATGGGTTAGGAGTGCTGATATTCAGAAAATCGGGTAAAGTTTGGCTGGAAACAACTGTTACAAATGGCTGGACACTGAAAGAGCAAAACGTGCAGGGAGAAGATTTATGTAAAGTATCTAAATGAAAAATGTGAAATTGATTAATTTCATCCTTATGATTAAATAATCTCTTGCCAACCTAAATAAATACAAGATTGTTTTTTATTCTTTCCTTAGCCTTCGGCTTTTCGTCACCGCAGCCGAGAATCAATGAAATATTTACATGTTCGGATTTTGGGAAATTCAGCTTCGGATAAACCCCGTCCCTTCCGCAGTTCGGGATTATGTTTTATTAATTGGGCATCTGCATGGCAAAAAATTATAAGTTGTAATCCAAATGTGTGAATGATGTAATATATTTCAAAAGTTATGTAATTCAAATTCTTTAGAAAGCACACACCTTTGCGGTCGTTGCAAGATTCATTCTTTGTGTAAAATAAAATTGTGAATCAGTCCCAAAAAACTAAGGAACATGTTTTTATTTATGCGATTAATCAGTTTTTTTTATGAGCCGTATCATTCCGCATCCAATTTAAGGTGTGTTACTTTGAACCGCCTAAGAAAGAGAAATTATACTTCGGAATGCAAAGGAGAATAATGGAAAATCAATTAAAAAATTTTATTGCTGCGTTTATTTTATACCTGATTTCGCCAGGTGTTTACGCACAGGTTAAAGTCTGGACATTAAAAGAATGCTTAAATCAGGCTATAGAAAAAAATGTGCTGCTGAACCAGGATAAACTTGGAAACGAGATCAGCAAAATTAACTTTGAACAGTCGAAAGCAAATCAATATCCGAATTTGAATCTGAACGACGGGCATAACCTTAACTTCGGTTATTCATTAGATCCATATACATATCAATATACAAACCGGAATTTCTCTACAAATAATCTTTCCTTAAATAGTTCTGTTACTCTTTTTAATGGTTACCTGCTTGTTAATACAGTGAAGCAGAATAAACTCATTTATGATGCAGGCACGCTGGATGTTGAAAAAGCTAAAAATGATATTGTACTAAATGTACTTGCAGGCTATATGCAGCTGCTTATGGATTATGAAGCAATAAACGCAGCTCAAGCGCAGGTTGAGGCAACGAGTACACAAGTTGAACAGACTAAAAAGTTTGTCGATTTTGGAAAGTCAGCTGAATTAAATTTGCTGCAGATACAATCACAGCTTGCATCCGACAAGCTTACAAAAGTGAATGCAGAAAGCCAGCTTCAGTTAGATAAAATCACACTACTTCAATTAATGAATACGCCTGTTTCGAATGATTTCGATATTGAGCGCCAGGAGTTAAAGGATTTGTTTCCTGAAATACCAATTTCAACAGAAGAGATAGATAAAATTTCGGAAGGTTTTCTGCCTCAGATAAAAAGTACGCAGCTAAAAACCAATGCTGCTGAATTCAGTTTAAAAATGGCGAAGAGCGCATGGTTTCCAAAGCTCACAATGACCGGAGCTGTGAGAACGGGATACTCGAGTTTGAAAAACAATATCACTGAATATACCACCTATCAGCAGTCAACAATAGGATACCTGAATAACAATCCGGCTGATCCGGTAATAGGCATGGTGCCGTTTACAATTATTAATAATCAGAAGGATGCTGTATCTGATCAATTAAAAAATAATTTCAATCAGGTAATAGGCTTTAGTTTAACTGTACCCATATTCAATAATTTTCAGGCAAAAAACAATGTTGCTATTGCAAAAATAAACCTGGAGAATGCCAGACTGAATGAACAGCAGACAAAAAATGATTTAAGAAAAAGTATTGAAACGGCTTATGCTAACCAGGTATCAGCAGGCAAAAAATGGACTGCTATTGAGGAACAGATGACATTAGAAAAACGAACTTACTCCGATATGGAAAAAAAATTCACTTTCGGGGCGCTTGATGCAACTACTTTTCTGATTGAAAAAAACAACTATAACCGGGTTACCATGGCCTTGATACAGGCAAAATACGATTATGTATTAAAAACAAAAATGGTAAACTTTTACTTAGGCAAACCTTTATTATAAGAATCTATTTAAATTTTAATTAATTAAAATACACTATGACCATTCCCAAGCTATCGCACATATTTCGACAAGCTCAATATGACATCGCACGCAGTCAGTCTGAGCCTGTCGAAGACATTACGTTTGCTTTAACAAAACATTTAATTAAAATCTAAACAGTCTCTAAATAAAATGAAGAATAAAATCATATTAATCATAATCAGTTTAGCAGTAATAGGCGGAGGGGGATACTATTATTATACAACAAAAAACAAAGCTGCTGTATATTACTGGAGAGTTATACCTGTTGAAAAAGGCGATGTTAATGTTTTGGTTACCGCTACAGGAGCTATGGCTGCAGATACATCGGTAGATGTAGGGGTTCAGGTTTCGGGAATCATTGCAAAAATAAAAGTAGATTTTAATGATATTGTAAAAAAAGGAAAAGTAATTGCGGTGCTGGATACTACTCTTTATTATGCAGCTAAAATAGATGCCGATGCAGGTTTGCAAAGAGCTCAGGCTGCACTTGATCAAGCCAAACGGGAATTTGACAGGGCGAAAAATTTATTTGACAATAAGGTGGCCGCTCAGGCTGATTATGATCAGGCTTTTACAGCCTATCAAAATGCACAGGGAAATTTAGTATCCGCCAAGGCGCAGGTAAACAGAGCTAATATTAATCTAAGGTACTGTACTATTACGGCTCCGATAAGCGGTGTGATAATAGCCAGAAATGTGCAGGTAGGCAATATGGTGATTGCAAGTTTTAACAGTCCTGTACTTTTTACAATTGCGTACGATTTAAAAAAGATGCAGGTGCAGGCAGATGTCGGCGAAGCAGATATCGGCCAGGTGAAAATGGGACAGATGGCCAAGTTTACTGTTGATGCTTATCCCAACGATGTATTTACCGGAACAGTAACACAGGTGAGGCGGCAGCCTATAATGGTGCAGAATGTAGTTAACTACGTTGTTATTATTGAAGTTCCCAATCCTGATTTAAAGCTGATGCCGGGGCTTACAGCCAATTCAAATATTTTTATCGAGGAACGTAAAAATGTTTTAAAAATACCAAGCAATGCTTTTTCATTTACGCCGCCTGTTGAATACATTCAGGAATCTAAGGTGCTTCCCGACTCTGTAAAAAAAATATGGATGAAGAAGCTGCGTGAAAACAATGAATTAAAAAAACAGCAGATTGTAGAAGCGGATAAAACAATTGGCTTTTTGTGGGTAAAAAAAGGTCCGGATGTTTTTCCGGTGCAGGTAACAAAGGGGCTTAATGACGGATCGTTTACAGAAATAAGCGGCGGAATACTTGAAGGGGCTGAAGTAGCAGCCGGGGTTAACCATGCGCCAACGGCTGCTGATGTGCAGTCATCTAAAAGTCCTTTCATGCCGTCGTTTCCAACAAAGAAAAAATGATATGGCTGCTGCTGAAAATTTAATTACTGTTAAAGATTTAACCAAAACCTATCGCACCGGTGATATAGAAGTGCATGCACTCAGCGCTGTTTCACTGACTATTAACAAAGGCGATTTTGCTGCAATTATGGGTGCCAGCGGTTCAGGCAAATCAACTTTTATGAATATACTCGGCTGCCTCGACAGCCCCACCAGCGGCGAGTATTTAATGGAAGGCAGAGATATACTGGGCCGTACTAAAAATGAATTAGCTGAATTGAGAAACAGTAAACTCGGTTTTATTTTTCAGTCGTTTAATATTCTGCCCAGAACATCAGCTATAGAAAATGTTGAACTGCCTTTGCTGTATAATAATAAATCATCCGCTAAGGATCGGAAAGAAAGAGCATTTAATGCACTTAAATCGGTAGGACTTGCAGACAGAATAAATTCTATGCCCAACCAATTATCAGGCGGTCAGCAGCAGCGGGTTGCTATTGCCCGTGCACTGGTAAATGATCCGGTGATAATAATGGCCGATGAGCCTACAGGCAACCTTGATTCGAGAACCAGTTATGAGATTATGGACATATTTCAAAAGCTGAACGATAAAGGAATTACTGTTTTGATGGTTACACATGAACCGGATATAGCACAGTTTGCAAAGAGGAATATTGTTTTTAAAGACGGTAAAATCATTGCCGATAATCCTGTTAAAGAGAGATTAAATGCAGCGGAAGAATTGAAAAAAATAGCAGCACGTTCTGAAGATAAAGCAACAACATGAGAATCCTTAATTTATTAAAAGTAGCTTACCGTTCGCTTAACCGCAATAAACTCAGAAGTTTTTTAACTATGCTGGGTATTATTATCGGTGTGGCTTCAGTTATTGCAATGCTGGCTATAGGGGAGGGTTCTAACCGAAATATAAAAGCATCGGTTGCCAGTTTGGGAACCAATTCAATTATGATTTTTCCGGGAACTACCTCTCAGGGAGGCGTACACGGCGGTGCATCATCTAACCAGACTATTAAATTAGAAGATGTGGAAGCAATAGCCTCGCGCTGCGATTTGGTGAATCATGTATCGCCGGTAGATCAAAAAAGAGTACAGGTAATTTATGGTTCTCAAAACTGGGGCACAACGGTTTTGGGAGTAAAAAATGATTATATGATTATACGCTCGCTTACAATAGCAAAGGGGACAGGCTTTACAGCTTCGGATGAGCGCTCGGCTGCAAAGGTATGTTTGGTAGGCGTTACTATTATTGCGAATTTGTTCGGCGACGAAAACATTGATCCTACTGGGCAGATTATCCGTATCAACAGCATACCTGTTAGGATTGCAGGTGTACTGACAAAAATGGGGCAGAACACTTTCGGGCAGGATCAGGATGATATTATTATAGCTCCTTTTTCAATGGTTCAAAAAAGAATGGCCCCTTCATTAATATATGTAAACAGCATACTTGCTTCGGGAGTTTCTGAAGCTCAGATTAATGATGCAGTTGATGAAATTACAAGCGTGCTTCGCGAAAAACACAAGATTGCTCCATCTGATGATAATGATTTTACTGTGCGTACACAATCGGATATCGGCGCTATTTTCGGCACTATTTCTAAAGTAATGACTATTCTGCTGGCAAGCATAGCAAGCATTTCGCTGTTAGTAGGCGGCATAGGCATTATGAATATTATGCTGGTATCGGTTACTGAGCGCACACGTGAAATAGGCATACGTATGGCCATAGGAGCCAAAGGCAGGGATGTGCTTATTCAGTTTATGATTGAATCAATTGTAATAAGTTTTGTGGGAGGGCTTATTGGTATTGCACTGGGAATTGCGGTTTCGGAAGCAGTAGCGAAATTCGGCAACTGGCCGGTTGTTGTTACATTAAGTTCTATTTTGATGTCGTTTGTATTTTCGGCGGCGGTAGGCGTATTCTTCGGATGGTATCCGGCACGTAAAGCTGCAGCGCTTAATCCGATTGATGCTTTGAGGTATGAGTGATATATTGTGTAGGATGGGAACGCTGATCCCCGCAGGTTTTTAAGATTAAAAATGATTTTTTATAACATAAGCTGTGTATATGATTGGCCTTTTGAGGATATGATTAAACCTCGGCGCATAACGTAAAATCATAAAAATTCATAAAGCATTTAATCATTTTTTTTCATAAGGATCATAATAAATCTGCGTTCCCATAATACCCAGTATTAATTTAAATATATAAAGTCTAATAATCAGATTAAATCTTATGCCAAATTTTAAATTCAATTTTTATGCAGCTTACAAAATATAAAAACACAATTATTTACTCCTTAATTCTATTAATTTTTATGACTTCAGCAGCTATAAAATCGCAGCCCCTGCAAACAGTGCCTTATGTTGACTTAAAAAAATATGCAGGCCTGTGGCACGAAATTGCATTGTTTCCTCAGACATTCGAAAAAGGCTGTAATGCAACAACAGCTGAATATACAGCCACCGAAAAAGGATATGTAATAGTTGAGAACAGGTGTAACAAAGGCAGTGTTACAGGCAAACAGTCGTATATAAAAGGCAAAGCATTTGTGGAAGAAAATTCAGGCAATGCAAAATTGAAGGTGCAGTTTTTCTGGCCTTTCAAAGCTAAATACTGGATAATTGATTTGGCTTCCGATTACAGTTATGCTGTGGTAAGCCATCCAAGCAAAAAATATTTATGGATATTATCCCGTACTCCAAAAATGAATGATGCCGTTTATCAGGGCATTATTGCCCGGCTTAAAGAAAAAGGTTTTGATTTAACAAAACTGCAGCTGATTAATCAGCTTCCCTGATTTTATTGTTTCTGTTTGTGCAATTATTGCAAAACCTTTAGTTTTTGCAAAATTGCAATGCCGGCATCATTGCTATATAGCTTTTGGCGAATCCTTTGTAAAGCTCAGCATAACCTTTCCGCCGAACATGATTTTAAACATGTTTAATTATAAACTCATAATATACCTTTCGCCCCGGTTAGTACATTGCTTTTTTCATCGGTTAAACCCTTTAATTCAATTTTAGAGCAGCAGGCTGAGCCGATAAAGAAAACAGCCCGGTAATAAATTTTATTTGTAGATGTAATTTATCTTATTACTTTTGTTCCGATGAAAAATATCGGTACAATAACACAAAGTGTCGGCAAAAGCTTTAATAGTAACGGTTATAGGATAAATAAATCCGCATTTTTTACAGCAGTTTCTGTTTCCGAAACTGCTTTTTTCAGCAAAAACATCTTTTTTTTATCAACTATTGATGCCCTTAATTTCCGAAAGGCAAAATCAATAAATACCGCCTTACATATTTCCGGAAGGTTTAAAAGCAGCTTTTTTAAGAGTAATCTTAGTTTATCGGCAAAAACAATTGTTTCTGCTTCAGGAATAGTTATTCCTGACACAAAAACAATTATTCCCGTGACGGAAACAATTGTTTCTGTTACAAAAACAATTATCCCCGAGGTAAAAACAATTATTCCCCTGTCGGAAACAATTATTCCTGACACAGAAACAGTTATTCCTGTAACAAAAACAATTGTTTCTGAGGTAAAAACAATTATTCCTGAAGCAGAAACAATTGTTTCTGACACAGAAACAGCTATTCCCATCACAAAAACAAGTATGCCTGCTTTAAAAACCATTCAGCCATTGCTAAAAAATTGTATTACTGAAAAAAAATTAACAATCAATTAAATATAAACCAAAAAAAAATAAACAAAATGGTAAAAATTAAAAATGATTTATTTCACAAAACAATCGGTGAAAAATTAGCAGAGGTTACAACAATAGGCCCTTTAATAGCCGCCGATGCTAATGCAGATGTGGCTGCAACAGGCGCAGCACTTATTGCTGAAAACGGGGTATTGAACCAAAAAAATATTGATAATACCATGGCGCAGATGGCGGCTCTGGCATCTACCAAAGCTTTAATGGATGAAGAAAATACCTGGAACGAGAATTATAAAGCTGCTTCGGCTAAAATGATGGAAAAGTACCCTAATAATCCTGAAAAATGGAAAGCTTCCGGTTTTAAAACAGGCGCGGCTAAAACGCCGACTGTTGCTCCCGGAAAAGTTTTAAATGTTTCAGTTACCACAACAATTTCAAGTACGGTAAATGATGTGCATTGGGATACTTTAACAGGTGCTAAAATTTATAAAAAACAAGTTTGCACCGGCGACCCGACCATAGAAGCCAATTGGCATGCTGATACTCCTGATGATGTTGCTTTTCAAAGCCATTCAACAGTTACAGTTGTGCCTAATGTAACAAACTGGGTGCGTATTGCAGGTTCAAATGGAATTGGGCAGGGTGAATGGAGCAATCCTGCGAAAGCCAGCGCTTAATGATTAATGAAAATCCCGGCAGGCTTGTTTGAGTTTGCTGGGGTTTTTGAAGAATGAAGGAATTAAAAACCTTATTTTTAAAATATATAAATGAAAAATATTTTTTTTATATCAGTAATTATTTTATTGTTTTTCAGCACTTGCAAGAAAAAGGAAGTTGCCGGTAATGATCCATCTGTTACACCCCATGCTCATTATGATAGTTTAGCGCTGAGTATATTGCCATTTAAATTTAAGGTTGGGAGCTATTGGGTATATAAAAATGACTCAACTGCAATACTCGACAGCATAATTATTGACAGCATTTCAACAGGATTTATAATTACTACCCCATCAGTTCATGGTACAACTGATCCAATACTATCACAATTTTATAAAATGTACATACATGATTTTGGTTCTTCAAAATATTATAATGAATGCTTAATTGAAAATCATTTGGTTAGAAATTTCGGGGGAGATTTTTCTCATTTTTTAGGCCAATTAATTTATATTTCAAATGACTCAATAGGGACTTCAGCAGAGGGAATGGCAATTACTGCTAAATTCCCTAATATGATTGTTAATTCAAATAATTTCTATTATGTAGATGAAGTAAAAATTACCGCTGCTAACCAATATCAACCAGAATTTTCAAATGATACATATCTATATTATTCAGATTCTATTGGTTTAATTAGAAAAGAAACGTTTTTGAGTTCAAGTAATATTGAATCTTGGAGTATAAAAAGATGGCATGTGATAAAGTAAAGCAATTTCTCCCCGCTTGTCGGTATTTGCAACCCCGATCAAATAGTTTAAGGATTTGCAATCCGATTAAATTTACAATGCAGCGTTCAAACACAAAACTTAAATCAAATAATAAATAAACTATGAAAAAATTAAATACACTAAAACCAATTATTGTAACAACATTACTTTTGGCTGCAGGATTAACAAGCTGTAAAAAGAGTACACCAACGCCCGTACCTACTGCAAATACAAATAATCCGGTGGTAGTGCCGACATCTAATCTTTATTTCGAGGCAACAATAAACGGTACTGCGGTATCATTTCAGGATGGTGTATCCATGTACGGTGCCGGCGGCGGAGATGAGAGCGGAACAGAACCAGCAGGCTGGCAGGAAGTACAAAATTGTTTGGTGATGAAAGCCCTTACCACAACTAATTTTGGAGGTTTTTATATTATGAAAACCTTTGCTAACCAGCCCGCGCCAGCAGAGATAGACAGTATGTTTTCAGTGAAGGTTTACCCTTATGGAAAGCAGTCGTCAAGCACTTCAGTAAACGGCATTGATGGAGCAAGAGTATATTATGTTGATAACAGCGGTGTAGAATGGGCAACTGATTTTGGAAGCGGCATACAAACAGGCAGCGCATTCAGCATCACAGAGAATATAGCCAATACAAATACGTACTCTCGCCGCATAAGTAAAGCAGTGTTTAACTGCAAGCTTTATAATGCAGCAGGCCAGTCAATGACCTTAACCAATGGAATCTGCCGGCTTCGTACAGTTTATTATTAGAAACCGATAGATTAAATAAAAATAAAATGGAACCAATAGATCTCAGCAATAAATTAATTTTTGAGATTGACGAAAAAACTTTGAAGGAAGCAGCGCATCGCTGTAATAAAGATTTCGAATGTTTAAAAATTGAAAATCATTCATGTTTTGCTGAAGTTAACCGCACCATAAATTATAAAGTTTATTTTGTAAACTGCAAAAATTCAATCTGTAATTACAATTTAAATTTTGGCGGTTCAAATATCTGCAACTGCCCTGTGAGGCAGGAGGTATATAATAAGTATAAGAAATAAGCAGCAGCCTGTATTGAAACAGGCCGATAAAATTTAATTAAAAAGCGGAGCATAAAGCCCAGTTTTTTTTTATCCTGTATTTCTATGAATAATAGAACAGGCTTATTTCGATTTTGGCGATAAAATAAATAAACAAACAATAGCAATTGAAGCCATAAAAAAAATACTTTTGTTTTATAAATCAATATGAATTTTTCCCCGAAACAAAAAACAAAATATACTTATGAATATTAAAAAAAAGATAACAGCTGCAGCCATTTGTTTGAGTCTGCTATTTGCAGCATCGCACAGCATTAATGCGCAGGCAAAGGCATCGGAAATAGATTATAAAAAAGAATTTTTAATTGCATCGTCTATTTCAGCTGTGCAGACCAAATATGGGGAGAATTTAAAAAAAGCAACACAAGCCGGCGAAGAAGGCAGCATAACAGAAATTTATCAGCTTTTTAAAGCAGGTAAATTAATTGTAGAAATTACACCTGATGCCGAAAATGAAAAAAATATAGGAGAGATAACAATATTTGATCCTTCATATAAAAACGTTAAAGGAGCAGGCATAGGCACTTCAATAAGTGAATTTGCAAAAATTTATCCCGATATGGAAATCGGCTATACCTATGTATCAGATAGATTTATTGTGCAAAGCAGCAAAGAAAAATTTGTACAGTTTGAGCTAAACCCCAAAGATTATATCGGTAATAAAGAAACGCTTACTACCTCTGATTGGATAGTTCTGGCTGAAAAAAACTTTATTAAAACTGCAAAAATTAAATCGGTAAGAATTTATGGGAAATAAAATATTCTGCTTTCAAGCAATTTAACTATCAAATAAATATAAAACAGGCGCTGAAAAGCGCCTGTTTTTTTATCATTAATTTATGCCTGATTTTAAATAGTAACATTCTTCTTCTGCATTTTCGGGTTTAAATACCTCCATAATCCCGCCTTCCAGCCTTTAAAGCAGTTTTTATTCTCCCATATATACCCCTGATTATCACCTGTTATAAAATAAAAAAATAATATTTTTCATTCCTACCCAACCTTTTACTAAATACCCCCGTGTTTGTAAGTAGAGAGAAACATTAACCTAAAAACTCAAAAGCCATGAACACTAAAAAAGAAATCAGCCGAATAATCACTTACAAAGTAAGTATCGGCACCGTATCTACTTTATTATCATTAGCAATAATAGCTGTAGTTTATTTCAGCGTACTGCATGTATTGTAAATCGGTTTTTTTAAAAAAACAATATTTTTCGTTTCAACCCAACCTTTTACTTAATACCATCGTGTTTGTTAATAGAGAGAAACATTAACCTGAAAACCTTAAAGCCATGAACACTAAAAAAGAAATCAGCCAGACAATCACTTACAAAGTAAGTATCGGCACCGTATCAACTTTATTATCATTAGCAATAATAGCTGTTGTTTATTTCAGCGTACTGCATGTATTGTAAATTGGTTTAATTGTAAAACAAATTTTTATAAAACCTAAAAACTCAAAAGCCATGAACACTAAAAAAGAAATCAGCCAGACAATCACTTACAAAGTAAGTATCGGCACCGTATCCACTTTATTATCATTAGCAATAATAGCTGTAGTTTATTTCAGCGTATTGCATGTATTGTAAATCGGTTTAATTGTAAAACATAATCTTTAAAACCTTACAACCATGAACGCAAAAAAAGTAAGCCGTCAAACAAATACTTATCATAAAGAAGGTATCGGCGCCAGAGCAGGTTTATTATCCCTTACAATTATTGTAATTGTTTTTTACAGTGTATTGAATGTAATTTAATTGAAATTCCGAATTTTTATTTGACATGAAATTTATCAAATAAGGCGCTCGTTTTATTCATGTTAAAATTTACCAATAAATAGTTTAGATAATTGCATCACGCTTTATTGTCTGCATGTCGGCCTGCAAAACTAAAACAGGATATCCTGCAATCTCAGTAAGCTCCCTTGCAGCAGTTCCCTGAAACGCATCTCCTATTAATACTCTGTTTTAAAAAGTTATTGAAAGCATGTCCGCCCCGGATTGAATCATATATTCGTCAATACTTTCAATCTTAACAAGAGCATGGAAAATGTGAAAGAAAGTTCAGCTGATTTTAATGAAAATATTGAGGCCTTAAAATACTCATGGCATTTTAAAAAGTATTTCAAAAAACAAAAGAAAAACAAGGAAAAAAAACAAATCAATTTGATTAAATGTGTGAATTTTGCAATAGACTTAATTAATCATGTAACATTTTATTCTGCAAATCAGTACACCTTTGCATTCTATTATAATGGTTGTATTTACGATTTGCTTTGTGCAGATTATAAATCAGCAGGTTTTAATGGAAAGGGTAATTTCTGATTTGTTTTATAAGCAGTATTATAAAATCTGAAGCTTATGAAGTTGGCGTATTTATTTGTTTTCACCGGGGCTTTAGTGTTCGATATTGTGCCTTTCCCTTTTCCTCCCGCTTTTACAATTATGATATTGTTTCAAATAATGTTCGATTTAAATATTTGGCTGGTTATAATAGCCGGGGTTTTTGGTTCCATTTTGGGAAGGTATATTCTTACTCTGTATATCCCTGTTCTGGCCGGCAGGCTTTTTAAACCGTCGAAAAATGAAGATGTTCAGTTCCTTGGGAAAAAAATGAAAGAAAACGGATGGAGAAGTCAGGCGGTAATATTAGCGTACTCTTTACTGCCGTTGCCGACTACACCATTATTTATTGCCGGAGGCATGGCCAGAATAAAAGCAATAAATATAATTCCGGCATTTTTCATTGGTAAATTCATAAGTGATGCATTTGCTGTTCATTTGGGAAAATATGCATCAGAAAATTTAGAAAGCATGATAAAAGGGGCTGTATCGTGGCAGTCAATTTCAAGTTTATTTATAGGAATGCTTTTTCTCTGTGTGTTGCTATTTATTGACTGGCGTTCACTGATTCAAAAGAAAAAACTTTTATTGAATTTTAAAATTTGGAAGTGAACTTGGAGACTTCTGAAAATTAAAACACCTGCTTTATCATTATTTCTGACTAAAAAAGTGTTGTTGTTAAGTGTGTAATCTTTATGCGTGATATTGATTATTCCACGGATGGATAAATAATAACCCCTTTGTTTCATTAATCGATTGAATTAAATAGAAAGTAAAAAACATAATATTATTATACTTCTGGAATGTTTTTTTATAAAAAATCTTAGGGACCAATGTTAATGAGTAATTAAAATATAATCTAATAAAATAAAAAATGGAAACAACATTAAACGAAAAATCAGAAAAGATTAAAAAAAGTATTAATGGTACTGCTGAGAAATCAAAAGAAACAATAAGAGAAATTATTGTTTCAAATACCAAATACATAGGTGAGGCATTAGAATCCAATAAAAATATTGTCGATTCTATTAAAGAAAAGCTAAACAAGCAGGAAATCGAAGATTCTGTTACCGACAATTTAAAAAGCACATTCGGTAAATCAGTTGAACTTGCAGAAGATGCCCTTGACAGTATTATCAATTCATACACTAGGCAGATGGAAATGAATATTGATTTTAATACAAAACTGGTTGATTTGATTAAAGAATCCAGAAGTGAACAGCCTGAAAACTTATTAAAATTAATTCATGAAAACTTTGAAGCGTCGCATGACTTAACGCTTAAAAATACCAAGGAGATTCTTGAATTCTATAATAAACACACGAATCTTGCTGTAAATTTTAATGAAAAATTTGGAAACACTATTAACTCTCAAATAGACTCGCTCTATAATCTTCAGAATAAAAGCTTGAATAAATTCACTAGTTGGGCATCAGAATGGTGGAAGCAGAAGGATGAAAAGGAAAGTAGTGTAGTAAAATCAGCATCCTTTTAATATTTATACCTTAATATTATAATAAACAAGTCAGCTGTTTTAAAGGAGTTTTATAAAATTAAAAAACCAGTCAGCCTGACAATAGAAACAACAAAATTATGGAAACGAAAAAAACAATTTACGAATTACATGATGATCATAAAATTTGGTTAAATAAATTGGCATTTTATAAAGATGAAATTTCAATTATGCAAAATCGAATTGCTGAAATTGCTGAAAAGAACAGTTCCAAGGAAGTGCGCTCATTTGTTGAGCATTTTCAGAATCAGCTGATAGTTCAAAAAGAGCAGATTGATATCTTGAATCATGATATTAAATCGCACGAATCTTTTCTTGAATCAGCGGTGAAAAAAAATCGCTCGGGAGTAGATAAGGAAAAGTTTGAAAACCACCCTGTGCACAAAAAAAATGTTGAGAAATTTGAAAAAATATTCAATGATCTTCGAAAAGAGTTAATTGATTTTCTTTCAAAATGGATGTAATAATAAAATGATTTTCAGAAAATTAATTTTTAAAAACTAAATCAATAAAGTTTACTATTCAATCGCTGCATTTTACAGCGGATCAGGAATTAAACAATTTTGTGACCAATTAAGTAACTAATCTTTTGCATTTTTATGACAGGATTGAATCTGCTGATGTTATTTTCAAAGTTGAAAAATCTGATAATACAGATAATAAGATTTGTGAGATACGGCTTGCCGTTCCAGGCAATGATCTCTTCTCTAAAAAGCAAGGCAGAACATTTGAAGAAGATGTTGTTGAAACAATTGCTGCATTGGAGCCGCAGCTTAAAAGAATCAAAAAGGACAGAGCTGTGCCGGAATACCAGCCAGAGATAAATCCTGATTTAATTGATACATTTTAAATACTGTTTGATTTAAATAAATTTTTACACTTAAAGGTTAATTATATAACCCTCAATCTTAAAGCCCGCCTGAATGTTTTGCGGAATCAGCAAATACATTTGGCAGGTTTTTTTATTGAATAAATTTTGAGTAGGCGGATTGAATTTTCAATTTATTATTGAAATCATTCCTTCCTCATTTTATTTATCCGGCAGCATTCCTAAATTTGCGTTTTCATGAAATAACTTATCAGGAAACTTGTTGCGCTGAGGGGATATCCTTCGTCAAAGCTGTATAAATAAGGCTTTTCAATAAACAATATCTCTATGTCGATTAACAATTTTAATATAAAAGGTTTAACTCATGAGCAAGTGCTTGCCTCCAGAGAAAAGTACGGTCCGAATAGACTAGAGTATAAAAAAGAAAATGGATTCATTGATGCTGTAAAGTGTCTGGCAAAAGAGCCGATGGTTATTTTACTGCTGGCAGCTTCATCAATTTATTTTATCAGCGGGAAAGCAGGAGATGGAATTTTTCTGGCCTCAGCAATCGTGCTCGTAGCAGCCATCTCTCTTTATCAGGATTCAAGAAGCCGTAATGCATTAGAAAAATTAAAAAACTTTACAAAGCCAAATAGTAAAGTTATCCGAAACGGAAAAGTGGAGGAAATAAAAAGCGAAGATCTCGTTATCGGCGACAGCCTCATGGTTGAAGAAGGCACCTCTATTTCAGCTGATGGTATTATTATACATTCTAATGATTTTTCTGTAAATGAATCAATACTTACTGGAGAATCTTTTTCCGTTTACAAAGACAGCGCAAAAGAGGATAATCTGATTTACCAGGGCACAACAGCTGTAAGCGGTTTAGCCATTGCTGCCATAACAGCTGTAGGTATTGCAACGAAGCTTGGAAAAATCGGCAAAAGCCTTGAAAGCATAAAAGAAGAAAAAACACCTTTAGAATTACAGATAAACAATTTTGTAAAAATGATGGTGATTGCCGGAGCTGTTGTTTTTATTATTGTATGGGCAATAAACTATTGCCATTCGTACAATGCCCTGGACAGTCTGTTAAAAGCCCTTACTCTTGCAATGAGCATACTGCCTGAAGAAATCCCTGTTGCCTTCACTACTTTTATGGCACTTGGCGCCTGGCGCCTGATGAAAATCGGTGTTGTGGTGAAGCAGATGAAAACTGTAGAAACATTGGGAAGCGCATCGGTAATTTGTACTGATAAAACAGGAACTATCACAGAAAATAAAATGACCCTGGCAAAATTATTTGTTCTTAAATCTCAGATAATTTCCGACCCGGGAAACACATTGAATGATAACGAAAGTGAACTTGTGAGACTTGCCATGTGGGCAAGCGAGCCTATTCCATTTGATCCGATGGAAACAGCATTGCACAATGCTTACGCAAAATTTTCCGCGGTTGATGAAAGACCTCATTTTAAAATGGTTCATGAATACCCCTTGGGAGGGCAGCCCCCTATGATGACTCATTTATTCGAGAATAATTCCGGCACAAGAATCATTGCAGCCAAAGGAGCACCCGAAGCCCTGATGAATGTATCCAGCTTGAGTGATGCTGAAAAACAAAAAATTGAGGATGCCGTTGAAATATTAGCATCCGACGGCTATCGCCTGTTAGGTGTGGGGGAAGCGGAGTTTGTCGGAAATAACTTTCCAAAAAATCAGCAGGAATTTAAATTTGTATTCAAAGGCATTGTTGCATTTTATGATCCTCCCAAAAAAAATATTCAAGCGGTATTGGAAGATTTTTATACTGCAGGAATTAATGTGAAAATTGTTACCGGAGATAATGCTTTAACAACTGCGGCTATTGCCAGGCAGATTGGATTCAGAGGGTATGAAAAGAGTATAACCGGTGATGAGCTGATGAAATTAACGGATTCTGAATTGCAGGAAAAGGTGATGGATATTCAGTTATTTACCCGAATGTTCCCCGAGGCAAAATTAAAAATCATTGAAGCGTTAAAAGCAAAAAAAGAAATCACAGCAATGACCGGCGACGGAGTAAATGACGGCCCTGCGCTTAAATCCGCTCACATTGGTATTGCCATGGGAAAAAAAGGAACTGAGATTGCGAAGCAGGCAGCCTCCTTAATTTTGCTTGAAGATGATTTGTCGAAAATGGTTGAGGCTGTAGCAATGGGAAGGCGGATCTATACCAACCTTAAAAAGGCAATTCAATATATTATCTCAATTCATATTCCAATTATACTTACAGTATTTATTCCATTGGCTCTTGGATGGGTTTATCCCAATATTTTTTCTCCTATTCATATCATATTTTTAGAATTAATAATGGGACCTACCTGCTCAATTATTTATGAAAACGAACCGATGGAAAAAAATACAATGCTCCAAAAACCTCGTCCTTTTACAACTTCATTTTTTAATCTGAAAGAATTAACAACAAGTATTATACAAGGCCTGTTGATTACAGCAGGTACAATATTTACTTATCAATATGCTGTATTTAATGGGTTCAGCGAGGCACTTACGCGTACCATGGTGTTCACAGTGCTTATATCGGCAAATATATTTCTGACATTGGTAAACCGCTCATTTTATTATTCGATTATTACAACACTGAAGTACAAAAATAATTTGGTTCTGCTTATTTTATCCTTAACAATCGGCATTACTGGATTACTGCTGTATCTAAAACCCTTAACACAATTCTTTTTATTTGAATCCTTAAATATATCTCAATTATTTATCTGCATAGGAATTGGCTTTGTATCCGTAATCTGGTATGAAATTATAAAATGGATGAAAAGAATAAAAAAATCAGACTATTAAATTTCCATCAATAAAGCATCTGCCTATCCACACTTTTCCAAAGGAGTGTGCAAAATTATTTTTAAGTAAAATAATAGTTGTTTCTTGAACAGGCTTCATCTGTTACATTTGCGGATGATGTTTGTTCTTTTTAGGCAGTTTTAAATTGCAAATTGATGCACTAGGCTTATATTCTATTAACTGGCTCACCAGATTAGCTAAACAGGTGTAAAATTTTGTTTTCATTAGTTTGTAATTATATTTATCTGAATTTAGCTGCACAAAGGTGCAGCATGGCAGGTTAGGCAGAAATGACATTCGTCAAAAAAGAAAGTGATTTTCGCAATTTGGAAAGGATTCAATGAATTGTTTTTAGACACATTTTTGAGCTAACTTTGTAAAAAAAATGCCATGGACTATCTGAAAACTAAGCTGTACAGCGTTTTAAACAATAAATGCCCGCGCTGCCATAAAGGAAGTTTTTTTCAAACGGATAAATCATATAATCTTAAAAGTTTTTCGGTGATGAATGATTGTTGTGAATTATGCAGCGAGGACTTCAGAAAAGAACCCGGTTATTATTTTGGGGCGGCGTATGTGAGTTATGCTCTTACGGTAGCTTTGGGCATTGGGTTGTATGCATTGCAGGCAGTTTTTTTAGATCTTGATACTATCCCGTTTTTAATAATGTTCAGCCTCTTGCTTCTTATACTTTTACCTCTATTGTATAGATATGCAAGGCTTATCTGGATTAATTTGTTTGTAAATTATCAAGAGTTTCCGCCGGAAGAAATGAATGCTGATTTATAAATTCTGCAGAGTAAAAAAAGAGAAATAATTATTCATGCTCAAATACATCATTTCTTGCTGAAGCCAATGAAATTGAATTTTCTGAATGCTTAGGTCGTGCCTGTTAGTGAAATTGCTTATCGCAGAATTTCCACAAAACCGGTTTTAGCTTCCTTTAATGCGGCCCCCTGAAGTATAAAATAATAAACGCCGTCTGAATAACCTGCGCCGGTCCAGTTATTCTGATAATCCGACGATTCATAAATTTTTGTTCCCCAGCGGTTAAATATATTTAAGCTTGTTGCCGGATAATACTGCAGATTTTTGAAAACCAATAAATCATTTCTTCCATCGCCGTTAGGCGTAAAAACATTAGGTATCAGAAGTTCAGATTTTATAGTATAAGGATGTCTTATTGTGTCCCAGCATCCGTTACTGCTTTGTACAGCAAGGGTTACAATATAGATGCCGTCTAAGGCATAACTGTGTGGCGGCGGATTTTGTACAAATGAATTGCTGCTAAGGCTGTCGCCGAAATTCCAATACCAGCTCGTAATGGTACCTGTTGCAATAGTTGATAAATCGCTGAAACTCACAGGAACCGGCGGGCTTGAAAGATTAAGAGGCGATTCAGTGAAAGCGGCAACAGGTGCAGTAAATTGCGAAACAGCCACCGTATCCGAAGCGGGGCAGCCGTTGCCGTAATTAATAGTTACGTAATAAGTGCCGGAGGCAGTAACAGTTGTTGAGGATGAAACTGCTGCATTTGACCACAAATAATTTGCAGCCATCAATGGTATTGGGTTAGCTGTTAAAACTGTGCTTCCATTCGGACAGAATTGCAGCGCACCTGAAATTGTTACTGTCGGATTAAAATTCACAACTGATACGGAAGGAGAGGTACCAATGCATCCATTGGAATCAGTAACAGTTACAGAAACAGTTCCAGAAAGAATTGAAATAGAATCATTGGTGCTTGAATTTGACCAATGATAGCTGGTATATAAGCTCGCAGAATCAATTTTTAAAACGGATGGAGTAGTTCTGCAGGTGAAAAGTGTACCGGTAATAACAGGCGTTGGCAGCGGTTTTTCAATTACGTTTACAAAATTGGTTTTATAACAGCCATGCTGGGTTGATGTAACCCAATACGGCCCTGGGGTGTTCACAGAAATTGATGTGTTTACCGAACCCGTACTCCAAAAATAGGAATCGTATGTTGTTGGAGAAACAGATAAAGTTGTAGTGCTGCCGGCACAAAACTTTAGAGCCCCTGTTATATGAGGGTTAAAGTTTGAAAGACCTGTTGTATCTACAAAAATATTTGCATTTACAATTGTTGTTGCAGCAGGTGTTCCATTATCAACAGCAGTAAAAGTAATTACGTGATTTCCTGCACCTGCAATCCCGCCGATTATTTCAACCTGTGCTGTTGCGCTGTTGCCGTTTGTAATATTTAAAACAGAAGCGTTAGGCGTTCCGTTAAGACTTATGGTAACAGTTGTAGTCTGGCCTATTTCAGGTGATAGAAATAAAGCATTAAGGATTACGGTATCGCCGATGCTGCATAACCTTATAGTATCACAGTTATTCAGTCCGCTTGCAATAGGAGCAATATTAGTACTGCTGCATGAATTAAAATAAAAGGATTTATTATCCAGCCAATCCACACCGTCATTAGCACCATAGCCGCCGTCATAGGCCAGGCCAGCCTGGTCGAAACGGCCCATTTGAACATAATTAGTTCCGTCTCCCTTGTTTATGCCCACTGTTGCGGGTGTTCCGCCAAAGCCGTTTACGCCCGAAGAAGCCGACCCTGTGGTCCATTGCATATCACCATAACAAAAAGCAATGTTATTTCCCGAAGGCAGTATTGGGTCTGTACCATCAGTAATAATAAGCTGAAAAGTATTTATTTTATCGGTCTGGGAGCTGAAATAACCAACGCCCACCCAATTCACATACATAGCAGTCGGCGTGATTTTATATTGAACGGTTCCAGTTCCCCGGGTATCAACATCCGCCCAAAAAGGCGCCACCATTACATAAGTAGGATCAGGAAAAGGAGAGGAAGAAAAAGAAGAATAAGGTGAGTTAAAAGAAACGTTGCCGTTATTATTTATATATAATGAAGTAAAATTGGTTCCGTATAAACAAAAGTTGAAAGGAATGTTAAGTGAACTTGTGCTCCCGTCATCATTGGGAGCCATTGCTAAAGTATAAGTATTATCAGGTGCTATATAACAGCTGCAGCCTGAAGAGGACAATGTATGCACCCCTCCGCCTCCTCCGAGCCGTTTAAAATCATCCAGAGTGGGAGAAAATGATTTTGAATTGAAAATCTGCAGGCCCGGAGGTATTTTATTTTCCTGCTTCATCTGCTCATACTCCTTACTGTCAATAACTGTGCTGTTAGTCGATTGAGAAAAACTGTACTGACAAGAAATTGCCAATAGAACAAGGAAAGAAATAAAGTTTTGTTTCATTTTTATATCGTTAATCAGTTATCAATTTAATTGAACCAGACGCTGTTTTCATCAATTTATAAAAGGCCTCCTGTATAATTTCAACAATGCTATTCAGCAATTCTATTGGAATTCTGAATTTAAATGATGTCAGGCAATCCCTAAAAGTTGCATTGCAGACAAAAATAATATTTTTTTACAAGTTTTATCTGCCCGGAGCATCCATTTTGAAACCATTCAGTTTTAATCAAAAAAATAAAACAAAAAATGGCTGGCTTTGATTACCGTTTTGGATTAATTTTCAAGTCATCATTTTTGTCAATATGAATGAATCTGGAAAATTTCTTCTGTCTTTTTGAGGAATAAAATTATTTTGTTATTAATTCTAACTCACGTACTTTTTTTGAAAACGCCTCCTGGGCTGGCGTTAAAACCAGGTTATCGTTATCGGTTTTATGCAGTACTTTAAGATTACCAAGCTTATCAATGCTCGCAGGAAGTTTTGTAAGCTTATTGCCTTGAATATAAAGAGTAGAAAGGTTTGCGAGCTTTCCAATACTTTCAGGGAGGGAGGCCAGCTGGTTTGAATTTAAATACAGTGTTGAGAGGTTTGTAAGCTGGCCGATACTCTCAGGTATTATTGTGAGCATATTGTTAAATAAATTAAGGAATGTAAGGCTGGTAATTTTAGTAACACTCTCGGGAATTGAGGTAAATTGGTTAGAATTTAATTCAAGCGTTTTAAGTTTTTTTAGTTTTGAAATACTCTCGGGTATAGTCTTGAGTTTGTTGTTATTTAATTTAAGCGTTACAAGGTTAGAAAGCCTGGAAATACATTCCGGCATTGATGTAAGCTTGTTATGATCTAAAAAAAGTTCTTTGAGGTTTACAAGTTTAGCCATGCTCTCAGGAAGCGTTATAAGCTGGTTGGTTGATAAATCAAGCGTTGTAAGATTGGTAAACTGTCCGATGTTTTCCGGCAGTGAAGTAAGCTCCTTTGAATTTAAACTTAGATAATAAACCTCTAAGGGTTTTTTTTGAGCATCTGCTATTGAATAGTAAATTTCATCTTTTTGCCCGTAGCAGCTGCCGGCAAAAAAAAGAATCAATACTGGTAAAATTAATTTTTTCATACACTTGATTTTAAGAGATTTATTTTTTTTTACAAAAATATCATCCAGTTAAAACCTAAGCCCTTTATAGTTTTTGGTCTATTCTGGAACGTTTAATAATGGTATAGGATTTACCTATTCATTGGTTGAGCGACTTGTTTTTTATCTACAAACTATTGTTTTAGATCATTTAATAATCCATTCAATATTATGTACTTTTTTTACAAACTGCTGCTGTTCAGCCGTTAAAACTAAGTTGTCGTTATTATCAATATGAAATACTTTTAGTTCACTAAGCTTAACAATACTTTTCGGAAGAGAAGTAAGCTGGTTTTCATTAAAATTAATAGTTGACAAGTGGCTCAGTGTGCCGATGCTTTCAGGAATAGAAGTAAGCTGGTTAGAATTCAAATAAAGTGTTTCGAGTTTGGTAAGTTTTGAAATACTCTCCGAAAGTTTGGTTATTTTGTTGTTAAATAATTTAAGCATGGTAAGGTTGCTCAACTTAAAAACATTTTCAGGTATAGAAGTAAGCTGATTAGAATTTAGATAAAGGGTTGTAAGCTTAGTAAGTTTAGAAATTCCATCAGGCAGTTTTGTTATCTGGTTGTTAAATAATTCAAGCGTTGTAAGGTTAGTGAGCTTAGAAATGCTTTCAGGAAGTTCAATAAGCTGGTTCGAATTTAAATATAACGTGGTAAGACTTGGAATTCTTGTAATCACGTCAGGCATTGAAGTAAACTGATTCGATTCTAATTCAAGTGTTGTAAGATGGGTTAATTTAGTGAGACACTCCGGCAGCGAATTAAGTTTGTTGGAGCTTAATACAAGGTTGGTCAGATTGGTAAATTTGCAGATGTCAGCCGGCAGAGTAGTTAAATCATTGCTGTAAAGGCTGAGATAATAAACCTGCAATGGCTTTTGCAGTGCGTCAGCCATTGAATAATAGATTTCATCTTTTTGCCCGTAACCGGCTATTGTTATAAAGAGAATAAGGATTGATAAAATTATTTTTTTCATGAAGGGTGTTTTAAAAAAAATTAAGAACTCAAAGATAATAGAAATCGCATTATCAAGCATGTTCAAGTTCGTCAATTTTTGCATTTCTTTAATCAATTAAATATAAATTATATTTGCTCCCAAACGAAAAAATGAACCGGAAACAAAATGAACTGGAAAATCTGGGAAATCGCCGTTTAAAAAATAAATATGAAAACCTATAAAATCACAAAATTATTTTTTTGTCTGATAATGATTTTAACAGCAGCCAGCTGTCAGCACTCAAAAAAATTAATCCCCGGCGAAGGATACATCGATGTTCCCGGAGGCAAAGTATGGTATCGGATAGCAGGTCAAGGCCCAGGAATTCCCATTCTGCTCCTTCACGGCGGGCCTGGCGTTCCAAGTTACTATCTTAAACCATTGGATGAATTGGGCAAAAAACGCCCGGTTATTTTTTATGACCAATTGGGATGCGGTAAGTCCGGCCGTATTACCGACACGGCTTTGATGACAGTAGAACATTTTGTGAATGAACTCGAACTGGTAAAACAAAAACTTGGTTTAAATGAATACTACCTCCTTGGGCAGTCCTGGGGAACTATGCTCGGTACGGATTATTATCTGAAACACCCTGAGGGAATAAAAGCATTAGTTCTGAGCAGCCCTGCAATCAGCATTCCCATGTGGTTAAGAGACGCTGATACTTTAATTTCTTCACTTCCTGATTCAATCCAAAAAGATATCCGCTGCAATGAACAAAATAAAACCTTTGATTCTCCGGCTTACCAAAAAGCTGTTAAGATTTATTACCAGAATTTTCTAGCTCGAAAGCTGCCATGGTCACTTGATATTGACAGTGCTTTTTCTCAGGAAGGAGGTAATGTATATAATTACATGGGCGGTCCGAGTGAATTTACAATGATAGGCCCTCTGAAAGATTACGACCGTACAAGCCGCTTGGCTGAAATAAAAATTCCAACTCTTTTTATTACAGGCGAATTTGATGAAGCAAGGCAGACAACTGTAAAGTACTACCAGAGCCTTGTTCCGGGAGCCAAGTTTGCATTGATTAAAAATGCAGGGCACATGACAATGCA
This sequence comes from uncultured Bacteroidota bacterium, assembly GCA_903847205.1. GTDB lineage: Bacteria > Bacteroidota > Bacteroidia > 2-12-FULL-35-15 > 2-12-FULL-35-15 > 2-12-FULL-35-15. Next base: position 66,441 of record CAINDA010000051.1, read on the forward strand.
GGATAATCCACGGGAGAACATAGAAGTAATTAATGATTTTCTTAATGAAATAGAGCGTAAAAAATAAAACGTGATTTAATATATATATAACAGGCGTTTTTACAGTTAATTCAAAGGTTTTTTTAATACAATACAACTGCTCAGCACCGGATTTATTTAAAACAATTGATCAATAAATTTCGTCGCCGCTAAAAAAAGAAGCCCCTGATTGAAGGGATAATATTATATTTGAACTTATAAAAAATCAAAATCAATTATTGTAAATGAATCAAAACAACACAAGTTTTATTATGAAAAAATTTACCATTGCAGCCGGCATTTTTCTTTGTTCACTATCCGTTTTTTCCCAAGTTTGGGTTGATGCCGGCCTGAAAGGCGGGTATGGATTGGATTTAATTGCGAATAAAAATTTTTTTGATGACCATCATTTTTCGCCGAAACTTTCTACTGGATATATGTTTGGAGGGAAAGTCGGATTCAATTTTAATTCAAATCATGCTGTAACACTAGATATAACATCATCTGCTATTAATCAAAAATACACTTACAGCCTCGTGAATCCCGACAGCAGCCTGAGCAATTACAATCGCAGCATCGGTTTCAACTCAATTAACTTTTTATTGATGTACCGGAAATCCAAAAACGGGACTTATTTTGAAATCGGTCCCCAATACTCAATGATAACAAAAACAAGGTTCAGCGATAATTTTGCGAGTAGTGCTAATACTGATATTTCAGCAGACCTGGTTAAATCTTATTACTCAGCAGTAATCGGCTTTGGCGGATATATTACCGGAACCGACAATTTTGGAATTGTGCTGGGATGCCGGTTTTCATACACCTTTGATGATATAACCAGCGATGCGGGCAAGCCGGTTAACTTCCCCGCCATAAAAAAATACGACTCTTATAAATCCTTAAATCCTGTAACAGCCTTAATGGTGCTTGAATTCAATTTCGATGTAGCTTATCTTGCTTCATCAGGCGGCAATCATAAAAGGAAAAAAGTTATGCTGTTTTAAAACAAAAATTAAAATAGAAAATTTTAAATTTTCCTTTCTTGTGATTTTCTTTTTATAGAGATGCTTAGGCTGGTTCATCAACAGCACCGCTGATTTCAAACAGCAAAATCATTACGCTGTTGAATTAAGCGAATGTCCCGATTTATAAAAACATTTTATGCAAAAAGCAGATTTAATAAACTGTTACGCCAGAATAGCCCCGTATATACACCGAACACCGGTTTTAAGTTCCAAAATATTAAATTCATTATCTGGAGCTGATGTGTATTTTAAATGTGAAAATTTTCAAAGAATGGGAGCATTTAAAATGCGTGGAGCTGCCAATGCCGTTTTGCAGCTTTCAGCAGAAGAAAAAAGAAAAGGAGTGGTTACTCATTCATCCGGAAATTTTGCCCAGGCTCTTGCTCTTATAGCTCAAAGCATAAATATTAAATCGTACATTATAATGCCCTCCAATGCACCGCAGGTAAAAAAAGATGCTGTAAAAGGATACGGCGGTGAAATTATAGAATGTGAGCCGACTCTCGCTGCAAGGGAGGCCGCAGCAAAAAAAACACAAGATGAAACAGGTGCGGTTTTTATTCATCCTTTTAATGATGCAGATGTAATTATAGGGCAGGGGACAGCCTGTATGGAGCTTTTGGAAGAACAACCTCAACTAGATTATGTTTTTGCACCTGTAGGGGGAGGCGGCTTAATTTCTGGAACCGCATTAGCAGCACATTTTTTTAGCAGCAAATGTAAAGTGATTGGCGGAGAGCCTTATGAGTCTGATGATGCATACCGCTCGCTGCTTAGCGGGAAAATAGAACGCAACATATCTTCTGATACCATTGCAGACGGGCTAAAAACAGAATTAGGTGATAAAACATTTCCCTTAATTCAGCAATATACCGACAGCATTATAAGGGTTAAAGAAAGCGAAATTATTGCCGCTATGAAATTAATATGGGAACGGATGAAAATAATAATTGAACCTTCGAGTGCAGTTCCGTTTGCAGCCCTATTAAGTGAAAAAGAAAAATTCAAAGAAAAAAAAATAGGCATCATACTTTCAGGAGGAAATGTTGATCTTGAAAAATTGCCATTCTGATAAAGCAGAGCTTAGTACCTTAGCGGTAGATCTTTTTTACCCGCTGAAAAAATTGTCCTGAAAAATTCAAAACGCATAAAGATGAAAAAAATCATATTCTGTTTAGTGCTCCTGACTCCCCTGCTATTGTATTCACAGGGGAAAATAACTATTTCTGGGACTATTGAAAAAGGGATTGCTGATTCTATTGAGTTGATAATTGATAAAAATTATCTCCCTCAAAAATTAATCAAAAACAAAATTCCGGTGAAACAAAATCAATTTAGTTTTGAGTTGCAGCTTGATAGAAACCTTCCGGCTGCTATTTCCTGCGGAATCCAGACTGCTAAAATTTATCTTGAACCGGAGGACAAAATTGAAATTAAATTTAATGCTGATAGTTTATCCAAAACCCTTGTTTTTTCTGGTAAGGGGGCTGTTAATAACCAGTTTCTTAAAAAATTTAGCGAGCGGTTTAAAAATGATTTTACAGTAAGCATCATGGAAGAATCAATGAAATCTATGACTGCCGACCAATTTGAAATGATGATTTTTGATAACAGAAAAAAGCAAAAAGATTTTTATAATTCATATCCGGAAAAAGGTTTATTTTCTGATAAATTTAAAAAGTATATTGAAAATCAAATCAAATATAATTATCTCGATCTTTTAATTTCTTATCCGATAGTTAATGCGAATACAAGCACAGCAATACTCACCGTTAATCCCCTCCCTGCAGTTATGCTGGACGTGCTGGATAAAAAAACTGTAAGCGATGAAGAGGCGATGATCTGCGAACCCTACAGAAATTTCCTGACTTATTTTGTAATCTATTATGCTTCCGAATTAAATAAGTTTAATAAATATAAAGACTTCACTCTTTCGGCAGAAAAAAAATACACCGTCGCAAAAGAAAACCTGAAAGGTTCTCCGTTCCTGTATTATCTCACTAATTTTTTATTGGATATGGGCGAAAAAATAAATCCGGAAACCGTTAAAAGATTTTATGATGAAATGGTAAAGGAAGATAAAACCGGCGTTTATGCTGGCGCCGTGAAAGACAAATTGGGAAAATGGATGAAAACAAAACTTCCAAAAAATACAGAAGAAAATTCTGAAGCCGCTTCATCTGAATTGAAGCTGACAGGCCTGAATGGGAAAGAGATAAGTTTATCTCACTATAAAGGGAAAGTTGTTTATGTGGATTTTTGGGCAAGCTGGTGCGGTCCATGCAGGCAGCAGTTCCCGTTTAGTAAAGAGCTTCATGAAAAGCTGACTGCCAAACAGAAAAAAGACGTTGTGTTTCTTTATATTTCAATTGACAATACAGAGGAAATATGGAAAAAAGCAATCAATGATTTACAATTAGGAGGCGAACATGCCTTATCTCAGGGAGGCTGGAGTTCGCCGGCATCAAAATATTTCCAGCTGAGCAGTATTCCCAGGTATTTACTGATTGATAAAAAGGGAAATATTGTTGATCAAAATGCCAAACGCCCAGGCGAAGAAGGTACTTTAGAGGATATTTTAAATCTGCTTAAATAAGTATTTTAAGAACCTCTGATTTAAACTTTTGAATCTATTCCGAACCTTTAGCTTTGAACACATTGTCCATTGCTTCTTCTAAAATTTTATTGGATACATCCTCTTTCGAAAATTCCCATATCTTTGAAAAAAACTAAATACAAACTAAACTAAATACAAACTAAACTAAAAACAAAAAAACTATGAGCGTAAATTTTCTAATTATTTTACTGGCCGCACTTGTGCCTATGATTTTAGGTTTTATCTGGTATAATCCAAAGGTGCTCGGTACTGCATGGATGAATGCAGCTGGAGTGAATGAAGATAAAATGAAAGGAGCCAATATGGCTTTAATTTTTGGACTTTCTTTTTTCTTTAGTTTTCTGCTTGCAATGTCATTGCAGTTTATTGTGATTCATCAATGGAGTTTTTATTCAATTTTGGCAAATGAGCCAGGGATAAGAGATCCCTCTTCTGAAATGGGCAAAATGGCAGCTGATTTTATGGGGCACTACGGAAATAACTTCCGTACCTTTAAGCATGGCGCATTTCATGGAACAATCACCGGCATAATGCTGGCCCTGCCTATTTTGGCAACCAATGCAATGTTTGAACGCAAAGGATTTAAATACATTGCAATAAACGGAGGTTATTGGATAATCTGCCTGGCATTAATGGGAGGCGTAATCTGCGCATTTTCTTAATAAAAATCAGTCCTGAAAATTTATTAAACATAAAAACACCTGCCTTAGAAGCTATTTCCGAGGCAGGTGTTTTTTTTATTCTTTTTCGAGAATTTATTTTGCTGCAGCAAAAAGCGATGATGCAGTTTCCCAATTAACAACATTCCACCATGAAGCAATATAATCTGCTCTCCGGTTTTGATTTTTTAAATAGTAAGCATGTTCCCATACATCGAGCGCAAGAACAGGCGTTCCCTTAATGTCAACACTGTCTAAATTCATCAGGGGATTGTCCTGGTTGGCGGTTGAACCGATAGAAAGTTTTCCTTTATTCACTACTAACCAAGCCCATCCTGAGCCGAAACGTTTCATGGAAGCATCAGAAAATTGTTTTTTAAATTCATCAAATGAACCAAAAGAGGCGTTTATTACTTCTGCTAATTTTCCAGCAGGAAGTCCGCCGCCATTAGGTTTCATCATGGTCCAAAACAGAGAATGATTGTAATGTCCGCCTGCATTATTGCGCACGGCAGCAGGTAATTTTGATACTTTATCAAAAATGTTTTCGAAAGTTTGAGGACTTCCCAATACATTGCCATCAACTGTTTCCAGTGCTTTGTTTAAATTGGTAACATAAGCCTGATGGTGTTTCGTGTAATGTATTTCCATTGTCAGCTTGTCTATATGTGGCTCTAAAGCTTCATATCCATAGGGTAAAGCGGGTAATGTAAATTTTCCGCCATCAGCGGGAAGAATTTCTTTTTCAGAAGGTGCTGAAGCAGAAAACGCATTGTTTACAATTGTTGAAGCTGCAATAGTGCCTAAAGCAAGAGCTGCTGATTTTTTTAAAAAATTTCTTCGGGAGTTATTATTTTCCATTGATTAAAGTTTGATTAGAAATTATAATTAGCTTGATTAGAAAAAAAGAAAGTGATAAATGAATAATCAGATGTCTAAAGAATTCCTTTGATGAGATGATTAATTTATTCAGAGCAAAAAAACACTAGGCAAAGTAAATTAAGATTTGATTTTTTTCAACTGCAGCGCCTTTTTTCACATTAATTTTTTTGATAATGCCGTCAGTAGGCGATTTAATAATGTTTTCCATCTTCATCGCTTCCAGCACTATTATCGGGTCGCCTTTTTTTACAGCCTCTCCTTCTGAAATGCGCACTTCCAAAACCAATCCGGGCATCGGAGCCTTTAGTTCATTAATTTTTCCGGCATTCAAATTATCAAAGCCCAGGCTTTTTAAAAGCTCGTCAAATTTATCTTTTACATTAAGCTGATATTTATTGCCGTTCACACTCACCAAAAAACTTTTTTCAGCTGCGTCCGCCTTAACCACTTCAACATTGTATGATTTAAAGTCTTTTATTACATGGAAGCTGCCGTCTTTAACCTCGATCACATCCCAAGCAAAAGGGCTGCCGTTAATGATTCCGCCGGCTGCATTGTTAAACTCAATGCTGTGTTCTGTTTTGTTATTTACTTTTACTTTTAACATACTGCAAATGTAATTTTTTTTGTCTGAGCAAACGCCGTTTAATACAAAATTTAATACCGATTGGAAAATATCATCGTACGCATGAAAGTATGCATTAATAAATTCGCTTGTTTTAATGGCTGCTTGAAATCGGAATACCGTATTAAATAATTTGAATTCAGCTATATTTTAGCAACCTTTGGCGTTCCTAAAAAAATCAGAATGATTGTAAAAAAATATTTTTTTGTAATTGCATTAGCAGTATCATTTAGTTCGTGTAAACTATTTAAAAAACCGGAAAGTGCAGCAAACAAGCTGCCGATTATTACGTTAGATACGGTGGAAACAGCTGTTAATAAAAACCCGGAGCGAAAACCATACAGGGCTTCCGCCACACGCATAAATGATATTTTACATACAAAATTAGATGTGAGCTTTGATTGGACGAAACAATACTTATATGGAAAAGCAACTCTTACAATAAAACCCTATTTCTATCCAACATCCAGCCTGGAGCTTGATGCGAGAGGGATGGAAATTAAAGAAGTGTCGTTGATTAAAACTGAATTTGTAAAAACCGGAATGGACGACAAAAGAGATCCTTCAGGAAATTACGAAGTAAATGTTGCGAAAACTGCAATAAAAAAACCGCTTGACTTTAAATATGTGAATGATATTATCACCATTAAACTTGATAAAGAGTACTTAAACACTGAAGAATATACTGTATTCATTGATTACGTTTCAAAACCTAACGAATTAAAAAAGAAAGGCGGAAGCGCTGCCATTACAGATGATAAAGGTTTGTATTTTATAAATCCTGATGGGAAAGATAAAAACAAACCTCAGCAAATCTGGACACAGGGCGAAACTCAGTCAAGTTCCGTTTGGTTCCCCACCATTGACCGCCCGAATGAACGATTTACACAGGAAATCTGCATCACAGTAAATAAGAAATATGTTACACTCTCAAACGGCGAATTAATTTTTTCTACTGATAACGGCGACAGCACCCGCACAGACTGCTGGCAGATGGAACTTCCGCATGCACCCTATTTAGCTATGATGGCAGTAGGAGAATTTGCAATTGTTAAAGATAAATGGCGCGATAAGGAGGTAAACTATTATGTAGAAAAAGAATATGAACCTTATGCAAAAGCCATATTCGGCAATACTCCTGAGATGATGGAGTTTTTTTCAAATAAATTAGGGGTTCCATTTGTATGGAATAAATATTCTCAGATAGTTGTGCGTGATTATGTTTCGGGAGCAATGGAAAATACATCTGCTACATTGCACGGAGAATTTATGCAGCGAACCGACCGGGAAATGCTGGATAAAAATTTCGAAGATGTCATCTCGCATGAGCTGTTCCATCAATGGTTCGGCGATTTAGTAACCTGTGAATCCTGGAGTAATGTACCTCTTAACGAATCATTTGCAACGTATGCTGAATATTTATGGAACGAATACAAATACGGACGTGATGCGGCTGATTTTAAAAGTGCAGAATCAAGAGCCGGATATTTTTCTCAGGCTGCGCCTAAGCTTGTTGATTTAGTTCGTTTTCAGTACGAGGATAAAGAAGATATGTTTGACGGAAACAGCTATAACAAAGGCGGACAGGTGCTTCACATGCTCCGGAGCTATGTGGGCGACGATGCCTTTTTTGCTTCTTTAAAATTGTATTTAGAAACAAATAAATTTTCGTCTGTTGAAATACATAACCTTCGTTTGGCATTTGAAAAAGTAACCGGTGAAGATCTGAACTGGTTTTTCAATCAATGGTTTTTATCGCCAGGACAGCCTGATTTACTTATTAAAACCAGCTATGATGCTCTGGCAAAAAAAGAAAAAATTGAAATAAAACAAGCGCAGGACTTAACTAAAATGCCTCTTTTTAAATTGCCTATTGCCATAGATATCTATGCAGATGGTAAAAAGGAACGCTATAGAATTACTGTTATTAAAGCAGATGAAGTATTTGAATTTGATGCCTCGTCACAGCCGGATTTGGTAAATGTGGATGCTGAAAAAATGCTGCTGTGTACAAAAAATGAACATAAATCAATTAAGGAATGGGCGTTTCAATACAACCATGCCCCCCTGTTTTTAGACCGCTTTGAAGCATTATCCGAATTGTCTAACAGTCCTAAAGATTCACTGGCTGCGTTTGTTATAATAAAAGCGCTCTCTGATAAATTCTGGAGCATCAGGGCGGAGGCTCTCACTGATTTAAAAGGAATTTCAATCGGTAATGAAAAGCAGATAAAAGAAGTGTTGGTGAAATTGGCAGGTACCGATGATAAATCGCAGGTGCGTGCTGAAGCAATTTATTATTTGTCTTCCAATTATAAAGATGCTGATTTGCAAGCATTGTATAAAAATGCTTTAAAGGACAGATCCTATTATGTTATTTACGCGGCATTGGATGCTGTTTCGAAGGAAAACCCGAATGAAGGGCTGATAAGCGCGAAACAATTTGAGAATGAAAAGAGCCTTGATCTTTTGTATGGCATTGCTGATTTGTATGCAAGTTACGGCTCCGATGAAAACAACGATTTCTTCCTGAAAGCTCAGGATAAATTCACCGGTTACTCAAAAATAAGTTTTGTGAAATTATATGGAGTGTTTTTAAAAAGAGTCAAAAGCGATGAGATTGTTAACTCTGGAATTGAATTGATAAAAGGCTTTATAGAGGTTGATGGTAAAAATAAATGGATAGGCTATTATGCAAAAAATGCGATTAAAGAATTAGCTTCTTCATATAAAGACAGAGCAGATGAGAATTCAAAAAAATTAAAAACACTGAAGGATACAAGCCCTGCTGCGCCGGAAATAAAAGAATTGGAAAAGCTTATTGGAAGCGAAACTGCACAGGAACAAAAAATAACAGGGATTTATAATGGGCTTAAATAGCCGCAGTTTAATGTCATCCCCATTGGCTTTTCGCCAAAAGAGATATTAACATTAATCAGCAATATTTTAAAAAGTAAGATCCCTCGCGGAAAGCTTGGGATGACAGGAGGTATAAGGTTTTTAGAGTTCTAGAATTTCAGAACTCTTTAGAAGGATTTCAATGTGAATTTAGGCATGATCTCAATCCTCAAGCATCATCAGAGCTTCATTCAATTCCGATATTGATTTTCTGTCTTTTTTTAACTCCGCTATAGCAATGCCTTTTTTATATGCGGTCACAGCAGAATCCCTTTGCTCGTTCTGCTCGTAAAATTGTCCTAATTGATAATAGGCACCCAGGTAGTTTTCATCTCTGGCATGCAGCTGTTCAATCAGGCTGATTGCTTTTTTTATATCACCGGCTTTTGCATATTCCAACGCCAATGCATAATTCAAGAATGAATCCTCCGGCTCAGACTTTAACATTTCCTGAATATTTTCAAGGCGGGAATTACTCATTATCCTCTGATTAAATCACTGATTTAAACTGGCGTAAAAAACGAACGTCATTTTCGAAAAATAAACGCAGATCTTTTACCTGGTATTTGAGCATGGTGATGCGTTCTATGCCCATTCCAAAGGCAAAACCGCTGTATGTACGGCTGTCTATTTTGCAATTATCAAGTACCGCAGGATCAACCATACCGCAGCCTAAAATTTCAACCCAGCCGGCTCCTTTGCAGATATTACAGCCCTTTCCTTTACAAAATGGGCAGGAGATGTCCATCTCTGCGCTTATTTCGGTGAATGGAAAAAATGAAGGACGCAGCCTTATTTTGGTTTCTGCTCCAAACATTTCCTTGGAAAAATATAACAATGCCTGTTTTAAATCCGCAAACGAAACATCTCTGTCAATGTATAAGCCTTCTACCTGGTGAAACTGGCAGTGTGCGCGGGCCGAAATAGCTTCGTTGCGGTAAACCCGCCCCGGTGAAATAGTGCGGATAGGAGGGATGCTGTTTTCCATCACATGCACCTGCACTGATGATGTCTGGGTGCGCAGCATAATATCAGGATTTTCGCTGATGTAAAAAGTATCCTGCATATCGCGGGCCGGATGGTCCGCAGGCGTATTCAGGGCTGTAAAATTATGCCAGTCATCTTCAATTTCAGGTCCTTCAGAAACGGTGAAACCAATCCTTGCAAAAATATCTACTATCTGATTTCTTACAATTGACAATGGATGACGGGAGCCAACAGCAATGCTTTCGGCAGGAAGACTTAAATCCTCACCGGCATTTTTGTCATCTTCTGTATTCTCAAATTTTTCTTTTAATTCATTTATTTTTTCCTGTGCTCTGTTTTTAAGCTCGTTCAATTTTTGCCCGACCTCTTTGCGCAGCTCAGGAGCAATGTTTTTAAACTCATCAAACAATTCAGTTACTTTCCCCTTCTTACTTAATATTTTGATACGAAATTCTTCAACGTTCTCTTTCCCTTCAGCAGCAAACGTTTCAATTTCATTCAGCAATTCTTCAATTTTATTTTTCATCTCGTACATATATTTTTACAAAGATAATAATCTGTTTAAATATTAAATAGTTAAATTGAATTTCCATTAAATGAGCACTTATGTGCTGTATTTAAAGGACTTTCAGCAGGCAAGCCAGGTTTTATTCGATAAGAACAATCTTCATTCGTATGTCTTTAAAAGGCCGGTTGTTTTTATCACCCTTTTGTGAAGCAATGGATTCAATTACTTCAAAGCCCTCATATACCTCTCCGAAAGCTGTATAGCCTCCATCCAAATGAGGTGTTCCGCCGATAGTCTTATATGCTTTAATCTGTTCCTCGCTGAATAGGTATGGTTTCGCATTCGGCTGCTCAGACTGCACCTGCCTGTTTATGATATCTTCTATGTATCTTAGGCTGTCTTTTTGTTCCGGTTTTAAAAACTGTTTGTATTTTAAAAGCAGTAATTTATTTTCATTCCGATTTACAATTTCATTAAATAATGTCATTTTTGTAATCCTTGCGGATTCTATTTTCAGCAGGGAATCATTGCATACACGGCCCTGAACAATGTAAAATTGCGAACCGGAAGAGGCCCTTGAAGGATTTTCTAAATCACCGTCGCGTGCAGCGGCAAGCACTCCTTTTTTATGAAATATTTTGGGGTTAAATTCTGCGGGTATGGTATAATCAGGCCCGCCGTTACCCAGCTCTACTGATGGTGCTGCGTTTTTTGAATCGGGGTCGCCTCCTTGAATCATAAAGTTCTGAATCACGCGGTGAAACATCAGGCTGTCGAAATAATGAGTTGTAACAAGTTTTACAAAATTGTCGCGGTGCAGTGGTGTTTCGTTGTATAATTTTATTTTAATTGTCCCGAAATCAGTTATAATCATTACCTTTTTTTCAATCAAACCTATATTCCCCTTAGGAATAAACGACAGGAGCAGCAGGAAGACCGGAATCATAATTGAATATGCGCCGGAAAGTTTTTTGTAATTCATAAAATAATTTATTAGATTTGCTATCCGTAAAGATAGGGCACTGTTCTTTATTACATTTGAAAAAACATATTTTTTAAAAAATTATATCTATGAAAACTTTTATACTTAAACTTTCTGCTTTTGTATCTGTGGTATTATTAGTAGTTACAATGGTTTTCAGCTCCTCGTGTAAAAAAGATCCGATGGTTCATGGGAAAATAACAGTTGTTGATACATCCGGTGTGCCTGTTTCTGCTGCAACCGTGGTGTTATCATCTCCAACCGGAACTGTTGCATACAGTAACATAACTGATGCTTCGGGTGTGGCTTTGTTTGATATAAAACTTCCAGCTATATTTGATATTAGAGCAACAAAAACTACTTTGAGCGGTCTTACCGGAAAAGGTATTCTGCGTTTAGATGAGCCTGGGAAATCAGAGGATGTGCAGGTTATAATGAAGCCGTAATTGTCCCAGGTGTAATTTCACTTAAATTAAAACTGCCCGAAGGTCTGCTAGAACTAGTTTTAAGGTATTCTTTCCTTTTTAAATATTCAAAACTTAATTTATCAATTCTTTATTTTTAAAATAATCAACAACAGCCTGTTTCATCAGTTGCAGCTGTTGTCCCGGTTTTAAGGGAGGAAGCTGTTCATTTGCTTTCCAATGCGGCCAGCCGTCTTTATCCAATCCTTCATATTCATAGAAACCATAAGGGGCGAGCAGTGTGCATATTGCAATGTGCATCACATCTAATTTTGCGCTTTTAGAAAACTTCATCGGCCCTTTGCCTAATTCCTGAACACCGATTAAAAATAAGGCTGCCTGCATGTCTAAATCATCCCCAAACTGGCTGCTGAGGGTTTTTAATACTTCTTTAAAATCTTTTTCTAAATCTGAATCCATGTAATAATTTTTGGATGTTTGTTAAATCTGCCGGTTTGAACAAATCTAATTATTAATTGGTAAAATGCCACGCACATTCCCGGCTTTGCTCTGACCATTTACCGCGCGATGTCAGACGAAGGGGCAAACTGACGAGGTGCGGATGTCACTCTGAGCTTGTCGAAGAGTGTGCGTAAGCCTGCCCACATGTTTCGACAGGCTCAACATGACATCGCACAAAAACACGCTCGGAAGGTGCCAGTCCGGGCGGAGTCTATAACATTGCGTCAAAGTATTTTGCCTGAAATACATTATTAAATAATGATATTTGATTTAAGCTGTTACACCTTCTTTACTGAAATCGTAATTGCTGTAATCAGTAATTACATTGTAAAGAGTATCGCGTTCAATCGGGGTGCGTTTAACCTGCTTAATCATTTCAACCAACTGCTGGGTAGTTAACGCCGGCTCTTGTTCTTCAGAGCCGGCCATTGTGTATATTTTTGTTGAATCATCAATAGTGCCGTCGATATCATCTACTCCGAACGATAAAGATAGTTGTGCGGTAGTTCGGCCTATCATCGGCCAATAGGCTTTAAGATGAGCGAAATTATCCATGTAAATGCGTGATACTGCATAGTTGCGCAAATCTTCAATTACGCTCACTTCTTTCAAATGGCTCATTTGATTGCCTTTGTTGCGGAATTTCAGTGGAATAAATGTGTTGAAGCCTTTTGTTTTGTCCTGCAGGATACGCAGGCGGTTCATATGATCAACCCTGTGTTCAAATTTTTCGATATGCCCATACAGCATTGTTGCATTGGATGGCATTCCCAGCTTATGTGCTGTTTCGTGCATCTCCAGCCATTCGGCAGAAGTACATTTATCATCGCAGATTTGTTTCCGGATTTCTTCATCAAAAATTTCTGCGCCTCCTCCCGGTAATGAGTCCTGCCCGTGCTCTTTTAAAATACGCAGTCCTTCTTCATAACTTAATTTTGCTTTCCGGCACATATACTCTAACTCCACAGCTGTAAAGGCTTTTACGTGAATGTCCGGACGGATAACTTTAATTTTCCTGATTAATTCAGCAAAATAATGCAGTCCCATTTTGGGATGCACCCCTCCTACAATGTGGACTTCTGTAACAGGCTTGCCATCATAATTACGCACCAGATTCAATATCTCTTCTTCCGATAATTCCCAGGCTCCGTCTTTTTGCTTCAGCAGGCGGGAGTATGAACAAAACTTACAGTCGAACACACACATATTGGTGGGTTCAATATGAAAATTGCGGTTGAAATAAACTTTGCTTCCGTGTTTTTTTTCTCTGATATAATTTGCCAGAGAACCAAGATAGCCTAAAGAGCCCTGTTCATAAAGCATTACGCCTTCATCAAAAGTTATACGTTCATCATTGTAAACTTTTTCAGCAATATTTTTTAGTTCTTTGGAGATATTGGAATCCAATAAAATGGATGCGGTTTTTTGAGTGTTCATAATAGCTAAGTTTAAGGATACGAAGTTACGGCTTGTTGGTTTAATAACAAACAATACCACCGAAAGGTTTTGAATGAGAAATAACACTCTAAAGATTTTGAACGCATTACCTTAAGGTTTTAAACTGGATACCTAAGGGTTTTGAAAACCCTTAGGATATTTTAGATGCAGAAGCAGCCAAGTTTTTACTGACGTTTAGGCAGCTAAATAGAAACCTTTATCTTTACGGCACCAATGAGCACAAAACGTATTCTCTTAGTTGAAGATGAAGAGCATCTTTTAAAAACAATTCAGCTGAACCTTGAATTGGAGGGCTACTCTGTAACTACTGCCGTTACCGGGATAGAAGCACTTAAAGAGTTCAGGAAAAACGATTTTGATCTGGTGGTTTTGGATGTAATGCTCCCTGAGATAAACGGCTTTGACGTATGCGAGGAAATCCGTAAAGAAAACACCCAGCTTCCTGTTTTATTTTTAACTGCCAAAAGTTCGAGCAGCGACCGTGTTCAGGGACTTAAATTAGGGGCTGATGATTATTTAACTAAGCCGTTTAACCTAGAAGAATTACTGCTTCGGGTTCAGATTTTATTAAGAAGAAATAAAAATGCATCTCCCGAAAAGGCGCTTGAATCCTATGCTTTCGGAGGGAATGAAATAAATTTTGTTACTTACGAAATTAAAGGAGTTGACGGCCGGCAGATAGAAATCACAAAACGGGAAATAGCTTTGCTGAAACTGCTGATAGAGCGCGCCGGTAAGGTTGTTTCAAGGGAAGATATTTTAGATGCCGTATGGGGAGAAGATGTTTTTCCTTCATCAAGGACTATTGATAATTACATTCTTGCTTTCCGTAAATATTTTGAAAAAAATCAAAAAGAGCCGAAGCACTTTCATTCCATAAGAGGGGTGGGGTATAAGTTTACAGGGTGATTGGTTTTTATCACTGGAACGTTGATGACGCAGATTTTTATAGAATAAAATAAGATTTATAATTGTTTGTCATAAAGTTTGTAAATAAAATTCTTCGCACATGAAACATCTGTTTTCCGTTATAGCTTTGCTTTTCAGCTGCACAATTTTAATGGCTCAGGATCCACATTTCTCGCAGTACAATACTTCCAGAACATATACCAATCCTGCATTTACTGGAACTGACAGCACATTGGTGCTTGCCTCAGGCTATAGAATGCAATGGCCCAATATTGACGGCGGTTATAAAACTTTTTATTTTTCGGCCGATCAATACGTTCCTTTTTTAGGAGGGGGCTTTGGAATTAATTTCTTGAGGGATAATTCCGGTAAAGGAACTCTTATTACAACCAGGGTGGATTTCACGTATGCCCCGCATTTTGAATTATTCAAACATAGATTGGTAATTCAGCCTGCATTTAGTGCAGGTTATTTTCAGAAAAGGCTTGATTGGAGTAAGCTGACATTTGGTGACCAAATTGATGATCGGAGAGGTTTTGTTTATAATACTAATGAACAGCAACGACTATCAACGGCACAAAACGTTGACTTTTCTTTTGGCTTACTTGTTTACAGCAAGAATTTTTATGGAGGATTTGCGGCGCACCATTTAACAACACCCGATGAAGGTCTTTTAGGAGTCGCGGCTTTACCAATGAGATTAACCTATCATGCAGGGGCTAATCTAAGTTTAAATACAAAAAACTTTATACTCTCTCCTAATATTTTAATAATGAAACAGCAGGATTTTCAAATGATACTGCCAGGAGTAAGTGCAAAATACAAATGGGCTGTATTAGGTATAAGCTACAGAAATCAGGATGCGTTTATTATAAACGCAGGATTTCAAAACCGTTTTTTGAAAATTGGTTATTCGTATGATTACACAGTTTCGAATCTAACCAATAAAGCAACCGGCGGGAGCAATGAAATTCAGCTGGCTTGGTTTCTACATTATCAAAAGAAAATCTGCAAAATAAAAACGTTAAGAATGATTTAGTTTACAGGATGAGTGCAACCGAACCTTCATATTCATACTCATTTCCAGCACTATCATTCAGCTTAAGCTGGTATTTGTAAACACCAATTGCCACGAGAGTATTGTCAGGCTTTTTGCCTTCCCAATGAGAATTTCTGTCAGTAGTATTAAAAATTATACTGCCGTCACGGTCAAATACCTTCAAACTATAATAATTACCAGTTAGTTCTCCTGTTGGAAAAAAATAATCGTTCATTCCATCACCATTAGGAGTAAAAGTATTAGGTATATAAACTGAGAATAAAGTATCGGATGAACTGCTCCGTGTTTTGTACCAATGCACAGATGTGATGTGTTCATCAGGGTTAAATTGTTTTTCTTTTTTGCAAGAGAAAAATAGTGTGATAACAAAAATAAAAAGTGTAAATGTTTTCATGATTTGATTTTAAATTTATTTCGTTTGTTCCTTTCCTGCAGGATTTTCAGGCTGTTCGGTTTCTTTATCAGAAAATTCAATAATTAAAAACATTACAAGCAAAACCAATAAAATAATTATAAATATTTTATTGTATTTATTTTTAAATAAAGGCGTTTTGTACAAAGGTTTTGTGGCTGACTGGTAATTATACATCAGCTTTTTAAAGTCTTTGTGTTTGTTGATCTGTTCGTCAGGCAGATCGGGTTTGTCAATATTGAAGTTTATATTTGTCATCAGCGGTCAGTGATTGCAGCATATTTATCAAGCAGGCTGCAAATTTAAAATCTTAAATTTAGAATTTGTTACCTAATACTTTTTTTAATTTATCCAAAATACGATATACTTTTACTTTTGCATTATTTTCGGTAATCCCTGTAATTTCGCCTACTTCAGCGAAAGAACGTTTTTCAAAGAAGCGTAATTCTATTAATTGAATATCATCACTGTCTAATTGCTTTAAGGCTGTCATCATTCGCTGCTGCGCCTGCGTGTTATCATCTTCCAAAACTTCAGCAGCTATTTGAATAATGCAGCTTTGGTCGAGACTGACAACCCTGTTGGCATTGTTTTTTCTAAAGTACATATTAACTTCATTAAAAGCAATCCGGAACAGCCAGGCGGAAAAAGGGACTCCCTTAAATTCATATTTTT
This sequence comes from uncultured Bacteroidota bacterium, assembly GCA_903847205.1. Classification (GTDB taxonomy): domain Bacteria; phylum Bacteroidota; class Bacteroidia; order 2-12-FULL-35-15; family 2-12-FULL-35-15; genus 2-12-FULL-35-15. Next base: position 83,082 of record CAINDA010000051.1, read on the forward strand.
TAATATTGATAAGCGCCTTTAAAAACACCTGCGAAGTAATATCGGCACTTAACTCTTCATTGCCAGTTCTGCGGTACACAAAAACAAAAATTGATTTGTAATAATTATCATACAGCACATTAAACCGCGCAGGGTCAGCCTTTGCTGCTTCCACCTGCTGCATTTCCAGTTTCAGATCTATATCGTTTTTGTGATGTAAGCTCAACGGTTCGGCGGTTTTAATATAGTAATGCGGGCAAAGATAAAAAGATACAGTCTGCGAAATAAATATTTTTAAGATTTTCCCGCAAGACGCAAAGGCGCAAAAAATTAGCCGCTCTAAACTTTGCGCCTCCGCGTCTTTGCGAGAGTAAATAATTGTATCAATTCACCTTTAGTGTCAAAGGGCTTAACTTTACAATAGCACCATCCGGACCTACCGCTTTTATGTTTTCGAAACGTATTTTTGAAAACCTTGCCTGTTTGTTATAAATTGTATGTAATGCCTCCGTAATTTGGTTTCCTTTTACTACCTCATTAAAATACAGTCCTTTTGAAAAGTAGGACATTTCAAAAGATACAACTTTGCAGGTTGCGCTGAAATCAAAGTTTTCATAATAGGCATAAATAAATTTTTGCCCCTGAAAATTTCCCTTTGTCATTAGCCCCTCATCTGTAATGTCGGCGATTTTTGCTACTGGTTTAGGTATCCGTTTCACCCTGAAAGTCATAACTCCCATGTTTCTTTTTTCTCCGTTTCCCATTGTTGCTGCAACCGTAACATCCACCTGAGGGCCGCTTTTTACATCCATTATAAATTTACCGCTGCCGTTATTTTTTAATACAGCATTTGATGCAGATACGGTCAGTTTTTCATTCGGCACGCCCGGTACAGAAACTGAAATTGGGTTTTCTAATCCGAGATAAACTACGTTCATTTTATCTGCAGAAACAGTTAATGCGGGCCTTGCAACAATGTATTCCGATTTAAACGGAAACAGTACATCCTTGCCTTTCGGGGATTTTATTTTGATTGTTCCTGAATATTTTACTATTCCTTCTCGGCTCCCTTTTGCAGTGTATTTTCCCAATCCATTTTCAACCGGGATTGCATTGGGTGTTCCATCAAATGATTTTTCTGTTTCGTTATAATTGCCGACAAGCACTTCCGGTTTTTTTGTTTTACTGAAAGCCGCAATAAGTACATCGGCATTATAATTTTCGCCGAGCAGTACATAATTACTCTGAGGAATCACTTTAGCAGCAATAGTATCAAACTTCATTACCTCTGTATCATTTTGTTTCAGGAGATAATCCACAACAGCCGACTCTGCGTTTTTTACATCATTTTTCAGTTTGGATAATATGGAAATACTTGCTACCAGAGGACGATGGAAGAAATTATACATTTCCCAATTTTCATTATTTTCACTCCGTTTCGGATCATCAGTATCAATGCCGAGCTTGATGTTTTTTTTGTCCTCTGGTAAAATGAAGCCTGTAAGCTTTGTTCTGTAATCAATTAATTTATTTTTTAATTTGCGCGATTCTCCGGCGGCTCCATCTTCTGAATCACCGATTAATATATTGGTTGGTATATCATAATTGTCTTTGCTTTTAATATCAGCCATTTGAAGCGTATCGGCCGTGCCCTGGTCAATACCATCTGTTGCAGCGACTAATTGTTTTTGAAGCTTATTGATGTAATCAGTTAATTCGGCTGAATGTTTTTTAACTTCCTGTGCAAGTTTCCAATTGGGCGTTACGCGAATCGGGTCAATGCTTTTTGCGAGATCAAAATCTGCATATAAATTTTCGTTTCGGCTGGTGAAATTACTGGTTGTGTTTTCCAAACCTTTATTCACTACTGTAAAAGCATCTAAAATATCTTTTGATACATTCAGAGCTAACAATGCGGTAAGTACTAAATACATCATACCGATCATTTTTTGGCGGGGACTTTCGTTTCCTGAAGACATGGCTGCTGGGGGTTTAAGATGAATACTGTTTTTTGTGTACTGCACTCATAATACTTCATCTTTAAAAAAGATACAGTTTCAGAATTTTTATTTTTTTTATTGTAGCTGCAGAATGCTGGAATTACTGCAGATGGTGCGTTTTATAGCCGTTTGTGTTTTATAGTATTTTTTAGAAAGAAATTATATTATTTGGAACGTCAAATAAAAACGCCGGAAATTCTATTACAACTGTATCTTTTATTTACTTTTCCGTTATATTAAAAATCTGATTTATGAATAAGCTGTTACTAATTAGTCTTGCAGTAATTTTATTCTTTATTTCGACAAATAAAACTTACTCGCAAACCTTATCCGATAATGGTATTGAGGGTTATACCAAATTGAGCGATGCTTTGCAAGATCCCGGCAAGGCTGACAAAATATGGATAAGCGGCAACGAAACAGAAATAAATCATCTGACTGCTAATGCTGACGGCTTAAAAAATGTAAGCTCCCTGAAAATTAAAGAGGGCGCAAATGAGGCCGGCTGGGAGAAATTGTTTAAAGCACTCTCCAAATCAATGCAGCTAAAGGAACTTGAACTTACATTCAATGAAATAAAAACAATTCCTTCAAATATCTCTGATTTTAAATACTTGGAAAAGCTTGTTATATGGGGCTCACCGAACTTAAACTATTCTGCTCTGATGAAAAACCTCAGTGGACTTGATCATTTAAAAACGCTGGAACTCTACAGTAATGGACTCACAGAAGTTCCTAATGAAATTAAACTTTTGAAAAGGCTGGAAAATTTTACTGTAAATGATAACGAGAATATAGATTACAGCAGTTTAATTGAAAAGCTGGAAAGTCTCCCGAACCTGTCGAGTCTGTCGTTAGAAGTGAATTCGATTACCCAGCTGCCGGCAGACATCATCAAATTGAAAAATTTAAAAAAGTTAAATATCAGCAACAACTATATTTCGTCGCTGCCTGATAAAATGTCGAACTTATCTAATTTAGACAGCCTTAGCGCGGATGGTAATTTGTTTGTAAATTATGTGGATGAGTTTAATAAATTAAAAGGTATTAATATCAAGTATATATCTGTTGACGGCGGGCTCAGCGAGGAAGAAAAAGCTGAACTGTTGAAATTATTCCCTCAGACAAAAATAGAGGAGAAAACAGAGGCTGAGAGCAATTTGAAAACAAACAGTTCAGAAGCTGCGGATTTATTTGCACCAATTGTTCCTGAGCTGAATGCAGCAAAAACAAACTACATCGTTGATGCAGATAAGGGCGCCGAAATTAATTATCCAACCGGAACGCAGATAAAAATTCCTGAGAGTTCTTTTGTAGATAAAAACAATCTGTCGGTGAAAGGCAGCGTCACCATCGCCTACCGCGAATTTACAAACCCGTTTGAAATCGCATTCAGCGGAATTCCTATGAATTATAATAAAGCAGGGCTTTCTATTCCGCTTGAATCTGCAGGAATGTTTGAGCTTAATGCTTCTCAAAATAATCAGCCTGTGTTTATCAAAAAAGGAAAAGAAATTGCAGTATCATTAGCTTCAAGTGATTCTACAAATGACTATAATTTATACAAAATTGATACGACCTCTAAAGTCTGGGAAGACCTTGGGCAGCATGGTACAATTAAAATTGTGAAACGGAAAGCACCTAAATTCGAGGGGCCTTCTGTCCCGCAGCCGCCAGCGGCTTTCTCTTCAACATGGCAGAATTATAGAAATCTAATTCATGAAAATGACAGCGTTCTTTTTAAAGACCGTTTTTATGATACCTCCTATTGTCATTTGGCAAAATACAGTTTTTCTAAATCAGGAGATTATTCGCGCTTTGTGAAGCTGAACCGGTATAGGCGAGAAAGCAGGTTATTCAAGAAGCCGGAGAAAAAAGATGTATGGTTTAATATGAGCAATTATCTGTATCCGATAAGCAACAGCAATCCAGAATTGAGGGCGTTTAATGGAATGACCTGGGTTTACGAGGGTGCTGAAACGCCCAGAGAATTTTACGCCAAATACGTAAGAAAAAAAAGATACTCGGATGTTAGAATTGAAAAAGAAGGAGACTCGTTTAAAATACTGCTAAAGGAAAATGGAGGCATAACAACTTTTAATGCACATCCTATATTGAAGTTCAAAGGTTCGCTTGAAAAAGCTCAAAAAAAATACGATAGAAGATACCGCAATTATACCAAAGGTTTAGTAAGGAGAGAAGCGAATTTCAATAGAAATTTAATGTACAATAGAAGATATGTTTACAAGGATAATAAGGATGTTTGGAAAGGTTTAAAACCAATGATGAGCGAGAAAGAGAAGCTGATGAGTTATGACCAATGGCTTTTGTATTTTAGAAATATTAATACTTATTATTACGGATCAGTATCAAAAACGCAGGCATCATTGGATATCCTCAACAGTTCATTTAACTCATATAGAAGAAACATTTCCATTACGCAGTTAGGTTATTATAATTTCGATCGTCCGTTATTGAAAATTATTTCACTGCCTTTGAATGCGGCTGATGCACTTGTACGAAGCGGTTATAAGGGCTATAAAGCACTTACAGAGCCCAAAGAATATGTGACAATAAAGGTTGCTTACTCCGACAAACAAAATAATAAACTTACTCCAAAGAAGGTGATGATGATTGACAGACGTATTAATTCTACCGCCTATTTGGGAAACGGTACTTCGATGACAGTAGCTTTAAATTCAAAGAAAAATTTATTCGCAGTAATGGATGACGGCAGCGTCGGCTTATTTTCTGAGGATGATTTTAAGCAGATCGGTTTAGCCGATAAGGGTAATTATACATTCAGTTTGACAATGTACCAGCCCTACGATTTAGGAAAGCTGAAGGAATACTTAAAATATTAATTACCTGCTGCAGATACCTTTAAATGCACAGTACTCGCAATTATCAATAGCAGCTGTCTGCTTAAACTCAATTTCGGTATTGAATATTTCGGTTAGTATATTTTTTAACTGTTCTTCAAATTCGTCTAAAACAGCGGTGTTCAGCAAGTCATTTTTATTTATTTTTACCGTTTTTAGTCCAGCACTTAATTCACGAAAAGTGATAATTCCGGAAACCATATTGTCTTTTATAACAGGATTCATTTTTTGATACATCCACGCATACATCAGCAGCTGGAAGCTTTTTGCAAGCGTGCTGTTATTTTGAATGCCTATCCACTCCTCAATTTTTAATTCTTTATCTTCAGCAATACCGGTTTTGTAGTCGATAATACGGGTGAGGCTGCCCGCGTTGTCAATACGGTCCGCCTTGCCATGCAGCTTGATGGATTGTCCGTCAATTTTTACAAGTGCTTCGAGGGGCTGCTCTAAAGTTTTTATAATTAAAGGCTTTCCTTCCTTTTCATATTTATCAATAGTTTTAATTTCAGAATCTAAAAAATTATTCAGGAATTTGAGTGCTACTTTAATAGTCAGAAGATTCTTTCCATAGCTTATTTCTGTTTTGCTGTACTCCTTTTCAAAAACGCTGATGGTAAGCGCTGCCGCTTGTTTTTTTATTTCTTTAACATCATCCGCTTTTATTTTTTTGCCGATAAAAGGGGTATATAATGTTTCGAGTACTTCGTGAATCGCGTTTCCTAAAGTATCAGCGCCAATAGTTTCTTCCACTTCATCTGCTTCTTTCAATCCTGCAATTGCCTGGAAATAAAACTGAAGCGAACAGCTGCGGTATTTGTTTAATAAAGAGGGAGAAAAACCTTTCTCTGCCTTCGTTTTCAGGATTTCAATAATTGCCGGCGTTTTTTGTATTGTGATAACATTGCCGAAACTACCCGTTGCCGCAGGAATGTGTAATAGCTTTTCTTCTATCACTACTTTCTTATTTACCTTGGGGAGTTCATGAATCAGCTGGGTAAGAAACCTGCTTTTTTCTCCGCTTCCAAGTGCATCGCTTTCTGTATTGTAAAGCAGATAAATATTTTTTGCCCTTTGGAGCAAACGGTAAAAGTGATAGGCAAAAATTGCATCCTTATCAGTGTATGTCGGCAGTCCGAAATAACGTTTCAGCTCAAAAGGAATAAATGAATTAACAGTTTTTGCAGAAGGAAGAATATCTTCATTGCAGGATAAAAGAATAATGTTTTCGAAATCGAGTGTACGTGTTTCAAGCATGCCCATCACCTGCAGTCCCATTAAAGGTTCGCCGTAAAAAGGCAGTGTTGTGCTTCGCACAATCTGCTTGAAAACATTCTGAAGAGTTTTTAAATCACCGATGCTGTGCGGGTAATCAAGCATCAGAGCTTGTATGCGCTTTATTATTTTAGTGAAGGCAAATAAATATTCCAACTCAAGACTTGCAGTGTTTTTAGAAGCATTGCCCTGCTGCGCTGCCATAGCATTTTTTAATGTGTCGATTAAATAATGCAGACATTTGATTGCATCTGCAGGAGCCTGCCAGCGCTTGAAAATGGGTCTTAAAATTTCAAATACAGCAGCCTGTTTTTCGTTTTCACGAGCAATTTTTTCGAGTGTAGAAAATGCTGCGAACACAATATTTCTATCCTGTATTGCCCTTATAACAGGCTTAACAGAATGATGCTGTGCCTTATCAAAAATTAAAATATTGGTGTAGGGGTGGCTTAGCAGCTTTAGCAGGTCTTTATGATAAAAGCTGTATTTTTCTTTTCCCTGGCTCAGTTTTATTGCATTTACGTGCAGATTAAAAACTAAATCAAAGTATCCGGAAGCAGGAGTATTTTTGAGGGGATACCCCATTGTTACATTTATATCCTGTATATCATCCGGTAATGAGTGAAGAACGGGAAACAGCAGGTTTTCATCGGCTAACACTAATGCAGTGTTTTGCAGATTATGATTTTGTTTTTGAAATTCCGTTACTAAATTGCCTGCAGTCTTTGCCTGTCCTGCATTTTTTGCAGCACCGATTATTGTAATATGTTTATCTTCCGCAGAAAGCAGGTTCTCTTCAAATACAATATTTTTGCCTGCCGACTTTTTGAAGTTCCCGAAGTTATCGTACCTGCGGATGAATTTACCAGCTTCCTGCCTCTTATCATTTATATAATAACTGTCGGTATCCCAAATTATTTCAGCTTTTCCTGAGTTGAGTAATTTTTCAATGATTTGTTCTTCAGCTTTATTCAGCGCGTTGAAACCCGCAAAAATTATTTTTTTCCAGGGATGTTTGCTTACTCTTTCTTCTGCATGCGCGGCTGCAATTTTATATGCTGCTCCCTGATAAGTCAGGTGTTTATTCAACAAACGTTTGTTAAAATCAAAATAGTATTCTCCTAAGGACTGCCAAAAACTGAGATATTGTTTTTGAAAATCTGTAAGTCCTTCATCGCTGTTTAAACTCCATGATTCAAGTTCTTTTATATCTTTTAAATTGCCAAACAATCTTGATGCATCAACCAGGTAGCGGTCTATCTCATTAAAATCACTTAGTAAAATCTGTCCCCATTTACTAAAATCATCAAAAGTTTCTGTCTGCTTTTTGCTGATAAATTTTATGGTTTCATATAACTCGAATAACAATGTTACAGAATCTGCAATTTCTAATTCGGCGAGCAACGCAATAAAATCTTCTGTTGCATAAATTTCGGGACTCCAGAATGTTTTTTTGAGATTGTCTGCAAGAAGGGTTTTCAAAAACAAGCCTGCTCTGCGGTTGGGAAGAACAATACATAATTCGCTGATGCCGTCTCCATATTTCTCGTAAAGATGTTTTACTGTTTTTTCCAGGAAGGATTCCATTGAGCGAAATTAAATAAAAAATATTCGAATTTGAGAGAGGTGTTTTTAAGAACCTCTTAATTAAAAACTTTACAATTTTCTGAAAGCTGCCATGTAAAACCCGTCAAACCCCTCGCTTGGCATCACTTTTCTTTCTTTAATAAATTCAAAAATATTTTTGTTTTTATTTAAAAACAGCTCTGCCTGATTTTGGTTTTCGCCCGGGAGAATGCTGCAGGTAGCATAAACCATAATGCCGCCGGGTTTTAGCATCTGATGATAAGTGCAGATAATTTCCTGCTGCGTTTTTTTTACCTTGTTAATAAAATCTAAACTCAATTTCCATTTTGCATCGGGATTCCTTCTGATAACGCCAAGTCCCGAGCAGGGGACATCCAGCAGTAAACGGTCCGCGGTGTTTTTTAATTTATTAATTGTGTCAGAATTTATTAACTGTGTTTGTATCATACCGGCTCCAGCCCTTTCTGCGCGCTTTTTCAGCTCAATCAGTTTTCGTTCTTCTACATCCATCGAAATAATTCTGCCTTTATTTTTCATCAATGCGGCAATGTGCAAAGATTTTCCGCCCGCACCGGCACAGGCGTCAATCACGGTCATTCCTTCTTTCAATTGTAAAAACGGGGCAATCAATTGCGAAGAAGCATCCTGTATTTCAAACAGCCCCTGCTTGTATTCTTTCAGATGATAAAGGTTTTGGCGTTTAACGATTAAAGCAGCGCCCTTAATTTCTCCCCAAACGGGAGAGGGATTACTTAGTGTTTCAGCCTCAATGCCCTGTTCGGATAATTTGTTTCGAAGTTCCTCAGCAGAAATTTTGAGTGTATTAACTCGCAGCACCACCTGCGCTTCTTTATTCAACTCGTGTATTTCTTTTTCCCAAACGGCTTCACCCAATTCAGCAATGCCAATCTCATCCAGCCAATCGGGAATTGATTCGCGGTATTTCCGGATTAATTTTATTTGTGCCGCTTTTTTTGAAATTTCGTTTTTGTGAATGCCGTCAAACTCTTTCCAATCCGGCAATTCAATCCCCTTTAGATGATGCCACGCTGCAAATAATTTATAATAATGGGATTTAGATGTCCCGTGTTCTTCTGAAACACAGAGTGAGATATAACGCATCCAGCGCACTATCTCGTATGTTGTTTCGGCTATGAAGCGTCTGTCGCGGGATCCGAAACGCGGATTTTGTTTGAGCACCTGCTCTATAGCTCTGTCGGCATAGAGCCCGGAAATAAAAATCTGCTGTAAAGTTTCAATTACAGTTTGAACAAGGTTTCTGTGGAATTTCATAGATGCGCAAATTTAAAACTAAAATCGAAGATTTTTAGTTAATTCTATAAGAAGACAAGGGTAAATAAATAATCAAAATTTAACAGATAATTTCTTTGCGTCTCAGCGCCTCAGCAGTAAAAGTACAAATGGCTTTACATTAAAAAAATCAGTATTTTTGATGTCATGAATTTCTCATCTAAATTAATTGAAGAGGCTGTAAACGAATTCAGCAAGCTTCCCGGGGTGGGCAAGCGTACAGCCTTGCGTTTTGTTTTGCATTTGATGAAACAGAATAAAAATGAAGTGGATCAGTTCGGGAATGCGTTTATAAAATTACGCAGTGAGCTGCGATACTGCGAAAAATGCCACAATGTATCAGACAAAATTTTGTGTGAGGTATGTGCCAATCCGCACCGCGATCACAGCACTGTGTGCATTGTAGAGGATATCCGCGATTTTATGGCCATTGAAAATACCCAGCAGTACAGGGGAGCATACCATGTTTTAGGGGGTATCATTTCGCCGATGGATGGCATCGGACCAAGCGATTTGAATATTGATACTCTTGTACAAAAAGCAGCATCAGGTGAAATCAAAGAAGTGATTATGGCCCTGAGTACAACCATGGAAGGCGATACTACTAATTTTTATATTTACAAACGTTTAAAAGAATTTAACCTCACAATAAGCACCATTGCACGCGGTATTTCCTTCGGAGATGAGCTGGAATATGCCGACGAAATAACTCTTGGGCGCTCCATCATTAACCGCACGCTTTATGAAAATTCATTGTCAATAAAATGATTGGGTGATATACCGATTTGTAGATGTATCGATGTGCGGATTTACGATGTGTGAATGTGAACTGGTCAGGATTATTAATGAACAATATTAAATTCATTTATGGAAGAGCCTAAAAAAGAAAATTTAATTGTTGATTTATCCTTTAAGTTCTCATTAGAAATTATTGAATTTACTGAATTGCTTGAATCGAAAAGAAAATACAATTTATCGAATCAGTTATTTAAAAGCGGAACCAGCATCGCGGCCAATGTGCGAGAAGCATAGAATGCAGAAAGTAAAGCTGATTTTATTCATAAAATAAAGATTGCAGCAAAAGAAGCAGAAGAAACAGAATACTGGTTATTGCTTTGTAAACACAGTAAAAGCTATCCAGAACGCGATGGACTTCTGAAACAATCACAGAGCTTATTGAAGATATGCGGCAAAATAATTGCCTCCTCAAAAAAATAACATACCGATGTGCAGATGTGCCAATGTACGGATATGCTGATTGAAATAATTTTTTTAAAAATATTAATCTTTATATTAAACCAATCTATATTAATAAAGCAGTTTAATGGATACATGGATACAGCAATATATCTACACATCGCTAAATCGGCACATCGGTAAATTGCCGCATCGGTACATCAGCAAATCGGTACATTCACACATCGGTACATTCGCAAATCTATGAGATTATCAGTAATCATTGTCAATTACAATGTGCAGCATTTTTTAGAGCAATGCCTTCACTCAGTGCGCAAAGCTTCAAAAAATATAACTGCTGAAGTATTTGTTGTTGATAATAATTCAGTCGATGGTTCAATGGCAATGGTGAAGGAGAAGTTTCCTGAGGTTAAGTTAATCGAGAATAAAAAAAATACAGGTTTTTCTTATGCCAACAACCAGGCTATAAAAATTGCAGGCGGAGAATATATTTTATTGCTTAACCCTGATACTGTTGTTGAAGAAGATACTTTCGAAAAGATACTTTCCTTTATGGATGAACACCCGTCTGCAGGCGGATTAGGCGTAAAAATGCTGGATGGCAAGGGGAAATTTTTACCGGAATCAAAACGCGGTCTGCCCACTCCTGCAGTTGCTTTCTATAAAATGTTCGGATTAGCCGGCATGTTTCCTAAATCAAAAACATTCGGCAGATACCATCTGGGCTTTTTGGATGAAAACGAAACACATGAAGTGGAAATTCTTGCCGGTGCATTTATGCTGCTTCGCAAATCAGTGTTAGATAAAATCGGACTGCTTGATGAAACTTTTTTTATGTACGGCGAGGATATTGATTTATCTTACCGTATTATTCTGGGCGGATATAAAAATTACTATTTCCCTGAAACCCGCATCATTCATTATAAAGGAGAGAGCACAAAAAAAAGCAGCATCAATTATGTATTTGTTTTTTACAGAGCAATGGCAATTTTTGCTCAGAAACATTTTTCACAAAAAAACGCAAAACTTTTTTCGCTGCTCATCAACGCAGCAATTTATTTTCGTGCAGGAGCAGCAATATTCATCAGGTTTTTAAAATCAATTGCTTTACCGGCCTTTGATTTCGCTGTGATAATGGGTGGTTTAATATTCATTAAAAATCAATACGAAAAAAATATTAAATTTATTGAAGGCGGTTCTTACTCCGAATCCCTTGTTGCTATAGCGTTTTCAACATACATCATTATTTGGGTTTTTACCGTATTCCTCAGCGGAGGCTATGATAAACCGATTCGATTACTCCGCATTTTCAGGGGAGTATTGATTGGTACTGGAATAATTTTAGCCGGTTATTCATTGCTGCCGGAAGCCTACCGCTTTTCACGTGCATTGATTTTACTGGGTACGGTTTGGGTAATAGCCTCCTATTTACTTTCCAGACTTATCTTTCATATTTCTGGTTTAAACGGGTTCAGTTTGAACCCTAATGGAAGTAAACGCATTGTCATTATTGGCAGTCCAAAGGAGTTTGAACGTGTGAACGGACTGCTGAAGCAGACACATATATCAACAGGTTTTCTTGGTTTTGTGAGCGCCGATGAAACAGACAGCAGCCACCATAATTATGTCGGAAACATCAATCAGATTGAAGAAGTAATTGAAATTTATAAAATCAATGAAGTGATTTTCTGCTCCAGCGATATTACTTCTCAGGATATTATCAGCTATATGCACACACTTGTTTCGGCTGATATTGATTTTAAAATTGCACCGCCGGAAAGCTTGTCAATAATAGGAAGTAACTCAATTGATACCGCCGGCGATTTATATATTATAGATGTAAATTCGGTAAGCAAACCCAAAAACAGAAGAAATAAACGTTTGTTTGATGTCCTTGCAAGTATTGTATTTATAGTTCTTTCGCCTGTTTGGATTTTATTTCAATCCAATAAAACCGGTTTTGTGAAAAATATATTTTCAGTTTTATTCAATTATAAATCATGGGTGGGATACGGCAGTGATGACTGCGGACATCTCCCGAAATTAAAACAATCAGTATTATCTCCTGCCGATGCATTTAAAAAAATGGGCATTACAGCAGATACGCGCCGGCGCCTTCACCTGGCATATTCAAAAGATTATAAAATCGAAAACGATTTGAATATTGTTTGGAAGTGTTTGAAAATGCTTGGGAATTAATTTGATAATTTTTTAATAATCCTGAAGCGGATAAGCCAGGAATAAATAATCAATGCGAGGGATAAATACATGAGTGCTCTTGCAATATAATCGCCGTGACGGGTATAAAATGTGAGCTCACTGCTCAATTTAACCTGCCCTTCAACAGCATCAGGAGTCCACCATGATGTTGGCTGCAGTATTTCGCCTCTGTCATTTATAATGCAGGAAATACCGGTATTCGCAGAGCGGACAATGTATCTCCGCGTTTCAATTGCTCTCAATGTACCATATCTCAAATGCTGTTTATAACCAGGGGTATCGCCCCACCAGCCGTCGTTGGTGATGATTGCAATAAGCTGTGCCCCGTTTTTTACATATTCCGAAACATACTCTCCGTAAACGCTTTCATAGCAGACAACAGGAGCAATTTTTAATTTTCCGTCAGGCGACATAAATACGCTGCGTTCGGTCTGAGTTCCCAGACTGCCGGTGGTACCGCCTAAATCAACTGCTAATTTGCCAAGGTATTTAAAAACTGCCGGAAAGGGCATCCTTTCAACCCCGGGAACTAATTTCGATTTATGATAAATTTGTATCCGGCTGCTGCTGTCAACCTGCAATGCCGTATTGTAAGCATCATAAAAGGCATCCTGCGTTGTAAATTTGCGGGCAGTGGCCGACAATGGTTCATTTTTTTTATACACTTTAGCAGTAGAAGCGCCAATAACAATTTTAAGTTTTGGGTATGATTTTAAAAATTGTTTTAACGTTTTGATGCTGCTGCTCTGCATTAATTCACCCTCCCAAAGCTCTTCTGTTAAAGCGGTTTCGGGTAAAATCAAATAGTCGTCAGCGGTATCTGCTTTTTGTTTTGCAAGCCCGATCATTTTCTGCAGCTGCTCCTCATACCCGCCGGCAACAAACTTTTCGTTGTAAGGATCAATATTGGGCTGCACAATTACTGCCCTGATACTTTTTGCATTGGCAGGTGATGTATAAAAATATGAAACAAGAAAAGATAAAATAATCGGGATTATTATTACCGATAAAATAATTGCAAGAGAACGCATTTTCTGTTTTCCGCCAAGGCTCCTCTCTTCAACTGCGGCTTCCGGATTTATTATTCCTAAAATAAATTTAAAAATTAAAACGTTTGCAGCCAGCAGCCAAAGGCTTCCGCCGAAAACTCCGGTGTACTCGTACCATTGAATCCAGCTTGGAGTAATTGCAAATGAGTTGCCGAGCGTAAGCCATGTCCAGGTTAAATCCCAATCGAGATGGAGAAATTCAAATGTAATCCAAAAGCAAATGAAGAGTAAACTTCCCCATTTTTCTCCAATGCGTTTTTTTACTTTATGAGCCAAAGTAAAAGTTATCGTCATTAATAATGCGTTGGCCATAATCGCCATAACGCTGCCGCCTACTGTAGAGTTTTTCAGCCACCAGGTAGTTAATATATTCCATGAAAAAAATGTAAGATAGCTGCAAGCAAAAAGAGTAAGTGATTTGTATTTCTCTGGATTATGAAATACAGTATGTTCCACCATTAAAAGGGGGGCAAAGGCGATAAAAAGCAAGGGGACAAAACCATTTGGAAACCAACCGAAGGCGAGCAGAACGCCGCTTAACAGCGAAAATAGATACAGCTGATAGGTTTTCATCTAATTAATTTTGCAGCGAAAGTACGAAAGTTCGTTTAAGAATTATTTCAAAAAGTAAAATTTAAAATCAAGCTCAAAATATTAAGTGTTTTATTGTTAATTCAGCCTGCTGCCAAAGCTCGCACGAATGTTTGTGGTTTTATTATGCCGATGCGTTGTTAAAAACAATAAATATCAGGTAAATAAATAGGAATGTATTTTTAATTGAAATAGGTTTGTAGAAAAATATTAGGCATTATAAAAGCACGATGTATAAAAGCTCTGCTTTGTTTCAATATTAGTATAAATTAATGATTAATAATTTTTTTATTAATTTTTGGTGATGAAAAAGAAAGAACCACAGCAAGCAAAGACATTTTATGAAAAGGTTGAAAGTTATTGGAAAAATAATAAAATAATTGTCATTGTTGTTATTATTGTTGGAGCAACGATTGGAATAGCTGGGTTTACAGATGCGGTAAAAAAAATCAAGAATACCCTTTTGGGCAAAGATGAAATACAAAAAGAATCTAATGTTATAAATCATCAGGAAATAAACGGCAACGGAAACATTCAAGCAGGTAGAGATATAAACATTATAAAAAAAGATTCTGTTGTTAAATCTGGAAAATAAAATATGCGAAAATTTCTTTTCATAACACTTTACATTCTCTTTGCTATGCCTTTACTTGCTCAGCAGAAAATAAATGGAAATGGGAATAAGCAAGCGGGTAGAGATATTAACTATAACATTACCAAAAACTATGCGCCGGTTATCCCAAAACCTAAAAAAACTATTCCTATAACCCCTTTCGATACAACCAAGGGAAGCTTTAATGTTTTGCTTTTGCCTTTTCAGCCCTTGGAGAAATGTTTATTCAAAAAAACAGATATTGAAAACACCATTATCTCCCGGCTCCATGACTTAAATGAAAATGATTCATTGAACTTACAGGTGAAATATGACACATTGGATTGTGTGCATACCTATGCAGAAGCGAAGGCTATTGGAAAGAAACTGAAAGCGTCAATGGTAATCTGGGGCGATCTTTATGACCATTGCTCTAGTGATACAAATGAAGCTTGTTTAAAGTTTGTGAATATTTACACTGGTGAAAAAAGAGAAACTGGAATTGAAAAAATGGCAAGCTTAAGCGAAGTGAAACAGGGCAAGCTTCAAAAAGATGTTGATTATATTATTTATTGGGTTCAAGGTACACGGGCTTTAGAAAAAAATAATTATATCAAAGCATTATCATTATTTAGGCATTTGGAGAAATCAAATAATGGTAATATTAATTTGCTTTTTGGGATCGGAGAGTGTTACCAATATTTAAATCAATACGATAAAGTAGTAGCTTATTTCAATAAAGCCATTGAACTGAACCCGCAAGATGCTAATGCATATAATAACAGGGGAACTGCTTATTATGATTTAAAACAAGACCACAACGCCATAGCTGATTATAATAAAGCCATAGAATTGAATCCGCAATATGTTTTTGCATATCAAAACAGGGGAAATGCTTATTATGATTTAAAACAATACGATAAAGTCATAGCCGATTTAAATAAAGTCATTGAATTAAATCCGCAAAATGCTGTGGCATATTATAACAAGGGAAATACTTATTATGATTTAAAACAATACGATAAATCCATGGCGGATTTTAATAAGGCTATAGAATTAAATCCCCAATATTTTGATGCATACGTCAACGTTGGAATTGCATACACTAGTTTAAAACAATACGATAAAGCAATAGCAGCTTTTAATAAAGGCCTAGCATTAAACCCTGAATCGCCTGTGGTATATATTAACAGGGGAATTGTTTATGTTGATTTAAAACAATACGATAAAGCCATGGCCGATTATAATAAAGCCATAGACCTTAATCCGAAATTTGCTGATGCATATAAATGCAGGGGAACTTGTTATAATGATAATTTAAAACTTTCCAACATTGCTATGGCTGATCTTAATAAAGCCATAGAACTTAATCCGAAATTTGCTGATGCTTATATTAACAGGGGAGTTGTTTATTTTGATTTAAAACAATACGATAAAGCCTTAGCCGATTGTAATAAAGCTATAGAATTAAATCCCGAATTTTATTTGGCATATAATACCAGGGGAGGGGCTTATTGTTATTTAAAACAATACGATAAAGCCATAGCCGATTTTAATAAAGTTATAGAACTAAATCCACAATATGCTGGGGCATATGATAACAGGGGAATTGTTTATAATGAATTAAAACAATATGATAAAGCCATAACCGATTACAATAAAGCCATAGAATTGAATCCGCAAGATGCTGAGACATACATTATCAGGGGAAAAGCTTACGAACAAAGCAATCAACCAGAAAAGGCAAAGGAAGATTTTGCCAAAGCGAAAGAATTAAACCAAAAGAAATAACCTGAAATGGCTGGGTCCTGCAACACCAATAAAGGCGGGAAAGTCAGCACAGCAGGTCACTGCATAAACAAGCGGTATCATATAAACATTTCATGCAATGATATCAACACTTCACTAAGCGGCATAAACGCTTAACGCAATGGTATAAACACTTCACTGAGTAGCATAAACACTTCACGCAATGATATAAACAGTTCACTGAGCGGCATAAACACTTCACGCAATGGTGTAAACAGTTCACTGAGCCGCATAAATACTTCACGCAGCGGTATAAACAGTTCACGCAATGGTGTAAACAGTTCACTGAGCCGCATAAACACTTCACGCAGCGGTGTAAACAGTTCACTGAGCCGCATAAACAGTTCACGCAATGGTGTAAACAGTTCACTGAGCCGCATAAATACTTCACGCAATGATATAAACAGTTCACGCAATGGTGTAAACAGTTCACTGAGCCGCATAAATACTTCACGCAATGGTATAAACAGTTCACGCAATAATATAAATACCGCTGTATAGTATCTCTGCATTCCCCTGCGGCTAAACGACTTTACACCGTTTTAACAAACTCCTTGCGCAGGCATATCAAAGAATAATTGCAGGCCTTTTGTTAATAGATGTTAATTTCATAACATTTAATAATATCCTCCGTTATACATTCAAGAAAACAAAATAATAATTCTTCATTCTTTAAAAACCTGTTTGCATTGCATGAAATAAAATTACTCTTTAAATAAACCAAACAGATAATTCAGGCTTTGTAAGCTATCGCTCTGGGTGTCTTTAAAAAAGGAGGAAATATAAACATGCACCGTAATAAGCAGCTATAGCATACAGGTTAACA
>CAINDA010000052.1 GCA_903847205.1 uncultured Bacteroidota bacterium
GACTAAAAGTCTTTCTGCAACACTTGAAAAAATTGGTATTTGAGAACATATCATTTGTGATTACAACTTTAAAAATTTGTAGAAACTGAAAGTCTTGCACTGAAAGTGCATAGTTTCAACTAACGAACTGAAACAATGAAAAAGGCAATCCTAATTATTTTTATAACCGTAATTATTTCGGCAAATTTTTTATCTGCGCAGAAAACAGAAACTGTTTATTATGAAATCGGCAAATCCGTCTTGTCCGAAAAAGCAAAAACCATGTTAAATAAAAGCTGCGAAAAAATCGATAACGTGCTGCTGGTTCAAATAACCTTAATAGGTCATACAGATGGTGAAGGAGAACCTGCTTATAACGTAACATTATCAGAAAACAGAACAAAGGCGGTTAAAGAATATCTGCTCTCAAAAGGAATTGATAAAGATAAAATTATAATGGAATTTTACGGCGGCGATAACGCTGTTGAAGAAAACGAGAATGGACAAACCCTTTCTCAAAACCG
This sequence comes from uncultured Bacteroidota bacterium, assembly GCA_903847205.1. Taxonomy (GTDB): domain Bacteria; phylum Bacteroidota; class Bacteroidia; order 2-12-FULL-35-15; family 2-12-FULL-35-15; genus 2-12-FULL-35-15. Next base: position 504 of record CAINDA010000052.1, read on the forward strand.
AAGAGTGGAGGTAATTATTGAAAATAAAGAAATTGTACGATCCGATATTTTCGAAAAATTTAATAAAGAATCCCAGGTATTTAATATTTCGGCAAATAAAAACAGCACTATAACCGGTGCGGAGGGAACAATAATCAAAATCCCTAAAAAATCTTTCGTAAAAAATAACGGAGAAGAAATTGATGGGGAAATTGAAATTAAATTAAAAGAATTTTATAAAAAATCAGATATCTTATCGGCAGATTTACCAACCCTCTCCGACAATAAAATATTAGAAACAGGCGGTATTATTTACATTTCGGCTAACTCATCCGGAGAAGAATTAAAATTAAAAGAAAAAGAAGAAATTGAAATTGAATTTGCCTTCAGAAAAAAAAACAATACAATGGAAACATTTACGGGCGAACGGCATCATAACCATATTAATTGGACCCAGCATTTATGGGTTCTGAAACGCAAAGAATCTCCCACCGATGATTGTATCGGGCAGGAGATTACTTATACAGGTCATGATGTATCTTCAGATGCTGCCAAAACAGACAGAATGGTATTAAAATCATTCGAACTTGGATGGATCAATTGCGGCGGCGTATTAAAGTTCGAAAATAAAACTGATTTAACAGTTCAAATTGACACGGTATATGAGCCGGTTGTCAACCTTGTTTTTAAAGACATCAATGCAATAATGCCCGGCACTTATGAGAAGGGCGGAAAAATTAAATTTAATAATATTCCTCTTGGCCAAACAGCGTCGTTAGTTGCTTTCTGCATACTGAATGAGGAACCGTATTTTATTTCTAAAGAAATAGTAATAAGTAAAAACCAAAAAGAAAATTTAGATCTTATAAAAACAACGATAACCGAATTAAAAGAAGAGCTTCAAAAACTGAATTGATAATTTTATCAAATAAAATAGTACAAACACTAAGAGCCCGGTTAAATTTCGTTCACTCTTTTTACATGAGGCTCTCTGACAGGGTTTCAAACCCGGTTAGAGGTAAGGAAAACGTGGTTTAAATATCTAAACAAACTTCTAACGGAGCTTAAAGCCGAGTCAGGGTGCTGACAATAATTTCTGCTAAAATTATTTTTTGACAAAATTTAAACCGCTCTAAGCAAAAGAATACTTAAGCATTTCATAAATCAATCCCTATATCAGAAACACAATCTATTAAAGGGGTCCGCCTTCAAAAATCTGATCCTGACATTATCGCTATGGGAAATCACAAAAAAATGACTGAGCTGACAGAAACGGCTGAAGCATTTCAGCCGGAACTCGCAGAGTTTATGGAGGACGAAATATTTTCTTTCAATTTCAGAATCTGTATTCAGCATATGAGTTAAGAAAATTAAATCCACATTCTTTTTATGCTCGAAAAAAAGGCGGGGCAATAGTGGTTGAATTCAGGTATAGCTTCAGAAGCCAATGAAATGCTGCTTTGAAATATAATTGATTTCGATTTTTAAATTCAAATTTGCCTAAAAAACAAAGCAGTGTCAAAGCAATTTTAATTCGGGCGCTGTATGAAGACAGCTTTTAACCGGAAGTATTAGTGATTTTTTTATAGTGTGCAAAGGCATTCAGTTTCACCGCTGTTTTTTTTGCTGCAATTAAATCAGCTATTTTCAGCACCTCTCCGGAAACCAACTCAGCAGAAAAATTTTTAGTTTTTATGCTGCCTTCATCAAGGTAAGTTACCTGAATACCGTCATTGCTTTCAATGCCGGTTTTTTCATGAAATTCAATACAAATAACCTTATCGTAGGGGTACGCCTCCTTTGATTTAAAAAGGCGGGGCAGAAAATATTTTATTTCGATTCCATTAGAATAAAAATATATTTTTTTGAACCCTGAATTGGTAATAAAATAGCCTGCAACGGGCATGGTAATTGAAAAAAACACGAGGGTGCCGTTTCCTTTTTCCAGAAAGGCATTAATCAAAATCATTATCCAAAAACCCGCGGCAAATAAAAGCGCCAGGCTGTTTTTAACTGATGTTCCCGATTCGTAAAACATCGGGTCTTGCAGCTGAAAGTCATTGTCCGCGCGCTGGGAGCCCTCCATCGCGAAATTTTTATTTTTATAAATTTCAAGAGGGTTTTGATTGAGCAAAATACACATGTGCTTAAAAACTTCAGGAAGCGCATTTTTAAACTCCATCGGTGATTCAAAAAAACACTCCACACTTACTGAAAAAAATTCATTGAAATTTGTGCCGCCGTATTCCCTGAAAAATGAAGGCTGATGATTTCTTAATTTATTAAATTCCTCCATGGCCACCATGTGCCATTTGTCAAGGTATTGCGCAAAGAATGCATCATACGCTTCTCCTTTGAATTTATCGAAACGAAGGGCATGAGCCATTTCGTGAAGGCCAAGGTTATAATTATCATGCGGTTTATTGTAGCCGTCAATAAAATTATTCCACGACAGTACAATGGCCCCGTTCAAATTTGCTTCGCCTTTATGATACAGATGGTCGTATTTCGAATAATATTCTTTCGGGTAAACAAATATTTTGGGGAACGTTTCTAGCAAATACTCTTCTAAACCAAATGTTAATTGAACAGCGCAAGCGGAAATTAAAACAACAACCTCCTCAGTAAGCAGCATCCCGCCCGAGGCTACAAATTCCTTGTTGATAAGGAAATGGACAGTGCGTTTCAAAAATCGTTTTTTTTCCAAATCATTCAGGTTCTGAAAATATTGAAACTTATTCTCCAGAATGCTTTCCGCATCTTTTACATCTATTTTGCTGAATAAATATTTATCGGCAGCCGATTCCATAACTCTCCCCCACAGCCGCTTTGCCAGGTAATAAAGTCCGTAGATAGGGGTAAAAAGAACAGCTGCGGTAAGTATTAAAATACCCATAGCTAATAAGGAGTTCAATGCTGTTTAATTTAGTTGGTTGCAAAAATAACAAATATGGAATGCTTGCCGCACCAGCAAACTATAAAATAAACTTATCCACTTTGCGTTTTTAATAACATCTGTAAAAAATGCAAAAGCTGTGAGTGTTTTTTGCAAACTTTGGTGTATAACTGCCGCCCTCAAATGAATGATGAAAACAGCGTAAAACCGCAGCAGCCTTCTGAAAAAAAATCTCCATTGATATTTCGCATTCTTTGGCGCATCCTCATTTTCTTTTTTATTCTTTTTACTGCTGCCGGCATCGGGGCGTTTATTATTGGCCATTATTACAAAGATCAGGTAAAAGAATACGTGATAGGCGAACTGAATAAAAAGCTGAACACACAAATTATCATCGAGGGCAGAGATATCGATTTTACAGTACTTAAAAACTTCCCATACGCATCTGTTGATTTTAAAAACGTGAAAGCCCTGGATGCCGGAGCAGGCAAAAACAAAGACACGTTATTTAAAGCCGGTAAAATTTCATTTCAATTTAACCTGGTGGATGTTTTCAAAAAAAATTATCATATAAAAAAAATTGAAATTGATAATTCCGATTTAGAGATCCGCATCGACAAAAACGGCAGGGACAACTATCATTTCTGGAAAGAATCAGCTGATACAAGCAATACCGCCTTTTCATTCGCATTGGAAAAAATCGTATTAAAAAAAATACATCTTTTCTATAAAAATGCGAAAGACAGGCAGAGCATTGATGCGTTGGTTAACAAAAGTTCTATTTCCGGCAAATTTTCAAATGCAAATCATTCACTGAAAACCGTAAGTGATATACTGGTAAATCAAATCAAAATTGATAAGACTTCTTTTCTGCAAAAAAAAAACATTCACGCCGAACTGGCTTTAGATGTTGACAATTCAATATCGTCATACAAAATAAACGACGGCAGAATTAAAATCGAAAATTTATTATTTGAGGTGTTCGGGAGTTTAATTAATTCCAACAGGGCGGTTGTAAACTTCGGCATCCGCGGTAAGGATATGGATATAAAATCTGTACTCTCGTTAATTCCCAATCAGTACAAAGGAAAAATAAATGATTATGAAAGCAGCGGCGAGTTTTATTTCAATGCCGCAGTGCAGGGAAGTTTTTCGGAAAACAGCATGCCGCAAGTTAAAGCGGATTTTGGAATTAAAAATGCTGACATCACTCAGGTGAAAGAGAATATTGTTCTGCATCATGTAAATTTAAAAGGCCGTTATTCTAACGGAAATAAAGCGGCAAACGAAAGTTCTCTCTTAGAATTAATTCCTTTTTCAGGAGAAATTAATAAAGGTGCTTTTTCAGGAGAACTCTCACTTCATAACCTCGACAATCCTTCTATTTCAGCCAAAATAAAAGCCGATATCGGTCTGGAGGAACTGCAGCGTTTTGTAAAAATTGATACCATTGAAACCATTTCAGGACAGCTGAAAATGGATGCTTCATTCACCGGCGATGGAAAAGAACTTAGCAGCAATAATTATCAGAACATAACAGCTAAAGGCGATTTATCTATTGCAGACGCAAATATAAAATTGAAAAATAACAAACTGGTTTTTGCCGGTCTTAACGGAGTATTCAAATTCGATGATAATGATTTGGAAGTACATGAATTTACCGGCAAAGTTTCCAGCAGCGACTTTGAACTGAAAGGGTTTTTCAGAAACGTAATCGGCTTCGCCTTGAAGGGAAATCAAGACATAACAATTGATGCATCATTGCATTCAAAAACCATTAACCTGGATGAACTGCTTGCAGATAAGGAGGAGGATGCCAAGGTCAGCAGTAAATACAAACTGAAATTTTCTGAACATATAAATGTGAATCTGAACAGCGAAATTCAGCATGCAGTATTCAGGAAATTCGAAGCGGCGAACATAAAAGGGCTTATTCAGCTCAACGATAAAAAGCTGGTGCTTGATCCAATAACATTTTCGACTATGAATGGAAGCATCACCACCAGCGGCTTAGTGGATGGCAGTGATTCAACAAAATTATTAGTTACCTGCTTTTCGGAAATAAAAGAAATAAATATCACTAAAATGTTTACCGAATTCGAAAATTTCGGACAGAGTGCAATTACAGATAAAAACATAAAAGGTATAGCTGCCGCTAAAATTCAATTTGCTTCTATCCTCAGCCCAGAGCTGGAAATGGATATGGATAAGCTTTATGGAGGAATTGATATAACAATTGAAAACGGCGGCCTCGACAATGTTGAATCTTTTAAGAGCCTGTCGCGTTTTATAGACTTGAAAGAGCTTTCGTCCATACGTTTCGCCACGCTTAAAAATCAATTTGAAATAAAAAAGCAGGTAATTATGTTTCCTAAAATGGAAATTAAATCGAATGCAGTTAATATAATGGCTTCCGGAACGCATACTTTTAATAATGATATTAATTATAAAATAAAATTATCTTTAAACGAACTGCTTTCTAAAAAGGCCAAGAACGCTAAGAAAGAAAACAATGAATTTGGCGAAGAGGCTGATGACGGGCTCGGCCGGACCAATATTTTTTTATCGATGACAGGAACAGTTGACAAACCCATAATAAAATATGACTCGAGAAGCGCAGTGCAGAATGTAAAGCAGGACTTGAAAGTAGAAAAACAAAAATTAAAAAAAATATTAAAAGACGAGTTCGGTCTTTTCAAAAAAGATACCGCCTTGAACCTGCTGCATACCTCTCCTAAGGAGGATAACACTAAATTTATAATAAAGTGGAACGATGCTGATAAAAAAGAGGATAAGAAGAATGTACTTCAAAAACCAAAAAAAGAAGAGCCTGATGATTTTTAAATTTCGAATCAAATACTCCTGCTCAGCCGATGGGGAGCAATTCCAATAAAAAGCATTAAATTCGCATTTCACAATCAAGAGAATCCCCTGGTGAGCATTTATTCAAAAAAACAACAATGGAAATTATGGCTGTTTATGACGGCCGTGTTTATTGTGGGTCTCACATTGTGGTACACCAATCTGCTTGTAAATAAAATTGCCCAGGATGAACGCAAAAAAGTAAAATTATGGGCGGGCGCTGTTCAGAAAAAAGCCAATCTTGTAAAATACACCAATGAATTATTTAATAAAATAAAAACCGAAGAGCGCAAAAAAGTTGAACTGTGGGCAGAAGCAACAAAGCAGCTGTCGAAAGATTTAAGCGATTACGGTTTTGTTTTAAAGGTAGTATCTGATAACACTACTGTACCGGTAATACTCGCCGATGAAAACGGAACACCTATTACCTCGCGGAATTTAGATCCTCTGAAAGAAAAAGACAAAGCATATCTGGAATCGCAGATGCAAGCTATGCGGGCTATGCAGGAACCTATTGAAATAAACATCTATAAAGGTCATAAAAATTATTTATACTACAAGGACTCTAAACTTTTTTCAGAATTAAAAATTGTTCTTGATGATTTGGTGAAATCATTTATTTCTGAAGTAGCCGTAAATTCTGCTTCAGTACCGGTTATTTATACCGACTCCACAAAAATAAATGTAATCGCTTCAGGCAATATCGATTCCATAAAAATAAAAGATCCTGAATATTTAAAAGCAACGATAGCCTCCATGGCGTCACAAAATCACCCGATTGAAGTTGAGTTTGGCGATGGAAGCAAGAGCTACATTTTTTACCACGAATCTATTCTATTGACCCAATTCAAATATTACCCTTATGTGATGTTTGGCATTATCGGCTTATTTTTATTTGTAGCCTATTTATTATTCAGCACCGCACGCAAGGCAGAGCAGAACCAGGTTTGGGTAGGTATGGCAAAAGAAACCGCACATCAGCTTGGCACGCCTCTTTCCGCTTTAATTGCATGGCTGGAATATTTAAAATCAACAGGCCTGGATGCCAGTACGGCTTCTGAAATCGAAAAAGATATTAAACGCCTTGAAACTATCACGGAACGTTTTTCAAAAATCGGTTCTGCTCCCAAATTGGTTAAAGCTGATTTAGTGGGTGTGTTAAATGAATCGATGAATTATATTAAATCGCGGACTTCTAAAAACGTAGTATTTACGCTGGATACAGGTAATCAAAAAGAGGTAACGGCACAGTTAAATATTCCTTTGTTCGAATGGGTAATTGAAAATCTCTGCAAAAATGCTGTGGATGCTATGGTCGGCAACGGCGCAATTACAATTACTCTCACGGATCAAACACAGTTTGTTTATATTGATATAACCGACACAGGAAAAGGAATTCCGAAATCGAAATATAAAACTGTTTTTGAGCCGGGCTTTACCACAAAGCAGCGTGGCTGGGGCCTTGGTTTATCCCTCAGCAAGCGGATTATAGAAAATTACCATTCAGGCGAAATATTTGTAAAAAGCTCTGAAATTGATAAAGGAACAACGTTTAGAATAGTATTGAACAAATAAAAATATGTCATCCCGAAAGGCTTTTCGCCGGAAGGTTTCTTATTCAGCGCAGCAATATTTTTTATCATAACAAGATCCCTCACAAAAGTTCGGGATGACACAAGCAGAGCGAAACTTAATGGCAGGCATTTATATTCATATCCCTTTCTGCAAGCAGGCCTGCTATTACTGCGATTTTCATTTTTCTACTTCGCTGAATAACAAAGATGCTTTTTTGAAAGCATTGAAAAAAGAAATAGAGATGCAGAAAAATTATCTTGCCACTATTTCTAATGCTGAGAAACAGACAGAGATTTCAACCATTTATTTCGGAGGCGGAACCCCCTCAATGCTTTCTCAGTCAGAATTGATGGGACTTATAGAAACGCTCCATAAATATTTTAAAATTTCTCCGGATGCTGAAATCACATTAGAAGCTAATCCGGATGATTTAACATCCTTGAAAATTAAGGAACTCAAAAACACCCCCGTCAATCGTTTAAGCATCGGGATACAAAGTTTTTTCGATGAAGATTTAAAATCGATGAACCGCGTTCACAATTCGCAGGAAGCATTGTCGGCCGTCAAAGCCTCTCAGGATAAAGGTTTTGAAAACATTACTATCGATTTGATTTATGGAATCCCTTCACTTACAAATCAAAAATGGAAACAGAATCTGCGTACAGCTTTTGATCTGGAGGTAAAACATATTTCGTCATACTGCCTCACAGTGGAGCCCAAAACAGCATTAGCGCATTTGGTAAAAGAAGGAAAAATAAAAAATGTTGATGAACAGCAGAGTGCTGAACAGTTTGAAATAATGCTGGATGAAATGCGGAAAAATAATTTTCTGCAGTATGAAATTTCTAATTTCTGCAAAGACAATTTTTTCTCCCGTCACAATACTAATTATTGGTTAAAAGAAACCTACCTTGGTCTTGGGCCTTCCGCACATTCATTCAACGGAAACACCCGCCAATGGAATATCTCCAACAACGCTCTTTATATCCAGTCGCTCGAAAAAAATAAATTAAATTTTGAAGAGGAAATATTAACTGAACAGCAGCAGTACAACGAATATATTTTAACATCGCTGCGCACTATGTGGGGAACAGACTTGAGTTACATAGAGAAGTATTTCGGGAAAGATTATTTATCATACTGTGTTAATGAATCAGAAAAATATATCCTGCAGGGAGATATTAAGGAAGAGGAAAATAAATTATTTTTAACAGATAAAGGAAAACTGTTTGCGGATAAAATTGCAGGAGATTTGTTTGAAATTAATAAAAAAGATGCGAAGACGAAGACCTGACAGGTTTTAAAACCTGTCAGGTCTAAATTCATTACGACTTTTATAAAAACAATTCCAGTCTATCATAATCCAAAAACTGAATTTAAGTGATTGCAAAAATTACACATAAAGGAAAAAGTTATAATACAGATTTATCTAAACCCATTGATATTTCTATTCCTTTGCGAACAGGCGAAGACAATGTAAATGCATGGCATTCGCCCCCGGTAAAAATTGAACCTGTGCGCATGGGCGACTGGGTGGGCGATGTAAAGCTGGGCGGTTCTGTAAATTTCAGGAACATACAGTTTAATCCACATGGAAATGGCACTCATACTGAGTGCGTAGGCCATATCAGCAAAGAAGATTATACCATCAACCAGTGTTTAAAAAAATTCTTTTTTATTGCTGAGCTGATTACCATTCTGCCAGAGGAAACTCCTGACGGCGATTTTGTAATTTCAAAGAAGCATATTGAAACCTGTTTAGATGGCAAACGCCCTGAAGCTATTATCATCAGGACAATAGACAACAACCTTTCAAAAATAAACAAACATTACACAAATACGAATCCCCCGTATCTGCATCATGACGCAGCTGCGTTAATTGATGTTTTGGGCATCGACCATTTATTGATTGATTTACCATCGGTTGATAGAGAATCTGACAACGGAAAACTGCTGGCACATCATGCTTTCTGGCAGTATCCTCATAATATTAAACTTCACCGCAGCGTCACTGAAATGATTTATGTTCCAAATAATGTATATGACGGAACATATCTGTTAAATATTCAGATAGCAAGTTTTGAAAATGATGCATCTCCCAGCAAGCCGGTATTGTATCAATTAAACCGTGCATTGTGAAATTTTAATTGAAAAAAATTCTGATGTTCCAAACCTTTGGCGTTCCAGTTGTATTTTGGATACTTAAGAGGAAATTTACCACAAGAAGTTTCGATTAAATTAAACCTTGAGCTCTGGCGTGGAATGCCCAGGAGCTTCTTCATCGCCCACTTTCCCAAACAGAAAAAAACTGTTAAGGAAAGCATAGAAAGTAACTCCCGCCTGTGTTTCCAAAGTATCTTCAGTAAAAAAGGAAACAATTGCAATAATAAAAAAAGTGATGTACAAAAAATTGAATCCTTTTTTGTCATTTAGAAAGGGATATACTAATGTTGTCAGAAACCATATCAAACCAATTATTCCAAAAGCCACAGTAATTGATAGATATTGATTATGTGACCGCAGCCTCCATTCCTGGCTCAAAGTAGAATTTTCTTTTACATACTCCTGCTCAAAAGCCATTGGGACATCGCCGGTACCGACCCCAAAAAACAAATTACTTTTTATTATGTTCACTGCAGTTTTCCAATATTCAAAACGCTGTGTAAGTGAGTGTCCGCTGGCTTCGCCCGTTTTTTTGTACAAATCAATTTCCCATAAAGTTTCATATATTCTGCTTTTTAAGCTGCTTACGCTTTGGTAATTTACATTGGTAACACCCCGTTCAATTGCGTTAACTTCCGATGCAGTTAATGAATTTACAGCATCGGCATCCTTTCGTGATCCTTTAGAGGCTAAAAAACGAATCAGTGTAAAATAAACATTATTGCCATTCAAATCTTTACTGCCTATTTTAATTTTGCTGCGTTCATTCCATGATTCTTTCAACTCACTTATGCAGCAGTAAATCCAAACCAAGTGGCCATTTTCAGTAACCTTTGAACGGGTATCATTCTCGTATAAATTGCCATGCAAAGTATAATTATCTAATTTATTTAAATCAATAATATCCGTTTGTTTGTTTTCATTGTTTATTGTATTAATAAAATATACCAGCAGTGCTGTTGAACTGCAAAGAACTATAAGTGTCCCAAATTTTAATAGTCTGCTTTTTGTTTTTATTATAGAATAAATAATTAACACGAACAATGCAATAGATAAGGCTGCCAAGCCAGTGAGCGACTCCATTACAATTAAAAAAAACACCAACCAAAGTATCATTGCTGCCCATATTGTTTTACTTAAAACAGTTCGAGATTTGAAAATAAAATACGCTGCAATAAAAACAGCAGTACAGATTAACAAAGCAAACCGAATATGTGAAATAAAAATAGAAATGTCGCGGATATCAACAACGGTGCGATGAACCACACCGATTAATATTAATGAACTAAAAAAAGTTGCAAGAATAACAGAGACAGCAAGCAGCATTAAAATTATATCAAATAATTTTTTCGAAAGCGGTTTAGATGTTGAGATAATCAGCGGTAATATAAACAAGGGAGCCTTAATGCGAATATCTTTAAAAGCATAGTTATAGTCTGAAGTATAAATGAGTCCAACAAAATGAAGCAGCAATAAGGAACTTAATATAAGTGCGGTTTTGTTTTTCCAAAAAGACGTAAATTTATTTTTAAGATTCCCTTCTAATAACCAGTTACAGGCTAATATTATCTGCGACAGGCTCATCAAAAATTTTGAAAACGGCAACCCGGCAACTAAAACAATTAATGCAAATATGTAAATATAATAATGATATTTTTCCGGGAACAGTGACTTCATGTAAATTCGTACGCTTTATTTTATGGGGAAACGAAGATATTGTAAAAAAATTGCATGCAGCCCGTTACCTAAAAAAAGAATTTCCATTTAAACAGATACCATGAGTAAAAGAGCGCCATTTATCTATCTTTGCGATTAATTATTAATAAATTACAAACATGAGGTTTGGTAAAAATTTACCCTATAAAATTAATTTCCTTTGTTTTTTATTACTACTGGTTTTTAGTGGGGCCATTAAATGGGATGCTTCAGTTTGGGGAGAATTCTCCGATGCATGGGATTACCTCACACAATCATGGATATCATTATTAGATAAAGAATTCTATTTCCCTCATAAAACAGCGGCTTTTTATCCACGGCCCTTCACTGTCCCTCTCTTTTATAAATTAGCTTCAAGTAAAGCAGAGCGAATAATACCAGCCCAAATTTTCTTTCACAATTTAAGTACGTTTTGCCTGGTTTTTTCTTTGCTTCTTTTTATAACAAGAGATTATATAAAATATTTGCTCATTTTTTTTATTTATGCGTTAATGTCCTGGTGGAATGTTTTAGGATGGTCAATTACTTTACTTTCCGAGTCATTGTCCACATCGTTTATGTTTTTGTGGATTGCGTCTTTTCTTGTTTTAATGAAAAAAAGAACCGCCTTCTTTTTAATACTGCATATAATTATCGCAGTTTTATTTTCATTCACAAGAGACAGCTGGCTTTATTTTTTAATCCCATTTTATTCAATAACACTGCTTTTTTCGTTGATTTGGGATAAAATAATGGTAAAAAAAATTGTCATCATTTTAACTTGCAGCATTGCACTTTTTTTTGTCCAGAATTATTCTGTTCAACAAGGGTCAAGGCACCATTTAGCTGTTTTAAATAATATTGTATTTAATGTTTTGCCAAACGAAGAATATCTTAAATGGTTTACTGAACAAGGAATGCCCTGTGTTAACGAGTTGAAGGATAATTATTCGGGGTTAAAAGTTGAGGATAAAAAAATTTATAAATTATATAACGATTCCAATTACGAAGAATTGTTTAAATGGATTGATCGAAAAGGGAAAACCGTTTTTATGAAATTTCTTATTACTCACCCTTCGCATACTTTCTTATTTGATGAAACGCGTGAAAAAACCAATCGTATTTTCAGTTATGACCTTAACTTCTATATAGGATGGGGAAGGGATCATGGGTGGACGGACTTCACTATTTTTCCATTCTTTAATTTAATTTCTCTTTTAGTTTTGGGTGGCCTTTTAATTTTTATTTTTGTGAGAACCAAAGAATTCATTTTATTGTTCCCGGTCATTTTAATTGTTTTGTTTTCCTTAAATGTATTAGTTATTTATAATGCAGAAGCAATGGAGGTAGAAAGGCATTTGATCGTCACGCAGATCATAAAGCAATTTATCGGTATTATCTCATTGGCTTTTATTTTAGATTCTGAACTTTTTAGTGATTTAATAAAAAGGATAAGAGCTTAACTAACATAGGCAGGATAAGGAGCAATTAGACTTCGGATTTTTCATAATCAGTAATTACATAATTTTAATTAAAAAATTAAATCGCAAAGCGGAATCGAAATGAAAAAATATTTTATTGTTTTTATTTTATTTTCCTTAAGCGCCTTCCTTTATATCCTGCTTCCATTTAATTCAAAAGGGAACCCCGTTTCCATTGATAAAAGTAAATTCGTTTCAATTCAGGATAAAAAATTCAGTTTAAACGGCAGGTTGTTTTATCCGATTACAATAAATTATATTGTAGAAATGCAGACTGATAAAAACACGCTATGGCCATGCCCTTACAGAGGATATAATGCTGACGGGAAGTTTCGGTTTACTACAAAAGATTCGTGCTTAATGCATCTGAAGGCCGATATGGATTTAATTAAAGAGATGGGCTTTAATTCTATCCGGTTAACCGGCATTGGCGAAGAAGCTATTGATGACGCGTTAATAGGGAAACTGACTGTTAATGCTAAAATAGGCGAACAGCGGGATACCACAATTGAACTTTCGAATGATGAGAATTATAAAAAATATTTTGAAGCAATTGCGCAATTGCTTGATGTTGTTAATAAATCCGGCTTAAAAGCGGTTTTGTTAACCCGCATGTCTGCCGATGTTAAAAACACAGAAGGCAATTTAAAAAAACTGATGCAGTATTTTAGAAATGATACAACCATTATGGCCTTTGATTTATTTAATGAACCTTTATATTTTGATGTGCCCGAAAGGAACAAAAAAGTAGTTTATAAAAAAGTGAAAAGATGGGCTGCTATTGCGAAAAGAGCATCGCCCAATCACCTGACCACAATTGGATTAACGGGTATCCGTGAGGTGTTTGAGTGGGATCCGGCCATTCTTGATGTTGATTTTATTTCTATTCACCCTTATGAATATGAACCTGAGCAGGTAAGAAATGAGATGTATTGGTACGCGAATTATATCAAAAAGCCATGGATAATAGGGGAAACAGCTATTTCCGCGGATAATGATTCTATAACTTATGACACACAGAGACAGTTTGCCCGTAAAACTTTACAGCAGGCATATAACTGTGGCGCGATAGGGTACTCCTGGTGGCAGTATAAGGATGTTGAATGGCACAGCTATCATGCAAATTTTATGGGTGTAGTCAATTGGAAGGGCGAAACAAAAACTATTAAAAACAATATCCCCGTTATAGGAACCTTTAAGCCCGTCGTTGAAGAATTTAAAAAATTTGACCCGGCTTCAAAAAAAGACAGCTGCATCTGCCTTAGCAACTATTACAATTACTCACAGTTTAAAGACTGCAGAATTACTGGAGTGTTATTGGATGAAAACAATAATCCTATTCAGGGCGGCGTAATTTTAGCATGGAATGAATATTGGTCGCATTCATTTCACACTGTTACGAAACCTGATGGGAGCTTTGAACTGCTCGGCAATTTTCCTTTTTATCATTGGATGGCATCCGCAAGTTCCTACACAATGATTCGAGCAGATGTTTTACCTGACACAGCAAAAAAACAGAAAGACGCTATACCTACCATGAACATTGGGAAATTAAAAATACATAAGCTCCCCTTTGGGGATTAAATTTCAAGAATTACTTTTTGCCGCTGCTGTTAATTATTCTGAACTTTTCCTGAATACCAATCGAATCGCTGTTTGCCGAGAGGCGCAGAGATTTTTTATCTACACTCCAATATTTACCATTTACTGCTTTAAATGCAGCATAGCCGTTGTCAAGTTCAATCATTGTAAACGTTTCCCACTCACTTGCAATCTTTCTGGACGCTGTGATCTGATTCTGCTGCCCAAGATCAGCACAAAAAAATAAACTGTCGCTGGAATAAATTTTACATTGTATTTTTTCGAACAAAGTCAATCTGCCTGCATCGTCTCCATCCGCTGATACCATATGATTCGCAGATTGATCAGCGCAGACATATTTTCCGTTAAAAGCTTTTAGGAATATTGTTTTTTTAAGCCAATGGACCTCCGCAGATTCAGCCTTTTCAGGAATGGAGCTTTTAATAGTATATGTTTTCACATTGTAATATGTATTGGTTACTTCAAATGAGTAATGTTTTTCGATATATTGCTGTACATCGTATTGGCTTGCTATTACCAAATCGCCGGGAACCAAAAAGCGCTTGTCTTTAAAACCCACTTGCTGGTTCTTCTCATTTAAGAGACTAAGGTAAAATGAAAGATGCGCATTATGGCCGTCATAGCAGATGTTGTGCTGCTTAATTGAACGCTGAGAATTTACAGCCTCTTTCAAAAAATAAGAGATGTGAGTTTCGTTTATCTCACTTTCATTCTCTTTCGGAAAATATACTTTATCTATTATCTTTTCGTAAGGATGTAAAAAAACAATAACAAGAAAGACGAAAGGAATTATATAAAACCCGAATGCGCGGTTAACATAAGCAGCGTCTCTTAACAGCGAAAAAACCCAATAGACGGCGGTTCCGCAGATTATTGCAAAAAATGGGTATAAAGGCACATCATACCATTCGCATTTGGTTTTCGAAATTGAAATAATAAGCCAATATAAAAAAACAGCTAAAAGGCTGAATATTGTTATCCGTTTAAATTTTTCATCTTTTATAACAAAGCCAACCAATAAACCGCAGGGTACAAGCAGATACCAATCAGCATATTTAAAATCAATCAGCTGATTGAAATAAAACATAAAAGGATATCCGTGACCTTCTAACTCATGCAAATACCGGCCCCCCAACTCATTTTCCCACACAGCTGCCAGGTAACCCGGGTTATAATGTTCCCTGATCAGGTAATAACCCATAACAATGCTTATGAAAATAAACAGATCGAAATAGAACCATTTATTTTTTATGGTTTCCAAAAATTTCTTTCCAATCAAAACATAAATACCCAAAGCAGGAATAAAAATCAGTCCCTGAACGCTTTTTGTAAGTACTGATAATGTGAGGCCGATAAAAAATAAATGAAGATGTTTTTTTTCCCCCAGCTCTATGAATAGAAAAAAAGAAAGACAGTAAAGTGTTGTAAAAAAAGCCAGAGGTGCATCTAGATCTCCCGTGCGCACCGCATGGTTATTGATGTAACCATAGGTGGTGACTAAAATTAAACTGGCAATTAAACCTAACCAATAGCTTTTAAGATATTTAAGTGAAAATAACATCAGGCTTAGAGCTGTAAGAAAAGCGGCTAAAGCGGAAGGCAGTCTAACAGCCAATTCCCCCATTCCAAAAATTTTATAAAAAAGTGCCTGCAGCCAAATCACCAGCGGAGGTTTTGTTCCCCACATATCCGGCTGTCCGAGGTAATGAGGGATCAGGTAATTTTTATTTTGAAGCATCTCGCGGGCGCTGATTGCCAGCCTGGCCTCGTCCCAAACACGAAGCGGAAGATTTTCAAGGTGTAGAAAAATGGGGAAATAAACGAGTGTAAGAAAAAGAGCTGCTTTAAAAAACAGGCTCAATTTATTTTTAGGATTCATTTCTAATAAATATAATGACTTCTTTAAATGAATATTTCGGGACACGATACAATTTCACAATTGAATTTTATCTGTTACCCCTCCTGGCCTCATCGTAATCAGGGGAAATAACATATTTATCATAGTCTTTTATTTTTTCAAGTCTTCCAAACTGTTTAAAATAGAGCTCTTTCGACATTCCATCATAGTGTAATACCATGTTTTCGAATTGAAGTGTCTGAAAAAGGTTCAACCAGATAAAAAATAATGCCGCAGAGTAAAACATTAAATTATACAGCAGTTTTTTTTCGGAAACATATTTTATGAATGATGCGAAAGGAATCGCCAGCAATGCATAACTCTCAACCATGCTCCGCTGCCCGAACGAGCCGCCATACCACCAGCACCACCATGAAAAGATAATATATATATTAAGTATAAAAAATAAAATTATCGGCAATTGTGTTTTCTTCATAGTTCCTTTAAGTACAAACACGCCGGCTAACGCAAAGGCCATCATTGGTGTATATATCAGCCATCCCTTACGGAAGCCGAACAAACCCTGAATTATTTTCGGCGCATTAAAAAAGAAACGTTCATCGGGGTATGAATAGTAGAAAAAACTTCCGGAACTTATCTTCCAGTAAACCAGCTGCGGCACCCATACTAATATAAATGCAGCAACTATTATTAAAAGTAAGACCGCCTTTTTTCTGAAAAACAATGTTCTTTCTTTAAAATCCGACAGGCTGCTTACTCCGTAAAATGCGAAGAAGAGCATTATTATAATATTAGAAGAACGTACCAGTGAAATCAAACCGATTAATAAACCTATAATAATTGTGTTTTTTATTGTCTGGGATTCAAACCATTTGATTGTATAATAAATAAAAACAGAAAACAAACAAAATGAATAAACGTGTGACATTGGGGCTGACTGTGACGAGTAGGCAGTTAAATTTGTTCCTAACCCAATCAGTAAAATAGAAGACGCTATGTGGATATCTGAAAACTTATAATGAATTAGTATTTTTCTCAAAAAATCCAGCCCGACAAACAAATAAAACAGAGCACTTACTAAAAGTAAAATTTTATACGGCTCCGAAAATCCATTTTCCGGGTATTCCGACAGCATCGCAGCGGCATGTCCGACAAGGAAAAAAGGTGCATACAACACAGCCATGCCCATTGTTGTTTTAATTACTTTTTTCCCATCGGCAGTATAGTTTGGCCAAAACATAAAATAATTTTTTCCAATTCTGTAATCACTTTTCCACAAGTGAATGTCCTTATAAATAAAGGCTGCAGGCAGGTATGCATAATAGGAATGTATATCCCATTCAATTACGCGAGTTGGCTTTTCCCAATTTTTAAAACCCATATCAATTACCAGACAGCAGGCAATTACAATTATAATTGCGATGGATGATAATTTAAGTTTTATTCTTTTTATGAAATTAATATTTGGGCTCATATATTTCAATCTTAAAATTGTCAATATCAAAAGTGCTTTTCCCTCTTTTCCAGATGTAGCATTTCCAAGTGTCCTTTACATTGCGGACTTCCGGAGTTAAATATTCCAGTTCATATTTATGCCACCGGCCGTTCGCCGAATCTGTTTTTATCTCTGGCGCAAAATATCCGTACGAGCCGCCCTTGTGCTCCATTGTCATTACCATACATGGCGGTGCTCCCTGAAAATCAATTGGGAAGCGAATATCCATACTCGCCTTTATCCAAACATGATCTTTCAGGGTCAGTTCTTTGAACAGATACTGGTTAGTGATACAAAATTCCTCGTCAGGCAATGCCCGGTAAAAGGGATTTCGCGCTGTATCCGTTTGAACATTTTTATCTTTTGTAGTATCAAATGTATCTTGTTTTAATAATGTAACTGAATATTTTGTTTTGTTTTCAAATTTTTGCTGCCCTGTAAAATCCCTGTTTACTGAAAGAAGGGCATGGTCGCTTTCACTTACCGATGTTTTTAAAAAAGCTGCCCAGTAATATTCTTTGGTAGTGCGGTAAGGATCAAGAATGTAATTTTTCAACTGCATCCATTGAAACTGGTTTAAAAAGATAAAAAACATCACTGACAAAGTAAAAAGGCTTTTAATAAAAGTGCTTTGTTTTTGGACAAATAATAAAAAATAACCAAGACAGATGGCTAACAGCGGGTAGCTTGTAATAACCGGGCGGCAGGAAAAAGCGGCGCCGTAATACCAGTATGTCCAGCAGCAAATAATGTAAAACGATATTAAAAAATAAAATAAAACGGCATAAAAAACCGGCTTGTTGTTTTTATAAAAAAAATAAAATCCGGTAACTGCAAATAACATAACCGGTGTATAAACAAACCAGCCTTTGCGGTAGCTGAATAAAACATTAAGGATATGCGGTGAAAAAAAATCAAGCCCGACTCCAGGATTTTTATAACTGTCATAAATAAAATGACCTGTTTTTGCATGCCAGTATAACAGCTGCGGGAGCAATAGAAGAAAGCACGCCGCTCCTGTAAGGAACAGTGCCTTTTTATTGGAAAGCAGCAAAGAGATTTTTTGTTTGAAGCTGTCGAAAGAAAAAACATTCCAGAACAATGGAAGAATGGCAATAAATATTTCGCTGGGTTTTATCAGTATCATCAGAGTTATGCTGATACCGATAGTAAACAGATATTTTGTTTTCTGATTTTGATGCCACTGAATGGTATTCCAAACAATGATGCCCACCAGCATAAACAGTATATTAACTGTTTCTAAATTTTTCAGCGTAAGATGATGGATATAATTTGTTCCGAAAACAACAATGATCATCACTAACGCTGCGATGCCTTCAGAGAAAAAATGACGCAGAATTTTCCGTAAATAAATTAACCCGATAATGGTATAGATAATGCCCCCGATTACCATTGCATACTGATAGGGCGGACTGAACCCATCCATTTCAAAGCCACCGATAGCTGCAAGACCATGACCAAGAAAGAAAAAAGGAAGAAAAAACAATCCCATCCCAAAAAGAAAAACATACATCGGCTCGCCTTTATCATTGCTCGAAACCTGGTAAAGTGTACCGCTCAGATCATTTTTTTTGTTAAGGTCTTTGAGCCATGTAATGTCATTGAGCATTGGCTGATGGTGAATAAATGTTGCCGGCAGGCACATATAATACCCTAAAATATCCCAGGAAATTTCTTTTTTATCAACATTATTAATTCTGTAAATTGATATAAATAAACAAATAGCTATAAGAGCAATTAAAGAAAGTTTATTGAATAGTTTTCTCATTTATAAATATCTTTTTGCTGCACTCCCCCAATAATGGCAGATTTCAGGTTCTTTGTAAATAAATTTAAATGAATAGACAAAGAATTGTTTTTTAAAAATCAATTTTATTTTTGTGCGTTTAATTTCTTTTTCTTCCTTATAGAAGCCCTGATATCCTTTAACTGCCCTGTCGGGATAGCACTGATTAAATTAATAGTATAATCTGTTTTAGGATGATTATAAATTTCATCGGCATCGCCTATCTCCTCAATTTTTCCTTTATTCATCACAATCATCCGGTCGCTCATAAATTTGACAACCGACAAATCATGCGAAATAAAAATATATGTAAAATCGAATTCACGCTTTAACTCATTCAATAAGTTTAAGACTTGCGCCTGAACGGATACATCCAATGCAGAAACAGGCTCATCGCAGATGATAAATTTAGGACGGAGCGCCAATGCGCGTGCTATGCAGATACGCTGGCGCTGCCCGCCTGAAAACTCATGCGGATACCGGTA
This sequence comes from uncultured Bacteroidota bacterium, assembly GCA_903847205.1. Taxonomy (GTDB): domain Bacteria; phylum Bacteroidota; class Bacteroidia; order 2-12-FULL-35-15; family 2-12-FULL-35-15; genus 2-12-FULL-35-15. The sequence continues at coordinate 20,402 of CAINDA010000052.1, forward strand.
AAAGTGAGACCCGCTCATATTTACCCGCTCTAAAAGTGCTGTTACATGCGCTTTACGTTCTTTATCGTTTTCTAAAATACCATGAACCTTCATTGGCTCCATAATAGCCTGCCCGATGGTAATGCGGGGGTTGAGCGAAGAATAAGGATCCTGAAAAATAATTTGAATATCACGGCGCTGCTCCCGCATTTCTTTTTCTGAGAGGTCGGTAATATTTTTACCGTTAAAAATAACTGTGCCTTCGGTAGGTTCTATCAAACGTAAAATACTTCTGCCCAGCGTTGTTTTACCGCAGCCCGATTCCCCAACCAAACCAAGTGTTTCGCCGGGATACACATCAAAACTTACGTCATCAACAGCACAGACAAAGTCTTTTACTTTTCCGAATATTCCTTTTTTTACACCGAAATATGTTTTTAAATTTTTTACCTGCAGGATGGGTTCTTTGTCATACAATTTTTTATGATTCTCCTCCCGCTCTTCCGCGGTAACAATAAGTTTCTCAGTAACTTCATCAATGGATTGGTTGGTTTCAATCATCTTGCCGTTCACATCCGTTTTCATGAAATGTGCAACAGTCGGCAGCCAGCGCAGGCGCTTGTCTAATAATGGGCGGCATGCCAAAAGGCCTTTGGTATAAGGATGCTGCGGTTTCGAAAAGATATCAAGCACACTGCCCTGTTCCACAATTTTCCCTTTGTACATTACCACAACCCTGTCCGCAAGCTCTGCAATAACACCCAAATCATGAGTAATAAAAATAATCCCCATATCGTGTTCACGCTGCAACTTAAGCATTAAATCCAGAATCGCTGCCTGAACAGTAACATCAAGAGCAGTAGTGGGTTCATCTGCAATTAAAATTTCAGGCTTGCCGCTCATCGCCATTGCAATCATAACCCTCTGCTTCTGCCCTCCCGAAATCTGGTGGGGAAAACTGTCGAAAATGCCTTCAGGCCTTGGCAGCTGTACTTCTTTGAATAACTTTATTGTGATTTCTTTCGCTTCTTTTTTCGAAACTTTTTGATGAAGCAGAACAGCTTCCATCACTTGATCGCCGCAGGTATAAACAGGATTCAGAGAAGTCATTGGCTCCTGAAAAATCATGGCAATCTCATTGCCGCGCAATGCTCGCATTTCGTTTTCAGAAATTTTCAGGATATCCGAATCCCCATGAGTTTTGGAATGGTAAATAATACTGCCGGCAGTAATTTTTCCCGGAGGGTTCGGAATCAAACGCATTATAGACAATGCCGTAACGGATTTTCCTGACCCCGATTCGCCCACTATACCAATAGTTTCACCCCTCTTAAGGGTAAACGATATATCATTAACGGCTTTAACCGTTTCTTCTTCATTGTGAAATTCTGTTACTAAATTTTTTATTTCCAGTAATATTTCTTTTGCCATCTGCCGGGTAAAAATTTTCGAAGAGTGTTAAATTACAGTTTGTAATTGAAATGTGCAAACAGCTGAGGACAATGGAAAATACAGCTGAATTCCAATGAACTGAAAAATATTTTTATGAGGCTGTGCACTAATAAAAAAAGGCAAAGGTATCTATTACAATATGCCGCTGAGTAATCCGGAATTGGCTTCCCTGCGGTACTTCCGTCAGATTATTAGTACAATTTCAGCTTGAATTCTATTTGCTGCGGATAGGAACACTTTGGGTGAGGTCAACAGGGTAGCTTCGTTTCACAAACAATTTACCAGCTTTCAAATTTCCCTTCAAAGTGATTTTTATCTGGCTGCTCATTGCCATGGAAATAATTTTAGGCAGGTCTGCTAAATTCAAATTTGAAAAATCTGATTTTATTTCAAATGTGTAGAGCTCTTCCGATTTAGCTTTTATCCTTACGTTTTTTGTGATATGTGCTTTACCCGCGCTTATCCCGCTCAGAGAAACATCCATATCAGATTTGTAAATGGTAAATGCTGTACCATTGGGATTTTTAATCTTCGCAGTAATTATTGCTTCAACGCCTTTTTGATTGAGGCTGGTAATTGTTATACTTTGTATGCCGCTGAAAGTTATCTCTTTGAAATCGCCGCAGGATGTAAATGCAATACAGCAGATCGCAGATAAAACAAAAAGGTATTTTCTCATAAAAAGAAAAACGTAATTAATAGGAATTTATTTTAAGCCGCCCCTTTCGGGAAGAAAAAATTATTTACTTAAGGCCGCATAATTTTTAAAGAAATAAGGAATAGTCTCAATACCCTTTAAATAGTTAAACACACCGTAGTGCTCGTTTGGAGAATGTATTGCATCGGAGTCTAAACCAAAACCCATCAGCACAGAATCTAAACCTAATTCTGATTTAAACATTGCAACAATCGGGATGCTGCCTCCGCTGCGGACTGGGATCGGCTTTTTTCCGAACGTAGTTTCCATAGCCATACTTGCGGCTTTGTATGCAGTTGAATTACTTGGTGTAACAACAGGCTCGCCGCCGTGATGAGGAGTTACTTTCACTTTAACTGATTTGGGAGCAATGCTCTCAAAATAATTTTTAAAAAGTTTGGTGATTGTATCACTGTTTTGATGCGGAACCAAACGCATTGAAATTTTTGCAAATGCTTTTGATGCAATAACCGTTTTCGCCCCTTCTCCCATGTAACCGCCCCAAATGCCGTTTACATCCAGCGTCGGCCGGATAGAATTACGCTCATTTGTTGTGTAGCCTGTTTCACCGTGTATATCTGATAAGTCCAGTGCTTTTTTATATTCATCCAGATTGAACGGAGCTTTTGCTAATTCCGATCTTTCTGCCTCAGTTAAAATTTCAACATCATCATAAAAACCAGGTATAGTAATATGGTCTTTATCGTCTTTCATTTTGGCAATCATTTCACACAAAATGTTGATTGGGTTTGCAACCGCTCCGCCGTATAAACCTGAATGCAAATCACGGTTAGGCCCCTGCACCTCAACCTCCATATAGCTTAATCCGCGCAGTCCAACTGTAATAGAAGGAATATCATTTGCAATAATTCCAGTATCGGAAATTAAAATTACATCCGCCTTAAGTTTTTCTTTGTTCTGTTTTACAAACGTACCAAGGTTATCCGAACCAACTTCTTCTTCGCCTTCAATCATAAATTTAACATTGCACGGCAGCGATTTGGTCTGCATCATTAATTCAAACGCTTTAATATGCATATATACCTGTCCTTTATCGTCGCAGGCGCCGCGGGCATAAATTTTTTCATTTTTTATAACAGGCTCAAAAGGACCGGAATCCCACAACTCAAGCGGATCTGCTGGCTGCACATCATAATGCCCGTAAACTAAAACGGTTGGGAGTGCGGCATCAATTATTTTTTCGCCGTAAACAATCGGGTAGCCGGCTGTCGGGCAGACTTCAACTTTAACGGCACCTGCAGCAACTAATTTTCCTTTAATAACTTCCGCTGTTCTGAAAACATCCTTGCTGTATTTGGGATCGGCGCTTACCGATGGTATTCTTAAAAGTTCAAAAAGTTCATCTATGAAACGTTTTTTGTTTGTTTCAATGTAGGAGGTAATTGTAGTATCCATAGTCAATTTATTTTTTTGAATTTAAGAATCCGGCAAAGTCTGTTTCAATCCCGCAGTGTTTATTATTCTAAGACCGAGTATGCGGACACAAATTTGCAATTATTATTGATATTAAATGAGTTTGAACGAAAAAAAGAATTTAAAAATTCGACGACTTTTCTTTACAGCCTGTTTAAAATTTCTTTTAAACGTTCTTAAATGAAATTCGTTTTCTCAGCCTCCAATTAATTCATAGCCCGAAGTGTCATCCCGAACTTTTGTGAGGGATCTTGTTTTTATTAAAAATACTCTTAATAAACCGCAGTCATTTTAAAAGCAGAAGAAGAGATCAAGCCCTGCTTATGAAACAGCTTTTTTTTTTATCCCGGTAAACATCAATATAAAGCACGCCATAATAAACACATGAGCAATATCTAAATAATTAAAATAGGCGTGAATCGATAATTTGGCAGCATTAACTACAGCCGACAAAAACAAAAACACAATGCCTGATGCAATCCATAAGCTGGCTTTTACTTTTTCTGAATCTATAAAATGGATAATCATAATTGGAATCAATCCGATGGAGCTGTCAATTACCACCACTAAAAAATTTTGAAAAACAAAAACAGCAGTGAAGAACAACAGCAGCTGGGTATGATAACTTAATTCCCAATAATATTTTTTTGCCGAATTCTGCAAAGCAGAATGAAGCGCTGCCTGCTGTGCACGGTAAACTGCAAAAATATTTAAGGACTGCATAGTAAGCCAGAAGGATTTGTAACCTATGCCTTCATGGACTGCAAAAAAACCATGTGAGCTGCCGCCGGTAAAAGAGGCAAAACTTAAAAGCAGAAAAAATCGTTTCCAATTAACAGTGCTGTCATTCGCATTTGACAGCTTGTTCAGCTGTAAATAAAAATAAAAACACAAAACCATTATTATATAATCCGTAAAAACAGTAACGGGCTGGTGAATTGCAATTTCACCTATATATATAGTAGTGTCAATTTTTGCTGCATCAATCATGGCGCAAAAATAATAATTTAAATACTTCAGAGGAATTAATTGCAAATGTATGCTTTGCAATAAATAGTACTTTTGCAGTATGACAAAAGAATTTTATTTAAAACATCACTCGTTTCACATCAAAGCAATTTTTTCAGCTTTGAAAAACATTTTTGAAAAAAACGAATATGCCGACAAAGCAATTGAAAAAGAAATGCGCGCTCATAAAAAATGGGACGTACGCGAACGCAGCTTTGTTGCTGATGTAACTTATGATATGGTGCGCAACTGGCGGCTGTTATTTGCTGCTGCCGGTGTTGAAGGCCGGCTTACTGATAAAACTTTATGGACTGTTTTCGGCACCTACTTAATTTTTGACGGATATCAATTACCAGAGAGTAATTATTTTAAGGGTTTGAACGAAAAAAAAATAATTTCTCAGTTAGAGAAGTTTCACAAAATCAGAAAAATTCGCGAATCTGTGCCTGATTGGCTGGATGCATTAGGTGAAAAGGAATTAGGAAAAGACTGGGATAAAATTATCCGGGCACTTAATCAAAAGCCCACAACCATTTTGCGGGCAAACACATTAAAAACAAATCCGAAAGATCTCCAGGCTGTTTTAGAAGAAGAAAAAATAACTGATGCTTCACTTATCAGCTGGTCGCCTGATGCTGTGGAATTAAAATTTCCGAGAAATGTATTTCGCACCGAAGCTTTTCATAAAGGATTGTTTGAAGTACAGGATGCTTCATCACAGATGGTTTCTGAATTTTTAAATGTGCAGGCCGGAATGCGCGTGGTGGACGGATGCGCAGGAGCAGGAGGAAAAACACTTCACCTGGCTGCGCTTATGAAAAACAAAGGACGTATCATTGCTCTTGATGTGAAAGAAAACAAATTACTGGAATTAAAAAAACGGGCCTCAAGAGCCGACGTGCGCATTGTTGAAACAAGAACTATTGATTCATCAAAGGTAGTGAAGCGTCTGAAAGATACTGCCGACAGACTGCTGCTGGATGTTCCCTGTTCGGGATTAGGAGTGCTCCGCAGAAATCCGGACAGTAAATGGAAACTGAATTTGGAAGAGATAGAACGTGTAAAAACTATTCAGCGCGAAATACTGACCAGCTTCCCCGACATCACGAAAGTGGGCGGCAGAATGGTTTACGCAACATGCAGCATACTTCCATCAGAAGGTGAAGAGCAGATAAAATGGTTTTTGAAACAAGCAGGCGATAAATGGAATTTACTTGGAGAAAAGCGTTATTCACCAGAAGTACATCATGCCGATGGATTTTATATGGCGCTGCTTGAAAGAGTAAAATAATTTATTTTTTTGTTTTCGTTCTTTGATTTTAAAAATACGTTTCAGGCAGTTTTTCACAAAAAAATATTTTTTTTGTTTTTTATTTTAAAAAAAATAAAAAATATTTCGAGCAGAATAAAATAATAAAAATGAAAATATTCTGCTTTGCATTTTACTGATGTTCATTTTTATAAATTGAAAACAAAAAACAGCTGTGTCTTAAAACACCTTTAAAAACAACACATACAAGACAACGATAAAAAAATAAAAAATATTTTCGTTGTGATTTTGAATCGGTTTTTATTTAAATATTTTTTAAAACAGAAGACACACCTTAGTATCCGCAGCCGTTATCAACATGTTTATGTTAATAAAATAAAGTGCGATTTTTATTTTTGTGTTAATAATTTTTCTTACTTCGTGTCATAATTAATTTAATAACAAAAAAAACCATGGCAAAAAAAGTAGTTAAAAAAGCAGCAGCTAAAAAAGCAGCTCCTAAAAAAGCAGCAGCTAAAAAAGTAGCTAAAAAAGCAGCTCCAAAAAAAGCAGCTAAAAAAGCAGCTAAAAAGTAAGAAAAGGCTCGTAAGAGCCTTTTTTTTGTCTTTTATTTTCCCTCCCCTTTCCTATCTCAAATCTTAAAACTTCTGAACAACCCCGATACCGGGCATATCACTCAAAGTTATTTTACCGTTTACAAACTGCACTCCATCAAATAAATTATTTTTAATTAACAGCGGGCCGTCCAAATCAGCATAATCGGCCAAAGGTGAAAGCTGGGCCGCAGCCGATACCGCACATGAAGTTTCACTCATGCATCCTATGAGCAGCTGCAGTTTTAATTCACGCGCTTTATTAATCATTTTAAACGCTTCATTCATCCCTGTACATTTCATCAGCTTAATATTAATCCCGTGAAAGCAGTCTTTAACTCGATCAATGTCTTCATACCGCTGCACGCTCTCATCTGCAAACAAAGGAAGAGCAGTCCTCTCAAAAAGCCATAGCGTATCTTCCAGATTATCTTTCGGCATTGGCTGCTCAACAAATAAAATATTTTTATCCTTCAGCCACACTATCATTTCAAGAGCCTGGTATTTATCTTTCCAGCCTTGGTTTACATCAATTGCTATTGGTTTATTTGTAATGCTCCGTATCGCAGTAATAATTGATTTGTCATTTTCGCCGCTCAATTTTACTTTTAAAATTTTGTACGCTTCTCCTTCAGCGGCTTTCTCTTTCATCACATCCGGCTCATCAATACCCAAGGTATATGTAGTGTACGGCGTGAGGCTGCTGTCGCAGTTGAAAATTTTCCAGCAGGGTTTGTTAAGCAGTTTGCCGCAGAGGTCATGCAGCGCAATATCAACTGAAGCTTTTGCCGCAGTATTGTTCGGAGCAATTTTATCAATCTCATTTAAAATCATTTCAATGTTAAACGGATCCCTGTGTCTGGATAATAATTCCACAGCCGTTTTTAAAAATGACAAAACCGTTTCGTGAGTTTCACTTAAATAAGGTGGCAAGCTTGCTTCTCCAAAGCCGGTAATACCTTCGTGCTCCAGCTGTGTTAATACAATCGGAGTAGATGTGCGGGTACCGTGAGCAATATGAAATGGTCTTTTGAAATAGAGTGTTTCAGGTTTATACGTGAGTCTCATTGTTTTTCTTTTTAACGAAAGTAATTCAATATTATACAGCACATAATCAAAAACCATTTATAATTTATCCGTTTTTAATAATCAGAATTGCGCTTTGTGTCTTCCCGAACTATAACCACACGACTTACAGCACAAAAAAATAAAAATTAATTCCGCTTCTTGTTTTATTAAACTGCCCGAATAGGAAATTTTATTTTTTGAAAAAAAGCATCCGCAAAGTATTACTTATATATATATTTGCGGTACAAACAAAAATAAAAACTGAAATGAAAAAAACACTTTTACTTTTAGCTGCTCCGGCACTTTTATTTTTTGCCGGATGCGGTTCAAAACCCGCTCCAGCTGCGGCAATGCCCGGCATGGTTGAAAAAACTTTTAAAGTTAACGGCAGCAATCTTACTATTATGGTTCCTGATTCAACAAAAGGAATAGCAGAGATTACTGAACAGCCCTCAGGTGCCACTGAAATTAAAGTCGGCGCTGATTTTCAAATTTCTGTTGAAGAAGGAGAAGGAGATATTGCTTTAACTAAAAGCGATGTAAAGGATGCAGCAGTATTTAAATTTCAACGGTATTTAAAAGATGAACCAGCATTATTATTTTGGGAATCTAAAAATGCAGACATCCCTGATTCCAGATTTCATTTTTATACAACTGCCAAAATCGGAAAATCATCTTATATAATTAAAGATGTAGAAAGTGCAGATGCTCATAATGAAAAAACTGTACAGCTGATGATTGATGCATCAAAAACAATAAAAGCAAAAGACGCAGCAAAACCAAATTCATAAAGTTTCAAGGCACTAACTTAAAACAGCAGGATGAATTATCAATTAATCTTTTTGGTTTAATTGATTACTTTTGCTGAACACAAAAACACTTACAAAATGGCAGCAGATAGATTTGAAGCTCACGATTATTATTTAATGGATGAGCTCTTAACCGATGAACATAAATTGATACGCGAAACAGCACGCGCCTGGGTTAAAAAAGAAGTTACTCCAATTGTTGAGGAAGCTTGTCAGAATTCAAAATTTCCGAAACAATGGATCAAAGGACTTGCTGAAATCGGTGCTTTCGGGCCTTACATACCTGCTTCATACGGAGGTTCGGGTTTAGATCAAATGTCTTACGGCATAATTATGCAGGAGCTGGAGCGCGGCGACAGCGGTCTGCGTTCTACAGCATCTGTGCAGAGTTCATTGGTTATGTATCCGATTTATTCGTATGCATCTGAAGAACAAAAAAGGAAATACCTTCCTAAGCTTGCTGCCGGCGACCTTATGGGATGCTTCGGTTTAACCGAACCGGATCATGGCTCTAACCCAATGGGCATGGTAACTAACATTAAAGACAAAGGCGATCACTATTTATTAAACGGTGCTAAAATGTGGATTTCAAATGCACCGTTTGCTGATATAGCAGTGGTTTGGGCTAAAGACGAAGCAGGCAACATCCGCGGCATGGTGGTTGAACGCGGCTGGGACGGTTTTACAACACCTGAAACACACGGCAAGTGGAGTCTTCGCGCAAGTGCAACAGGCGAGCTTGTTTTCGCAAATGTTAAAGTTCCCAAAGAAAACATTTTCCCGACAATCAAAGGTTTAAAAGGCCCATTGAGCTGTTTAAATTCTGCTCGTTACGGAATCGCGTGGGGCGCAATAGGTGCTGCAATGGATTGTTATGATTCTGCTTTGCGTTACTCTAAAGAGCGCATCCAGTTCGGCAAACCGATCGGCGGCTTTCAGCTGACACAAAAAAAATTAGCTGAAATGATCACTGAAATAACAAAAGCGCAATTGCTGACCTGGAGACTTGGTGTATTGAAAAATGAAAACAGAGCTACCCCGGCACAGATATCAATGGCTAAGCGCAATAATGTAAACATGGCTTTGCAGATTGCACGCGAGGCTCGCCAGATACACGGCGGAATGGGCATTACAGGCGAATACCCGATTATGCGCCATATGATGAATTTAGAATCTGTAATTACTTATGAAGGAACTCATGATATTCATTTATTAATTACTGGAATGGATGTTACCGGATTAAATGCATTTCAATAACATCATCTTTGTTTTAAACCAGAGAAAAAACAAATTCATAAAACAGAACACGGCATTATTGAATTTCAAAAGAAATAATCACCGCTAAAGTATTAAGCAAAACAGTAACACTCCGAAAATAATCTTCGCGAAACTTTCTGTCCTTCATGCCTTAGCGGTGATATTTTTTATGCGGCAACAAAAAATAAATTAATCTTACAATAATAAAAATGAAAAAGTACATACTAATTTTAACTGCAGTTTTTTCTTTCGGCTATGCTGCATTTGCCCAAACAGTAAAAAAATCAGTTGTGACCAACCTTTCTACGGAGCGCTTCAAAGCCATTACTGATAATGATAAAAAAGGAATGATCATAGATTTGCGCACCTCCGATGAAATCAGCAAAGGTTTTATCAAGGGATCTGTGCAGCTTGATTTTTTAGCGAAAGACGCAGAAAAACAAATTGATAAATTAGATAAAAGCAAAACATATTATATATACTGCGCATCAGGAGGCCGCAGCACCGATGCTGCTGAGTATATGGAGAAGCACGATTTTAAACGTGTTTACACTCTTGAAAAAGGGTTTTCAGATTGGGTTAAAAAACAACTGCCAGTTGAAAAAAAGTAATTCCCTGAAAATTTAATTTTCAATTTTGATTCTGTGAACCTATTCCTTTAAAATTTAATGTTATTACAATTTTAATTTAACCAATTTAAGCTGCCGATTATAAAAACAAAAAAGCTGTCCCTTCGCGGAACAGCTTTTTTTTAATGGGGAAATAAAGTATTATGCGTTTTGCTCCAGCTTAGCTTCAATAGCCAAAGTTGCATGAGGTACACTTCTTAAACGTTCTTTCGAAATTAATTTACCGGTAGCACGGCAGATTCCATACGTTTTGTTTTCAATACGGATAAGTGCGTTTTGCAGATTTTGAATAAATTTTTCCTGACGCCCGGCAAGATGCGATGTCTCTTCTTTTGACAGCACATCAGATCCATCTTCCAAAAGTTTAAAGGTTGGAGAAGTGTCATCAGTACCGTGATCATCTTTATGAGACAGAGTGCTCTTCAGTAATTCGTAATCTTTTTGAGCCTCTTCCAATTTTTTCAAAATCAATTCTTTGAATTCTTTTAATTCGCTGTCAGTGTAGCGGGTTCTTTTATCAGTATTGATATGCGGTTTTGGCACAGGTCCCATTGGACGGTGAATAGACGGAGTTTTGTATTCCACCATCATCGGCTCTTCATCTCTATTGTCATCATCCAAATCAAAATTTGAATCAAATTTTTTCTTTGAAATTGTTTCTGCCTTTTTCTCAACAGATACCGGGATTTTTACTATTGGCAGCGGTTTAGCTGACACCGCCTGTTTAGTCTCAGTTTTCGAAACTGTTTTGTTGACAGCCTTTACAGGTGTTATTTTGCTTATTACTGCTTTAACTGCTGGTTTAGAGGCATTTTTTTTGGGCGTAGTTTTTTTTGCAGGCTTAGCAGCCGCTATTTTTTTAACAGTAGCTTTAGCAGCAGACTTTTTAACTTGCTTTACTGTTTTCTTAACAGCTTTTTTAGGAGCTGTTTTTTTAACAATTTTTTTTGCTGTTTTTATATCTTTTTTAACCGCTTTTTTAGGAGCAGCCGTTTTAACAATTTTTTTAGCAACAGCTTTCTTGGCGGGTTTCGCCGCTTTTTTAGGAACCGTTTTTTTTGCAGTTTTTTTTACTGCCTCTTTTTTTACAGGAGCAGCTGCTTTCTTTACTGGTTTCCCTTTTTGAATTTTTTTAGCCATTTTTAAAGGTGTTAGTTTAATTTAGTAATAGTAATTAAAGTCTTTATTTCTTCGTCTAATTCAATCTCCGAGCCTTTTTTAGCTTCTAAAACATCGACAAGTTCTAAAGACGAAGCAAGAATTTCCGCGCAAATATAGCTCAAATTATTGTTGATAGCTGCATTTATAGCGGAATTTCTCTGAATTTTTACGTCAATCCGGTCGGTAACATCTAAATTACTTTCTTTTCGGAGGTTCTGAATCCTGTTTACTAATTCACGTGCAAGGCCTTCCTCTCTAAGAATAGGAGTAATTGTAACGTCAAGGGCAACAGTCAAAGTACCTGAATTTGCCACTTTCCAGCCGGGGATATCTACGGGGATAATTTCTACATCTTCGGTTTCCAATTCAAAAACATCCGAATCAATATTGATTGCATATTTTCCTGTTTTTTCAATGCCTGAAATAATAGCCGGTGCATTTTCATTTGCAAATGCCTGAACAGCTTTCATATTTTTCCCGCATTTTTTTCCGAGGGTTTTGAAATTCAATTTCAAATTTTTGATAATGGACGTACTTGATTCATTAACAAATTCAAGTGATTTAACATTTACTTCAGATAATATCAAATCCTTAACAGCTTCAATTTTATTTTTGAATGAATCATCCAATACAGGTATTTGAATTTTGTTTAGCGGCTGCCTTACACGGATATTCTCTTTCTTACGGATAGATAAAATCATCGAAGAAATCTTCTGCGCAAGCTCCATGCGCTCTTCTAAGTCCGCATCAATTAAGAAGGTATCCGAAACAGGGAAATCACTTAAATGTATTGATTCCGCTTTATCACGGCCGGTTACTGAATTCAAATCGGAATAAAGTCTGTCCATAAAAAACGGTGCAATAGGCGCAGCAAGCTGTGCCACAACCTCCATACAGCGGTACAGCGTCTGGTAAGCGGCAATTTTATCCTGGGAATAATCGCCTTTCCAAAAACGTCTTCTGCACAAGCGTACATACCAGTTGCTTAGATGCTCATCAACAAAATCTTCGATGTAACGCCCTGCACGGTGAGGTTCATAGTCTGAATACGCTTCGTCCACTTTTTTTATCAGTGTATTGAGTTCTGATAAAATCCAACGGTCAATTTCAGTGCGTTCAGTCATTGGTATCTCCGCCTCTGAATACTTGAATCCATCAAGGTTTGCGTACAATGTAAAAAATGAATAGGTATTGTGAAGCGTTCCGAAAAACCTGCGCTGCACTTCACTGATGCCTTCCAAGTCGAATTTTAAATTGTCCCAGGGAGCAGCATTGGTAATCATATACCAGCGTGTTGCGTCAGGGCCGTATTTTTCAATGGTTTCAAACGGATTAACAGCGTTGCCCAAACGTTTGCTCATTTTCTGCCCGTTTTTATCCAGCACCAAACCATTGCTCACCACGTTTTTGAAAGCAACAGAATCAAAACACATCGTGCCTATCGCATGAAGCGTAAAGAACCAGCCTCGTGTCTGGTCAACGCCTTCGGCAATAAAATCGGCAGGGAAATATTTTTTCTGATCAATTAAATCTTTGTTCTCAAACGGGTAATGAAGCTGTGCGTAAGGCATTGCGCCGGAATCAAACCATACGTCAATTAAGTCCGGTTCACGGAAAAGCTTTTTACCATTGCGTTCCAGCACAATTGTATCTGCATACGGTTTGTGCAAATCGAATGTATTGTAATTTTCTGGGCTGTTATCTCTGGGTGTAAATGCAGCAAGCGGATTGCTTGACATTGCCCCTTTTGCAACAGCATTGTCAATTTCATTTTTTAGTTCTTCTGCTGAAGAGATGCAGATCTGCTCGGTTTTATCTTCGCTTGTCCATATAGGAATAGGGATGCCCCAAAAGCGAGAGCGTGATAAATTCCAATCATTCAAATTTTCTAACCAGTTGCCGAAACGACCGGTACCAGTTGATTCCGGCTTCCAGTTGATGGTTTTGTTCAGTTCAATCATCCGCTCTTTGTAGGCAGTGGTTTTGATGAACCAGCTGTCCAATGGGTAATACAGCACCGGTTTATCAGTTCTCCAGCAATGCGGATAGCTGTGTTCGTAGGTTTCTTTTTTGAAGAGTTTTCCTTCTTCCTGTAGTTTTAAAACAATGCGTTCATCAACACTTAAATATGCTTTTAATTCTTTTATTTTACCCGATTCCTCTAATACTTTTTTCTGATGCTGAAACTCTGTTTCCTTTTCTTCATCGGTTAAGTAGGCTTCTTTTACATACTCTTCGCCGTATAAAAACACACCGTCTTTTATTTCAGGTAAAAACTTACCGCGTCTGTCAACCAATGTTAATGAGCCGATGCCGTTTTGTTTTGCTACTCTAAAGTCATCAGCACCAAAGCTTGGCGCGATGTGCACGATGCCGGTGCCGTCAGATGTAGTGACGAAATCGCCGATGATTACTCGGAATGCATCGCCGTCTGCGGGTTGCGCGAAAGGCATCAGCTGTTCGTATTTTATTCCTTCTAAATCAGAGCCATTAAAAAATGTTCTTAAAGACTTACCATAAGCTTTACCATTAAGTACTTTTAATTTAAACTTAGAAAGCTCTCTTAAATAGGCAATCGGATCATTTTCATATTTTCTTGATAGCTCCTGTTCAATAGCAAAAATGTCTTGTGAAGAAGAAGAGTCTATACTAAAGCCAGTAGCAATGTGATGAGAAACTAGTTCGCTTGCAAGTATAACTAAATCAACTTTGTTAGTGAAAATATTTATTACAGCATATAATGAATATTGAATATTTTTCCCAGCTGCAAGCGCAGTATTCGAAGGCAAAGTCCAAGGAGTTGTCGTCCATGCAAGAAAATAAATATCTATGTCGCTTTCTTCATGTATCCTCTTCAATGAATTAAAAACTTCATTATGCGGATTGTTTTTATTCTCAAAATCAATTTTAAATTGAGCAACAGCCGTCCTATCCTTCACATCTCTGTAGCAACCCGGCTGATTCAATTCATGCGTAGATAAACCCGTTCCCGCCGCCGGAGAATATGGCTGAATAGTAAACCCCTTGTAGATAGAGCCTTTTGCATATAAATTATTTAACAGCCACCATACAGACTCAATGTATTTATTTTCATACGTGATGTAAGGATGTTCCATATCCACCCAATAGCCCATTTTTGCTGTAACATCGGCCCATACATCGGTGTATTTCATTACATCTTTGCGGCATTCGATATTATACTGCTCAACAGTTATTTTTGTGCCGATGTCTTCTTTTGTAATTCCTAAAGCCTTCTCAACACTTAATTCTATCGGCAGTCCGTGAGTATCCCACCCTGCTTTACGTTTTACCTGAAAACCTTTCTGTGTTTTAAAACGGCAGAAGATATCTTTGATAGAACGTGCCATTACATGGTGAATACCGGGTAATCCGTTGGCGCTCGGCGGTCCTTCATAAAAAACAAAAGGAGTTTTTCCCTCACGCGAAGTGACAGATTTTTCGAATGTTTTATTCTCGTCCCAGATCTTCTGTATGTCTTTTGCTGTCTGCGAAAGGTTGAGATTGGTATATGTCTTATAAGTCATTGGTTTAAAGTTTAAAGTTGGAAAGTTTAAAGTTTTAAGCCGGCTGGGTTGTACAACTTTCAAACTTTAAACTTTCCAACTAAATTGTTGCTATTACTTTTAATTCTATTGCGATTGGCGTTGGCAGACAATTGATTTCAATGGTAGTCCGGCAGGGCTGATTGTCTTTAAACCATTCAGCATAAACGCGGTTGTATATTTCGAAATCGTCTTTCATATTTGTAAGAAAAACCTGCACATCCACAATGTTATCCCAAGAGCTTCCCGCCTCTTCTAAAATGTATTTTACATTCTGAAATACGCTTCTGCACTGCGTTTCAATATTGTAAGAAATGATGTTTCCTTTTTCGTCCAAGTCAACTCCCGGGATTTTTTTATTACCACGCTCCCTTGGTCCGACTCCTGAAAGAAACAACAGGTTTCCGACTTTGCGTGCATGAGGGTAAAGCCCGACCGGTTCAGGTGCTTTACTAGAATTTATTTTTGAATCACTCATTCTTTATTTTTATAAAAGGACTGCAAATATAGCTGTAACGGGCGATAAAAGCAACCCATTGTTAAGACTGTCAATAAGGTATGATCAGGATAAAATAAAATATATTGCAAAATATATTTCCGCATTGGCTTTAATTGATATTTTTGCAATCGGAAATTAAACGGGGGATTAGCTCATTTGGCTAGAGCGCTTGCCTGGCAGGCAAGAGGTGGTCGGTTCGAATCCGATATTCTCCACCAAAAACAAATCCCTTGTAAACTCAATGCTTACAAGGGATTTCACTTTATTGTTACTGTTGATTTGTGAAAGGGGTAAGGATAGAATTCCTTCAATTATTACATTCAACCCCTTGTGCCTTTAATTAGTAACTTACTAAATTCTAAACAGTATTTCCCTTTAGAATTTAGAAATCAGCTTTTAGATTTTTTTTAATAATCCTACCTTACCAGTGTTACCAAGCCTTTGTAACTGTGTTTCTGTTTGTGGATATCAGTGAGCTTAATAGTATATATATAAACATCCTGCTGCGCTATATCGTTTCCATAGTTTGCTTTGCCGTCCCAGGGCTTATTTATATCATCTGTAAAGAAAATTAAATTTCCCCATCGGTCAAAAATCATCATTTGATATTCCGTGAAAAAAATGCCTTTCCCTGAAAAGGAATCATTTATGCCGTCATCGTTAGGTGTGAAAACATTAGGAATATAAAACAGAAAATCAGGTTCAATAATTACAGTTTGGTAAGCAGTATCAATACAGCCAAATAACGTGGATGTTACCAGCATTATTTTGTATGTGCCGGTATCCTTATAGGTATGAGGCATGGGGCTCTGTATTGAAGAAGTAACTGAATCAGCAAAATCCCAATGCCAAAAGTTTGCCCCGGTGGATAAATCATTAAATGAAATAATAGGATTTACTATTGTTTCAGTTTCGGGACTCGCTGTGAAAACGGCTTTCGGATTGGGATATACGGTGATGAAGTTATTTTTTGTTTTTACTGAAACACAGCCGCTGTCGGAAGTAACGGTTAATATTACATTGAACACATTCGGCGCAAAAACAGAATCGTTTATATAACAATGATTTGGATTGTGAGATGTGTTTACAGCGCTGCCATCCCCTAAATTCCACTGCCAGCTAACGTTTGCACCCGATCCGATAATTGATAAATCCTGAAAAGAAGTACACAAAGGCGCACAGCCGATGGTATCCGCTGCAGTGAATTTTACAACAGGATTAGGATTTACAAAACGGATTTTAGTGATGGAATCCACACAGCCGAAATTTGAAACCGCCGTTAACTTAACAGGGTAAGAACCTGCCGCAGCATACAAATGAGAGGTGTTTTGATTTACATTCAACGGACTGTTATCGCCGAAATTCCAGCTGTAAGAATGAAGAGTATCTGTTACAGGAATTACAGAGAAATTAGTAAATGTAACAGCAGTGCCGTCGCAGACATCGGGCGCAGTGAAAAGCACATTGGGCAATGGATGCACTTTCACGCTTTTTACGACAGTGTCTTTACAGCCATTGTTTGTTGTTACAATTAAATTAACGCTGTAAGTGTTGTATGCTGGATACATGTACGAAGGACTCTGAGCAGTATTAAGCGCCGCACCGCCGCCGAAATTCCATGACCAGGCTGCAATACTTCCGCTTGAAACAATTGTTGAATCATGAAAATTCATGGCCTGGTTTAAACATACATTTCTAAAACCAAAATTAGCTGCTGGCATTGGAAACACAGTTATAGTATCTTTCAAAGTATCCGGACAGCCAAGGTTAGAAGAGTGAGTAATCAGGGTAACTGTATAATCGCCGGGTGCAATATATAAATGAGGCGGACTCCAAACAGCAGTATTTACAGGCGTTCCGTCGCCGAAGCTCCATGACCAATTTGCTATTGTAGCCGCAGCTGGATTAAGCGACGCGTTAAGAAAATGCGCTGAATCAATCTTGCAGATATTAGTAAATGTAAATGCTGAAACCGGCGCAGCATACACATTTACCACAACATTTATTACACTTGAACAGCCATCCGCTGAAGCGGTAATTAAGGTTACATTGTATGAGCCCGGACTTGAATAATAATGTGCCGGATTTTTTAAAATACTTGTAGGGCTTGAATCGCCAAACACCCATAAATAACTGGCTATTGAAGCAGCAGTATTAATTGTTGACGTGTTAACAAAATGCATACTGTCCCTGAAACATACGTCGGCATGGGTGAAGCCGGCTGTTGGGTTATAATATACCTGGGCCGTTTTTGAAATACTGTCCGTACATCCGAAGCTGCTATTTACAATCAGCTTAACAGTATAAACTCCTCCGCTTCCATATACATAAGAAGGGTTTTCGCTGCTATTTAAAGAACTGCCGTCGCCGAAATTCCAGCTCCAGCTGCTGAGCGTACCGCTGGATGTTGTTGTGCTGTCGGAGAACACTGTTGGATTATTATAACAGACTTTAGTGCTGCTGAAAGCGACAGCAGGAAGAGCATAAATAGTAATCACGGCGCTTCCGCTCTGAAGCTGTGAACAGGCAGTTGAGCTTGCATCAAGAACACTTACAAGAGAATAAGTAAACGTACCGGCAGCAGCAGTGGGTGCAGCCACGGTAACACTGTTTCCGCTTGTTGTGGTTATAGTTTGATTTGCGCCGCCGTTAATAGCATAAGTAAAAGTATAAGGAGCCGTTCCCAAAGAGCCTGTAAAAGTAACATCCGGCGAAAGGCCCCCTTTGCATACACCCGCTGTACCTGTTATTACAGCGGCCGGCAAAGGGTTTATTGTTACAACCGTACTGTCGATTGAAGAACAGCCTGCGGCAGTTGTTGTTACTTTATACACTATAACGCCGGCGCTTGTAAACGTTACCGAAGGGTTGGATACTGATGCACTGCTGAGGCCTGTAATAGGCGTCCAGCTGTATGTATTACCCGCGGTATTGGCTGTTCCGATAGCTGCATCCGGGCTCCCGGCACATACCGTTACATCAGCACCTGCATCAGATGCCGGCGTAGGATTAATGCTCACAGAAATAACATTGCTTGGGCAGGCACCCGGCTCAAGCACCCGGTAATAGGTCTCTACAGACATGGGCCCGGTTGAAAAGGGAGTGGAAACAGCACCGGGAACATCTGTCCAGGGGCCGTTGGCTGCAGGAGCCGACTGCCATTGAAAAGCTGTAACAATGCCTGTTGCAGTGAGCGAAGCACTAACTCCAGCGCATACTGACTGGCTTGCCGCAACAACAGGAGGCGGATTAGCATTACACGGCACAATAATAACAGGAGTAGATGCCGGATACATGCCGCAACCATCTTCGGTAAAAGCAGAGTTGCCTGAAATAATTGTTATAACCACAGGCTGTCCGCATGGCAGTTGAGGGAAGGTATAAAGCACCCAATCGTTATAAGTATTGGCCTGTCCGGGACAGGAAGCAAATATATGAATAGGATTAGCACAGCCGGGTAAAGCCGATAAAGGAGTGTTCAAAATTCTTCCGGTAGGAGAACCTGTTACAGTTGTGGTAACACCGCTTATTGTAAGGTCAATAGTCATGGTAGTTGTAGAAGGGTCTTCAGTGCCATGCCAATGCTCCACATATAAAGTAAGATCGCCGTTACAGGTTATACAGTAACCAACCTGAACAGAATGCCCGTAAACATTTGAAGTAAAGCCTAATGAAGCCGCCAAAAAAACTGCTGCAAAAAAGTGTAAGCGTTTTTTCATATAGCTGTAAGAGTTTGAAATTGCCGCCGGCTTGGGGTTTTAAACGGCCTGCATAATTGCTTGTTAGACACACAATCAAAGCAATTAGTTGCATTGGAAACACATGGGGAATTCTTTGTTTTTTTAATTGATTGTTTCAGAAGAGGGGTTTAAAATGAGCTAATACGGGCTAAAGATATGGGAATTATGAATTGTTTGAAAATGTATTGTAAGATGTTTTGGGGAAAGTTCGGCATAGCATAATCCTTCCTGCCACTTTGCTTTGCCTCTTTTTTACTTTTATCCATAAACCATCATTTCATAAGTTCGTTCAGCAAAGTTAATTTCGGATGCTCAATCAACTGTCCGTCTTTCAAGAGAACCACAATTTCAAAACGTTCATCACTGAGTGCAGTTTTTAAAAGATCATCCGGAAAAATAGTATATCTCCCCATAAAAGGACTCACCTTCCATTTAATAAAATCGCATGACAGATAAATAAGCTCAGTGCAGTTAACCTTATCCGGTGATTCGATATCAAAATTAAAATCATACGATTTATTTAATTGCTTGCAGGCATTTGTTTGTATGCATTTCTGCTGCTCAGGTGTAAGTTCGCGCAGCCGCATAATTAAAAAAACATCTCCGTCGGCAAAATCCTTTAAACTGCTTATCCTTACACCGCTTCTGAGGGCTTCCTCCATTCTTTTTTTATTTATGCCGACCTGTTTGTTTTTATCTGCATTGAAAAATTTTCTTACTCTTTTTCCTTTCCCCGGCATTTCGTCGCCCATCCAGATAGCGACGTGTCCAAAATAGCCTGGTATCACTTTGCCCGCCATGTGATTATTGCTTTTTGAAAGGAGGATGTCGTAAGGATGCACGTATGCCTGCAATTGCACTGCAGTTTTTCTTTTTTTTATTCGCCGTTTGCGGTTCTCGGCTTCAGTAGTATTAAACAATACACTGCCTGCAAAAGTAAATGAATAATAAAATGCGTTTTTCAGCCTGTCGTTTTTCCGGTAAAAATCCGCATACGCCTCCTTCATAAAATTAGTAGAGGGCAGCTGCATTAAAATACTGTCTGCCGCATCCGGTTTTGCAGCTGCGGAATGGTTCAAAAGTTTTTTTCGTACACTCACTGAATATAGAAATTCCCGGCTCTTTTGTAAAATGTTTTTCGGAATATTGTTTCCAAGTTCTCCGCGGTCAAGAGCTCTCCTTATCCTTCCGTTATGCTGAAAGCTGCGGTCGTAAAAAGCGGCAGACCTCAATAACTTTGCAGCAGCAAGCCTTTCAGCAGAAGTAAATTGAGTTTTAGTGTTTTGCAGCTGCGAACTCAAAACGCGGTCATAGTCAAGCAGTGTTCCGAAGTCCTCAAACAGCCTGTTGATTTCCACTGCATTCAAATGCCGTGTATGATCTTTTGATGAAAGAGATTTCATTAAACTGTCAATGCTAATGTCTGCTGCATTTCTCATGCTGTCCAATTCTGCCATCTGCCCAGCATCGATTTTTAAATTGGCAGGCGGTCTTGGAGTATGCCCGAGGTAATTGTTTTTCAGGCTTACACAGGAAGAAATAGATGCGGCGAAAACAATAAATAAAACAAGGCGGACAAACATCACAGCAGAGAATGAATTACAAGAAGGTGAAAACTTTATAAACGATTAGATCTTACTTTTATTACACGTATCTATTTTTCAGACTTCAATATTAAGATGTAAAAGCATGAAAAGCAAGCCGAGTATATGATGAACGGCCAAAGCTGGCAGGAGAAAGTTTTGTTCATCCACAGCGCGCGTTTCCATAATATAATTTTGATACGAGAAAGCAAACACAGGTGCTGGGGCTGGCCGCGAAATTGCGAACTGTAATTTTTTCAAGCCAAAGCGCGTGTCAGCCTTGTGTGAAAGAAAAAATTGCAGTTGGTTTTCGCGGGCTCTTTTTCTTGCGGTCACACCGTCTTGCTCAAATACCTACTAGGTATTTGCCACTATCTTTTGGAGAAGCAAAAGAAAGAAAAATCATCATGCAGATCTGTAAACTAAACTCGACCCTAGATTCAGTATTTGTGAATCGAATAAAAAAATTCCCACAGCAAAGCCGGAATTTTTTTGTGCTAAACTGCAGCACCGTCAGACACCTACAGTTGACAAATCTTTGGTTTGTTAAATGCTGTATTTAAAATTAACTTTGATTCAGCACATAAAGTTTTTATTATTCATTAATCCTAATAAATAATATCATGAAAAAACTTACCTGTCTTATTCTTGTGTTTGTTCTAGGAGCAAATCTTGTTAGTGCATCGCCGGTTTCTTCCACTACGGCAAAAACAGTTGCAGAAAATTTTTACAAGCAGACTGCCCGAACCTCTTCGGCGGCAGCATCACTCACTTATACTGAAACTTCAAATACCGGGCAGCCTGTTTATTATGTATTTAATATTAATACAGCGGGCGGCTTCGTAATTGTTACTGCAGATGATGCAGCACATCCTATTATCGGCTATTCCACTAAAGGGCATTTTGTGCAGCCTCTCAGTGTAACAACTATTGCGCATTGGCTGAATAAACGAAAAGATGAAATCAATGCAATAAGAACTAATAATTATGCCGCTGATGCTTCAATTACTAAAGAATGGCTGGACTATCAGGACAGCGAAAAAGCTTTAAATACACCGCCGAACACAATGAGTGTAAGTCCGCTTGTTCAGACAACCTGGGATCAGGGAAATAACGGAGGCTTTTATAATGATTCATGTCCGAGCAGTTCCGTTACCGGATGTGTTGCAACTGCAATGTCGCAGATTATGAAATTCTGGAGCTACCCTTCTTCCGGCACAGGCTCAAGTTCTTATTGCGACTGCACCTCCAGCGGCAAGGCGCAGAATTATGGAACTTTATCTGCCAACTATGGTGCGTCTGTTTACAATTGGGCAAACATGCCCTTAAATGTAACATCGACAAATGTTGATGTAGCAAAAATTATGTACCACTGCGGTGTAAGTGTTGAAATGGATTACAGCCCCACAGGCAGCGGTGCATGGGTAATTACAGCAGACGGCCCCGTATGCGCGCAAACTTCGTATGTTAATTATTTTAATTACGACCCTAATACTATTCAGGGACTGCAAAGATCGAATTACACCGATGCCCAGTGGATTGCTTTATTAGAAAACGATTTGAACATCGGAAGACCAATTCAATATGTCGGCAATGATCCTAATTCAGGGGGGCATACATGGGTTTGCGATGGATATGATGCAACTGATAATTTTCACATGAACTGGGGCTGGGGCGGATTTGACGACGGCTATTTTGCAATAAACACTTTAAATCCCAGCTCAGAAAATTTTTCTGACGGGCATGAAGCATTAATCGGCATTCAGCCACTTGCTTCTTCTTTAGATGCCGGCGTAGCTGCTGTTAATTCTCCTTCCGGATCAAGCTGCAACAGCATAATAAACCCGATTGTTAAAATTAAAAATTTTGGATTAACACTGCTTACTACCTGCACTGTAAATTATCAAATTGATAACGGCCCTGTTCAAACGCTTAGCTGGACAGGTTCTTTGGCAAGCGGGCTAACCGCTGTTGTTCCCTTACCTTGGCTGACAGTGCCGTCCGGAACCCACACTCTTACCTGCTTTACCACCAACCCCGATAATGGTGTTGACGGCAATGCGGTAAATGACCAGTCAATAATTTCATTCACTATTAATTCAGTCGCTGCTCCCAGTGCTGTTGGTGCAAACAGCTGCATTTCGCCGTCGGCTCTCACATTAAGTGCTACAGGCACCGGCACGCTTAACTGGTACTCAGCACCATCGGGAGGAACACCGCTTAATACAGGATCATCCTTCACAACACCTTCGTTAACTAACACTACAACATATTATGTGGAAAATCAGAATCCCGGAACTACCGGCAATGTTGGTCCGGTTACAACTACAACATTCGGCGGAGGCAGCTATCATAATAATTCTTCCACTCAGTATTTAATATTCGAGGTGCTGCAAGCCTGTACATTGCAGACAGCCTTAGTAAATTCGGGTGCTGCCGGCAGCCGTAATATTTTATTATGGGATACGGCAGGCAATCTGCTGCAGACTGTACCTGTTATCTTTCCAAACGGAGCAGGAACTGTAACTCTTAATATTCCACTTACACCGGGTAATTACCGCATAGGCGGAACAGGCATGGATCTCTGGAGAAACAACACTGGAGGTGCATACCCATTTAGTTTAGGCGGGGTAATCAATATAACCGGTTCTTCTGCCGGACCGAATTATTACTATTACATTTATAACTGGCAGATTGAAACAGCTCCCTGCATCAGCCCGCGCATACCTGTTATTGCAGCTATTGGAGGGCCGTCAGTTACATATTCTAATCCTTCTTATGATACGCTTGCCATTAGTGATGCCCCGGTTACACTAACAGGCGGCTTACCGGCCGGAGGCACATATTCAGGAACAGGAGTAAGTGCAGGCTCATTCAGTCCTGCTGTTGCTGACTCCGGTATTCATACAATCACTTATTCATACGTGGATATTAACGGATGCAATGGCTCGGCCACACAGACTATATATGTTAGGCCTGCTCCTTTAGGAATAAACAGTATTGATATTTCATCCAAAATAGCTTTGTATCCAAACCCTGCAGATGGAGCCTTTACTCTTGAAATAGAATTTTTACGCAGTGAGGATGCAAAAATTGAAGTGACCAATGCACTGGGACAGATCATCAGTACTGAAAACCACACTTTTATTTCCGGCCCGAATAAGTTATTATTTAACCTGACCGGCGCATCTAATGGAGTTTATTTTCTCCAGGTAAAATCATTATCTAAGGTGCTTACACAGCGGATAGTTTTGAAGTGATCTACTATCAATACTGCCTGAAACCCTTGATGATTATTTTAATACAAAGGATTATTCATAAAAAAACGCCCCGCCCCAATTTATCATAATTGGAACGGGGCGTTTAAATTAATAAGCGAAATCCTCATTAACGGAGCTTGCTGCATTAACAATTTTTAACAACGCTTTTATCCAGCTCACATACTTCGGGAATAATAATTGCCGTTTACTATACTGCAAAATTTAATTCCTTAATTAAAAAAATTAAAATGAATAACGCGAAAATAAATAACTTAAAAGATAATGTATCCGGGTGCAATGCCAAAAAGATCTCTTCCGAAAAGGAGCTTCACAATAGTAAACAGAATAGAACTGAAATGAAGTTCAAAAAAAATGAAAGGCCGAATAGTGATTTCACTTACTGGGACTTATCAGGCGGGCTGCTGGGAATATAGAAGAAACAAATAAACAAACAGACAAAATTTTTGTTTATCACTTACCGGGCAAAAAGTATCGACCCAAATGCAGCCGAAAGTATTTAGTCAATGGAGCAAAATGGCTTCGCTCTACAAGATAAAATTATTGTTGAATTAAACAGTATAGAAGATAAATAAAGATTGCTTTAAAACCGAAGCACCTGACGACAGCCCTACCTTATCAAAGTAACTATCCCCTGATAACTGTGTTTCTCTTTTTTAATATCTGTAGTATTAATTATGTAAACATAAATATCCTGCTGGGGCTTATCTGATGAATGGTTTACCATACCATCCCATTGTTTATTAATATCATCAGTATAGAAAACCAAATTTCCCCACCGATCAAAAATCATCATTTCATACTCTTTAAAGGAAACACCTTTACCCGAAAAGAAATCATTTTTGCCATCACCGTTCGGCGTAAATGTATTCGGAATATAAAATACATAATCAGGTTTAATAGAAATGGTTTGATGGGTTGTATCAACACAGCCGTACTGCGATGATGTAACCAATGTTATTTTGTAAGTGCCGGTATCTTTATAAAAATGTGTACCGGGATTCTGCAGGGATGATGTATCAGAGTCGCCGAAATTCCATGACCATAAATCTGTACCCGGAGAAGAATTTTTAAACGAGATAACAGGATTTATAACCGTTTCAATTTCTGGGTCAGCAGTAAAATGGGCTTTCGGATAAGGATAGGTGGTTACAATATTGTGTATCGTTTTAAAAGCGTAACAGCCGCTGTCGGTAGTTACAGTTAATGTAACGCTGAAAAAATTGCGGGCATAAACAGAATCGTTTCCATAGCAGTGATTCGGATTATGAGCCGTGTTTAAAGAACTGCCGTCGCCTAAATTCCACTGCCAGTAAACATTAGTACCTGACGCAACAGTTGATAAATCCTGGAAGGAAGTACATACGGGCGCGCAGCCGGCAGAATCAGAGGAAGTAAAATTTACAACCGGGTTTGGATTAACAACTGCGTTTTGTGTAATTGAATCCGCACATCCGAAATTAGAAACAGCGGTTAACTTAACAGGATAAGATCCTGCAGCGGCATACAAATGCGTGGTGTTGTGATTTATGTCAAGCGCGCTGCCGTCGCCAAGATTCCAAACGTAAGAATGCAGTGTATCTCCTGCCGGGATAGAGGCCGTATTGGTAAACTGAACAGCCGTACCGTCGCATGCACTGCCGGCTGTGAAGTGTATATTCGGGAGGGGATGCACTTTCACGGTTTTTATAATAGAATCCTTACAGCCGTTATTCGTGGTAACGGTTAACGTAACGTTATGTATGCCCGAGTTTGGATAAATACAGGAAGGATTTTGGCTGCTGTTAAGAGGCTGTCCGCTTCCGAAATTCCATGACCAGTTTGTAATCGTATCAATTAATACCGATGATGCATCCGTAAAATTCATTGCTCTGTTTAAACATACATTGGTAAAGTTGAAACCTGCACTAGGCTTTGGAAACACTGTAACTGTATCTCTTGTTGTATCTGCACAGCCAAGATTAGTGGAATGAGTAATCAGCGTTACCGTGTAGTGCCCGTATGCGGCATACAAATGTGCAGGCGACAATGTGGTTGTATTTACAGCGGGACCGTCGCCGAAATTCCATGACCAGTTTGCTATTGATGCTCCCGGCGGATTAACAGAGGTGTTTGTAAAATGTGCAGAATCATGCAGGCAGGCATTGCCTGCTGTAAATGCTGAAACAGGGGGTGCATAGGCTTTTACAGCCAAGTTTACTACACTTGAGCAGCCGTCTGCTGAGGTGCATATCAAAGTTGTATTGAATATACCTGAGCTTGAATAATAATGCGCCGGGTTTAATAAATTACTTGTTGCGCCGCCATCGCCGAACACCCATAAATAAGAGGCAATTGAAGAAGCCGGATTTATTGATGATGTATTCACAAAATGCATGCTGTCGCGGAAACATACGTCAACATGGGTAAAGCCGGAGGTTGGTATATAATAAACCTTAACAGGTTTTGTGATACTGTCTCGGCACCCGAAGTTGTTGATTACAGTTAATTTAACAGGATAAGTTCCTGCTGCGGTATAGGTGTGAGAAGGGCTCTGGCTTGTATTTAAAGCACTGCCGTCGCCTAAATTCCAAACCCATGAACTTATGCTTCCGGTAGAAGTTGTTGAACTGTCGGAGAGCTGGGTGGAATTGGTTAAACAGACTTTAGTGCTGCTGAATGCTGCAACCGGATTTGGATTAACTGTAATAACAGCACTGCCGTTCTGCGCCTGCAGACATGTTGTTGAGCTCGCATCCTGAACGCTCACCAATGCATAAATAAATATTCCGGCCGTTCCGGTTGGAGCGGTAATGTTGCTGCTGTCGCTGCCCCCGGTAGTCAGAGCCGGCTGGACTGTGCCGTTAATTGTATAAATAAAAGTATAAGGCGCTGTACCTCCCGCTCCTTTTAATGTAATAAGCGGCGCTGCCGCATTTTTACAAAGAGTCGCGGCTCCTCTTATTGACGCTGTCGGCAGGGGATTCACAGTTATTACTGCTGTCCCTGTCTGCACATTCGAGCAGGGCGATGCAGATGCATCCTGCACATTCAGCAGGTTATATGTAAATACCCCCGGTACTGCTGAAGAGGCTGAAAGCACTGCTGTGGTGCCCGTGCTGATGGCTGTCTGGTTTGTTCCGTTGTTGATTGAATAAGTAAAAGTATAGGGAGCTGTTCCTCCTGATCCTGTAAAAGTAATGTCAGGTGCAGCGCCGTCTTTGCAGACTGAAGCAGTTCCGATTATTGATGCCGCAGGCAGCGAAACGGTTATAGTCGCAGTTCCTGATGCCAGGGCTGGAGTTGTTGAGCTTACATCCTGCACGCTTACCAAAGAATATGTAAAGGTACCAGCTGCTGTAGTCGGAGCGGCAATGGTAACAGTGTTTCCGCTTGTGGTAATAATTGTCTGCGCAGTTCCGCTGTTGAGTGTATAAGTGAAAGTATAAGGGGCTGTTCCGGCAGCACCTGTAAATGTAATATCCGGCGCAGGGTCATTTACACATACCGCTGTCGTTCCAGCTATTACTGCCGTAGCCAGGGTGCATGGATTCACAGTTACTATCGCACTGCCCTGTGTCTGCGCAGGAGTTGTTGAGCCTGAGTATGCCACACTCAAAAGTGAATAGGTGTATGAACCTGTAACAGCAGTTGGAACAGCAACCGTAACGCTGTTGCCGCTGGTTGTAGTTATTGTTTGAACAGCACCGCCGTTAATGGTATATGTGAATGTATAAGGTGCGGCTGCTCCGCCTCCGGTAAATGTAACATCAGGCGAAGCGCTGTTATTGCAGACTGTTGCAGCCCCGCTGATAGAAGCTGTAGGCAGCGTGCAGCAATTAAAAAAAAACGATTTGTTATCCAGCCAATCTACTCCGCTGTGAGAGTCTGTAGCTCCTGCAAACGAAGACCCGGCCTGATCAAAACGACCTATCTGATCATAATTTATGCCATCGCCTTTATTAATGCCGACTGTTGCCGAGATACCGCCGAAGCCGTTAACACCGGATGATGCAGAACCTGTAGTCCACTGCATGTCGCCGTAATAAAATGCAATATTGCTTCCGGCCGGCAGCACAGGATCAAGTCCGTCTGTAATAACCAATTGAAAGGTATTTACTTTATCCGATTGCGAAGGGAAATACCCAACGCCGGACCAGTTTATAAACATAGCTGTAGGCGTAATTTTATACTGCACAGTGCCGGCAGACCTGGTATCAACATCCGCCCAGAATGCAGCAAGCATTACATAACTCGAACTGGGAAAAGGGCTTGAAGAAAACGAGCCGTAAGACGATCCGAATGAAACATTGCCGTTATTATTTATAAACAGTGATGTATAGGTAGTGCCGTATAAGCAAAAGCCGAAAGGAATTGAAATTGAGCTGGTGCTGCCGTCATCATTCGGCCCCATTGCAAGGGTAAAAGTACCGTCAGGCGGCGTATAGGCGTACTGAGAAAATCCGTTTACGGATGCAAGCAGGATACAAAGAAAAGATAAAAATATTTTTTTCATAATTGTTTCAGCGTTGAAATAAAACATTGCTGCGTTTTTATTAAAACCAATTACTTTAAAGACTCATAAACTGAACAGTTAGTTGCATTAAAAACGTAAAGCCTATTTCATAAATAATTAATAGGCTCTCACGTTTTCGCCTTCCATGAAATTTATGAAAGATTTATTCACAACTTTGTTGCCTCCAGGTGTTGGGTAGTTACCGGTAAAATACCAATCGCCGGTATTGTTTCTGCACGCATTGTGAAGCCCTTCTATTGTCTGATAAATAACTTCAACTTCTGCATTAATTTCTTCGGAGTGCAGCAGCTCAGCAATTTTTTTTGAAATCTGTTCTGCTGTAAACTGATCATATATTTCTTTTACAACATTTGTGATTTCCTCTTTAGGCAGACCTTCCTGCGCCTTTGCTTTTTCATAAAGTTCATCCAGCAGGTTCTCTTTAAAATTGTCTTTCAATAACTGTACAGCAGACTGAAAAGCAATAAAATCGCCCAATTTAGCCATATCAATGCCGTAACAGTCGGGATATCGGATCTGAGGAGCAGATGAAACAACAACAATTTTTTTAGGTCCTAAACGGTCAAGAATTTTTAAGATGCTCTGCTTCAACGTTGTTCCGCGTACAATAGAATCGTCAACAATTACAAGGCTGTCGGCGCCTTCTTTTATCACGCCGTAAGTGGTATCATAAATATGCGCAACCATCTCATCACGCTGGCTGTCATTGGTAATAAAGGTGCGCAGCTTGGCATCTTTAATTGCAATTTTGTGAACGCGGGGATGTATAGAAAGAATTTCAGTAAGCTCAGCTTCACCGACATTACTGCCCATCTTCATGATTTTTTCTTTCTTGATGCCGTTTAAATAATGGTGCAGCCCCTCAATCATACCGCCGAATGCAACCTCTGCAGTATTGGGAATATAAGAAAACACAGTGTTTCCTAAATCGTAATCAACAGCTTTTAAAACAGCCGGACAAAGCTGATGCCCCAGCATCTGGCGCTCTTTATAGATAGATGCATCGCTGCCTCTCGAAAAATAAATACGTTCGAAAGAGCAGGCGGTTTTTTTCAAGGGTTCTAATATTTCATGTTCCCCGAAACTGCCGTCTTTCTTGATGATTAAAGAACGTCCCGGAGGGAGCTCTTTTATTTTCCCTATAGAAACATTAAATACAGTTTGTATCACAGGTCTTTCGGAAGTTACAACTACCACCTCATCATCAGAATAATAAAATACAGGCCGGATTCCGCTGGGGTCGCGGAGAACAAAAGCATCGCCATGGCCAAACAGACCAACCATTGCATACCCGCCATCCCATCTTCTGCTGGCATCTTTTAAAATTCGCGGCACATCCAAATGCTTTGCTATCAAACCGGAAATGGCTTCGTTAGAGTGACCTTCGGTTTTAAATTTTTTGAACAGGCGTTCATTTTCTTCATCCAGAAAATGGCCTATTTTTTCCATAACAGTAACGGTATCTGCTTTCTCTTTCGGATGCTGGCCCATCTCCACCAGCTGATCGAAAAGCTCATCAACATTGGTTAAATTAAAGTTTCCTGCAACTACAAGATTGCGCGTCATCCAGTTATTCTGGCGTAAAAACGGATGGCAGTTTTCGAGGCCGTTGCCGCCGAAAGTGCCGTAGCGCAGATGCCCTAAAAAGAGTTCGCCGGTATATGGCAAATTTTTTTTAAGCCAGGCGGCATCTTTTAATTTATCGGGATTTTTAGCATAAACATCTTCGAACTTGGTAATTATTTTCCCGAATATTTCTTTAATCGCGTTGCTGCCCACTGCCCTTGTACGGCTGATATAGCGGGTTCCGGGGGCTGCATCAAACTTTATATTTGCCACGCCGGCGCCATCCTGCCCTCGGTTGTGCTGCTTCTCCATGAGCAGGTATAATTTATTTACTCCGTAGAGCGGGGTTCCATATTTATTGATGTAATAATCCAGCGGTTTTAATAAACGAATCATCGCGATTCCGCATTCGTGTTTTATTGCATCGCTCATATTAAGCCTGTTTAATTAGTGAAATGTAAATTTACAATTTTATTTTGTGTTTTTATAGGCTGCTACAAAGACTTAGACAGAGAGCGGTTTATGAAGCATCAACGGATGAAAAAATTCTGCGGCTAGTTTTTGAAGTAAAAAAAATTGAAATTAAATAAATAAATCCTTTTTTAAATTAAGCCATTCCAGAGCAGAACCGCTTAATAATAATTCTTTCACATCTTCACCGTAAGGCATCGCTTTAATTAAACTGCCCGGCACTGTTTCGCCAAGCGGGAAAGGGTAATCGCTCCCAAGTGCAACACGGTTGGCGCCTGCCATCTGAATTAAATAATCAAGCATGGCTTTGTCGTGAACCAGGCTGTCGAACCAGATTTTACCAAGATAGTTTCTTGGATTTACCGCGTTATCAACGGCTGTTAAATCAGGACGGCAATTGTAACCATGCTCTATACGCCCTATGGTTGAAGGAAAAGAACCGCCGCCGTGTGCAAATGCAGCTCTTAGATTCGGCAGACGTTCAAACACGCCGCCGAATATCATTGAGCAGATTGCAAGTGAAGTTTCTGCAGGCATACCCACCAGCCAGGGCAGCCAGTAACGCTGCATTTTTTCCTGTCCCATCATTTCCCATGGATGAACAAACACAGCCATCCCCAGTTCCTGACAGGCCTGAAAAACAGGGAATAAATTGGGGGCATTCAAATTCCAATCATTAACATGCGAGCCTATCTGCACGCCGGCTAACCCTATTTTTTTACATCGCTCCAATTCTTTAACTGCTAAGTCGGGCGCCTGCAGGGGCAGTGTTCCTAAGCCGATAAATTTTTTTGGAAAACGCTGAACTATGCCTGCAATATGGTCATTCAAAAACATGGATAGTTCGAGACAATCCTTCGGTTTTGTCCAGTAGTTAAACATAACGGGTACTGTTGAAAGCACCTGAACATCTATCTGGTGATGATCGCATTCATGAATTCTTTTTTCGGCGCTCCAGCAGTTGTCTTCTATCTCACGGAAAAATTTGCCGTCATCCAAAATCATATTTGCACAGCACGGTTTGTGATGCTGCAGCTGCACAAATCCGCCGTACCCGAATCTTTCTTTCCAGTCAGGGATGTGCTCAGGAAGAATATGTGTGTGAATATCTATTGTCAGGAATTTCGGCATTTCAATTTTATTTTTGAGAAGGAGCTTATATGAGCAGGGAGTTCTTTATTTTAAAAAATCACCGACAATTTTTTCTGCTTCAGCAAAAGCATGTTCCAGCTTGTCGTTTAATATTATTTTATCAAACTGATCGGCTGTTTTTATTTCGTTTTCGGCTTTCCCGATTCTGCGGGCAATACTCTCAGTAGTTTCTGTTTCCCTTGCTTTTAGGCGCATTTCGAGATGATGAATAGAGGGCGGCATTACAAAAACTGCCAAGGCTTTGTCTTTAAATTGATTTTTTAAATGCAGCCCGCCTGCCACATCAACATCAAAAATCACATGCTTTCCTTTTTTCCAGATACGCTCTACTTCGTTTTTTAATGTACCGTAAAAGTTATCTTTATAAACCTCTTCCCATTCTACAAATTCCTCGGCGGCAATTTTGTGTTTGAACTCTTCAATAGATAAAAAATAATAATCTACTCCGTTTGCTTCATGCTTACGCATCGGCCTGCTGCAGGCTGAAACAGAAAATTCTAATTGAGGAAAAACTTTTAGTAAATGATGCACTATGGTAGTTTTACCTGCCCCGGAAGGTGCTGAAAATATTATAAGTCTGCCTTTCAACATTTAATCGAATATATCTCTAACAATTTAAGTTTTCTCGCAAGGTGCAAAGCACGGGATGTTATATTATTTATTTTAACCAGCGCCTTCGCGCCTTTGCGAGAGAAAAAAAATTTGCCAGCCTTTACAGGACATTTAATAACTGTTCTTTAATTTTTTCTAATTCATCCTTCATCTGCACCACCAGCTTCTGCACCCCTGCATCATTCGCCTTTGAACCGATGGTATTAATTTCCCTCCCTATTTCCTGGGAAATAAAACCAAGCTTTCTCCCGCTGGAAGGCTCAATCATGGTATTCCTAAAATAATCGAGATGTGTTTTTAAACGCAGTTTTTCTTCTGTAATATCCAGCTTCTCGATGTAATAAATTAACTCCTGTTCAAAGCGGTTTTCATCAATTTTTTCTTTCTCAACTAATTCAGCAATATTGTTTTTTATCCGTGTACGGACATTTTCAATACGCGATGCATCCATGCTTACAACATCTGTCAGCAGATTATAAATGATTGTTATCCGGGTTTTAAATTCTTCGGCAAGTATTTTCCCTTCGTCCGAACGGAATTTTTGGAATGCTTCAATGGCTGTATTCACTGTAGTTTTCACCTGTTCCCATTCTAATGGATCCAGTTCGGCTGTTTCCCGTTCCGCCTTCAGCACTTCCGGCATCTTCAAAATTAAGGGCAGTAGATTGGCATTTGTTTCTTTCAACTCTTCTGATAAGGCTTTCAGTTCTTTGTAGTATGTTTTTGCCAAAGTTTTATTTATTGCAATGGGCAGAGTTTCCTGTGTTGATTCGGTAAAAATGGTTAAGTCCACTTTACCGCGTTCTATCTGTTTTGAAATTTCACTGCGGAGCTCAAGCTCTTTTTCTTTGTAGATATAAGGCAGGCGCAGATTCAAATCCAGAGCTTTGCTGTTGAGGGAACGCACTTCAACTGTTACTTTTTTACCAGGGATTTCTGTTACCGATTTCCCAAAACCCGTCATTGATTTCGTCATTGTTTTTTTATTTGAAAACAAATGTAGGATTTTTTAAGTTCTTTGCTTCATGGGAATGGAAAACCTACAAGGCCTGCAAAATTGAAATTATGAATGCTTTTTACAGCCCCTCTGTTTGTTTATGTTGAAAAAAAGCGCTATTCTTGCTTACTGATTAAACTTGATTTTAATAAGGATTTTTTGTTTTTTCATATTTGTCAAGTAATTCCAAACAATTCGATTTCCCATTTATTAAAAGGAGTAAAGCATATTTGATTAAAGAAGGAGAGAGAATTTTTTAAAGAATAGGTGTTTAAGTTTTCCTCTTTTCAGTTTTTATGGCTTTTTTATTACCCATTTCTATTCCCGTTCAGATTTTTTTTAATAGATGATTATACATTCTTATATTATTCGCAGATGTCAAAACTATTACCAAGGAAATTGCAGACTGGAGCATTAAAAAAAGAGCGGATTTCGCTTGGATTAAAAGCGTCGCTTTTGCTATTAATTCACTTGGTATTATTTTCATTTTCTGCACAGTCGCAAAGCGGAAGTGTTACTATTTCGCAGATTGTTCCAACCACTGTAAGTGTATGTGACAGCGCACAGTTTATGATCACTGTAAAAAATAACACAAGCGGCGTTCTGAGCGGGCTTTTATTAAATGCTGCTATGCCGGGCGGAGTGAATTATATTCCTGGGTCGGTGCATAGCTTACCTGCAGGAGTTTCCCAATCAAATATTATCAATCTGCAAAATCCGGTTTTTTTAATTCCTAGTATACCTGCGTTCAATTCTATTTCTGTTCTCTTTTATGCAAAAGTTGATTGCAGCATAATTGCATATCAGCAGCAGGGTAACCCCATTATTAATACAGCTACCATTACATATACTAATTCAACCACCGATCAAAATATTTCTACAACATACAATGTAAACGCCCCGTCTTTAGTAATTACATCCTTTACTAATCAGGCTCATACAGGCACAGTCGGCAGCACTTTTACAAGGAGTATAACTATTACCAACAGCGGTACCGGTTCTTTAGCTTCTTTCACATTTACTGACGCGCATGGCGGACAGATAAATATTATAAGCGTGACGCCGGGAATACTCAGCGGCACAGCAACCAACGACACTGTTGCTGTTTCAGGAATTGATTTCGCTGCGGTCGGGAACCATAATACGCTGTTTGATCATGGAGAAAGCATCACAATAATAGAGCATGTCAGAATAGCGGCCTGCATCCAGCCTGGGATTCCATCAAATATAAAAGTATTTTGGGGCTGCGGGAACCAAGCCGCCTGCCAAACTGCATCAACTACAGCAAACGTTACAGAAATACCTGTTGGCACTCCTGATTTGGTAATTACACCAGCGGAATCATTTGAAACTTGTTTAAACCCGACAATTGCCCGTAAACAGTCTTTACAGATTGTGAATATTGGTGCAGGGTCCGCTAATCATATTTCAATGGATATATACCAAGGAGCTTTTATGGTGCCAAATAGCAGTTATCAAACCAGAATAGACGAAACAAGTTTTACTTTTCAATTTGGCATAAATGGGAGCCCGGCAGCGATCACTGCAGACAGTTCCAAAAATAATTCACCGTTTTTATGTCTCGGTTCAAATCCAAAATACCGTGTTTATCTCAGAATTCCTGCGGTTATTAATCCTATAACGGATACTGTTTATCTGAAATGGAATTCGTATGCCTGCTGTCAGGCTAACAGCTGCGACACATCTTTTCACACAGTAGCTGCTCCATGGGAATTTAAAGGGAAATATACCGATGCATGCGACAGTACTGTTACTTATGACATATTTCCAACCAGCGGCGGATCAATTTACGGACGTTATTTTAATGCTTCAATGGCACCGGAGAATATGCCGACGGATTTATCGAACGGCGTTACCACTTTTGAACATTCTGTAACTAATTGGCAGAATGACGTTAATTCTGCTCCCGGCGCCTATTACCAGGTTGACATCACAATTCCAAGGTGTTTTACACTTGCTTCCAATGCACATCCAATTCGTTTCATAAATAATTCCGACGGAAGTTTTTGGATGCCTACTTCTGCAATCACAATTTCCGGGAATATCGCTACAGCAGTTTTTGCAGTTCCCGATCCATTCGGAATAAACTCGCTCAGTAACGCTTCGTTGCTTTTTGATTTAAATGCGGACTGCTCTATGTGCCATGACTCCGGGTGGGCCCGAAGCATTTCAGTGGATGTAAGATACAACCCAAACCCTTCCTGCTCTAGCGCATGCGCAATAGAATTGTATTGCAATACAAGTTCTGTAAACCTGCATTGCGGAACCTGCGGTGCCGGGATCGGCGGAATTTCCTTTTTAAGTTATAAAATGGAAAGAACCAGTTACGGCCAGCCAGATAATAACAATGACGGTCTGCCTGAAGCAGGAGTTGTAAATCTAAATGTTATTAAAACCCACAGGGCTATGTTTAATGATACGCTTACAGGCTATTTCAAAGGGGTTGTACTTAGTGCCCCAGGACACCTCACTTTCCCAAATGTTTATGCCTCAACTTCTATAAATAATCTGGGTACATACCTGTCTTTTATTGATGCATCTGTTACTATCTATGACGCAAGTACTTCAACAGTTTACAGCTGTAATAATGTACCAGCACTGTCTGCAGCCCCAAGCGGAAGCAGTTACAATTCGATTTTTGATATCAGCCCTGCCTACTTAAATGCCAATGGCTGCACAATACCAGCGGGTTTTGTTTTTGAAAATGGCGACTCGGTATTTCTGAATCATCGATACAGAGTAATTGCTAATACGGGAGGTCCCGTGGTGTCAAGCAATTCAACAACTGATTTTTATGCGAGTGATATTCCTAATCCTCCGCCCAATGCGGTTCCTGCCCATAAATTTTCCTGTGATAATTATTCGGGGAATTATCTTTCTCTTTACGGGTACTACTTTACAAGTGATACAGTTGGATTCTATACCGTAAAGTCGTGCAGTACAGCAACCGTGAGAAATACGGATTATCTGAGTATTGGGCCTTGCTGCCAAAATTACGGGCACAACAAATTCCCTTTTGAGTATCGTCCCTGGGGAAGAATTGACACAATAAAAGTGATAAAACCTGCGGGGTATGATTATGTTTCAGCTGTTATAGACGGGTTAGGGCAAGTTTCACAGGCAATTGCGCCGGCAAATCCTAATTCTAACACATTACTATTTTATGTAGGTGCTTTATACACCAGTAATACCTGGCCCAACTATAGCTTTGACGGCTATGCCAACACGATAAATGTTACTCTAGTGCCGAATTGCATGGCCCCTAACAGCACTATAGAGCAGGTTGCTTATGATGATGTGCATAAAAAATTCGCTTATCTTAATGGCGGCGATACCGCTATCAGCCTTATTTCCGACCACATTGTAAGCAGTACTCCTCAACTTATAATGCAGTCAGCCCTGCAGACTGTTGACGGCATTAACACCATTGAATCCTGGAATTTAAAACTGTGTAATATATCTAACAACTCAAATGCATTTAATACATGGTTAGGCTTTGTTTCTCCTTCAGGAAATTTAAGTGTTGTAGATGTAACGAATTTAGCCACTTCTGCTGTAATAGTGCCTGTCGGAGGAATTTACAGGCTTGGGACCGAAGCCTTCGATTCATGCGCCACTTACCATATCAGATTTAAATATCACTCTTGTGCGTTAGACACCATGATTGTGAATGCAGGATGGAATTGCAACGGTTATCCCGATTCACTTGCATCATATCACTGCACTCCAAAAAAATACGATCTTTATGTCAACCCTAAACCATCTGCGCTTCAGATGCAGGTTGCAGGTCCGGCGCGGGATACAATTGCTCTTTGCGATACAGCCAGCTATGAAATAATTCTTAACAGCGTACAGCTGGCATCTTGTTACAATATTAATCTTTCGGCTTTGCTGCCTTCAGGTATGACAATTGCTCCAGGGTCATCTGAATTCCTCTATCCTGTTAACGGCGCTTGGGCCCACTTAGGAAACCCGACAGCCAATGTTTGGGATTTGTCGGCACTTATTCCACAGATAGATACCTTCGGATTAAAAGGAGTTAATTTTCCAAATTTCAGTCAGTTGAAAATCCGCTTCAAAATCCGGCCCAATTGTAATTTTATATGCGGAAGCACAGTACCATTTTCTGCGGCTTCAACAAATATCTGCGGACAGAACCATCCTGCGCAGTTTGCTACCTCAGCTCCGCTTTACATAAGAGGAGTGGAGCATCTGAATATTACTTCCATGAGAGTTGTTATGGATTCAATTCATCAATGCGGGATGCCCTCATTGGTAAGAGTTTCAATAATTAATGTCGGACCTAATGCCACTACGGGCAATGAACACTTTTATTTTCCCGCCTCCAACGACAGCGTTGCAGCAGGGTCATTCACAGGGATACATAATACACCTCTATCTGCATATTTTAATAACACCTTGAACGGGCAGCATTATTTCGACTGGACGCTTCCGGCGGGTGTGCTGCCACTAGATAGCGTTGTTTTTACCTTCAATATAATTGTTAATCCTGACTCTATAAATTGTTCTAATATTATATTTCCGGTAAAAACAATAGGTTCGTTTAATGCCACATGTATTGCTGATAACAGCGTCTGCACTATAAGATCAATAACAAGTGCAGCGTCTCTCAGTGTTCCCGTGAACCACCCCTGCCCTGTAGTTATTGTTTTGACTGCAGTGGCGGCCTCACACACATTGTGTTCCGGAGACAGCACCTTAATTACATTAACAAGTAACGTTCCGGGTACAATTTTTTCATGGACAGTAAACCAAACAGGAGTAACGGGAGGGTCTTCAGGTACAAGTGCTTCTTTAATTCAAACTTTGAGAACAATTGGAAATATACCAGGCACTGCGGTTTATACAATTACGCCGTCTTCTAACGGATGCCATGGAGCCCCTGTTATCATTACAATTACTGTAAACCCTGCTGACAGCAGTGCCACTTTTACTTATACTTCCGGCACTTATTGTACATCGGGCCCCATTCAAACGCCGACGATTACTGGTCTGCCGGGAGGCGTTTTTACAGCTGCCCCAGGCGGTTTATCAATTAATCCGTCAACCGGCGTAATTAATTTATCAACCAGCGCATTAGGTATTTATACTGTTACTTATACAACACCTGGTATTTGTCCCAAAACAAGTTCTCTAAGTATAACAATCACCAATGTCACGCCATCTGCGGTTTTTAGCTATCCGGCTTCTCCATATTGTCCCAATGGAAATAATCCTTTTCCTGTTTTTGGTTCGGGAGCAAGTGCAGGTACTTTTACTGTTACTCCCGCCGGTTTAGTTTTTGTAAATGCAAACACAGGCCAAATTGATTTAACTTTAAGTGCAATTGGTATCTACACTGTTGTTAACACGATTCCGGCAAGCGGTTCTTGCCTCGCTGCAACAGCATCAACAACAGTAACTATTGCAAGAGAAAACGCATCATTTGTTTACACCTCTGCAACCTACTGTCAATCGGGCGCCAACCCAACACCAACTGTAACGGGACTTCCAGGAGGAACTTTTTCTGCCTCCCCCGCCGGTTTAGTAATCAATCCCTCAACAGGTACAATTAATCTGGCAGCAAGTATCTTAGGAACATATACACTAAGCTATACCACAAACGGAAGCTGCCCTAACACAAGTTCAATTGTAATGACGATTGATAATACTACTCCTTCTGCTTCTTTCAGCTATTCCGCTCTTTCATTTTGCCCAAATGGAATTAACCCTTCACCAATCTTTGTTTCTGGCGCAAGTGCAGGGATATTTTCGGCCGCACCTGCCGGCTTAATATTTGTTCATGTAAACACAGGTCAGATAGATTTAACAGCAAGTACACCGGGTACCTATACTATTACCAATAATATTCCTGTGAGCGGTTCCTGCCAGGCTGTGAGCGCCA
Source organism: uncultured Bacteroidota bacterium (assembly GCA_903847205.1). Lineage (GTDB taxonomy): Bacteria > Bacteroidota > Bacteroidia > 2-12-FULL-35-15 > 2-12-FULL-35-15 > 2-12-FULL-35-15. The sequence continues at coordinate 59,662 of CAINDA010000052.1, forward strand.
CAGCAATAGTTACAATTACACATTTGGATAATGCTTCTTTTGTATATTCTTCAGGAACGTATTGTACATCAGGGGCTAATCCAACACCAACTATTACCGGTTTGACGGGAGGAATTTTTTCAGCAGTGCCGGCCGGATTGGTTATTAATAGCTCAACTGGTACAATTAACCTGGCAGCAAGTTCTTTAGGAACTTATACCCTTAGTTATACTACAAATGGGAACTGTGCAAATACCAGCTCTATAACAATGACGATTGGTAATACAACACCCTCTGCGGCCTTTAGTTATTCAGCTGTTTCCTTCTGCCAAACTGGAAATAACCCGCTTCCAATTTATGCCTCAGGCGCGAGTGCGGGTGCGTTTACAGCAACTCCAGCAGGTTTGGTTTTTGTTAATGCGGCCACAGGGGAAATAAATCTGGCTTTGAGTGCATTGGGAACTTATTCTGTTGTTAACACAATTCCGGCAAGCGGAACCTGCCTAGCGGCAACAGCATCAACAACAGTTACGATAACACTGGATGATGCTTCCTTCATGTACACATCTGCAACATATTGCATTTCCGGCGCAAACCCGACACCAATAATTACCGGGCTGCCTGGCGGTATTTTTTCGGCCCTTCCTGCAGGTTTAGTTATCAATCCCTCAACAGGAGTAATTAATCTTGCAGCAAGTTCTTTAGGCAGCTATACACTCAGTTATACAACAAATGGAAACTGTCCGAACACAAGTTCTATAACTATGACCATTGATAATACAACACCGGGTGCTGCTTTCCATTATTTAAGTGCCTCCTACTGCCCTAATGGAATTGACCCGCTTCCGATTTTTACTTCAGGTTCGAGTGCAGGAATATTTACAGCAAGCCCTGCAGGTTTGGTTTTTGTTCATGTGAATACCGGCCAGATTGATTTAAGTGCAAGCGCTCCGGGTACCTATACAGTTACAAATACAATTCCTGTGAGCGGCTCATGTCTTTCAGCAATTGCGACAGCTACGGTTGTTATATCAGTACTGGATAATGCTTCTTTTACTTATTCATCAGGAACATACTGTCAGTCGGGCACTAATCAAACACCAATTATTACAGGCGTTTCGGGCGGTACGTTTTCCTCGGTTCCTTCCGGTTTGTCAATCAATTCTTCAACAGGTGTGATAACTTTATTTACAAGCGCACTTGGCGTTTATACCGTAAATTATACAACAAGCGGTGCCTGCTCCAATACAAGTTCAATTACAATCAATATAGGCAATACCGCACCTCCAGCTGATTTTAGTTATTCCGGTTCTTCTTTCTGCCAATCTGGAAATAATCCTTTCCCCGTTTTTGCCCCAGGTGCAAGTGCTGGGACTTTTTCAGCTGTTCCGGCGGGTTTAGTATTTGTGAATTTAAATACCGGCGAGATCAATTTAGCTTTAAGTGCGACGGGTACTTATACAGTAACCAATACTATTCCGACAAGCGGAACTTGTCTTGCTGTAAGCGCAGTAACAACAATTACAATTAACGCTGATGATGCCTCTTTTACCTACAATTCAGGAACTTATTGCGTCTCGGGACAAAATCCTTCACCTGTAATTACAGGGCTGCCTGGCGGCATCTTTTCTGCCGCTCCTGCAGGTTTGGCAATTAATACATCCACAGGTTTGATTAATCTGGCTGGAAGTACTTTAGGCAGCTACACCATTACTTATTCAACAAACGGTGCCTGCCCTAACTCCAGCCATATTACTATGACAATAGGTAATACTACGCCTTCAGCCGTTTTCAGCTATTCAAGTTCTTCCTTCTGCCAAAATGGATTGGACCCTTTGCCGGTTGCCGGTTCAAATTTCGGTTCGTTTTCGGCTGCCCCTGCGGGATTAATTTTCGTGAATCTGAATACCGGTCAAATTAATTTAGCATTAAGCATACCTGGTACTTATACCGTTACCAATACTATTCCTGCAAGCGGTACCTGCCTGGCGGCAAGCGCATCATTCACTGTTGTCATATTGCCGGGCGATAATGCGTCTTTTGTATATTCTTCAGCTACCTATTGTCAATCCGGCACTAATCCGGTACCAACAATTACAGGATTATCAGGAGGAGTTTTTTCAGCATCTCCGGCCGGATTATCTGTTGATCCTGCGACCGGCGCAATAAATTTAGGGGCGAGTTTATTGAATATTTATACACTCAGCTATACCACTAATGGCACTTGTCCGAACACAAGTTCTATAACGATGACAATTAATAACACGAATCCTTCTGCATTCTTCAGTTATCCGGGTTCCCCTTTCTGTCAATTTGGAAATAATCCTTTTCCGGTTTATACGGGAGGCTCCAGCGCAGGTATATATACCGCAACACCAGCAGGTTTGGTTTTTGTACATGTTAATACCGGCCAGATTAATTTGGGGTTAAGCGCTCCCGGCACTTACACTGTAACTAATACTATTCCGGTAAGCGGAACATGCCTTTCGGCAATTGCAACAACGGTTATTACAATAAGCCCTGCGCCTATTGCAAGTGCGGCATCCGGTTCTCAAAATATTTGTTCCGGCAGCGGCACAGCCATTATACTGACAAGCACAGCTGCCGGAACAATTTATACCTGGACAGTAAGTGAAACCGGAGTGACAGGAGGCACAGGCAGTACAGGAACAAATATTGCTCAGCTATTAACTTTAACAGGGCCGAATCAAGGTTCTGCAGTTTATTCAATAGTTCCTACAGCCGGTGGCTGCATAGGTTTACCGACACTGCTGCCAATTACAATTTATCCTCTGCCTGTTTCAGATACTTCTGCTTTGTTGATTAAGTCTGCAAATTGTAATGATACAACAGGTTTTATAAAAGGTATTGTAATGACTTCCGGTAACAGTCCGTTCCACTATGTGTGGAAAGATTCGGCTGGTATTACTGTAGGCGACAGTCTAAACTTAATTAATGCCCAGCCCGGCAGATATACACTGACTATTACAGATGCCAGTGGCTGTTCCACCACGGCCGGAACTTATACCATTACCTCTACAGCAATTATTACTGCGGCGTTTACTGTTAATCCAACAACCGGGGAAACCCCTTTGACCGTTAATTTTACAAATAACAGTACAAATGCTTCTCATTATTTGTGGCAGTTTGGAACCGGCGACACTTCAAATGTGGTAAACCCCGCCTATGTTTATATTCCGCTTGGAAATTTTACAGTGTGTCTGCGGGCTGATAATGGCGGGCTATGCGCCGATACAGCATGCTCTACAATAGATATTTATATTAACTCCATGTTTCTTATACCAAATATATTTTCACCAAACGGAGATGGCGTGAATGATGTGTTTACAATTCAATCGAAAGGTTTGAGAACACTAGATGCTGAAATATACAACCGCTGGGGGGAAAAACTATACGAGTGGCACACCACCAGCGGCGGATGGGACGGGTATTCCGCCAGCGGGGTGCGTTGTACTGAAGGCACTTATTATTTTATTGTGAACGCTCTAGGAATTGACGGAAAAAAATATTTTGAAAAAGGTGCATTTAATTTGGTACATTAAGGAAACTTCAACAGCAACTTTATAAAACCATTTGTATAAATGAAAAAAACAGTATAGTTGCTTAGTAGTTAAGACCGATTTCATTACTATATAATTTACGAAAAAGAACTATTCACATGATGAACCTCCATCGGAGGGAGGGGAGGACACTCAACCAGCAAAGTTCTCCTTATTGAATACAGATTTTATTTCACTAAAAATGCGTTTGGTATAAGTAAAAATTTAAACGCAGCATTTTCATCAGGTTATTAAAGCCAATTACCATGAAACGATTGTTGCCATTATTTATTTATCAGGAGGAATTTCTTTACACTTTCTTCCTCATCTGTTTCTTAACGATATTCACAAGAACAAGTGTTTTTGCCCAGTCGGCCTGTCCCGCAGTTTCTATTACTCCTTCTAATGTTGGTATTTGCAATGGCTGCACTAACCTTACAGCTCACGTGCAAGGGAGTGTTTCAACAACTTCTTATTCTGTTTCGGCCATACCTTATGTTCCATTTTCTTTTAATACAGGCACGCCGATTCTTGTAAACATTGATGATCAATGGTCAAATGTAATTACCATTCCGTTTTGTTTCCAGTTTTATGGAAACACTTATAATCAATTAGTAATTGGTTCAAATGAGATAATCTCTTTTGATTTATCATATGCTGGAGGAAGCTGTCCCTGGAATTTAAGCGGTGCCCCAATTCCAACAAATACTTTACCCACAAATAGTATTATGGGGCCTTATCAGGATATTGACCCGACAAATATGGGAAACATTTATTGGCAGATTACCGGTACAGCACCCTGCCGCACATTTGTTGTTTCGTTTTTTAACACTCCCTACTTTGGCGACCCGAACAGCGTTAGTCCTGGTTATTGCACAGGTCCTCTGTTTGCTACGAGCCAGATTGTTTTCTATGAAACAACAAACATTATTGATATTAATATTCAAAACAAACCCGATTGTAATGGATGGAACAGCGGTTTTGCTATTGAAGGAATTCAGAATGCAGCCGGAACGAATTCGGTAACTGTTCCTGGAAGAAATCGCACTGTTTGGACAGCCAACAATGACGCTTATCGTTTTACTCCAACGGGAGCGCCGCAATATAATTTAACATGGTATGATCCAGCAAATACTGTTATCGGCACTTCACCGACTATAAGCGTATGTCCTACTATTACTACCACCTACAGGGCAACAATAGTGAATACTACCTGCAGCACCCCTCTTACCGTCTCTGCCACAGCAACTGTAACTGTAAATCCAAGCCCTGCGCCCGTAATAACAGCAAACGGTCCTACCACATTCTGCTCCGGAGGAAGCGTTACCCTTGATGCGGGTTCCGGCTACAGCAGTTATTCCTGGAGCAACGGGGCTGCCACACAGACTATAAATGTGACTGCTTCCAGCACACTTACCATAACAGTAACTAATAGTTTCGGATGCACCGGTACTGCATCTATGGCGGTTCTTGTTAAACCCGTTCCTTTTGCTATTGCAAGTTCCTCATCGCAAACGCTATGCTCCGGAGACTCAACTTCTATTGCGTTAAGCAGTTTTACACCGGGTACTACTTTTTCATGGACGGCATTATCTACAGGGGTCAATGGTGCCTCAAACGGTTCGGGAGTCTCTATCAACCAAACCTTAAACACTTCAGGAACAAGTCAGGGCACAGTAATGTATACTATTACCCCGACAGCAAATAGCTGTATAGGAAATCCAATTAATGTGATAGTTACTGTTAATCCTGTTCCTTCGGCAACAGCAATCCCGGCAACACAAACAATTTGTTCGGGAAGCACAGCTTCAATTGCATTAACAAGCAATGTTTCAGGAACTGCATTCACATGGACCGTAACAGAAACAGGAGCTTCTGGCGGAACAAACGGTTCTGGATCAAGTATTACAGATATTCTTATTCCAACCGGCTCTGTTCCAGGCACGGCAGTTTATATAATAAGCTCAGCAGCAAATGGGTGCTCAGCCCCGTCCGATACAGTTATTATTACAGTTAATCCTAATCCCGGAGCTGTAGCCTCTGCAACTCCTGCATCAGCAACAGTTTGTTCAGGCGATAATACAGCTATTGCTTTAAACAGCACTTCACCCGGCACCACTTTTTCCTGGACTGTTTCACAAGCCGGAGTCAGCGGTGCCGCTCCCGGCACCGGCGCATTAATTGCGCAGACATTAACAATTACCAGTGCATCACAAGGCACCGCAGTTTATACCATTACTCCTTCGGTAAATGGCTGCAGCGGAAATCAAATAACTGTTACTATTACTGTTAACCCCATTCCTGCTGTCTCAGTTACCGGAAGTGCGCAAACCATTTGTTCCGGGAACGCCGATTCTATTTCAATAACAAGTAACCTGCCGGGAAGTACTTTTATGTGGACAGCGCTGCAGGCGGGTGTATCGGGAGCTACAGCAGATTCAGGCGCAGTTATTTCTCAAATATTGATTGCAGCAGGAAGTTCGGCAGGAACTGCTGTTTATAATATAATCGCAGCAGTAAACGGATGTCAAAGTTCGTCTCTGATCTACACTGTAACTGTTAAACCGGCACCTGTTATAACAGCCCTTGCAGCATCGCACGTTATTTGTACCGGAGGCAGCACACCCATTGTATTATCAAGTAATTTAACAGGCACGAATTTTTCCTGGACTGCTGTTCAGACGGGTGTTTCAGGGGCCTCTCCAGGATCAGGATCAAACATTGGGCAGCTGTTAACCCTTACCGGAACAGGAGCCGGTACCGCATCATACATGATTACATCTGTTACGGCCGGCTGTATTGGAGCACCAATAACTATAACAGTTACAGTTAATCCATTGCCTGTACTTAATATTTCTTCCGTTGTAATTAACCCTGTAAATTGCCATAACACAGGCGGTTCAATATCCAATGTTTTGATAACATCAGGACAAAATCCATTTACTTATCACTGGAAAGATTCGCTGGGCAGCACAGTTGGAACGTCCGACAATCTTGGAAATACTGGGGCAGGAAAATATACATTAACTGTCACCGACAGCAATGGATGTTCTGCGACTTCGACACCATTTACAATCGGCGCAGCAGCTCCTGTTACTGCCTCTTTTAGCTCAAATCCAATGAGCGGCGAAACCCCTTTAACCGTTGCTTTTACCAACAACAGTGTTGGTGCATCGACCTATTTCTGGACCTTCGGCACCGGTGATACATCGACGGTAATAAATCCAACATTTATTTACATACCTCTTGGAACGTTTACAGTTTGTTTAATCGCAGTAAGCTCAACTGGCTGTAGAGATACTGCCTGCGCTGCGATTGAAGTACACATCAACTCTGTTTTTATAATACCCAACGTGTTTTCACCAAACGGGGACGGCGTGAATGATGTGTTTGCAGTAAAATCAAGAGGTTTGAAAACCCTTGATGCAGAAATATTCAACCGCTGGGGAGAAAAACTTTACGAATGGCACACCACGGGAGGAGGCTGGGATGGGCGCACAGCCAGCGGAGTTCTTTGTACGGAGGGCACTTACTATTTCATATTAAATGCATCTGGAATTGACGAAAAAAAATATTTTGAAAAGGGCTCATTTTCTTTGGTTCACTAAAAAAACAAAAATTAATCCAATGAATGCCCCAGAAGCAGAGCTGGCGGGGTATCAAACAAAAGAAACTACGGACTTTTTAATTTAGATGCAATGCATCTGGGTATTGACCGATAAAGACTAATAAAACCACTGTCTTTTTTAAAATAATACTACTCATATAAAAACTAGCTGTACTGCGGTATTTTTCAGCAACATCAAACATTTCAGTAGTTTTTTTGAAACTATATTTCTAATTTTGCAGAGGCAGCGATTATTGATTTATTTCCCAGAAAAAAAATTCATATTTAAACAATAAATTCTTTACGAATTTATCTAATGATATTAAAGAAGATTGATTACACAGGCTTTGTATAAAGTTTTCAATTTTTTATTAATAGCACCGGCAGGTTTATATATTTAAACGGGAATTTTTACACGAATTTTTTAATGATCCGAATGCAACTGATTTTTGATTTTAGGCGTCATTCGGTTATGATTTATTGGACAGAAGCTTTAATTATTTTTATTCAAAAAGGCAAAGTGTGAAAAAACTTTTACTAACATACTTTATTTTTTTAGGTTACACCGGATGGAGCCAGATGGTTACCATTAACAGTACTGTTCCTGCGCAGATGACTGTCTGCGGAGCTGACCAAACCTTTACCGTAGATATTTACAACCCTTCCCCTTTTATTATTACAAACGACACATTGAAAATTACTATGCCGATGGGCATATACTACACCCCTTCCTCAGTAACCGGAGCGGGTGATTTGGGCTATGCACCTTTTCCTGCCCCGCCGAATACAATACTTTTTTTATTATCAAGCATTCCAACATTAACAAGTCTGCATATCACTTTTAGGGCCTCGGCTCAATGCGTTGTTCTATATTTTATTGCCGGTGGCGGCATCACAAAAAACAGTATGCGTGTTAATTATACGGCCTTTAATCCTTACACCAATACGCCGGTCGGCAATTTTTATAATACCAGCAATACTTCCACCTATCTTATCAGGTCGCCTTACCTCACTATTTCATCAGTCACCAATCAAACTTTTGTTGGTAGTATCGGCGGTACATTTACCCGCTGCATCACCATTGTTAACGGCGGGTTTGGCGAACTCAGCACATTTACTTTTACCGATATTCACGCATCCGGAATTCAAATTGTTTCAGTAGATCACGGTGTATTAACATATATTGGAGCAACTGCAAAAGTTGTACTGGGTGCGGCAGATTTTACAACAGTCGGCAATCATAACAATTTATTTGAGAGCGGGGAAAGTATAACTATATGCGAAACTGTGCATATTAATGATTGTATTTCAGGAACGTCCAATTTAAAGGCCTTTTGGGGCTGCGGTGTTAACTCATGCCAGTCGTCTATTTCCACAGCCAACGTTGTTTTTCCAAATTATGTTCCGAATTTACAATTCACCCCTGATAACGGAACTATATACTCTCCTATGAATTCCTGTATCGGCGGTGGAAATGCAAGTCCGCAGGTACTGAAGATAGTAAACACAGGCTTAGGTCAGGCAACCAATGTGCAGTTAGATATTTTTCAGGCAACCGGCACCGGTTATAACTGTAATGTGGGCTCTAGCATGGATGTTGCCTCACTTACCATGCAGCATGGTATTGGAGGAGCCACTACTCCTCTTACACCCACCAGTACCCAAGCCGCCTGCGGGCACGCCTTAACCTGCCTCGCCGGGGCGAAAGGAAGGATGCAGCTAAACATCCCCACAATTAATTCGGGGGATACTATTTACATAAGATGGAACACCTATAGCTGCTGTTACAATGCCTGCACAAACACGGGTCAAAGCTATATCAATGGATGGCGCTACAAGGGCAGCTACCAGAGTATATGCCAAAACAATTATGTTATTTATGAAAATTGGGGGCGCGTATATTCAAATATTTATGGGGCTTTAACACCAGACGGATCGCCATCTACATTGAACAATGGGCAGACCGGGCACTTTAATTTTTTGTTTTCCAACTATGGTAACTCCTACACAGCAGGGCCGGGAGCCTATTGGAAATTTGATTTTACACTGCCTCCACTTTCCTGTTTAACGTATTCCAATATTCACATTTTAAGCTATGATGGTGTAACTGTTTGGAGCCCCACCTCAATAACGCCTTCAGGCAATATTGTGTCTGCAGTTTTCAACGGCTCGCCCCCTTTTAACCTTAACCAGGGGGAATTAATGATTGATCTCACATTAAATTGCGGACTCTGCAATGGAATTGACAGTTTAACTGCCGTAAGTGTTAAATCGTATTATGTGCCTAATAATACCTGCGGCTGTCAGATCGGTATCTCCTGCCAAAGCGAAGCATTTAACGTTAACTGCCCTTCACCCTGTCCGGTAGGCTTGTTTTTCAACAACTTTGATATGTCGCGCACAAGCTATGGTAAACCCGATAATGAACCGGGCGGAGGAAACGGCATTCCAGACGGAGCAGGAAGTTTAAATTTTGCAAAAATAAAAACCAACAGGGCAATGTTCGGTGATACCATTACCACCAAGTTCACCGGGATAACCAATCTCGATATCGGACATCCCTCACTTCCATACTTATATGCCGTTTCTACAATCAGCAATGGTTCCGTGTTAAGTTTTCTGGATGCAAAATTATTTATTTACAGGGGGGGCTCTCTTTTTGCAACCTGCACCAATATTACGCCTTCAATATCCACAATGGGGGCTGACCGCATTTTTTCATATGATATCAGCGACTCAGCTTTAATTTTTAACGGGTGCGTCACAGCAGGTTTTGATTTTGCAACTTTTGATTCTCTGATATTAATGCCACGCTATAAAGTTACTACCAATATCGGCAACGTTACTCCATTAAACTGTTCTTCAACACATCAGTTTTATCTCGCTGATATGGCCCACCCGACTTTAGCCTCTCACAAATTCAAGTGCGGTAATTACAGCGGTAACACAACTGTAGTAGGCTATTTTTATCACATGGAGGAACAGGGAAGTTATGATACCAAATCCTGCAGCACAGTTCCATTATCGCTGAATTATTATTTAAGTATCGGCCCATGGGATAACAACAATGCCGGCGGAAATTTCTTTCCCTATGAATACCGCAACTGGGCGCATATTAAAAACTTAACAGCTGAAGTTCCATACGGTTACACTTTTGTTTCAGCAAGATTCAATGCGGTAAGAACTGCAGGAACTTTAGTTACAAGCAACAGCGGATGGATCACTGTTACGCCGAGCAATCCTAATTCAGATACACTTTCCTTTCCTGTTGAGCAATATTACCAGGGTTACGGCGGATCAATTCCATTGAGTGATGATGGTTTTGACGGGACTTTAGAAGTAACCATTGAACCTAGCTGTACTGTCGTTCCTGAAGTGTATGAGAACGTGAAAAATGATGAAACATTTGCTCCGACCAGTTTTTTAAGCGGGCCGGGAAGTGATACAACCTATTTAACTAGGTCAGATGATAATATAGTTTATGATGCCCCGGTTTTAACATTGCAGTCGCCGCTGCCATCGATACTTGCTCTAACAAATACTGTAACCTGGGATGTCATTATTTCCAATACGTCCAATGTTTCTAATGCTGTAAACACTTGGCTAAGTGCACCTGCAATAACGGGTGTTACAATAACTCACATGATTGATCTGACAGGGGGCGCAACAATAACTCCGGTTGGCGGCATTTATCCGGTTGGTGCAGTAAATGCAATGGGGACAAGGACTTTGAGGTTAACAGGAACCTATACCTCCTGCTCTCCCGACAGTATTATTGTTTATTCAGGCTGGAATTGTGCTGCAGGATATCCTGCAAATCTTGCAAGCTACCCTTGCCCTAAAAAAAGAATTGCATTAACATTAACCCCTCTTATGCCTGCCCTTATTGTGGATCCAACCGGTCCAACCGGAACTATACAGCTCTGCGATACAGCCAGCTACACAGCCAAAGGGCTTAATGTTCAATTAGGAACAGCCTTTCATGTTGTACTTACTGCAACACTTCCTACTGGAGTTGCAATAAAACCAGGATCTTCCATGATTAGTTATCCAATCATCAACCCTTATTTCCATATTTCAGATCCTTCTCAATCAGGGAATATATGCACCTGGGATATTTCTGCAGCAGACAGCCTAATCGGAGTAAATGGATTACTGGGAATTCTTGACTCTGCATTGAACTCATTTAATCTTAAGTTTAAAGTTACTACAAGCTGCGGCTATGTTTCGGGAAGTAATATCAGTTTTATTTTAAAAGGAAAAGCCACCTGCGGTGCTGATGCACCTGAAAACATCTGCCTTGCTCCCGATTTAAATATTACCGGTATAGCAGTACCTTATGCTGCGGTTATTAAATTAAGCACTACTTATGTTTCGCCATGTGCTGGCTATTCAACTATGCATGTTGCAGTTCATAACAACGGCCCTACAAGTTTCGCAAACACCGATTCTATAACTGTTACTCTGCCGGTGGGCGTTCCATTTGTTGCCGGTTCATTTATTGGAATTCATAATGGTCCGGTTAGCGGCGTTCCCAAGGTTTCAAGCCTTAACGGGAATACCTACTTAACATGGAAGCTGCCTGCGGGCGTTGTTATGGGAGACAGCACTGTTTTTAATTTTCAATATATCGGCAACCCTCATGAACTAGGCTGCGGGATTATTTTCTTTGAGGCGAAAACGTACAGCATAAGCATTGTTAACTGTATATCAAACGGACTCCCCTGTGTAACAAATGTTACTTCGGCTGACACAACACTTGCTGTGTTTACATATAAAGCTTATCTTGCTCTCAGCAACGGCAGTGCAGTATCGGTACCTCACCCTCCAGGCGGAGAAAGGGTTACTGCGAGTTATGATATTACCAATACAGGGCAGGCCATTCTTACTGACGCTGATTCCATTGTCCAGTTTTTTTATGACGCAAATGCCGACGGCATTCTCAACGCAGGTGATGTGTTTTTAGCAGAAGATACACTTATAATTCCAAAAGACAGCACAGTAAGGTTTACTTCCACTTTTAATGTTCCGGCGGGAATGGCCTGTTCAATTATTGCTTTCATTGATCCCCGAGTTAATTCATGCGTATGTGATTCTTCACAGCTGCTTATGCATGCATCTTTAGCCAGTTTAGGAAGAGACAGCATTATGTGTTCGGGGCAGACATTAACACTGAGCTATCCTCCTGTAACCGGCTATACCTACAGCTGGGCGCCGGGAACCAGTTTAAGCAGCACCAGTATAGCCAATCCTGTGCTGACAGCATTAAATTTAACAGCCGCTCCTGTTACAACAACCTATGTCCTTGCCACAACCCGGATGACATGCTCCTCAACAGATACAATTAAAATCACTGTAAATCCTATTCCAATTTCTATTGCAGGAACAGATATTACTACCTGCTCAAGTGCTACGCCTGGTAACATCGGCGCCCCATCTAATCCCGGCTATATATACAGCTGGTCTCCGGCAGCAGGACTAAGCAATCCGGCTATGTCCAATCCTACAGTAACATTGGCTTCGCCGGATACGACCGCATACATTATAACTTCCACTGCTTATGGATGCTCTGGATTAGATACAGTGATAGTAACTATAAATCCAATTCCACCATCTCATGCCGGCGCAGATATTCTTTCCTGCCCAAGCAGCACCCCTGGTAATCTCGGAACGGCAAACCATCCAGGTTATGCTTACAGCTGGACACCGTCTGCCGGGCTGAGCGATCCGGCGATATCAAACCCTACTGTCAGTTTAACCGCCCCGGGTACAACTTCTTATATTGTAACCACAACTGCTCCCGGCTGTATATCAACGGATACAGTTATAGTAAAAGTAAATCCTTCGCCTACCGGAGTAATAGCTGGAACAACCGAGCTTTGTGCAGGCGCCGCTGCACCGAATATTACCTTCACAGGAGCTGCTGGTACTGCACCTTACACTTTTACTTATAAAATCAACGGAGGTGCTGCATTGACAGTGCGAACTTCCGGCGGTAATAGTATAACCGTGCCGGTGCCGACAACCGTGCCGGGAACATTTATATATAAAATGATCAGTGTTCAGGATTCAAGTTCGACCGTATGCTCATCATCATTGAATGACAGCGTTATTGTAATCGTAGATCCATTACCTTCCGCCTTGGTGAGCGGTACAACCGCAGTATGCCAGGGGGGAATTCCACCCAATATAACCTTTACAGGGGCAGGCGGTACTGCGCCTTATACTTTTACATATACAATCAATAGCGGCGCTAACCTAACGGTGACTACAACAAGCGGAAACAGTGTTACCGTTGCTGCACCAACGACTGCTGCAGGAACATTTATTTACGATTTAGTAAGTATAAGAGACGCAAGCATTACCACCTGCAGCAATGCACAAAGCGGAAGTGCAGCAATAACGGTGAATGGGCTGCCGGCCGCTGCTATAACAGGAACCACTGCTGTATGTTTATTCGCCAATTCACCAAACATTATCTTTGCGGGATCAGCAGGTACCAGGCCTTATACGTTTACCTATACAATAAATGGCGGTGCTCCATTGTCAGTAACGACTACTATCGGCGACTCGGTGAATGTGCCAGCTCCAACATCAGCAGTAGGGACATTTACTTATGCGTTGGTAAGCATAATGGATGGAAGCTCAACAACCTGCTCCCGTCCGCAAAGCGGCAGTGCTTCAATAGAGGTGGATCCGCTGCCTACTGCAACAATATGGGGAACAACAACAGTATGCCAGTATAGCACAGCACCTTTAGTAACTTTTGTCGGGCATGGCGGTACGGCACCTTATACGTTTGCATATAAAATAAACAATGTACTGCAGCCCATACTTGTTACCATCAGCGGCGACAGCGTTAAACTGCCTGCACCATCAAACATTACAGGTGTTTATACTTATTCATTGGTAAGCGTTCAGGATGCAAACGCTGCGGCTTGTACACACCCTCAGACAGGGAATGTAATAATAACTGTTAATACAAAACCTAATGCGGCTTTCAGCTGTCCCAAAGTATGTAATACCAATGCAACACAATTCAGCGACAGCTCAACAACTGCTCTTGGAACTTTGAGCACCTGGGCCTGGGATTTCGGCGATGGAAGTGCTTTAAATAATGCACAAAGCCCTTCTCATACCTATGCTGCCGGAGGGCTGCATACTGTTACATTAATTGTAACCAATAGTTTTGCCTGCACTGATACCATGATACGGACTGCCCAGGTTTATTACAACCCTGTTGTAAGCTTTACTCACAGCAATGTATGTTTAGGGGATACGATGCGTTTCACTAATACATCTACTGTTCCTTCACCTGCTTCAATTTCAGGTTATTTATGGGTTTTCGGTGATGGCAGCGCAACAAACAATTCAGTGAATCCAATTCATTATTATTCTGCTCCGAATACTTTTAATATTACCCTTGTTGCAACAACTGCTGATGGATGTTCCGGAGTAATAAACGCACCCGTAAAAACGTTTGATGCCCCTGTATCTGCATTCACGCTTACTAATACCTGTTTATTTGATACCGCGAAATTCATAAACATATCTGTAAACCCGACAATAGTAGATGCATCGGGAGTGATTTCAAACTGGTCATGGAATTTCGGCGATGGTTCACCTTTAAATACAAGTGTTTTGAGCCCGCAGCATTTATACCATCTGCCTGGGAACTATCCCGTTACCCTGATTACTCATTCATCTGATCTGGGATGCCCGGATACGGTGAAGCATACTATTACTGTGTTTCCAATGCCTGCAGCCAAATTTAGTTTTACCAATGTATGTTTAAACAAGATCATGAATTTTAATGATTCATCAACTGTTTCAGGCGGCAATACAATTACAAACTGGGCCTGGACTTTCGGCGACGGCGGCCCGGTAATAACGGTTCAGAATCCAAGCTATACCTATCAAAATCCGGGAACCTACGGGGTTACTTTAATTGCCAAGACAAATAACGGCTGTAAGGATACTGTTCAAAAAAGTGTGGTGGTGCATCCTTTACCGCATATAAATTTCAGCGCACCCAATGCCTGCGACGGAACAAGTATTCAGTATACCAATTTATGCACTATCACGCCCACTGATACTATCCATTCCTACAGCTGGAATTTTGGCGATGGCAGCCCGCGGGTGCCAAATCCTAACCCGTCACATTTATATGCCGGCTATGGTTCATACCCTGTAAAATTAACAGCTGTTTCTAATTTCGGCTGTGTAGATTCTATTACAAAAAACAGTATTGTTAATCCAAACCCCGTTGTAAAATTCGGAGCATCTGATACTGTCGGCTGTGAGCCGTTTTGTATTGCTTTCCAGGATTTATCAACTAACCCAGTTGACAGCAATGTATTTTGGCAGTGGACTTTCGGCGATTTAAGCGCTGTAAGCACTTCTCATAACCCGCATCACTGCTATAAAAACGATTCCGTTTTTGCACCCAACTCTTTCAATGTTACACTAACTGTTACTTCCGACAGCGGCTGTTACTCTCTGAAAACCAAAAATAATTATATAACTGTTTATCCGAAACCTGTTGCCGCCTTCTCTGCTGCACCTAAAACGGAAACAATTATAAACCCGGTAATTTCATTTAAGGACGCATCAACCGGAACGAATTTCTGGAACTGGAATTTTGGTGATTCAGATACTTCAACAATTCATAATACACCTCCGCATACGTATAAAGATACAGGTACATTCAAAATAACTTTAATTGCATCTACAATATATAACTGTACCGATACGGCTTACCAAAGCATTACCATTGAACCAGATTTTGTATTTTATATTCCAAATTCTTTTTCACCTAATGACGACGGTATAAATGATACCTTCTCCGGCAAGGGTATTTTTATCTTCGATTATGAAATGATGATTTTTGACCGATGGGGTAATTTGGTTTTTTATTCTGACGACCTTAATAAGCCATGGGACGGCAAAGCCAATTTCGGAAAACAGCCCGCCCAAATGGATGTATATGTTTATACTATTAAGCTTACTGATATTTATCATCAGGCACACAGTTATAAAGGAACTGTTACTATAGTTAAATAAAATTGGCGATTTGCAGCCCGCTTTTACTTTTTCTGCACTAAGATTTTTCGCATCAGCCTATTCCAAATCTCATCCCCTATTATTATATAGTAGATCAGCAAAACCCAAAAAAATCAGCAAGGGCAGTAAACCAGCATTCCCGGTGCTGTGCTCCTGCATTACTTCAGAACTGTATCCATCAATAATGCAATGTTCTTCAACATGGAAGCATTGTTCTGAAGCATAGAGCCAATGTTCTTCAACACGAGGGCAATGTTCATCAACATGGAGGCAATGTTCTGCAGCATGAAGGCATTGTTCTGCAGCATTGAGCCAATGTTTACCAACATGAGGTCAATGTTCATCAACATGGAGCCAATGTTCTTCAACATTATTACATTGTTGAAGAACATTGCTGTTTTGATGCTCAAATCAATATATTATCTGATTGTTTTCTCGGTTATGATAGAAGGTTTCTTATAACAGAACAGGTATTTTATATGTTTCCCTTTCGGAAACAATACTATGGGAAATGTTTCTGTTATTATTTTAGAATAAATTAACGCATCATTAGTGAATCAAAAAAAATAATTAATCATACATACAATAAAAATAAACAGCCTTTCCTTTTGATAGAAATAAATAAAATAAAAACGTTCTAAAAATTTCAACTGTATGATTACACTCTTAAAACGTAAAAAAACAATTAATTTATTACTAACCTGCAACGGATAGCTTTTGTTCGAAAGAGCATCCGAAATGTAAAACAACAAAACTTTTCGCTGCTCTAAAAAACAAAAGAAATGAAAAAGTTAATTAAATATGATTTCAGCCGCTATAGCGTGCTCGAATTATTTGCTCTGGTTCTCAGAGTTATTAAAAACATCCTTAACAATCCCGATTTCGTAAATGTCCAAGCCGAAATTGCACCTCTTCAACTGGCGGCAAACGACATGAAAGATGCCGACTCCGATGCACTTAACACGGGTCCTCAGCAAACGGAGTTAATTGCTAATAAGCGGGCTATTCTTAATACCCTCTTTGTTCAAATGGCTGAAGACTGCGAAACCGAATGCGCCGGTGACCGCGTAAAAGCGCTTGGTTCAGGCTTTGATGTATCAAAAGCTACCTCCTAAAAAAAGTAATGCCTCTTAAGGTTATGAACGTTGAAGCAGCCACCAATGGCGGAGTGGGTATGGTTGATGTAAGCTGGACTGCTGAAGCAAACAGGATTATCTACCTTGTTGAAGTTGCCCTTGTTACAAACGGAGTTGCCGGTGTGTTTACCAATAGAGCTTTTACTTCAAAAATTAAATGTACCGTACCTAATCTTAACCCAGGTTCAACCTGCCAGTTCAGAGTTATTTCAATTAATAACCTTGGACTAAGCGATGCAAGCGACGTTGCTACTGCAATAAGTTTGTAATTGCGTTGTGTTTTAGAAATTAATCAGAGCTGCAGAATTTTTGCAGCTCTGATTTTTTTTGTTTAAGATGCCAGCGAGGAGTTTATGACATAGTATGATAGCAGAAACATTCAATACAGATTATTCAGAGTATTCGAAATCCAAAAAGCAATTTCAAGGGTTATAATTATAAGGTATATTTGTAAAAAAACAGAATTACTAAAGCTAGTTGGAATATTTGACTATCGATTTTGCTAAGTGTAATGTGTTGCGAAGCGATGGTAATTCATGTCTAAGCAATTACAAAAAGGGGAAATGAATTTTCCGTTTTCCACAATTTCAATTTTTGCTATCACCATTTTGATCTATTACAAAGTTTATGTTTAGTGCAGTTCAATTGAGGCTATTGAAATCACTAAATTATAAAACCATTAAAAAATAAAATTTCGAAATTTATTTTTTTCGGCAAAACTGGCTATGAAAATAAATTGCACCTTTCCATTTCTACTCTTTTTTCTTTCCATCTTCTTGGGGAACGATTATTTATTGGGACAAACCTCCTATTGGATGCAGAGAGCTGGGGGATCAACTCCAGATGAAGGATATGATATTTCTATTGACGCAAATGGAAATACTTACACAACAGGATACTTTACCAGTTCTGCCACTTTTGGAACAACTACTCTCAATTCTTCAGGAACTGAAGATATATTCGTTACAAAAATTGATTCTCTTGGACATTATAAATGGGCAATAAAAGGAGGAGGCACTGGCTCAGACAGGGGGCTGTCAATTAAAACCGATGCAATAGGCAATAGTTATATTACTGGATATTATTATGGAACAGCAGCTTTTAGCAGCCAAACTATTACATCTGCAGGGTTGCAAGATTTATTTATAGCTAAGTACGATAATGCCGGTATTTTGCAATGGGTAAAAAGCGCCGGAGGAAGCAATGCAGATATTGGATTTGGAATAAATGTCGATAATTTAGGTAATGTGGTAGTTACAGGTGAATTCAAAGGGACCGCAAATTTCGGAAGTTTCTCCCTTACAAGCATGAATAACTCTATTGATGTTTTTACTACAAAGCTCGATGCAAATGGAAATTTTTTGTGGGCGAAAAAAGGCTCTGCTATTTTCACAGACCGGGGCTTAGATCTTGCTTGTGATGCAACAGGAAATATATATGTAACAGGGCAGTTCACAGATACCATAACTTTTGATCAAGCACATAATAACAGTTTGTATAATGCTGTTTTTCTTATAAAATACAACAGCAATGGTCAGGAGCAGTGGTTTAGAAAAATTGGGGGAGGCACCATGAATATTGCAAATGGAATTGTAATTGATGCAGGTTCAAATATCTATTTAACAGGTGATTTTACTGGAAATCTTATTTTTTTCGGCACCCCAAATACAACTCTTACAAATGCATATTCAAACAAAATATTTATCTCTAAATATGATAGCGGAGGCAATTTACAATGGGCGAAGGCTGATGGTTCTTCCAATGATCTTAGTTCAAAAAACATCACGCTGGATGCTTTCGGCAATACTTATATTGTCGGTAATTTTAAATGCCGCTTAAATCAATATGCTGACCAATATGGACAAGGAACTTTTAACAGCGTTGGTTTTTGGGACATTTTTGTTACGAAATACAATACTGCCGGGATATGGCAGTGGAGCCGGCAATGTGGGAGCAAACAAGATGATTATGGAGCAGGCATTGCGGTCAATAATTCAGGAGTGATTCATATTACAGGTAGTTTTGCCGAAAATTTGAAGTTCCCGGTGCCGGCTAATTTTATTGGTTATAATACATATTCAATTTCCAATTCTGGCACATACTGCAACGATAATAATTATTACAACTATAACTATATTCCAACCGCTGGAAATTCTGATATTTTGATTGCGAAAATTTTTGATCCCGCAAGAGCGCCTTATGATTATTATAACCGGAGCGGAACTGTTTGCAGCAGACCATATGAAGGAGTTTATTGTCCCGACTCGGTTTCCCTTTGCGGGCCAGGTTATATTTATGAAAATTCCAATACCACAGGTGCAGGTCCTGATTTTACTTACCACTGGTCAACTGGAGGAACAGGCAATTCAATTTATATCAATACAAATGGTATTTATTCTGTAACACAAACGTCAGCTGACGGATGTTTTGTTAGCAGCGATACTTCCTTCGTTACCATACATCCAATTCCGGCTATTCCAACAATTTCTGATAATCATAACTTTAATACAAATGCGGTAAATACTGTTCAAATAATTTTATGCAATGATTCCGCTTTGCTTACCGGAGGGAACTTTGGCGCTAATTCTTATACATGGAGCGGACCAAATGGGACAAGCAACGCAGCAACCCGCTGGGCGACTATCTCTGGAACTTATTCTTTTAATGTAACAAACAGCTTCGGCTGTACAAATTCAAATTCTGTATTGGTTACTATTGACAATTTATTACCTCCAATAATTCCTAAAATGATTTGTTTGGAAGATAGTGACAATAATGATTCTATTTCAATATGCAGAGGGGGCCATTTCACTATGTACGTATATGATAGTATTTCCAATCCATCTGCTGATGGTTCATGTATTCCAAATGCAAGTTATGTTTTGTCAGCTATACCCTCGGCCTCAATAGCCATATATAATTCTAATTGCCAGCCTTATTTTATCCCTTCTCAATCTGGAATTTATCAAATCAGAATACAGATTACAAGACAGAATAATTGTGGAATTGACACAATTATGATAAATAAATTTATTTATGTTGAATTGCTTCCTCTCCCATTTGATACTGCTTGGATTACAGGGAATACAGTAATTTGCCCAGGGGATTCCACCGTTTTAATAGCACATGGTACAAATCCTATATGGCAGCTAAGTGGCAGCACTAATGATAGTTTATGGGTAAGTCAGCAAGGGTCGTATCAGCTGATTTCAACTATAACAAATTCTTTCGGTTGTTCTAAAACAGTGTATGCTTCAGTTTATATTACTTCTCTTCCACAACCTATAATTACAATGAATCCTGCAAATGGATTGATCTGTCCGAATGATTCTGTTCAATTGTTTTGTAATGGGAGTGGAACATTTTTATGGCAAGGCCCAACAGGGATGATTGCAGGAAGTGCTTCAACAGTATTTGTAAATATTCCAGGTAATTATTATTGCATTCGAACTGATTCCACTGGTTGTACCTTACTTTCAAATACGTTATTGATTAAACAATACGCAACACCTTATATATATGCCACACCGAGTACGCTTTTATGTGCTGGAGGTTCTGTTACTATTTCTGTTGTAACAAACATTGGTAGTAGTATTCAATGGCAGGCTCCATTCAATGGAAGCAGTGCCGTACAACAAATTATTACTTCTCCTGGAATTTACACTTGTACAGTTACCTCTTGTGGAATTCAAACATTGGTAAACATTACAATCACTGCATCAAATACAATATCACAAATAATCGCATCTGGCCCTTTAACTTTTTGTTCCGGCGATTCAGTAGTTTTAAATGCGAATAGTGGAATGGTAAATTATATATGGCAGCCGGGGGGATTTACTCAGCCCTCAGTTGTATTATATCAATCTGGAACCTATACGCTTACCACTACTGATACAAATGGGTGTAGTAAGAATTCATCACCAGTAATTGTTAATGTAACTCCAAATAATACTTCTCCCCCAAGTATAAAAGATACTACAATTTGTCCAGGAGATTTTGCAACTCTTATTTCATCAGAAGCAGGAAAAACATTTTGGTTCAATCTTCCCAATAGCGACACACCTTTCGATAGTGGCTCGGTTTTTATTACACCTAATTTGTCCACAACAACAACATATTACGTTTTGTCGCAAAAATTAAATTGCAGAAGCTCAAAAGCATCAGTAACAGTTACAATTGAAAACTGCGAGGGTATAACTGTGCCCAATGTTTTTTCACCAAACGGAGATGGAATAAATGATTTATTTTTCTTTTCAATAAAAGATGCAGAGTGTTTTGAC
The DNA here is from genome assembly GCA_903847205.1 of uncultured Bacteroidota bacterium. GTDB lineage: Bacteria > Bacteroidota > Bacteroidia > 2-12-FULL-35-15 > 2-12-FULL-35-15 > 2-12-FULL-35-15. The sequence goes on from CAINDA010000052.1 coordinate 81,287, forward strand.
TGCAAAATTTATGATCGCTGGGGTACTTTAATTTTTGAATGGGGAGATGCTGATGCCGGATGGAATGGAGCAGAAAATCATACTGACAAAAAGGCTTCCGACGGGGTATATTATTTTATTCTTAGCTATTGTGATTTTAATAATATTCAAAAAAAACAGACTGGCTTTATTCAATTATTAAGAAATTTAAAATAGTATATAATTTCTTCGTTAGGTTTACAGCTGTTTATGCCGAATAAGGAACGATAATTTTTTACACTTTTCAATACCTTTAAAAGTGGCTGTTTTATTGACTTTCATTTTTCACAAAAACAAGAATCCCTTATTCTGTATACTCTCTACATACATTAAAACCTATTTTCGCGAAGAAAAATTGAATTGAAAGAAAGTGAAGCTGTCACCCAAAACAGCAATCTATCTAAACGCCTTATCCATTACCCTGACGAATGCCCCCGCCTCAGTAAAACTCACTTCCCTGCAGGCAGCAGTTTCGAATTATGTCTCCTGTTTTTTTCTTCAATAATTAATTTCAACTCTCTTCCCATCTGCCCTGCAATGCCGGTATTTTCTTCTGCTCTGCGGATTAAATAAGGTATTACGGAATTAACCGGTCCGTAAGGAAGATACTTTGTTACATTGTAACCTGCATCAGCAAGGTTGTAAGTAATATGATCGCTCATACCGTAGAGCTGTGAAAAGTAAACACGCACATCATCGTTGGCAATTTTTAATTCTTTCATTTTATCAATCAGGTGCATGGTGCTGGCTTCGTTATGTGTGCCGGCGCACAAGGTAACAACATCAATGTTTTCAAGACATATATCAACGGCTTTATCAAAATCCCTATCCGTGTTTTCTTTGGTAGATTGTATGGGAGATTTATATCCCATCTCAGCTGCACGGATGTTTTCTCTTTCGATATAAGCGCCCCGGACAAGTTTAATACCGATGAAAAATTTTTTATCTCTTGCCTTTTGTATGAGTTTTTTAAGATAATCAATCCTGTCCCAGCGGTACATCTGAAGCGTTGTGAGCACAATAGCTGATTTTTTATTATTGAGCTCCATCATCTCTTCTGATAAAGTGTCAATGGCTTCCTGAATCCAGCTTTCTTCGGCATCAAAATAAATAGGCACGTTCGACTGCGCAGCATAATAACAAATCTCCACAAGTCTTCCTCTTACATTTTGGTAATCTTTTTCTTCTTCCGCATTTAATATCTGCTTCAAATTCATTTTTTCCAGCAGGTCGAAACGTGAAATACCTGTGAGTTTAAGGCTGGTATAAGGTATGGCAGGATTATCTTTTGCCGTTTTAATAATTTTCAAGACTTCGTCTTTTGTTTTGTAAAAATCTTCCTCCCTTTCTTTTCCTTCAACAGAATAATCAAGGATAGAGCCTATGTGCGACCTGCCGAGTTTAGCAACAACCTCTTTGCTCTCTTCGATGGATTCACCGCCGCAGAACTGTTTAAAGATGGTTGCCTTAATCGGCGCCTTAATCGGTAATCCTATTTTGATTGCAAACAGGGTAAGCTTTGAAAACACCTTCACTAATCCGGGATTTCCCATTAATTTAAAGAGCCAGAGCGAACGCTTTAGTTCTGAACTGCCTTTGGCATTAAAAGCTTTTTCTGTGTTTTCGAATGAAATTTCTGGAGCCGGCATTTTGTTTATATTTTAATTAGTTAAAATGTTATTTTTCGAATGTGAATGCATTGATCTGTGAATATGCTGAATTAGTTCTTTCGCTGCTTAAAGAAGTTCATCGGCAGCTCAACACATTTACTCATCTGCGCATTATTTCTTCCTCAAGTATTTGATAACCGCTATTAACGGAGGAACTGTTGTCAGCAGCAGGCCGGTAAAAATCCCGACTCCTGCCCAGGCAAATGAAACAAGGTAAGGGTCAATTTTCTGCATAATTTCCTGAAATGTAAGTTTGTTTTCGATGACTAACATTCCCTTTTCCGCACCGGCGATAACCAGAAAAATCATAAATAAAAGGAGTGAAACATTTGTAAGCCAGAACCCAACTCTGATAATGTTTTTTTGAACGTTAACAAATTCGAATTTTGTTACATCGCTTATAATAAATAAAACAGATGCCAGTAAAATCATTGTGTTGATGCCAATTGCACTTCCCATTGCATGAGCCACGGTGATGTGGGTTCCGTGAGTATATATATTAACGGCAGGTATAGAAATTAAAATGGCAAGTATTAAATTTAAAAATATCCATATATCAGATGCCACTAAAAAACGAAACGGTAAAAAATAATAATCTTTTTTTGCCTGCTCCAATGAGCTCTTCCAGTTCCATATTATTTTTGAAAGTATCAATAATTCAGTCATGCTGATGCCATACGAAAGGTACCGTATCCAGGGGGCTGTAGGAACAATATAAATATGGTGAGCCCATCCGAACATTAGGTTGGTAAGCCCTAACAGGTACATCCAAAATGCCAGCTTTGATTTAGCAACACTTTCATCTCCTTTAATCCGCTCCATTACAAAAAGAGCTGTTCCGTAAACCAGCATATTCCAGGATCCCACCAATGCCCCTCCGGCTTTCCATTGTACAGTAAGGTCGCGGATTAAATTATTTCTGAAATACGGAAACACCCATAGATAGGCTTCTGTGAAAGTGAACAGAAAAAAACAGATCCCTGTTGCCCACATCCATAAGTAAACCGGCCACTGCCCTATTTTTTTCAGCACTGTTTTAAAATAATTAATGCCGAATAAAACCCAGGAAATAAATACCGGGATTGCCAGGATGGCCGGAAACTCCCAATACTCGCGCCCGCCGAATTTACCCATCATATAACTTGTAATGATAAGCAATCCTGTAATAAAAAAAAGCCAGATATGTACAACCGCCATTTTTCTTGAAAAAAGAGGCAGTCCGCAGTATTTAGGAAGATAATAATAGATGCCGCCCATGGCACTCAAAAATATCCATGAAACAACAAGCGACACATGGAGAGGCCTGTTTTTAAAGAAGGGAATCACATCGAAAAACCCAGGATATACAAATTGAAAAGAGCTGATGGTTCCAAAAAACAAACCAGCCAGCAAAGCTGTTATAGAAAGAAAAATAAAAACTATTCCGATTTCTTTTTTCATAAATTGGCTTTTTGCATAATGGTGCCGTCAAATTTTATTTCGAAATTTTTAACCGGCGAGAAGCCTGTCTTATCAACATATTTGAGATACGATGTTAGTGCATTAACATCATTTTCGCTGAGATGAAAATTAGGCATTCGCTGGGTACCGCTTTGAATAAAACTTTTTGCATACAGCTCCCCTTTGCCTCTTTCTGAGATAACATTGGTAAGATCTGGTCCCATGTAGCCTCCGAGCCCGTAAATTTGGTGGCAGGAAATGCAGTTGTACTCCTGAAATAATAATTTCCCGGCTTTGGATTCCTCTGTTATATAAGCTTTGGCCGGATCGTTTTCTGTCCCGGAAGTATATATAACAATGCTGTTTATGATAAATAATGAAATTAAGCCCCAAAAGAGAAATCGTTTTAATAAGATCGACATAGTGCTGTAATCGTGTTTTGTTTATTTATCATTTTCGGTTGCAATTATTGCAAGAGCCTCTGGATCGTTTACGACAATTTTGGTGTTTTGAATCGAAAGAATTTTTTTATCCGTGAATTCTAAAAGAATTTTATACATATAGTCTCTTGTAGTTCCCACTAGGCTTGCCAGGTCAGTCACAGTATAATTAATGCAAGTTTCTGAGCTGCTTTCTGAGCTGATTTGTTTAGCCGCAAAAACAAGTATTTCGGCACATTGTTCCCGTATGTTTTTCCTGGAAATACTGGCAATTCGCTGTTCAACAAAATCTAGTTTATCACACACTTTCTTCATTAACTGAACAAATACCTGAGGTTCTTTATTCAAAAGAATCTTTAAACCAGGTGCAGGTAAAAAACATGTGCTGACAGGCTCTCTGGCAGATGCAGAAAAAGAAAAAACATCATCATTGATGAATGAATTTAAACCAACAGTATCGCCCGCACCGGCAATCCATAAAATAAATTCTTTTTTCCTTGTTCCTTTTTGAGAAATTTTTACACTGCCTTTTTTAATGCAGTAAACACCAGTTAAACAATCACCGCTTTTTACTAAATATTCGCCCTTCTTGTACTCTATTGTCTTTCTGTCTAAAAATTTTTCCACCATGTGCTGCAAAGAATAATTTTTAAAAGTGGCAAAACTATTGAGCCAGCAGTTTTCACAACTGCCAGAAACGGCTGCAACAGGAATGCTATTTATATCGGTGTTCATTAGAGATTGGGCTATTACTATTAATTCATCGAAGCAAAAGTAGAGCAGCATCAATCTTAAAACAATGATACCAGTCATAAAAATACTTACCCAGCTTTTTGGAAGTTTATCTGCTTAATAGGATTTCCTTTAGTTCTGGCCGCTTTTTCGAACTTATATATCTAAGTAATTTTTTTCTATAAAAAAACAACCCGCTTCCATTGATTGAAGAAACTCGCTTCAAATGATGATATAAATCATATAATAGCTCTTATTATCAATGCAATTTTGGCTTCGGTTTCTGACTGCATTGAAAGCGCCGAAACTTATATTGAACGATGATGTTATAATTAGAATCGGGGGATGAAATTGAAGAGGGGATTCCGCAAGAAAAAAATCAATAGAAAAATAATTATTAATCGATGGCGTGGAAGAAATTCCAATGCGCTGAAACAATTATCTTTGTTGAGGTAATTCGAAAACCAATAATAACTATTATTGTCACTAAAAGCGGAATAAAAGAACCTGCATTGTCAAAGAATACCCTTCTTTTATCCGCTTCAGACTGAAATTTAAAAGTTGCTTAATAGTATGGAATTAATGGCTGCCGGGGCCGACCGAAAAATATAATATGATACGCATCATTTTTTTCAGCCGTTTGTTTTTCAAATTCGTGAAATGTGTTTTGCTGTATAACCTGTTTAATCGGGCGGCAGAAATATCATCAGAGTTTTTTTTATTGATTTTTGATATTTAAAAATTGACTAACCATATATAAAAAATCGGGACCATGCCTGAACAAAATCTGATTTGGTTATTTCTGCTGCTGCTTTTTATCATAGCATTTTTGTATGCATCTGTAGGTCACGGCGGTGCCAGCGGTTACCTGGCACTAATGGCATTATTCAGCTTCAGTCCTGCAATTATGAGATCGTCTTCGCTGATATTAAACATTTTCGTTTCTTTTATTTCCTTTTATCAATATTACAGAGGGGGCTACTTCAAATGGAAACTCTTTCTGCCTTTTGTTATCACATCAATTCCTGCCTCATTTATCGGAAGCTGCATAACATTGGATGAATCGGTGTATAAAAAAATTCTCGGCGTACTTCTTATTTTTCCCATCCTACGTCTGCTGGGCATTATTGGTAAAGAGAGTCATGAAATCAAAGAACTCGACAAGATCTGGGCGCTTATTATCGGTGCAGTAATTGGACTTCTTTCAGGAGTGATAGGAATTGGCGGCGGCATATTGCTAAGCCCAGTTATATTATTAATGCATTGGGGAAACATGAAACAGACTGCTGCAATTTCAGCACTTTTTATTTTTGTAAATTCTATTTCTGGATTAGCCGGTCTGCTCTCAAAAGGCGTAAGTATTGACAGTCACATATATTTATTGGTATTAATTGCTGCTGCCGGCGGAATTGCAGGAGCCTATATAGGCAGGAAACAACTGAGTAATAAAGCTCTGAAAGCAATGCTGGCATTGGTGCTCACGATTGCAAGTATTAAACTTATAACAGGAGAAAGTAAATAAACAAATAAAGGAAACTGTTCTGATCAGAAAAAATGCAAGAAAAAAAAAGACATGCCGTTTTTATAAATGGAGCAATCAGTCCTCAGTTTATTGCTGATTCAATTGCGAAACACAGTACAAAAAAAACCATCGGCGCACACGATATTTTTCTTGGGCAGGTGAGAAGCGACGTTATCGAAAATAAAACTGTACAGTCCATTGAATACAGTGCGTATGAGGAAATGGCTGAAGAAAAATTTCATGACTTACGCGAAGCCGCCTTTGCAAAATTTGAACTGACATGCATGCATATTTATCACAGCATAGGCAGCGTAAAAGCCGGCGGAATATGCCTTTTTGTGTTTGTTTCAGCAGAGCACCGCGCATCGGCATTTGAAGCTTGCCGCTATATTGTTGAAGAAATAAAAACACATGTACCAGTATGGGGAAAAGAAATTTTTGAAGATGAAACATTTGTCTGGAAAGAAAACGCAAAAAACTAATTTGAAAATGTATCGGCGTGCGGATTTACTGATGGAATAATTTAATTAACAAATTGTCAAATTAATACATGGTTGATATCACATTTAAATCAAGCAGTCTAAGGGAAGCTATTGCGCAGGCGGTTGTTAAGGTTAGCAGGCAGGAAACCATTGATGCACTCAAAAACAAAACCGTTCCGAAAGGCGATGTTTTTGAAATGGCAAAAACGGCCGGCTTATTTGCAGTGAAGCGCACCTCTGATATGATCCCTGACTGCCATCCGCTGCCAATTGAATTCACAGCTGTCCGTTATGAAATCAAGGGTATGGAAATTCATATTGAAATGGAAGTACACACTATTTACAAAACAGGTGTTGAAGTAGAAGCAATGCACGGCGCTTCAGTTGTGGCTCTTACAATGTACGATATGCTGAAACCGATTGATAAAGGAATTGAAATCAGCACCATTAAACTAAAAGAAAAAAAAGGCGGCAAATCCGATTTCACAGATAAGTTCAGAAAAGATTTAAAAGCTGCTGTTATCGTCTGCTCCGACAGTGTTTCGGCCGGCGCTAAAGAAGACAAAGCGGGTAAAACAATTATTAAAAAATTAGAAACATGCAAAGTTTCTGTTTCTGATTATTCTATTCTCCCTGATGAAATCCTTGTTATACAAAATAAGGTGAATACGCTCTGCGGATTAAAAAATGATATTATTATTTTAACAGGCGGCACCGGCCTTTCTCCGCGTGATGTTACACCCGAGGCTATACGCCCCTTGATAGATAAAGAAATTCCCGGAATAATGGAAGCTGCCAGAAATTACGGACAGGACCGCACACCTTTTTCAATGCTTTCAAGAAGCACAGCAGGCATGAAAGGCAGTACACTCATTCTTGCACTGCCTGGTTCAACAAAAGGGGCAAAAGAAACAATGGATGCATTGTTCCCTTTTATCCTTCATATTTTTAGAATTATTGAAGGCGCTCCGCATGAATAAATGAAGACAAAATATTAAAATTTTAAATTTCATCTGCAAAAACAAATTAGATGTTAAACGAAACTGAAAATGTCAAAAAAATAAAGGAGCGCACTGTGAATGCATTCGAAGCATTTTTGTCTGCCTATTGCTCTGAGGAGTGGATCTTCTTATTAAAAAATCATTTAAAAGTAAAGAGTTTCAAAAAAGACGAACGAATTATTTCAGAAGGCGATAAAGTTACCGGCGTTTACTTCATCAATAAAGGAATGGTAAAGGTTGTTTCGCTTTTCGATAAAACGAATGAGCGGATTTTGCGCCTTGCCAATAAGGGCTCTTTAGTGGGCCACAGAGGTTTGTATTCTAGGCTTTACCCTATTTCTGCAATTGCATTATGCGACACAGAAATGACTTTTATGCCCATTGATATTTTCACAATTTTAATTAAAACAAATCCAGACTTTAGTCTTTTCCTGATCACCTTTATTTCTGAAGAGCTGCGTAGAGCTGATGAACAGATGAAAAACATGATTCACGGCGAAGTGATAACAAGAATTGCAATCATCATCTGTATGCTTATTGATGCTTTTGGGTATGATACAAAAGAAAAATCCAAACTTAATTATACGCTTTCACGCAGGGATATTGCCAACATTGCCGGCACTACTTATGAGAGCGTGATTCGAAACCTTACTCAGCTGGAAAATAAAAAAATAATTAAAGTGGATGGAAAGTGTTTCGTAATCTCAAAGGAGGCCGAACTCAGGAAAACAGCCGGACATCATGGTTATCAGAACAAGGTACAATAATGCCTACGGCCTCCATAACAAATTCTGCCGTTTTTTTATTCTATTTATATGTCCCGCGAAATCAAAAAAAATAAAATCAGGGCGTGCTCTATATGCCATAGTTTTCTTTTCTGTTAAAATAGTATCGGAAGACTCAGTAAATCCAAGCAATTTCAGTTTATTAAAAAACTCATTTACAGCGCCCCCTCCTCTTTCAGCCGCATCAGCAATTGTAATTCTTGATTCCAATATTTTTCTTAATATAGAATTGCGAAATTTTTCAAAATGTTTATTGATAGATGTGATAGCTTATATAGAAAAAGGATTGGCCTTGATGAGTGCAGAAATTTTTGTAGCAGCAGAGTTGTTCATTTCTCAAATTATTAAAGAAGTTTCAAGTTCCATTTAAGCAGGCGATTTTTAATTTCGGACTGAAAGAGTTTATTTGAAATAAACAGAAACTTGAAACTTTTTTATTCTTAGCCTAACAGCTCTTTTTCCAATGCGGCTGCCTTCGGGAAAAAAATATTATTTTCAAGATGAATCTGCTGATGAAGATCGTCTTCAAATTCCTTTAGTTTCGCGTATGATAAACGAAAGGTTGTGCAGGCATCATCAGGAGGAGTATAGCTGTCAGTAAGGTTTTTGATGTGTTCCAATATATTCCCGACCTGTTCGTGTTCCATTTCCATCATATTAATCGGGTTTTGGATTGTACCGAACAGTGAGCCCTCCATTACAGTTCCATTTTTTTTAGCCTCTGCTAATTTTTTAATGTAAGGGAAAAGCACATTTTCTTCCTTAACCATGTGTCCAATAAGCTCATTTGCCGCTTTTTGAAAATTACCAGCAATTTCAATTGCCTCCGGATGCCTTTCTCCATGAACTCTTGCAACTTTCTGTGTGTATTCGGTAATAACAGGTATTGCTGCAACTACGTATTTATGATGTGTATTTAAAATATATTCCGCTAAAAAACCAAGCTCCCAAATATTATAATCCTGAGAAGAGGCCGCTGGTGTTTCGCCAATTGCTTTAAGTTCTTTTTCTATCTGAACCACATCCAGCCCTTTTTCCTTGCACGCTTTGGTCAATGTTTTTTTTCCACCGCAGCAAAAATCTAATCCAAATTTTTTTTAAACTTCAGCTTTGCGAAAATCTTTTGTAACCAAATCCCCTATTGTTGATTCTTTTTCTCCTTCTTTCAGTTTGCTGATCTGTACTTTCCACCACTCCGGGCCTTCTGACAAATACTGCCACCCAAATGCATTTCCTCTTTCGGCAAGTAATTGATAATACAATGGTTTAGGATCATTGATAATACAATGGTTTAGGATCATGGTCATTGTGAATGATAAATGTTTCCCCTTTTTCAAGTGAATCAAATTTTTCAAAAATTGTCGGATGTTTTAAGCGCGGCTCTAACAACGTAACATCAAGAATATCTATTGTTTCCATTTAAATATATTTAGATTAATTAAAATTGTGACTCATTAAACTGCTCCGTAAAGATAGAAGCACACACGAGCTAAAACTATGACTCGTGTCATAGTCTGCAAAGTGATAAAAATTAATATTGAAAATATTTTTCAATAATGACGGGGTAATTATGGGCGCCGGCCAATAATCTACATTTATTTATTATGACGCCTATCATATTAATAAAAGGTGCTGTCTGCAGTGTTTTTGTGTAAACTATATTTACAGGGAATGCATGAAATGCCCGTTATTAAAAGCTTTCAGAATCTGCAGCAATCGCGGTGTTTATTCCAGATAATATTTTAAATATGATTTACGGGAAGCGGAGCATTGAATAAAGCTCCTTCTTTTACTTATGAAATGAATATCAGTACACCGGAGACGTGCATTCCTTATTTGTGAAACCCGGAACGTATTGGATAATCTGAAACAAAAACGCTTTTAGGAAATCTATTTTAAAAGTGTTTTATTACACGGAAATTCACAGAGAATTTTTCACAGAGGTACGCAGAGAATAAAAAATAAAAGAGTTTTTTCTACCGGACAATTTTCATCCGATTACCCATTCGGTGAGCAGTTTCTCAAAATCCCTTTGAAGTGATTCCCCTTTATCTTTCGCATACCAAAGATGAAGGTTTTTGACAAATTCATCATGGGGTGTATCAGCAAACTGCGCCTTAAATTCTTTAACCATCTGCTGGATTTTAACAGGTCGGGAGCCCCATGTGCCTATTTCCTCTTGTGTATCAGAATCAATACAGATAAGTTTTGGAATAGATCTGGATCCATTTGTCAGGTATCCATCCATTATTTCAGGGTTTTCATCACGCAGCAATATTTTCAATTCAATGTTAAGTGAACTTTCTGCAATCTTTGCAATTACAGGCAGGTTCTGCGCACCGTCACCGCACCACGATTCAACAAGCACAAACCATGTCCAATTTTTTTTAATGTTTTTCAGAACACCCTTTAATTCATTGAAAAGTTCGACGTGTTTATCAATACGCTTCATGCGCTGTGCATTTATTTTTGTGGCTTCAATCCGTTCCGGCAGCTGCTCTATCCCGCTTGTATGCCTATTTTCCGCTTGAGCGATAACCAGTTTCTTATAATCGCTGTATGAATATTCATTTTTTATTTTCGAAAAATTTACTGCTGCTTCCATAACTATTATTTTTTACAAATTTCAAATAAAATGTGCGGTCATTTTATGACCATGCTCATCTATTTCTTCTTTTCTTATACTGGCTTTACGGCCGATATACTGCCCCGATAACCAAGCAGGAAGTAGAACGGCGCTCCTGCAAAAATCGGGATGGAAATCATAAATCCTTTTTGGGGAAGGCGGCAAATGAAACTCTTCGCTGATGAAAGGCGCCATAGCACAGTTAATACCCATACTGCAAAACAAAAATCGAAATGCAAAAAAGCTGAGAATAATGCAGGTGCACGAGCTGATATTAAGAATGTTTTAAAGTTTGTCATAATTCAGCCGCTACAGTCGAATACAAAATAAAATAGGCTTCCTTCTTATTCGATTTTTTTGAGGCAGATAAAAACAATATTAATTATTTACCCCCTAAAATTCTATGATATGGCTCACCCTTTTTTCAGCCTTAAATCAAGTAAAAAATCAGACTATAATGTCAGCCTTTCATAAGATGCAGTCAAGCCGAGGCTTCTGGAAACTTTCAGAAAGAAAAAATATTCACGCCTGAAAAATATCAATACAGACTGCAGGAAAGACTGCTGAGAAAAGAGGAAATGAACATTAAGAAATCTGAGCGCTTGTTTCAGATAATAAATTATAATAAAGGCAGGATGGCGCCAATATCGCGCATATCACCCGCCTGACAGTAATAATTTTCTGCATCCATAAGTGTTTTGCCGTTCAACAGAGCGTTTTGAGGGAGGATATGTTTTTTGCCGATTATGCATTTGAGTTCTTCATAAGTTATAAAGCCGGCAATATCAAATTTCCAGCTTTCCTGAAAAATCAATTTTTTCAATTTTTGTTTTTCAATTTCTTTCGAGTAAAATAGTTTTTCTTTTCGCATCAACCCTTTGCCGTCAGGCTGAATTCTTGTCAGGATAAAAAAATCATACGCAGCGTTTTTCTTCTCTAAATTAGGAATATAATTACCCGCATTATCCCAATCTTTTGATTCAAGCAGCAATAGGTTCGAAAAAAAAGCAGCAGATTTTATATTGATTTTTTTTTTATAAATCTCGAGGTCAGCATCATCCCAAATCCCCTTTTTCCACATTCCTAAATCAGGCTCTTCTGTTTTAATTCCTTTATCAAAAAAAAATTTATGCATCCCGAATTCTGACAGTTTACCTTGGAATGTATTGATAAACAATTCTCCGTTTTCTCTCTTCACCTGCCCGCCTGTTCTGTGTTCCCTGTGTTCACCAAGGTTCTCGAAGGTCATTCCGAATGCAAAATCAAAAACTCTTTCTAAGTAATCATTTAAATTAAACTTTGCCATGAAGGGTTTGCTTTTTGAAACATAGCAGGAGTTTCCATCTTTTCTTAATTGTTCAAATGACATAGCCGAAAGTTTAATGGGTGTTTCAAAGATAAACCTTTTTGATTGAAACACTCAAAAACTCATTAGAATTGAAGATTAAACGGAGAGAAGCAATGATCAAACAAAGCTAAAAGAACAGCAATAAAAAAATTAAAATGGAAGAGATAAAAAAGGACAAAAGATTATTGAGGTTTTTTAAATTAAAGAAAACAATAAATTCAAACCTATTTGCCCTTTAACCGTGTGATAGCACGCTGGCTTTCCTCATCGTTTGGATTAAGCTTTAAAGATTTTTTATAGTTTAATAAAGCTAAATCTCTCTGCCCCATTAACCGGTAGGTATCTGCCAAGCCATGGTAAACGCTCCATGATTCTGGGAAATTAGTCTCATTCAGTTTAAATACTTTATAAGCATCCTCTGTTTTTCTGGCTTTCAGAAGCTTAAATCCTATATTATTATAACGTTCATCACTGTAAGGTGATTGATAAGGCGAAAGTCCGGCTAATTCGTTTTCTACAATTTTTGTTTTCGAAATAAAATAATCAAAAGGAATAGTGCCGTCAACCAAATCCGTTTCATACTTCGAAGCGCAATTTGATAAATAACTGCATTTATCAAACGGAGCAAAACCGCAGCGGCAGTATTCGTTATACATGCGGTCCCCTTCAATTAAAAAAACAGAATCCCTTTGCTGCATCACAATTTCATCAAAATTAAAAAATGCCGCTAAAGCTAATTGAGAATAATTCTGAGATGCATTTTTAAATCCGCCGTAGGTAGTCTGCCAAACTGTTTGAATAAGCTGAATCCCGCCTTCGCAGGGGTTTATTTTTCGTATCACGCCCGCAACATTTCCCGCTCCCGCATGGTAGGCGTGCAGTACAAGCAGCCTGAACCATAAATCCGTTTCGCTGTATTTTAAATGAGCGCTGTCTAGCATTGTTTTTACGTAAGGTATGCATATTCTGCTGAGTAAACGGGATGCTCCTAATGCTGACTTTTCAATATCTGTGCGTTCATCAATTTTGCCGTTTACAATCAAACCTTCGTGTTTGGCCACTGCTTTCATCAGTTGAAACGGCCCGTTAGCACCAACTGTGGATTTAGTATTTGTTTTGCCCGGACTTTCAATCAGCAGAATAGCCTGCGCATACCAGGGATCTATGCCGTTCTGCTTAAATACGTTAATAGACCTGTTGATAGTAGGCATTACTTTTTTAAATTGGTAAAAGCTTTTTTTGCCGGCGGTAACAAATACAGGCGAGCTGTCAGGAATATTATAAACTTTTCTGACACTGTCCTTATATGATGAATGCCGGGCATCTGATAATTTGTTCCATTCCGAAACGGAAATGCGATCAACAACCCTTCGGCTTGCAGCAACGCATACTAAGGCCGAATCAGCTGAAAGTTTCATTACCTGCTGCCAGAACTTCGGCTGAGGGAGCGTATTCCAGCCTTCTGCATAGAGAGCGGAATCATTTATAAATTTCATTTTTGTTACATCATTATAGGCAACAACATACTTTTCAACAATGGAAACTTTATTAACATCTACCTGCGCATCAGCGCCGGCAAAAATGCCTTGCATTATTACCAATAATGCTATTGAAAAGAGTGAATATGATTTGTGTACGGCTTGCAAAATATTTTTTTTATAAAAATAGATTTATAATTACGGGATATGGCTGCTCGACTTAAAAACTTTTGAACAAAGGTTTTCAACAATAATATGATGGCTATTACGAATTCAGATAATCAGAGGTTTCAATTATTTTTGAGTTTTTTATATTTCAATTTTGACAGCCTTACTAAATGTTGTAACTTTGGACGACTAAATTTAAAAATAAAAGTAAAAATGTCAAAAACAAACATCCTTATAGTTGAAGACGAAAGCATCATTGCTAAAGATATTCAACAAAGTTTAAAAAAACTTGGATATTCTGTAATGGGGATATGCTCCACTGGCGAAGAAGCTATCCGGTCAACAGAAGAGTTGCAGCCGGACTTAGTGTTAATGGATATTATGTTAAAAGGTGATATGAGCGGGATTGAAGCTGCTACACAAATCCATGACAAATTCAACATTCCTGTTATTTATCTTACAGCTTATGCTGACGAAAGCACTTTAAGCAAAGCAAAACTATCGGAGCCTTACGGCTATATTATTAAGCCGTTTAAAGAAATAGATCTGCGCACCTCAATAGAAATGTCTATTTACAAGCATGAGAAAGAAACAGATGTAAAAAAAGAACTTGATTCATTGTATTCGATTGTTGAAAATAAAGAATCGAAAGATATTCTTTTTGTAAAATCGAATTCCAGATTGGTAAAAGTAAAATCGAGCGATATTTATTATGTTGAAGCGCTGAAAGACTATGTAGTAATCAATACTGCCGGGGCTCGTTATACAATCCATTCAACAATGAAAGATATCGAGAAAAAATTATCTCAGACTGATTTTGTGCGCGTGCATCGTTCATTTATTGTCCGTATCGACAAAATTATTGCTATTGAACAGCCTAACCTGATTTTAGAAGAAGATAAAAAACTGATTCCTATCGGAGGTTCCTATAAAGATGATTTGGCAAAACGCCTGAATATAGTATAATACAGCATTTAACTTCCCCATTATTTTTTGAACACGTTCGGACATTTTAGAAAAATGGCAGAACGTGTTTTTCATTTAATTAAAGTCCATTTATTGCTGCCTGCCAGAGAGCCCTTACTCACATTCCACATTATAAATAATAAACTAAAAGCAGCATCAGCCCCTGCAAAATCATCGTGCCGTCAATAACCGCAACGTAAAAATATTCGCTGCGGTTAGAGCTGCTCATTAAAACCAATACTGCATTTATTACGGCAGAAATAATTAATGCTATGAATATTTTTAAGTTAACCATTCCAAATAAATATTCAGGAATAATTAAAATTATGTATAAAAACATAAATCCCATAGCCAGCTGTCTTGCTTTATTTTCGCCTATCAACTGTGGAACAGTGGTAACCAGATCTGCTTTATCAATGTGAATATCGCGGATGTCAAAAGGGATACAGATTGCAGTAAGGAAACAAAAACGCAATATAATATGTAAAAAACTTTTTAAAGTAAACAGCTCTGCACCTCCTAATAATAAAGGAACAACGGATGTTACCATTGTCCAGACCAAAACAAGCGTAAGTAATTTTAACCAGGGTGTTCTTCGCAATTTTACAAATGGAAGAAAATACAACAATGATAGAATTAAGAGGGGCGAAAGATAAAGCAGAATTTTATAATTATTGAAAAAGAATGTGACGGCAACGCCTGTGCACCCTGCAATTGTAAGCAGTTTAACTGATGTTTGGTGATTGAAAATCCATTTTCTGCGGATAGAGATAAGGCTGCTGTCAAGTGTAGGTTTGTAAAAAATGCGCTGGAAATTATATACAAATACAGCGGCAAAAAAAACAAGCATGGAGTACGATAATAAATGATCGGCCAGCTTGAGCTGAATGACTGTACTTTGAACTAGGCATATTGTTCCCAGCGCAACATAAATATTGCCGAAAAGAATAAAATCAATAAAACGTTTAAGGGAATTCAATTTGAAAAAAATTATTTCAATCTTAGCGGATTGATGTATGACAGCCCGGATGCGGTTTGTTATAATAGACCGGACAGGTTTTGAAAACCTGTCCGGTCTAAATAAGCTGCAATTAATCAGCCATTAATTTTTCTATTTCATCTGCCTCAATAGGAATATTGGCCATTAAATTAACAGGTCCGTTTTCTGTAATCAGGATATCATCTTCTAAACGTATTCCTAAATTTTCTTCCGGAATATAAATTCCGGGCTCGCAGGTAAACACCATGCCTGCTTCAAACGGACGGTAACGGCTGCCTACATCATGTACGTCTAATCCTAAAAAATGAGACGTGCCGTGCATGTAATACTTTTTATATAAAGGCGCATCCGGATTTTGTTTTGCTACATCATTTTTATTCAGCAGCCCTAACTCAATCAGCTCTGCTTCCATTATTTTACCAACCACTTTGTGATAATCAATTATATTATTACCCGGCACAAGCATTTTTATTGCAGCACGCATTACCCTTAATACCGCATTGTACACAGCTTTCTGACGCACTGTAAATTTGCCGTTTACAGGAAGGCTGCGGCTTAGGTCACTGGCATAATTGGCGTATTCTGCAGCAACATCAAGCAAAATCACATCGCCTGCTTTGCATTCTTTATTATTATCAGTATAATGCAGCACGCATGCGCTTGCGCCCGAAGCAACTATGGGGCCGTAAGCAAATCCGCGTGAACGGTTACGGACAAACTCATGCACCAGCTCTGCTTCAATCTCATATTCCATGATTCCCGGTTTTACAAAACCTAATAATCTGCGAAAACCTTTTTCAGTAATGTCACACGCCTTCTGCATCACCTCTACTTCGTATTTCGATTTAATTGCCCTCAGTTCATGCATGATTGGAGCAGAACGCTTATAACTATGCAGCGGGTAGCGTTCCTTGCAAAACTTTACAAAACGTGCATCGCGTGTCTGCACTTCAACAACAGCACGAAGATGTTCATTCGTATTCAAATACACATTTTCAGCTTCACACATCAAGGCATTGAACACCGAAGAAAAATCTTTCATCCAGTAAATTTTTCTTATTCCCGATGCAGCCATCGCCTCTTCCTTAGTATATTTATGTCCTTCCCAGACGGCAATGTGTTCATTGGTTTCTTTGAGAAACAATACTTCCCGGTTAGCTTCTTCTTTCGCATCCGGAAAAACCACTAAAATACTTTCCTCCTGATCAATCCCGCAAAGGTAGAAGATATCGGTGTTTTGAATGAACATCATTGAACCGTCAGCGCCTGTCGGCATTATGTCATTGGAGTTAAAAACTGCTATTGAACCTGGTTTTAATTTTTTTGCAAAACGGCTGCGGTTATCAATGTATAGCTGTGGGTTGATTGCCTGGTATTTCATAAACTGTTTTTATATTTAAGCATCAAAGTTTGGAAATAAAATCCACATAGAGAAATCATTTAGATCAGTTTATAATTCATTTTTTTTACACAATCATGTAAATAAAATTTTCCCAGGCAAACTGTGATGATAAATCAGCCGGCCCAAATATATATCCGGAGAATTTTTCAAGAGCTTCAAGAGGCAGAAATCCCTTGTTTTTTATAATTTAAAATGATTATAAATTATCGGCAGAAGTCAACAGCTAAGGGCCTTTCTACAAACTCTATTTTAAAATTTTACGTTCCGAAAATTATTTACTTGATAGAAATGATTTTGGATACTACATTTGTTCCTCGAAACAAAAAAGAACTACTTTAAACAGATAATAATTATGAGTACTACTTCAGCTAAATTTTTGCAATCATCACTCGGAAAAAAATTATTAATGAGCCTTACAGGATTATTTTTAATTTCATTTCTTGTTGTTCACTGTGTGCTTAACGCGCTTATTTTTTTAAATGACGGAGGAGTAACCTTTAATGCCGGCGCGGAATTTATGGCGCACAACCCCCTGATCCGAATTGTAGAAGTAGTGCTTTTCATCGGAATTATTCTTCATATTATACAAGCAGCAATTTTAACAAGGCAGAATAATAAAGCACGTCCTGTAAAATATGCTGTGTATAACGGGAAAGCCGGAAGCACATGGTACTCCCGTTCAATGGGGCTTTTAGGAACATTATTGCTGCTTTTTTTAATTATTCACTTAAAACATTTTTGGGTGCTGAGCCGCTTTACCGATGAAATCACCAGCGGAAAAGAAACTCTTTTCAATGAGATGAAAGAAGTTTTTGGGAACCTGGTAATTGTTATCATTTATATTTTAGGTGTGATTTCTTTGGCCTATCATTTAATGCACGGATTTCAATCTGCCTTTCAAACACTTGGATGGAACCATCCGAAATATACGCCTGTTGTTAAGGCAATCGGCTTTGGGTTTTCAATACTAATTTCATTGGTTTTTGCAGCAATGCCGATTGCAATGTATGCAGGATGGATAAAATAATTTCGATTTATTGTATCCAAATAATCAACTTTCGCCAACACAACAATTCAATAATTAAAAAAATATGTCAAAATTAGACAGCAAAATTCCGGAAGGTGCAATCGAACAAAAGTGGAGTAAATATAAATCCTCTGCGGCACTTGTTAACCCTTCAAATAAAAGAAATTTAGAAATTATTGTAGTAGGCTCAGGACTTGCCGGAGCTTCTGCGGCGGCTTCACTGGCAGAACTCGGATACAAAGTAAAAGTATTCTGTTTCCAGGATTCGGCGCGCAGAGCTCACTCTATCGCTGCACAGGGCGGTATTAATGCAGCAAAAAATTATCAAAACGACGGCGACAGCATTTACCGCTTATTTTATGATACCGTTAAAGGCGGCGATTACCGCGCACGTGAAGGAAACGTTTACCGCTTGGCGGAAGTCAGCAATAATATTATTGACCAGTGTGTTGCACAGGGCGTTCCTTTAGCACGCGAATACGGCGGCATGCTCAGCAACCGCTCATTCGGCGGTACACAAGTACAGCGCACATTCTATGCTTCCGGACAAACCGGACAGCAATTATTATTAGGGGCATACAGTGCTTTACAGCGCCAGATTGGCTTAGGAACTGTTGACATGTTCACACGCCACGAAATGCTTGAAGTTGTAAAAATTGATGATAAAGCACGCGGTATTATTGCACGCGATTTAGTAACTGGCAAATTAGAACGCCATTTCGGACATGCTGTTTTATTGTGCACAGGCGGTTATGGCAACGTATTTTATCTATCTACAAATGCAATGGGCTGCAATGCAACAGCAGCATGGAAAGCTCACAAAAAAGGCGCGTTCTTCGGCAACCCATGCTTCACGCAGATTCACCCAACATGTATTCCCGTTTCAGGAGATCATCAGTCCAAATTAACATTGATGAGCGAATCACTGCGCAACGACGGGCGTATATGGGTTCCCAAAAAACAAAACGACACACGTAAAGGAAATGAAATACCTGAAGAAGAAAGAGATTATTATTTAGAGCGCAGATATCCTGCATTTGGCAACCTGGTGCCGCGCGATGTTGCATCACGAGCAGCAAAAGAACGCTGCGACGAAGGTTACGGCGTGGGCACTTCAAAAATGGCGGTATTCCTGGATTTCAAGGCTGCTATTGAACGTTTCGGAAAAGTACAGGCTAAAAAATCAAACATTGAAAACCCTACAGAAGCGCAGTTAAAAGAGTTTGGAAAGCAGGTTGTAGAAGAAAAATACGGTAACTTATTTTCAATGTATGAGCAGATTACAGGCGAAAATCCATATGTGGTTCCAATGCGAATTTACCCTGCAGTGCACTACACAATGGGCGGGTTATGGGTGGATTATAATTTGATGACAACCGTTCAAGGATTGTACTGCTTAGGTGAAGCAAACTTCTCCGACCACGGCGCTAACCGCCTTGGAGCATCAGCATTGATGCAGGGTTTAGCCGACGGATATTTTGTTATCCCTTACACTATCGGCAGTTATTTAGCAAAAGAAATTGCAGTAAAAGCAATACCAACAACTCACGAAGCATTTGTTGCCGCTGAGAACGAAGTGCAGTCTCAGATTGATAAACTATTTGCAATTAAAGGAACGAAATCTGTTGACCATTTCCACAAAAAATTAGGAAAAATAATGTGGGAAAAATGCGGCATGGCACGCAACGAAAAAGGATTGACAGAAGCTATTCAGGAAATAAGGGTATTGCGCGATGAGTTTTGGAAAGATTTACGCGTTACAGGAAAGCAAAATGAAATGAATCCGGAACTGGAAAAAGCAAGCCGTGTTTCTGATTTCCTTGAATTAGGCGAGTTGATGTGTATGGATGCTTTGAACCGTTCGGAGTCATGCGGCGGGCATTTCAGAATTGAATCACAGACGCCGGACGGCGAAGCACTTCGCAAAGATGAGGAATTCTCTTATGTTTCGGCCTGGGAATACAAAGGAAATAACACGTATGAAATGCATAAAGAAGATTTAGTATTTGATGTTGTTCATCCAAGTTCTAGAAGTTATAAATAGTTAATACGATTCAATACCCTAAGAGTTTTAAAAACCCTTAGGGTGTACAAATTATAAAATCCCAAAAATATGAGTACCGGAAATATGAATTTAACGCTGAGAATCTGGCGTCAGAACAGCGGAAAAGAACAAGGGCAATTGGTAACATATCCTGTAAAAGATATTTCACCCGATATGTCGTTTCTTGAAATGTTTGATGTGTTGAACGAACAACTTGTAAGTAAAAACGAAAACCCTATTGTATTTGACCACGATTGCCGCGAAGGTATCTGCGGTATGTGCAGCATGGTTATCAACGGCCGTCCGCATGGTCCGAAATCAGGAATCACCACCTGCCAGTTACACATGCGTTCGTTTAAAGAGGGCGACACCATTGTGGTAGAACCTTGGAGAGCACAGGCTTTCCCGGTAATAAAAGATTTAACAGTTGACCGTTCAGGTTTTGAAAGGATTATGGCAAAAGGCGGATTTGTTTCTGTAAATACAGGAACTGCGCAGGATGCAAACTGTATCCCGATTCCAAAAGACGATGCAGATGCATCCTTCAATGCTGCCGCATGTATTGGCTGCGGCGCCTGCGTTGCTGCATGTAAAAATGCTTCTGCAATGCTGTTTGTTTCAGCAAAAGTTTCACAGTTTGCTTTATTACCACAGGGAAAAATAGAGGCTGTTGCCCGTGTAAAAAACATGGTAGCTCAGATGGATGACGAAGGATTTGGAAGCTGTACCAATACCGGAGCATGCGAAGCAGAATGTCCGAAAGGAATTTCTTTGGAAAATATCGCGCGCATGAACCGCGAATATTTTGTTGCGAATATTAAACAGTAAGATTTATTTTTTTCATAAAAAAAACCAATCCTTTTAGAGATTGGTTTTTTTGTGCCTGTACTTCACATTTAATAATATTGATATCCCCATTACTCTTCACATTTTTTTTTGCTGAAGAACTTCACTGTCTTTTTTCCTGCCTCTGAAAGAAAAGCCACAATAGGTTTTGTTTTTTCTTCCATATTTACAGTATCTCTTATCTCAACAGGGGTAAGTGTTTTATTGAAAGTCCGCCCGTTTTTAAGATTACCGTTTACAGAAAGTGTTACGTTTTTATTTCTGACCATTTTAATAATTTTAGGAACATCGGAATATCCCATCTTTGAAAAATCAGTTTTTAAATACAAAACTTCCTCAACTTCTGAATTGGCCGGTATTACAGTCCGTTTCTTGACTTTGGCTATGCCTATTGGTATATCATTCAGTTTGATATCTAAATCGGAACGGAATAATTTAACATCTTCTGTATTCGGATTTTTGATTTTAATTTTTACTTCTCCATTAAGTCCGCTTAAGGAAACACTTGAAATTTTTAATCCGTTATGCCCAGTAAGTGACAAAGGAAGCATTTGTGACTGCTTGCATGAACTGAATAAAGCAGAAGCAATTGATGCAAGGACGATTGATTTTTTTAGAGTTTTCATTTGATTTAGTTTTTAGGTTAATTATTTTATTTTAATACAATTAGATAAAGCGATAAAATTTGAATAAAACTTATTTATTTTCTGACGCGGTTATTGAAAACCCAATAAACATTGGCATAAGCGCCTACCGCCTGTTTGGATTTTTCAGCATTCCATGTCTGGTATGACGGCGGGTCTATTAAAGTGTATAAACCCAGTGTATAATGAAAATGAGTTTTAGCATGTGTCCAGCCGAGTGAAGGAACTATGAGCTGGCTCTTGCCTCCTGCAAACCCGCCGGCGAACGAATTTAGAACAATCACATTCTTTTTATTTATCACATAATCCGCTTCAAAGCCTCCCATTAAATAAATGAACCTCTGGCTTACATTAATCGGGATAGCGTCCGCAAACGCACCGCCTCCGCCAATGCCGGCGGCCCCTGCAACTCCTGAATATCCAATCTTCAAAAATGATACACCGCTTCTTACCGAAAAAGTCAGCCTGTGCGCAGGATGCCAGCTTGCGTAAAGTTTTAAATGATTATCCGACCCTCTGATAAAGCCTGCAGTGCCGGCACCTATTATTACGCCAGGCAGCGGTAATGCTTCAGCAAAAGCAACAGGAAACGCTCCCCCGGCAGTTCCCAGCTCTAAAGCTGAAGTAAAATTTCTGCTGTCGAAAAACTGATATTTAAATGCGACATTAGGTATCACAATTAGCGGTAAACAGCTTGATATTTCCAGCCTGCTGCTGATTGCAAAAGAGCTCCGCCCGAGTACATTCAGTCGGAACTCATGGCGGTGCAAAACATAAGCGTTTGAAAACTCAGGAGCACGGCCGTCTTCCCAGCCGATATGGAATACTGTTGCAGCATCGCCATAGTATAAACTTTTTGCTTCTTTGTGAATACTGTCTTTGCTGATGTTTTTAATGACTGCAGTTCTTGCTTTTTTCAGAGAGTCGCTTGACAGCCATTTTTGAGTTTTAGTAAAGCCATTCTGCAGTTTTTGGATATCTATTTTTTGTCCATACACCTTAATCGATGCCGCAATGATGATGGCAGAGCTGAGTAAAATAATTTTTTTCATGTCCTTTGTTTTAATGTCCGTACAAAGGAATGACGAGATCTGTCTTAAAAAAAGAGAGGGTTTACCAAGTGCTTCTTTAAGTTTGGGAAGTGCGTAAAAAGGAAGAAACCGATATTAAACAGAAAAATAAATTAAGGGCATTCAACTTAAATACTTCTTATGAAGCGGAGAAATGGGCTGAGGGGGCAATTAACAATCGGCTGAAAACAAAAACGTCCGGCACAAGCCGGACGTTTTTTATTATATAAAACTGAGTGAATACTAGTTTGTTGCTGTTTTGAAATCAGCATTGTCGCGGAATTTAATAAACTCAGCATCATCTTTTGCCATTTGTTTAAAAGATGCATCTTTTTGAATTGCTGCTTTTAAATTGCTTGCCATAACATCTGCCTTACCTTGACGAGCACCAATTACAGCTTTTAAGTAAAGTGATGAAGCAGCGTCTTTCTCAGGTGCTTTATCAATTGTTGTCATTGCACCGTCAGCATTTTTATTTAATAATTTAGCTAAAGCTGAATTGAAAGAATCAGCGCTTCCAAAATCAGATGCAGCTGCACCATAGTTGCCGTTTTGAATTTCAATAATTCCCATATTATAAGTTACTTCAGGACCAGCGCTTGAAGCTGCCTTATAAAGGTCCATTGCGCCTTTGCGATCACCTTTCCAGCGTGCAACGACACCTAAGTTGTTTTTAACAATAGGATTGGCGGGAGATAATCCATCAGCTTTTTTCAAATGAGTTTCGGCGTCATTTAATTTATTCTGCATTAAATAAATATAACCTACGTTGTTTGAAGTTCTCCAGTCGCTGCCGTATTTTGCTTCCGCTTTTTTGTAGATATCCAATTTAGCATTAATATCAGTTGTAAGTGTAGCAGCATATAATATTTCTTCTACTGATAAGCTGTCGGCAGAAACTGCAGCTAAAGCTTTAATCTGAGCATCAGTGCGGCTGTTTTCGTCAGCATTAATTGTCAACACTGATCTGCGCAATTTTGGTAAAATTTTGTCAGCAACTTCAACCCATGTTTTCGAAAGGTTTTTAATTTCTTTCTCGCGGGTCGGACCGTCAGGATACATAGTTAAAACACGTAAAATAATATCTTTATCAGGAATGGAAGATGCTTCCATTGCTTTTTTGAAACCATCCCAGTCTTCAGCTGTAGTTACAGTTGTATAAAATCCTTTAGCTTCACCGGCAGTAAATTTCTCTTTTTTACTGGAAGCCATTTCCATACACTTTTTAACTGTTTCTTTTGCACGGTCTGTGGCCAGATTAGCATTTTTATCTAATTCGCCGTCAGGAGAAGCATAAGCAGAAACGCTGATTCCCTTAAATGCAAAATTTTTGGCAACTCCATTTTTAATAAACTCTTCAAAAACCTTCATTTCAGGGCTGTTTAATTCAGCTGGCCTTACTGTTGACTGGCTGATTTGAAAGAATATTTCGCCGGTTGCAGTGCGCGGGATTGTTTTTACAAATTTATCTTTAGCCATAATTGCTTTTTCATCACTCTTTACAAGCAGTGAAGTAGCAATAGTTCCGTCAGCAACTTTTTTTGCAGGCAGATCTTTTACTTTTTTCTTTACCTGTCCGGCTACTCTAAGTTCCAATGTCGCTACCTTCATTTCGGGCACGTAAGCAATTTTTTCAGAAGTATAAGTGAAGCTTCCGCCTTTTTCGTTGTTGATTTTTTGTCCGGCACCCTGAACGCTTTCACCTATTAACACCACAGGTTTAAGTGCTTTTTCTCCTCCGTTATATTTAACCACCGGAATGGTTGTTACTGTTGCTTTTTTAGGGAATACTTTTGCGGGATAAGTACCGCTGATGCTTACAGAAACACTGTCACCAATCATTTCCAATGGATCAGGTGTAACTTTGTAGGTGATTTTATCAGCATTTTTAACTAATTTGGCCAGCCCGTCACAGGCAGTAAAACCAACAGCTGCGATTACCGCTAAACCTAGTGTTTGTAAAGATCTTTTTTTCATTTTTATTGGTTATTTCTATATGAAATTTTTATAATTCCTCGAATCAGGACGCAAAAATAATTAAATTTTCTACTTATTAAAGTTTTTGACCAATTATATTTAAAACAAAGCAGAATACAACTGATTATTTATTCAAAACTTTCGGTAAAATTCGATTTGTTTTGTTTCAAAGTCAGCCACAGGAAGGTCTTACAGGCAACGTCTTCCATTCACGGAATCTCTATTCAAGTGCAGGAATGGTTATAATTTTTCAAGGGGAATAAAAAACAGCAGATAAAGCTAAACTTTCAATCGCGTGATTCCCTGGCTATGCGGTTGATTAATAATTTTTATCAGCTGCCTATAATGTTCCTCATCATTTGCAAAGTCGATATTATTAACATCAACAATAATGATACGCAGGTCGCCGAGCTGTTTTATAAAATCGAAATAAGCTGTTTGTATTTTTATCAGATAGTCATCTGAAATATTCTGCTCATAATTTCTGCCTCGTTTTTTAATGTTTTCCTGAAGCCTCGAAATATCATGATAGAGGTAAACAAACAAATCGGGTTTTGGAAGAGAATCGTTAATGATATGAAAAAGCTTTGAGTAGAGCTCATGCTCGTCTTCGCTGAGGTTTGCTTTGGCGAAAATTAAGGACTTTAAAAAGAAATAATCCGAAACAATACAAGGCTTGAAAATATCCTGCCGGCTGAGTTCGCCTTTCAGCTGCTGGTAGCGTTCGGCCAAAAACGAAAGTTCAAGGGCAAAAGCATATTTGTCGGGTTCAGCATAAAATTTGGGAAGAAAAGGGTTTTCGGCAAACTGCTCCAGGATTAAACGCGAGTTAAAATCGTCCGAAAGCTTTGCTGCAAGTGTTGTTTTACCGGCCCCGATATTCCCTTCTATTGCTATAAAATTATATAATGACTCCCCGCTTCTCATTTTTATAACACAAATTTTTACTGTTACTCTATTGTTTTACAACTTCTAATTTATCAATGCATGCTGCAAGCATTGTTCTGATATTTTTTTTTAATACCGGATGAATGAAATCAGGCGCCAGCTGTGCCATTGGAGCCAATACAAATTTCCGCTCCGACATAAAAGGATGAGGTATTTTTAAGTCGGGATCATTAATAATTTCATCATTATAAAACAAAATATCAATATCCATGGTACGTTCCGCCCATTTTTCACCGGTGCGCTTACGTCCCAGCAATTGTTCTACTGCCAGCAGCTCTTTTAACAAAGTGGCGGCCGATAAAGAAGTTTGAATGCAAATGGCCTGATTATAAAAATCGGGCTGATTAGTATTGCCCCAAGGGGCGGTTAAAAAAATATCTGATTTTTTTATCACTGCTCCGGCATTAGACGCTATCAAATCAACAGCCTGCAAAAGATTGCGGGGTTTATCTCCTTTGTTTGTGCCCAATATAAGATACGCAGTATTCATAAGCGCAAAGATAGAAAAACATCATTTGCGTGAAATTTAATTTATGAACTTTTGAGCTTTTACCGCCCCCGTCCAGCCGTTCGAAAGATAGACATTGTATTTCGAACGATACAGCTTACGACTGAAACGAAAGACAAGCCTTTTCAAACGATTGCCTTTGTTTTTCGAACGATAGACATTACCATTGAAACGAAAGGCGTCCCCATTCGAACGATAGCTCTTGTTTGTGAAGCGAAAGACACGTTTTTTCGAACGATCGGACATGTCTTTCGAACGATAGGCAGCACCGATTGGCACAATTTGTAACAAAAAGGCCGCAATTTGTAACAAATTGCGGCCTCTTTGTAATTATTATCCTCTTGATCCTATTTGGCTTTTTGCTGCCAAATTATCAAATCAGGGTAATAATGAGAATCAAGAATTGGTGAATAATTGTTTTTTATTGAGAAGCCCCCTCATGGAGAAAAATCCATTGGTATGACAATCTGGATAAAAATAATTTCTGCTGTTAAGAATTAAATTTAAAAACAAATAAACGCTACTTCACCAGCGTAACACGCCCCACATTGCTGTGCTTGGCACCTTTAAAATCTTTGAAGTCAATTTTCCAGACATAAACATCCGATGCAAGAATGTCGCCGGTATTATTCTTTTTGCCGTTCCAGCCTTCCATCATATCAGCTGACTGATAAACGAGTTCACCCCAGCGGTCAAAAATTGCTACGGTGAAATTATTTTTATCAATACCGTCTCCTTTTACAGCAAATAAATCATTTTTTTCATTGCCGTCAGGAGTAAAAGCATTTGGTGCATAAAAAACCATTACCGGATCAATTATTGTTATTTTTTTCGCGGTATCAACACAGCCGAAAGTATTAGTTACAATTAATTGCACAGGGAACGAACCCGTATCCGCATATACAAAAGATGGATTCTGAAGCAGCGAAGAGCCAAGAATTCCTAACGGCCCGAATGACCATTTCCAGGAATTAATCTGACCTGTTGATTTATCAGTATATTGAATTTCTGGATAAACAATTGTAGCCGGCTGAGGGTCGGCATTAAATGCTGCATGAGGCTGAGAATGTATGTTTATCAAGCTGTCTTTAGTAACAACAGTGGTACATCCGGTGGTATTAGTATAAGTAAAAGAAACATTGTAATAGCCGTAATGCTGATATGTATTTTCGGTGGTAAGCACCGCTGCGTTATGCCCATCTCCGAAAGTCCATGCAGATACTCCTCCAGGCTGATCTGTTATACCTGTAAAATCAATGGTTGTGGGTTCGCAGCCTTCAGTTTTATTTTCTGTAATTGAAATAATCGGCGATGCTGAAATTACGATTGTTTTAGTGTCCGTGGCACCACATAATCCAGAAATGGTATACGTAACAGGATGGCTTCCTGCACCAGCAGCTAATGGACTGAATGTGCCGATTAAGCTGTCGGATACACCTACGCCTGACCACACCCCTCCAATATCAATAGCATGAAGCGTAATCACAGGAGATGATGTACAAAAAGGGCCCGCCTGTGTAATTGTTGCATCAAGATGCGAAACAACATTTATTGTCACAGTATCAGAAGATGCACAAGGGGTGGTGATTGAATACGTAATTATATGATTGCCGATACCTGCAATGGCGGGATCAAATGTACCGGCAGAGCCGCTGGTAATACCTGTGCCGGTCCATGTACCGCCGGGCGTTGCCGCAGAAAGTGTGATAGGAGAACCAGTTGAGCACTGCCCTCCGACAGGTGTAATTGCCGCGTTTGGCTGAGGAACAACAATAATGTTAGCAGTATCAGCACCTGAACCGCAGGCACCGCTGATAGTATAAATTATCCGGTGAAGCGGACCTGCCAGTGCAGCAGAAGGCTTGAAAATTCCCAATAAAGAATCTATTATTCCGGGGCCCGACCAGGTGCCAATACCCGGAGGAAGATTTGTATGCAGGGTATCATTGTTACCGTTAACACAATATGGACCAGAAGGTGTAATTGTTATTGAGTTTACATTCATTATTACAACATTAACAGAATCGGAAGATGAACATCCGCCTATAATATTTGTGGCTGTTACTTTATATCTTGTAGTAACTGCAGGGTGCGCAGTTGTGCTTTGAACTGCAGGGTTTGTAATGTTTCCATTCAAAGCTGTCCATAAATAACTGTAGCTGGCCGGATTGGGTGTTTCGCCGCAATAGTGAAACTGAACATTGGGGCGGTCAAATGATTGACTGATGAAATTAGTTAAATCGGGACACATATCATAAGAATCGGACTGACTGTAAAGGCAGGAAACAAAAGCAGTCGTGGTTGAGGGGGAAATAGAATTGTCCGTATAATTAGGAAAAGGAGGGCTTTCGTTAAAGCAAATCTCAACAATTACATTTGATATACCATCCCAGTCAAAAGCATTATCAAAAACGTGGGCGTTCCATCCTGCTGCAACAGAAAACGTATGAGGGTTGTAAACCTGTACCAGACCTGACTCCCAAGTTGTTCCAAGTGCTGTAAGATTTGTACATCCCATTTTTATTGTAAATTCATGATAGGTAGTTGTGCCATTAATTTGAGAAACATTAAAATCAAGCTGATCAACTTTACCTCCTGAAAAACCAGCAGCGTGCATCTCTGCCGCAGTAAATAAAAACTGGTGTTTTGCCGATGTATAAAAATTGCCGTAAGGAGCCGGATAGCTGGTAGAAGTATTTGTGCCTGTCCCGGTACCGACTATGGCTATTGAAGCTGTACCGGTGCATGCTCCGCTGGAACTCAAACCGCATGTCGGCGGAATAGAGCTTCCTCCAAATGTTAAGCTTAAATTAGCTGTTGCCCCGGAACAAATTAAAGTATCATTATGAGCCGTGATAACCGGGGCGGCAGGTGGTGTTGCAATAACTACTGCCGGTGATACAGCAGTACAGCCATGAGCATCTGTTACACTGAGAGTATATGTACCTGCACCAGCTGTAATGGATGTGCTGGTACTACCGGTTGACCAATGATAAGTTGAATATATGGTTGAATCCACTGATAAAGTTGTGGTTATTGTACATGGAACTAACGGCACCTGTGTAATTGCCGGTGTTGGCGCAGGGTAGCCATTTATATTTATAAAGGATGTTTTGTAACAGCCGTTTAAAGTTGAAGTAACCCAATAGTGCCCAGATGTATGAGCATAAATTGAAGTAGCTGCCGATCCTGTATTCCACATGTAAGACGCATAGGTTGAAGGATTAACAGTAAGTAAAGAACTGTCGCCGAAACAAAACGCAGAATTACCTGTTATTGCTGGATGAAAATTAGGAACATGTACCGTATCAACAAACACATTTAAATTAACAACGGTAATTCCTGCAGGAGTGCCATTATCTGTTGCGGTAAAGGTTATAATATTATTGCCGGCATTTGCGGCATTTGCAACAATCATTACCTGGGCAGTTGCTGTGTTTCCGGGAATATTACTAACCACGGTTGTGTGAGGAGTTCCGTTAAGGTTTACACTGATGGTTGTAGTCTGCCCGATTTCGGGAGAAAGAAATAATCCATTAAGGATTAGTGAATCGCCGGTACCGCAGATTTTAATGGTATCACAGTTATTAAAACCGCTTGCAACGGGCGGCAGGTTGGTGCTGGAGCAGGAATTAAAATAAAACGATTTGTTATCTAACCAGTCTATCCCGTCGTTAGATGCATAAGCGCCGAAATAACCTGCACCGGGTGAATCGAAACGCCCCATTTGTATATAACTTGTTCCGTCCCCCTTATTTACACCTACTGTTGATGGAACACCTCCAAAGCCATTAACTCCCTGTGATGCAGACCCGGTAGTCCATTGCATATCACCGTAACAAAAAGCAATATTATTGCCTGGAGGCAGAATAGGGTCGCTTCCATTGGTAATAATTAACTGAAAGGTGTTTACCTTGTCTGTCATTTGGGGGTAATATCCCACGCCTACCCAGTTTACATACATAGCAGTAGATGTGATTTTATATTGAACTGTGCCCGCCCCTCTTGTATCTACATCACCCCAAAATGGGGCAACCATCACATACGAGGCACTTGGAAACGCGCTGGAAGAAAATGTGGAATATGAATTATCAAATGAAACATTGCCGTTATTATTTATAAACAAGGACGTATATTGAGTACCGTATAAACAAAAATTGAAAGGAATGGTAAGTGAGCTGGTACTTCCGTCGTCATTAGGGGTCAACGCAAGGGTGTATGATGCGTCAGGAGCAATGTAACAGCTGCAACCACCGCCAGAGGCTGGTGCAGGCGAACCGCCAGGTCTCCGCATCTGATGGGTAATTCCTAATCTTTGAAAATCCGCCAGCGTCGGCGAGAAAGACTGAGGATTTGATAAAGTCATATCTTTTGGCAGCAAGCCCTGCTGTTTCAAATCTTCGTATTCTTTGCTGTCTATAGCAGGGACGGGTGATTGAGAAAACCCTTTAATTGCAGAAATCAGTATAAAAACAAAAAATAAAAACAGCTTTTTCATTTTGTAATGGTATGTCATTCGTTTTGGTTAAAATAAAATATCTCTCTATTTAAATTAAGTAAAATGTAGTCAATTAAGCAGATGCTGTAACTTTTAAATTGGTTGCATTATTTATAATAATTTATCGGATTGCTTTTAAGGCCTATTGACAGGCGAATCCATTAAATTTAACAATTTTATTGCGAAATGAATATTATTGGCTGCCAGGCTGAAGCAGGGCATCAAACGATGTTCCCTTATTGGCATTCTGTAATCGAGGGTAAAAATTCGCAGCAGCCAGTGCCGCGTTTAAAGAAGCGTTTGTCATTGTATTAGCGGTTTTTGGAAGAAATGAAAAATTCCCATTCCCTCTTTCGTAGGCTGTTCACTAAATTTTTTTGCGGAACAAAGGTAGTCTTTTTTTTCAATTATCCCAGCCTGCTTAATTTTGAGGCTTTTGAATCTTCAGATTTACCTGCTCAATACGGGTTCGGGTAACTGCCGTGATCGTAAATAAAAAATTTTTAATTCTGATCTCTTCATTCGGCCTTGGGATGCTTTCGTGGTAATGCATTACTAATCCCCCAAGAGTTTCAACATTATCAAGTATAGGCAGGTTAAGGTGGTATTTATTATTAATGTAGTCTGTTTCAAAACGTGCTGAAAAAAGAAACTCTGTCTCGCTGATCATTTTCTCAACCAGATCTTCTTTATCGTGTTCATCTTCTATTTCACCAAAAATTTCCTCAATCACATCTTCCATTGTAAGCATTCCGGATGTTCCGCCAAACTCATCCACCACCAGTGCAATACTTTTATGCTGCTGTATAAATACTGTTAATACTTCGCTGGCTGCCATTGATTCAGGAACAATACTTACCGGCAGCAGGATGCTGCGTAAACTTTCCTGATTTTTGAACAGCTCTTTTGAATAAACGTATCCGATAATGTTATCAATGCTTCCCGAATAGATTAGAATTTTAGAAAGCCTTGTTTGTATAAACTTATTTTTCAGATCCTCAATACTTTCATTCACATCCATTGCAATAATTTCTGTCCGGGGCACCATGCACTCCCTCGCTTTTATACTCGAAAAATCCAAAGCGTTTTGAAATATCTGAATTTCATGATCTTTATCCGCCTTTGTTTCAACAGCAGATGTGCCTTCACGGAGGTAGTTGTCCAAATCAATCATTGTAAAAGCTGCGTTTTCTTTTTCAATTTTCACGCGGAATATTTTTTTGAGCATAAATTCAGAGAATCCTATTGTAACTACTACCACCGGGTAAAGCACAGCATAAACAATTGTGAGCGGAAACACAAATAGGCTGAGCGTTTTATTGGGATTAATTCTGAAAATGCTTTTAGGCAGATATTCGGCAGTTACCAAAATTATCATTGTGGATATAAACGTAGAAATCAGCAGCAGCAATACTTTCGAGGTTACAAAACCGCCTAAAAGAGGGTTTAATTCCTTATCCATGTAGATACCGAATATTACCAATGCAATATTATTGCCAAGCAGCATAGTGCCCAGATATCGTGAAGGAGATTTATTAAACCGGGCCAATATTTTTGAAGAAAGATTCCCCTGCTTGCTTTCTAATTCTATTCGTAATTTATTGGAGGTAATAAAAGCAATTTCAAGTCCCGAAAAAAAAGCGGAAGCAAGCATTGCAATTAAAATAATGACAGGGTTATGCAATTTGTTCAGTTGTTAATTTGAAACTGTATATTTTCAAATTTAATTATTTGGTTTCTTTGGTTTCTGAGAGGCCTCGAATTTTATCCGCTGACGTTTACGAACGGCATACATTAAACCGCTGGCAATACTGAATACAAGGAAGTAAACCGCATCCTGCCTGCTGCCGGTGATAATAAAATACACGCACATGGCAACGCCGATACAGCCCATTATAAGCCAGATTATTTCGAGAATTTTAAATGTTTTATTCATCTTTAATAAGGTTCTTACTTATCTTTTTTTTCATCCGCTTTTGCTGCATCCTTCACATCAACCGTTCCCTTTACATGCTTAATTTCATATTTCGAAAAATCCTGATCTGCATCTATTCCATCACCCCAGATAACCTCGTCCTTGGTGGTGATTTTCACAAATTCATCATTGTATATTTTTTTTGTTACTGCGTTCCAGATTAAATGTTCTGTATTCAGCCTGTCTCCTTTTTCATTTACTACGATTACATTTCCTTTTGCTTCCATGTGCTCCATTCCGTTTTCATTATCATATCCGATTCCGTAATTGGCTGTAAGCTTAGTCTGAACTTTACGGTTTCTATCGTAAAATATCGCGTCCATCCCTTGCGGCATTTCATAGTAAGGCTTTTCTCCCAAAAAGTGATTTATCAAAGGGGTAATAAGTTTGGTGCGGATCACAGCCGAATCGCTGTAGTAAAGTTCAACATTTTTGCTTGATTCGGAAGGCGCTGCTTTTTCTTTAGCAACAGCTGCAACAGAATTAACAACGGCAATATCGTTTTCACAGGCAGTGAGCAATGCTGCTAAAACCGACAGAATAATATAAGACGTTCGAAAATTTTTCAATTTTATTTTTTAGAAATAAATGTCTAAACAGAAGCTCGTTTTGAAATCAATACCGGAAATTTGTAAACTTGGACTGATTATTTATCCGGAATGGAAACGATGTAAAATTAATCAAATTTTGGTTTAACAAACCACCGATCGTTAATAGTGAAGCCCAGTGTTGCTTTAAAGAACTGCTCCTTAATCAACCCATTAGTGATTGTCCCGCGCTGTCCGGCTTCAAAACCTATATTCACCATTGAAAAATTTTGCATTAAAAAATTTCTCCCCAGGGGAAATCCTGCGCCGACACTGAATGCATACTCCGTTAACTGAGTATTTTGCAATTCAATCATTGTTTCTGCATAACGCCCGCCTATTCTGTAATGAATCCGTTTATAATAAGTCCCTTTTCCGTTTGCTTTTGAATTAGGAACATACTGCCCACCCAATGAAACACGCATGCTGTTTTTCAAACCCTGCGTTTGATCGAACACGGCATAATTGCTCCAGTTTTGAACAGCAAAGTCGGCTGAAACCAGCCACCTGTCGCCTTTTTTTATCCCTAAACCAAAACCAAACGACATCGGGAACCTGATTTTCCCTTTTGCGGTTTCCAAATTCTGAATAGTGTCTTTAGGGATTTCATAACCCAAAGAATTATTAAAATAGGTGTATGAGGTGCTGTCTATTTTAGCGCTGATGTTAGACTGAGCAGAAAACGTAGCACCCAGCAAAAGGGTTACTTTGTCTCTTAATTCGCGGTGCCCTACTGAGTCAAATGTGTGTGAAAATTGTGCGCCATAATCAAAATAAACATCAGAAACGCGGGTGGAAGTAATTGAATTAAGGTTGAAATAGTTGCTGCCATATGGAAATATAGCACGTCTTGAATTATTAAAACTGCCGAACATATAAGAAGTGTTAACCCCTAATGATAATGACTCTAAAGATTTTTTCCGTTTTAATATACGGTTAGCTTTTGCATAATTTTTTTCTTCTTTTAATTTTTCATACCTGCTCGATTTCATAAATCGACGCGCCAGGCCGTACAAAGGCTTTATCCCGTTTCCAAAATAAACCTGGTTAATACCGCCTGAACCCTGATATAAAAAATCTACTCCCCCGATATTTTCGATATCCTGATGATCAGTAACTTTAAATCCCACCGAGCTGTAAGGCACTAAACCAATACTGCCAACCCACCATTTTTTAAAAGGGAATGCTAATGCAAAATAGGCAAGCGATGCATTATTAACAGCTTGTTTTGCATCTGAACTTTCTAAATTAACACGGTTAAAATTTGCTCCAATCTCAGCAGTCGTTAAACGTATATTTGAATATGATGCAGGATTTCCGGAGTTGATAAAAAACATTGCAGTAGTATCATTCTGCATGGCAATATTGGTGCCTCCCATTGCAAAGCCCTGACTGAAACCTTTGCCGGATAAATCGCCAATACCGTAACGGGAATAGGGTGAGCTGTTTGTGATTGTCTGGGCTGATGCAGTTATAGAAAAAACGCAGGCAAGAATAAACTGCACGCTTAAATAAAACAGGAGCTTATACCTGGAAACGGGATGATTGGAAAATACAAAAGATGCAGTATCCGAACTATTGTGTTTACTAATCATTCCTCTATTCTTGATTTTTATTGCTTATTAAAAGATAATCTAAAATTACGTTTAACCCTTTGAGGATTAAAAAAGAGTCGGCAAAGATGGGCTTTTTTAATCGCTTCTCAAAAAAATCAGCGTCCCCGCCTGTTAAAAATATATAAATATCAGGATAAAGAAGCTTATAGTGCTCTATAAAGCCCTGCATTTCTGTTATTGCTCCCAATTCGACCCCTGATAATATATTTTCCACTGTATCCCTGCCTATTAATTCATCAAATTTTTCATCGAGTTCTAACAACGGGAGACGGGAAGTAAAAGTATGCAGCGCTTTAAAACGCATCCGAAGACCCGGCGAAATAGCCCCGCCGATATACTCGTTACGGCTGTTTACAAAATTGTATTTTATACAGGTGCCGGCATCAATCACTAATATGTTTTTATCAGGGAATAAAAAATTTGCACCGGCAGCACCGGCAAGCCTGTCGCCACCGAGCGTGTCTGCTGATTTATATAAGTTTTTTATTGGAACAGGAGTTTCATTGGTAAAAACAAATACGGCGGCTTGCTCTTTTAATCTGCTTATAAATGATTCAATATTATTAACAACTGAAGCGGCGATGCAATGAGTAATGCTGTAGTCTGAAAACAAATCAGACTGGAGAAGCGCATCGGCTGATTCAAAAACAAAAGAATGAACCAATTCATTTTGTTCGAACAAGCCGGCTTTAACACGTGTGTTTCCGATATCGATTATTAATTTCAAAGCTGTATCAATGTAGAAATATTAATTCCGATCCATGACTAGATAATACTATAGTGCTGGTCATTCTGAGCCTGTCGAAGAATGTGCGATAGCTCGCACGCATACTTCGACAAGCTCAGTATGACTGACATACGCTCATAACACCTTTTCTCCAATGGTTGTTTCGCTTTATTAAGGAACCTTTATCACCTCAATTGCAGTTTCCAGTCGTTTTATTACTTCATCTTTCCCAAGGAGTTCTGCCATTTCGAACAACATAGGACCGCCAGCTGCACCGCTTAAACATACGCGGAAGAGCTGCATTACCTGCCCAGGAGCAATTCCCTGAGCTTCGGCAGTAACCTTAAAAATCCCTTCAGCTTCAGGAGCAGTAAAGGTGTTTAATGTTTTGAATGCAGCCGCTAAAGACTTTATAAATGCTGCAGACTGTTCATTCCAGCGTTTTTTGATTACGTCGGCATCATAAGTTTTAGGAGCTATGAAAAAATAAATTCCTGAAGCCCAAAACTCATTTACGAAATGTGATTTTTCTTTTACCAGCCGGCACACCCCTTCAATATAACTTTGGGAGGGCATTGCAGTGTTTGGGATGTTTTTTAATTGTTCTTCCAGCAATGGCCTGAACATTTCGGCAAGCTCTGCATCTGTTTTCTTGCGTAAATACTGCTGGTTGAACCATTTTGTTTTTTCGGGATCGAATTTAGCGCCCGATTTATTTACGCGTTCAAACGAAAATGCTTCGATCAATTCTTCCATCGAAAAAATTTCCTGTGTAGTTCCGGGATTCCAGCCCAGCATGGCTAACATGTTTACGAACGCTTCAGGGAAAAATCCTGTTTCTCGGTAGCCAGTATAATTTTCGCCGGTTCGTTCATCATGCCAGTTCAAAGGGAACATAGGTATTCCCGATTTGTCGCGTTTTGAAAGCTTACCGTTGCCGTCAGGTTTTAAAATCAAAGGCAGATGAGCCAGCAGCGGCATTTTTTCTTCACAGCCCAGATAACGGTATATCAATATATGCGCGGGTGCCGAGGGCAGCCACTCTTCCCCCCTTACAGCATGAGAAACTTCCATTTCAATATCATCCACAATATGAGCAAGGTGATAGGTAGGCATGCCGTCTGATTTCAATAAAACTTTATCATCCACCTGAGTGGAGTTAACAACTACCCATCCTCGGATAATATCGTGAAAACGGATTTCTTCATTACGCGGCACTTTAAGGCGCACCACATAAGGCGTTCCGGCAGTCATTAATTTTTTAACCTCATCCTCTGATAAAGTTATTGAGTTGCGCATATTCTGGCGTGTAACCGAATTATACTGAGGTGCGGCCACTTTAGCTGCTTCCAGTCGCTTGCGCATTGCATCTAACTCTTCTGATGTATCAAAGGCATAGTAAGCATGTCCGCTTGCAATAAGCTGATCGGCATATTTTTTATAGATGCCCAATTCTTTACGTTCGCTCTGACGGTAAGGCGCATGAGGTCCGTCACCGAAACCAACGCCTTCATTCGGTTCAATACCGCACCATTTAAGCGACTCAATAATATATTCTTCAGCGCCCTTTACATAGCGGGTTTGGTCGGTATCTTCAATACGTAAAATAAAATCTCCTTTGTGTTTTTTCGCGAACAAATAACTGAACAAAGCTGTGCGCACTCCGCCCATGTGCAAACCGCCGGTAGGGCTCGGTGCAAAACGTAATCTTACTTTTTTATTTTCCATAAATCTGATAATTGAGGCGCAAAGATAATTTAATTTGAGTGGATTGATTTAATCAATTTCTAAAATCGGGGTACAAAAATATTTTTTCGCCGATAAGACGCAAAGGCACAAAGAACAGCTGTATGAGAAACACTGTAAAACAAAGACTTTGCGCCTTTGTGTCTTCGCAGTAAATATTGTTTTTTGAATTTTAGAATGTTTTAATTTAATACATTTGCCGATACAATTTTAAACTTGACAAAACAGGTAAAATGCAGCTGCTTACACCCCAGAATTTTACAGATTACGAATTAATTGACACCGGCCATTTTGAAAAGCTGGAACGTTTCGGACAGTATATAACCATCCGGCCCGAACCGCAGGCCGTATGGGATAAATCATTAAACAATTCCGAGTGGGAAAAACGCGCGCATATTAAATTTATATCACGTTCAAGCTCTTCAGGTGAATGGAAAAAATTTAAACAGATGCCTGATCAATGGAAGATATCTTATCAGTTGGGAGATGGTTCAGCAATCACTTTCCGTTTAGGGTTGACATCTTTTAAACATGTAGGCATTTTCCCAGAGCAGGCGCCTAATTGGGATTATATTTTTGAAACAGTAAAAGCAATGACAGCGCCGGCGCCCAAAGTATTGAATTTATTTGCTTATACCGGCGGGGCAACATTAGCTGCAAAAGCAGCAGGAGCCGATGTAACCCACGTTGATTCAATAAAGCAGGTAGTAACATGGTCAAAAGAAAACATGGATTTATCCGGTTTAAATAATGTACGCTGGGTGGTGGAAGATGCTTTAAAATTTGTGAAGCGGGAAGAGAAGCGCGGCAATAAATACAATGGAATTATCCTTGACCCTCCTGCATTCGGCCACGGCCCTAATGGAGAAAAATGGAAGCTGGAAGATAATATTAATGAAATGATTAAAGGTGTTTTAAACCTGTTAGACGATAAAGAACATTTTTTGATTCTGAATGCTTATTCATTGGGGTTTTCGCCGCTCATCATTGACAATCTGCTCAAGCAGAAGGCTGGGAAAAACTTAAATACAGGGGAACTTTATCTTCAGGCCACTGAGGGAAACAAGTTGCCGCTAGGCGTTTTCGGGAGATTCAGAAATTTTTAGAGATTATGACTGCCATCCCTAAATTTTCTGAGGAATCTTTTATTGATGAATGATATTGCTCTTGATTAAAAGGATTCCTCACTGAAATGTTCGGAATGACATTACCATAATGGGTTTTATCCGGCTAAACCGATTTTGAAATCCAATGTTACTTTGCTGCCATTATCTTCGAAGTAAACGTTATCCGCAAGGTTTCTCATTAAAAAAACACCGCGACCATTGGGATTGGCAATGTTTTCAGGATTTGTAGGATCTGGTAAATTAGAATAATTAAAACCGGGACCTTCATCTTTCACAATAAACGAAACAAGGTTAGTTGAGGTTTTAAAGTAAATATCAATGTTCTTGCTCGGATTGCCATCATTTCCATGATATATAGCATTATTAACCGCTTCGGTTAAGGCTACTAAGATATTGCCGTAAAAATCTTCACCTATATTGAAAAGGTCGCATACATCTTCTATCATTCGTTCAACAAGAATAATATTTTCGGCTTTTGATGAGATACGGATTTTTTGATTTGCTGCGAGTACCATTTTATTCTTCAAAGTTATTAAAGTATTGGTTTACTTTTGATTTAAAAAATGGATTTAATGAAGGCGAAGCTGTCTTCAAAAGTTCCGTTTCTTTTTGCTTTAGCCTCTTATACTCTAAAAATTCATTAGGGTTACTAAAAGTTTCATTTTTTGCTTCATTCGACTGCCGCTGCTCTTCCATCTCCCTTTCTTTCTCGGCTTTCTCGCTCTCCAAGAGGCGTGTTAATATTTCTTCCTGACGGTTAATTGTTTCCTGACTTAACATTTTATTAACCAAATCAGTTTCGGTCTGTTCCATTTTCTCAGCAAGCTTACTCATACCGCCTGCGCCTTTGCCGTCTTTATTAATCTGGTCGGCCATTTTTTGAAGTTCCTGACGGATTGCTTCCTGCTGTGCAGCAAGCTTCGCGAGCTCCTGGCTTGTTCCGGAACCTTCCATGCCAAGTTTATCTCCAGGTTTTTTGCCGGGTTTATTTCCGTCTTTTGCCATTCCTTCTTTCAACTTTTTAATCTGCTGATTTAACTGCTCCTGCATTTTGCGTAAGCCGGCAGCAGAAGGCTTGCTTCCCTTCCCTCCCGGCTTTTTACAGCTGCCGCTTCCCGGAGGCCCGCCCGGTTTTTGATCTTCCTGCATTTTAGATAATGCTTCGTTCAGCATCAGGGCTAAATTATTTATGGATGTCATTGCAAACTGCTGACGACTCAGGCCTTCTTCTTTATGATTTTTGCCGTCGAACGAAGGGGTAGGTGCTTCTTTTATTTCATCAACAGCTTTTTCCATGTTCATATTAATGGCGCTGATTTCTTTGTTAACAACAGCTTTAATCTGCGGGTTGCGTTTACTTAAAGCAAGCAGACTGTCCTCAATCATCTTAGAATCATCCTGCAGCTTTTTCTGCTTTTGATTGATTTTGTAAAACTGCGGGTCGCTGGTTTTAGCTTTTGACAATCCGCCCATCAATGCTTCTTGACCGAATGAAAGCTGAATAAGGTTTTCCAGGATATCACGCAGTTTATTGATATCTTCCGATGCTGCCTCTTCTTCCATTTTCTCTTTCATTTTAGCAAGCTGTGAACTCATCTTCTCCATTTTCTGCGAAGCGCTTTTCTGAGATTTGGACGCATTTTTCTTATCCTTCTTATCCAGCTGGTCGCTGCTCTTTTCCATATCTTTTTGGATATCCTGCTCCTGCTGTTCGGGACTCTCCATTTTTTTAGGTTCTTCCAGCTCACTGTTCTTTTTCTCGAGCTCTTTCATATCTTTTTTAAGCTCTTCAAACTCTTTATTCAAAGCATCCTGTTTCTCTTTCTGCTTTTGAGCATCGGCATTTTTCTCTTCTGTTTTTTTAGAAAGTTCGTCTTCCTTCTTGGCCATTTCATCAAGCTTCTCCACATTCTGCTGCAGCTTCTGCTCAAACTCCATCTGTTTAAATATTTCGAGGTTGCGATCGAGTTCTTTCAATAAATCTTTATTATCAAGCTTCATTTTTTCAAGAGCGTTCTGCACTTTGTCCTTGTCTAATTTTTCCATGAGCTTTTGCAGCTCATCATATTTCTCTTTTAATTCAGGCGTCATAACCTTATTAAACAAGTCTTCCAGCTGTTTTTGTTTTTCCATCACTTTTTCATTGGCCTGCTTGTATTCATTCTGCTGCTGATTGTTCTGCTGATTTTCATTTTTTATTTTTTCGGTTTTTTGCAGCAGGTTTTTCTGCTTATCGAGCAGGTCCTGCATTTTCTTTTTTTCTTCCCATGACAGAACTTTTTTCTCCGCCACCTTGCGCTCCAGGTCATTTAATTCTTTCTGCACATCCTTTGCCTGACGGATGCTTTCGAGCAAATCGTCTTTTATTTTATTGTTGTTTTTATCGGTGTTCGCGTTAAGCTCTTTAAGAGAAGGCGCCTTAAAAATCATTTTTTGCGAACGGGTTGATTTGCTTCCGGTAACGCCGTCGTTGTCCCATACTTCAAAATAATATTCAATCTGGTCGCCGGGAGCAACGCCCAATTCAGTCATATCCCAGACATGGAAAAACTGATCCTGTGTAACAGCTTTGTTGATTGCAACGGCTTTTGAGCTGCCTGCATATTTATCATTGTTAGTGCTCACCGCTGAATCGCTGTTTGCAACAAAACGGTAATTGAATGTGAGTTTGTTAAAGCCGTAATCATCCTTTACTTCGCCATGAAAATAGATACGTTTGGAGGATGCTGTATCTTTTTTTTCTTCCACGTTTATCTGCGGATAAGCATCAGGAATAACATTGATGGTATAGGTTACAGAATCTTTACTTTTCAAAAATTGGTTGGAAGTGGAAACGGAATATATTTTGTCTTTGAAAAGCCTCGCAGAATAATTAAAGGCGTTTTCTGAAATCAGAGGAACAGAAAAAGAAGTGTCGTTAAAATTCAGCCTTAACTGATTGGTGTTTTTTGTATAAAAGCTCCAGACAGCTTTTGTTCCTGCGGGAATCACAAGGTCGCCGGTGTTTTTAACTGTTTCGTCTTTTTTGTTCAGGTATTTTGGATAGGCAAGTGCAATATCGA
The DNA here is from genome assembly GCA_903847205.1 of uncultured Bacteroidota bacterium. Taxonomy (GTDB): domain Bacteria; phylum Bacteroidota; class Bacteroidia; order 2-12-FULL-35-15; family 2-12-FULL-35-15; genus 2-12-FULL-35-15. The sequence continues at coordinate 122,767 of CAINDA010000052.1, forward strand.
AATTCAGCAGTACCGGATTGGGCAGGGCTTTCAATTCATACTCTTTGGATTTAAATCCGTCAGCGGCAAGCTGGAAAATAATATTTTTCTGAACATTTTTAAACAGGTATTTAAAGCTTACAATGTTTTCTTTATCCAGCTTAAATTGGTTGCCGTCAATATCAACATAAACATTGTCGGGCACTTCGTCGCCGGTGAGTTTTACTTTTAATTCAAAATCCTGCTGTGCGGCAGTCTGCAGGTTTGTGTTTGTTACTACAAATTGAAAGGGCGATTCTTTTTCGAAATATTCGGTGTGTTTTACAAGACGTTTTGTGCCGTCGCGGATAATACTCGGCGCCGAAAATAAAATTACAGCAATCAGCAAAACCGGTATGAATGCATACTTCAGGTATTTTTTATTTTCAGAGAAATCGACAGCCGATGTAAATGGTACAGGTTTTAATTCTTTTATCTTTTGATTTATACCTGCTTCTAAAAGCGAATACTGTGCATCAGATTCCGAGAGATTAGATCCCTGCTGCTGCAGTTGCAGCACATTTAACAGTTTATCCTGTACATTTGAAAAATGCCTGCCTATAATGGCTGCAGCATCTTCGTAGGAAATAAGTTTTCCTAATTTATAAAGACGGGAAACAGGAAGAACAATATATTTTGCAAGAATAAATCCGCTTGCCGCGATAAAGGAATAAAACAAAACCGTGCGCACAGCAGTATTGAAATGAGCATAATATTCGAGAACAGTAACCGAAATAAAAAACAGCAGCACAAGCCCGATACTATAAATCAGACCGCGTAAGAGCTGATTTTTATAGTACTTTCGGATAAAGCCATCCAGCTTTTCAATTAGACTTTGATAATTATTCGAGGCCATTTTAATTTAACGCTGCTGCAGTTGCGGTGCAGCGTATTAACAAAGATAGGCAATCGGCGGATGATTTAATACAGCGTTTTGGGAAGAAAAAGAAATTTTAACACTTTTTATTAAATGGGTATAAATAAGATTTTTGCACACTTCTTTTTATTTTTTACAATACGGCCGGATGCCGGTTAAAAAAGCGCAACGGGGGCGCATTGGTTAATGTGGTTAACGTTTTGGCATGTATATACTAGTGGTATGAGAGAGGCGCAACTGTCAACTTGATGATTTTATTTTTTTAATATTTCTAAAAGCGTTTTTGGGTCTTGCCGGTTATCCCAAAATGCTGTAATAATTAACTTATCTTTTGTCAGTTTATAATAGATGCTAAAGTGTCCCATTGCTGATTCTCTAGTATCGGGATAGGTAGTTGGTTTAAATGATTCCGGGAGTTTTAAAATAACTCGTATTCGAACCGCGGTTAACTTGATTAATTTTTCAGCAAAATTTGTTGAGCCATTATGCTTCGTCCAATATTTTAAAATCTCTCTTCTCTGCCTTGATGCAGTCTCAGTCCAAACTACAGTCCTTTTAACCATTTCAAATCGTCTTTATCCAGTTGGGTTTGAGAAATTAATTTTCCGTTTTTAATATCCTCGTCACTTAATTGAAGCATTAATATTTGCTCCTCAGATAATTCCACGATGTCTTTGTCGACCGAACTTGTCTTAACCAGCTGATAAAGCGCTGATAGGTAGTCTTTATTAGTAATTGTTAACAGTTTGTCAATGATGTTGTTTCTTAAGATGTCTGTTGTACTCATTGGTTTAAAGTTTTCTCAAATATCGTTATTCTCAATCTTTTTACAAAATGTTAAATAACATTTCTCCTTTTCTGCACATACAATACGGCAGGATGCCGGTTAAAAAAAGCGCAGCGGGACGCAGCGCTTAACGTGAAATTAATGTTTTGGTGGGCTGCGCTGAACGGGGGACGCAGTGCTTAACGCGGAATTAATGTTTTGATAGGCTACGCTGAACGGGGGACAATGTTATTAAAACGGCAGGATGCCGGTTAAAGAAAGCGGAGCGGGATGCAGTGCTTAACAGATTGTGTTTTTATTTTGATATGCTGCGCTGAACAGGGGTGTAACACACAGTTACGACATATACTTAATCAATATTATTAATAATAATAAAATAGTAATCAAGGATAAACAACCAGAGCCTTGTTTTTTATTTTTATTAACTATTATTGTTTGAACAGGCTTTATTATGGATTTTGGGTAAAGACTTTTCAGCTTATTAATTTGGTAAAATGGTATATTGACGGCATCACAGTTAATGGTTTCAAGATTAGGTAAATTAAGAATTTGTTCAATATCTTTTATGGGGGTGACGTTAAATATAAGGTGCTTTAAAGATAAAAGATTTTCCAGAGGTGAAAGGTCATTAATTGGGGTATTAGAAAAATTTAAATACTTTAGATGAATATGATTTTTTAAAGTGGAAATGGAAGCAACATTAGTATAGGAAATATCCAAGTGCTCTATAATTGAAAGATTTTCCAAAGGTGATAAGTCGTTTATATTGGAACAGCCACAAAGGTCCAAATACTTTAGATGAATATGATTTTTTAAAGTGGAAATGGAAGCAACATCAGTATTGGAAATATCCAAGTGTTCTATATTTGAAAGATTTTCCAAAGGTGAAAAATCATTTATGTAGGAACAACCTCCAAGATTCAAATACTTTAGATGTTTATGGCTTCTTAAAGGGGAAATTGAATGTATATCAGTACCACTAATATTTAAGTATTCTAATGATTGGAGATTTTGAAGTGGAGAAATGTCTGTAATTGGCCAATTTTGACAGTCAAGACTTTTCAGGATAGTTAAATGTTGAAGAGGAACGAATAATTTTATATTTTCACTTAAGTTTGCACTAGAAACCCTTTCGTGATACTCATCTTCGAGTGGGTGCGTTCCACGATGAGATGGAAAGTAAATCTTTTTGTCAATATATGGTCCAATTTTCAAGGATTGTAAATTTTTGAAATTAACGATAGGCTCTAAATCAAATATATGTGAACCAGTTCCGAAGGATTTCGCGATTTGAAAAAAGTCTTTTAGGCTTTTTGCATCGTCATTAGTAAGCAAACCTTTTAACGGTAATTCTTGCAAATTAATTTCTTTCATTTGAGAATTAATCTGCACTTTCCATAATGTTGAAAGAGTGCTCCATAAGTCAACATATTCAATGTTTTCTTGAATTAATTCAGGTGAATTTTTCTTTGCTATTGGGAGATTAATTTGCTCAATTGTAAATATATCGGGACTCATTATTTTTTTTGGAGACTTTTTTTCGGGGATTGTAATAATGCCCTTTTCAACAAGTTTCCAAAAGCACTTTATCGTTGCTCTAATATCATTTAAAGCATTGTGAGCTTCATTAAACGTCTCCGCAAAAAGCTTAAGATACAATTCTGAAAGGGTAGGCCACTTAAATCCATAATCGCTAGGAATTGCACAGTATTTAGTAGCTTGCTCCATGGTACAGATTCGTTTTTTATCAAATAGAGTTGAATTAATATTTTTTCGATAAAATTCCGCACCAATAATTTTTTCATCAAAATTCATATTGTGAGCTACGATAATGTCTGCATCGCTAATATGTGAGTTTAGTTCCTCAAGTACCACGTCCAATGAAAGTCCTTTTCGTTTTGCTAATTCAGTTGTTATTCCGTGTATTTTACTTGCATCAGTTGGTATTGTAAAATCTGAGGGACATATTATGTATTCTCTTTCTTTTAAAACATTTCCAGAGTTGTCAGTTACAAACCACGCAATTTGTACCAGCCTTGGCCAATCGGAAGTTCTTGATACAGGGGCTTTCCAGTCCTTTGGTAATCCAGTTGTTTCAGTGTCGAAAAAAAGAATTTTCATTTTTAAATCATTTTCGTTTCAAATAATTCTTATACATTGTTTTTACATGTCAAATAATTCAATAGCAAAATAGCTTTTAAAATTACATTGACCATAGTAAGTGCTTCTATCTGTTTTAATTATATTACCATGATAATTTTCGACTAACTTATAAAGTGATAAATAAAAATTTTGTAACGCATTAATTTCTGTTCCTTCTACATTATCATAAAAATACGAGCTATACCCCATGGTATCTCTATCATTAACAACATGGTCTTTTTTAAGATGGAAGGAATTATTTAAGCCTGTAATTTCATCAGGCAATGATTGAAAGGTATCGTGGTCAAATTGCTGATATTCGCTTTTATGATTATATGAATGGAAATAATCGCTTAGTTTTTCAATTTTACAAGCATTGTAAATAAACAAATATTTTTTAGCATTTGTAATTGAACAAATATTCTCAAAATAATCAATTACTTGATGAAATATTTGTTTTGTAATTGTTGTTTTTACTTCTATTATAGCAATAACGGAATCATCTGGTACTATAACAATATCATTAATTCTATAAAAGGGGGCGTAATTATTTGAATCGTAAATTAGAATATCACATTGTTTTGACATTTCTCCGTTTTTAGAGAGAATAAATCCTTGTTCAACACTAACGCTTTTCGATAAATAATTTTTCAAGAAAGTTCTTAATATTTCTTCGGTCAAAATACCAATCGTGGGGTTATGCTTTTTTATAAATTGCTTTGTCTGAGCTAATTTAATTAACAGTTCATCACTTACTAATTGGAAATAATTATTCATCTGTTTTTTTATGCTATTATGTATTTAATGCCGATACAGGCGCCTCGGCTTCGCCTATTTCTGCATTAGCTACAATTGAATCCTATTGAAATCGGTTGCAAATGGAAACAATCCTCTTTACTAATCTCATATTCGATTAATATGTAATATTAAAGAAATAAAATGGCGCCTAAAAAAATATAAATGCAAACAATACTTTTAAAAGAATAAGGCTGGCCCAATTCTGTGTAGACAATATTTAAACATTATTGCCTCTACACAGTTGTGTGAGAATATATTTATGCGATTATAGGGTCTACACACTTGTGTAGAGGCGATGTCTAAACGATTATTGGGTCTACACACTTGTGTAGAGGCAATATTTAAATTTTATAGGGTCTACACACTTGTGTAGAGCCGATATTGAATCGATTATTGGGTCTACACAGTTGTGTAGAGGCGATATTTAAATTTTATTAGGTCTACACACTTGTGTAGAGGCAATATTGAAACGATTATTGGGTCTACACACTTGTGCAGCCGTTTTCAAAACAAAAAATAGCTGACACAAAGTTTTAATATATACTCTTTAAACCTGATACTCTCAAATAAATCTCTTTTTCCTCCTGGATAAAAAGCCAATTGTTAAAAAATGTAAAAAAATCAGATTGATGCAATAAGCCTTATACTACAATCGTTTTCATAATAATTAACCATTTATTTATAAACCTAATTTTTAGAAATCATGAAAACATCAATTTGGAGCCGCCTTATTAATCCGTTCTTAATTGCAACGGCAAATTCGTACGCAAATACGATGCGTATTTCTCTCTTTCATCTTTCAAAGCTATATACTGCAGCCCAGAATGATCCTTATTTTGTTCCCTTTTATAATGCATACCTTATTATTCACAATGCTTTCGACACTTCTTACTCTGCTTTTTTGTCTACCAGCATAAGTCAGCAGGGAAGCGGATTGAGTTTAACAAATTTGCTGGCAGCCTCTACTCAAAATATAAATGGCTGGGACTCCCTAATACAAACAGTATTTCCTAAAGGAAGTGAAGGGTATAAAGCTTTGCTGGCGCATGGCCATACCCCATTTCATCAGGGCGGACAAATTGCACGCATCGCTGCAGTTAAAACTTTAAGAGATTTGTTAGATATTAATAATGCAACAGCGGCCCTTATTCCTCCGGCCTGTCTGCCTGCATCATTTTTGACTGGTTTAACTCCTGCTAAACTTGCAACTCTCACTGATTTGTATAACCAGATTGCTGCTTATTATACTAACCTTAAAAATGCTTTTGACAATAAAAACAGTGCACAAAACAATACAGGTAATCACAGCACAGCTGCCGAAACAGCGCGTATAGATTTATGTAATGAGCAGTTTTTTAATCTTAATACCTTTCTTGCTAAATATAAGCTGACACCAGAACTGGCAGGCGGTTTTTTTGACTTGGAACATATCAGAACTCATTCACAGACTGATTTTACACACATTGTAAAATTACTTTCGGTTTATACAATAGTGCAGCGTACTTTGGCTCCAACAGATATGATACGCATTAATAATACCGGCCCTTCTATTCTTCGTTTTTATGCTGCACATACAAAAGACGAAGCCATCGGCACTGTCTTTATTGAAGCCGCACCCGGCAGCAATAATGATTACGCCGCTTCACTTTTAGGCGATGTAGTAAACAATCATTTTATCATCGTTTATAACCCCGATGCAGTGCAGACAGGTTCGTTTGTGTTTGATTTGTTGTAAAGGGTGTATTAAGTACAAAGTATTATGTATTAAGAATGTTGTTTGTGAGAATAAATCCAGCTTAATACTTCTTACTTTGTACTTAATACTTTGTACTTAATACTTAATAATAAAACCCACAGCGCCATGGAAGAATTTTTTAAACAATTTGATTTTCCGCTTTCGGATTTTTTCAAACAGTATGCTGTCAAACAGGTGATGCTCAATCGGGAATACCAGGCAGCAAAAAAAGATTTAGAAACCAATCCCAAGTACACCGAGTTTTTCAGCGGGTTCCATCCCGACAGCATTCCTGCTTTTATTCACAAAATTGCGGATGTAAAAGCTAGAAATACAGTGCAGGGGAATATTCTGAAAAAACTGCAGACCGAAAGGGTGTTAGATCCAAAAGCCCGCGCAGAAGAAGGACTGTGGGAAATTCAGCAGAAAAAACTTTTTACGATGCAATGCCTTTGGAGGGCTGAGAAAATAGAAATACCCGAAATAAAAGTTTCACGCGATTTTCATTACTGGGAAAAAAATATAAAGGAATGCCCTTTTCTGGAGCCTGTTACCGAGGATGAGGTGGAACTTTATATCAGTTATATTCTTACCGATGATTTCGTTTTCGATTTCGAACCCTTCCATTCATTTCAGGATTATGAATCATTTAAAGAAGAATATCTCAGCCAGGATGAAGCCGGTGAAATACCCGAGTGGTATTTGTTTTATGATATCCGCAAAGGAACCGGTTCCTATCTTATCCTCCCTGATGTAAGGGGTAAAAAAGAACAAAAATATTTAGATGCATTCAGCGCAAACGATAAAAAAGTTCAGGCCATAGCAGCTGCAGCTGCTCCAGCTCCGCTACCGCCAAAAAGAATGGATTATATGCAGATAATGGAATTGGTGATGGAGTTTGCAGAACAGAATGAAGACGAATTAACTTATAAATATATTACCCAGGTTTCGATGTATTGCGAAGCAAAAAGAGAGGCGGAAGCAGAAGGCCGTGAGGTGGGTGATTTTGAAAGCCATGATCCTGAAGTAGGACAGGCAAGACATGCACTTTCTGAATTGGAATATACCCCCTTTAAAATCCCTACAGCGGCTTATTACGACTGGAAGCAGGGAATAATAAATGCACTTTATAAATATGAAACACAGCAGGTGGCAGATGCTATGAAACTTGCTTTTGAAGATTATAATATGAGAAGAGAAATGGGAATACCATTTGAAAGCAAGGACATGGACAGACTTTATAAAGGATGGGAAAAAAATATGGAAGTCTGGCGCGAAAGAATTTTAACAGGCAGAGAACTTTTAGGCGAACCAAGAGATTTTAATTTTTAATGGGAAAGCTGTGGCGCTGTCACTCTGAGCTTGTCGAAGAGTGTGCGTAAGCCGGCCCTCATGTTTCGACAGGCTCAACATGACGCCACATAAAAGTCTTAAGACGACGTGATCGAATTCGAATACATTGCGAAAGCAAAAAAGATATTTCAAACATATTCTTCATTCCATCAATCAAAAAATAATAAACTATGAACTTCAACTATATAGATCCCGAATTTCCTGATCTTCCTTGGAACAAAGAAGCGAGAGAAGCTATTGACAATCATGCTTTCATAGAGTGGAAACAGGCAGAAACAATTAAGAGCCTTCAAAACAATTCTTTTTATAAAGAATTTGAAGAGGATAATCTTGGTACCGAAAATGATATTAAATTTTTTCAGGAATACTATGCAAAAGAACTTGCCTGGGGTCTATCATTCGGTCCAAGAGGCGACAAGTACTTTCACCGCAATCATAACAAATTTTTATATTATGCCGAGGATGCTTTGTGCGAAATACAGCAGAAAAAATTATTTGACCTGCAGTGTAAATGGCGTGCTGGACAAGCAGATATTACAGGCATCTCCAGCACTTCAGATTTTATGTATTGGGAAACAAATATCAGGGATGCCTGGTTTTTATCTCCTATTTCTGAAGACGAATTAAAAGTATATATGGATTATCTTAAATCAAGCGAATACCGGATTAACTGGAAATGTTTTTCGTGGCAGGATTACACTGCAATAAAAAACGATTATCTTAATAATGGCGGCAGGTCTAACATACCGGCATGGTATCATTATCATAATTATGCAACACAAAATTCTTCATTGCTGCAATTGCCTGATATCATCGGCGGACAAGAAAAAATATATTTGGCGAAGTACGATGAATACAGAACAGAAACTTTAAATAAAAATCCTTCAGCTGCTATTCCTGATAACAGGCCGCGGCTCATTGCTGATAAAGCTTCAATTGAAAGTTTTCTTAAGCAATTCAATTACAGCACGAAAGTATTGGAACAGTTTTTAGGAGAAAATGGAGAAACGGAGGGAACCATTGCCTGGAGATATTATCAGGATGCCGCCGAATATTTATTAGATGAAACTGAACTAATCCCTATTGAAGAAAATGAAGATTGGAAAGAAGCCTTTTTGGATGTAGTATATAAATACCGAAATAAAAAAGTTGCAGAACTGCTTCCGGAAATGTTTGCTGATTATCTAAACGATCAATTAGATGAAATACTTCCTAACCGCAGAGTGCTTGAAGATGAAAAAGAACAGCAGGCAAGAAAAATTCTGGCGGCAGATTATTTAAAGATGATAGAAAAAGGCAGAGAACTTTCCAGCAGGGGATAACGAGTATTATGTATTAAGTACTATGTATTAAGAGTAGTGTCTGTCATAATACTTAATACATCGTACTTAATACAAAAAAGTCTTCCCGATTATATCGGGAAGGCTTTTTTATTTCATTGCAATATCAAGGCACTCCATAATAACACGTTCAACTGCATGTAAAATTTCAGGAGTATGTGCTTCAGAAACAAACCCTACTTCATAGCCGGAAGGGCCTGTGTAAACGCCTCTGTCGAGTAATTCTTTGTGAAGGACTTTAAAATAATTCATGCTTTCCGGAACAATTTCTTCGGCAGACTGGATGCTCAATGCATCAGTAAAGGCAAACCAAAAAATGGATCCGATAGAAAATACTTTGAAGCTGTATCGGTTTGTTTCAGCATAATCATTCAGTGCATTTACAAATACAGAAGTTTTTTTTGCTAAGTCTTCATAGAAATTCGGCTTCAAACATTCTGTTAACTGAGCTATACCAGCTGCCATTGCAACCGGATTGCCGCTTAATGTTCCGGCCTGATACACGTTACCGTCAGGTGAAATATGACTCATAATTTCAACACTTGAGCCGTACATGCCTACAGGCAGGCCTCCGCCGATAATTTTCCCGTAAGTGATAATGTCGGGCTGAATGCCGTAATAACCGGCAGCGCCTGTAAACCCGACACGGAAACCGCTGATTACTTCATCAAAAATTAAAAGAGTGTCGTTTTCTGTGCAGATGTCGCGCAGGAATTGCAAATATTTAGGACGCTGCAGCAACAACCCATTATTTGCAGGAATCGGTTCAATAATTATGCAGGCGATTTGGTCCTTAAACTCAATGAATGCCTGTTTTACGGCTTCTTCGTTATTTAAAGAAACTACAATTGTTTCGTTCACAAAACTCTGCGGAATCCCTGCTGATGAAGTGTTGCCGAATGTTACTAATCCTGAACCTGCTTTTACCAAAAGAGAATCGCTGTGGCCGTGGTAACAGCCTTCGAACTTTAAAATTTTATTCCGCTTGGTATAACCGCGTGCAAGGCGTATTGCGCTCATCACGGCTTCGGTGCCTGAACTTACAAAACGTATTTTTTGAATGTACTTATTGTTGCTTAAAATTAATTCGGCTAAATCATTTTCTAATGCTGTAGGCGCACCGAATGAACTGCCGTTCTCAACAGTTTTTTTTACTGCTTCTATTACCTTATCATTTGCATGGCCTAAAATCAAGGGCCCCCATGATGCACAGAAATCAATAAACTCATTGCCGTCGGCGTCCCAGATATGCGAGCCTTTACCGCGTTCTATAAATAAGGGCGTGCCGCCTACCGAGCGGAATGCACGAACTGGAGAGTTAACACCTCCGGGAAAATATGTTTTTGCTTTTTCGAATAATGCTTCTGATTTTTCTCTTCTGATTGACATACGAATTTATTTTTAAGGTGTGATTGAATTCAAAACAGGATTAATTAGAGATTAAAAAACTCACCCGGCTCAGATTCATAATTGATAAATAACTGGCTGCAAATATATATCTGATATTGCTGCGGAAAGAAAATTTGCTCATCAAAATTATTTTATCTCCAAATTCGATTTGTTTTGTATTTATTAAACTTTTGTATCTTTGATTAAATCTTTTTCTGCTTTTGAAAAAAGCATTATCCATATTATCCGCATTTATTTTTCTGTTGAGCTCCTCCGGCTTTTCAATAAATGCGCATTACTGCAAAGGGAAAATAAAGTCTGTGAACATTGCTTTTTCTGATAACATCAAATCATGCTGCGGTAAAAAGAAGATGGCTAAGGACTGCTGTAAAAACAAAACGCAGGTTGTAAAAATTAAAGACAATTATATTCCAGCACAAATAGTTATCAGCCCATTGGCAAATCCTGTTTCTTTTATGCCGGCATTTATTCAACTGTTTAATATACAAATTGCCGGTATGCCCTCAGTGGAGTCAAACCTGAATTATTTATATCCCCCCGATAAACCCATTTCACTTTCTATTCTTTACAGATCAATCCTTATTTGATTTTTACTTTCAGCATTTAAAGCAGATCAATTTTGCTGAGTTGTCTTGTTATGCCTTATCCGCTCGGATAAACAATTTCAATTCATTCACGAATAAAATCGATTGCAAAAGCAAGGTACATTCTCAGCATCTTCAAAAAAGGAATTATTGTTAAAATTAAAATGGACAAAAAAGAACGGCTGAAAATTATTGAGAAGTCCTCCAAACAGGTTGGGCCGGGCGTGTTTTACTCAACAATTGTAGTAATCACTTCTTTCCTTCCTGTGTTTTTACTTACGGGTATTGAAGGCAAACTTTTTCATCCACTGGCATGGACAAAAACGTTTATCCTCATCATTGATGCCTTTTTGGCTATCACACTCTCGCCTGTTTTAATTTCTTTTTTCCTGAAAGGAAAACTAAAACCAGAAAACGCGAATCCGGTTACACGGACGTTAGAGAAAATTTACACACCGATTATTTCATGGTGCCTGCGCTGGCGTAAAACAGTTCTTGCAGTAAATATAATTGCACTCATAATCGGCGCTGTAATGATGTTTCGGATGGGCTCGGAATTTATGCCGCCGCTTGATGAAGGCTCTATTTTGTTTATGCCCGTTACGCTTCCTGATGTTTCAAACTCAGAGGTGAAACGCATTTTGCAGGTGCAGGATAAAATTATTAAATCAGTTCATGAAGTGCAGAATGTGCTTGGCAAAGCGGGAAGAGCAAACACTGCAACCGACAATTCTCCTATCAGCATGATTGAAACAATTATTCTGCTGAAGCCGAAAACCGAATGGAGAAAAGGACTTACAAAAGATGATATCATAAACGAACTGAATGCAAAACTTCAAATCCCCGGAGTGGTGAATGGCTTTACGCAACCCATCATCAACCGCATCAATATGCTTTCAACAGGGATAAGAACGGATGTCGGTTTAAAAATTTACGGACAGAATCTTGATTCAATTTATGCACTTGCAGTGAAAATGAAAAATGAACTGCAGGGAATTAACGGCATTAAAGATTTATATGTTGAACCTATCACTGGCGGCAGATATGTTGATATCACTGTAAAGAAAGATGAAATCGGGAAATACGGTTTAAGTGTGGATGATGTAAATATGTATGTTGAAACGGCTTTGGGAGGCATGAATCTGACTACCACTATTGAAGGCAGAGAGCGCTTTACAGTGAATGCAAGATTCGCGCAGGATTACAGAAACAGCCTAGAAGCAATCAATCAGATTCCTGTGAAAACAATGAATTACGGCACTATTCCTCTTTCCGCAGTAGCGGGTGTAACAATCTCCGAAGGCCCGCCGATGATAAATTCAGAAAATGCAATGCTGCGCGGAACAATTTTGTTCAATGTGCGCGACCGCGATTTGGGCGGTACTGTTAAAGATGCGCAGAACAAATTAGATAAGATGTTTTCAAAACTTCCGAAAGGCTATTCCCTTGAATGGAGCGGGCAGTGGGAAAATCAAATCCGCGCCGACAGAACCTTAATGCTGATTATGCCGATAGTACTGCTCATTATTTTTCTTGTCCTTTATTTTACTTACAAATCATTGAAAGAAGCGCTGCTCACTATGATAACCGTTCCGTTTGCATTGATAGGCGGTGTTTATATGGTTTATTTTTACGGGGTAAATTTATCAGTTGCAGTCGCAGTGGGCTTCATTGCACTGTTCGGTGTTGCTGTTGAAACAGCTATGCTGATGATGATATACCTGAATGAATACATGGAAAAATTAGTTGCTGATAAGGGCAACTCCTCCACTACAATTACAAGTGATGATTTGCGCAAATATATTATGGACGGTGCAGTGCAGCGCTTACGGCCAAAGCTGATGACTGTTTCTGTTTCACTGTTTGGTTTGATTCCTATCCTATGGTCAACGGGGACAGGCAGTGATGTGATGCTGCCAATCACCATTCCTTTAATAGGAGGTGTAATCACTTCAACAATTTATGTGCTGCTGGTAACACCTGTTGTTTTTGAAATAGTGAAAGAAAGAGAATTGAAAAAACACGGAAAAATAATTCTGCCGGGAAAAGATGAAGAGTTTTAGAAGGAATATACAACGGGCAATGAACAATAGGCAATTGGCAATTGACAATAGGCAAAGGGTAAAGGGTAAAGGACAATTTCCTTATTGCTTATTGCCTAATGCTTATTGCAAATTGCTTATTGCCTATTGGCTATTGCTTACCGCTTATTGCCTATTGCCTATTGCCTCGCACGCCCAAGTGCTTCCTCTTGATTCCATATTAAACAGGATTGAGAAAAATAACCCGATGCTTAAAATGTATGATGAGCAGATAAATGCTGTAAACAATTATTCTCTTGGCGCTAAAAGCTGGATGCCGCCGACAGTTTCGACAGGGCCATGGCAGACGCCATACTCAAGTTTCAAAGACGGGATGTGGATGATAACCGGCGAACAGATGATTCCGAATGCCTCAAAACAAAAAGCAAATTACAATTATATGCAGGGCATGGTTCCCATTGAACAGCAGGGAAAAGGAGCAAAGAAAAATGAAATGTTTGCAATGGCAAAACAAAACTATTGCGAGCGGGCGGTGCTTCAAAAAAAATATAATGTGCTGCTGCAAACAGATTCGCTGTTGAATTACATCGTGCAGGCCGCGCAGCTGCGATATACTTACAACAAAGAAAAACTCAATAACATTTACAAAGCCCAGGCCGATTTATATGAGTTGCGCAACATGGAAACAATGTTGCTCGGTGATATGAAAATGAAAAATGTGGAACTGAATACACTGATGAACCAGGATAAATCATCAATGTTTGATGCTGACACCACACTGCATCCTCACAATTATGAATTGCAGCTGCCCGATACAACGTTGATTTCATCTTCACGCAGTGACATCAAACAATTTGATGCAAGCATCGGTATGCTGAAGCTGCAGCAGCAATACGAGAAATCAAAACGTCTGCCCGACTATGGAGTTTCAGTTTCACACATGCAGGCTTTCGGAATGATGCCCAATCAATTTTCTGCAATGGGCGTGGTTACAATACCTATTGTTCCGTGGGCTTCTAAAGAATATAAATCAAACATCAAAGGCTTAGATAACACAGCAAATGCAATCAGTTTTCAAAAGCAGTCTCTTATCAATGAAACCGCCGGCCTTATTGCAGCGCTGCAAACGCAGATGAAATCAACAAAGCAGCAACTGGTTAATTACAGCAGCAATATTATTCCGGCCTACTACAAAACTTACCAGACCTCAATGATTGCTTACGAACAAAACACGGAAGATTTATTTGTAGTGCTGGATGGTTTAAAAATGTACCGCATGGCTAAGATGAATGAATTTGATCAGTTAAATACGCTTTTGAAATTACAAGTGGATTATGAAAAGCAAATGGAAATACGATAAACGGATTACACTATTTAGTGTGATTTATTTACTCCCTATTCTTATCGGGATTGCATCCGTATTTCTTATTTCGTCATGTAACAGCAGAGATGAGCATAAACAAAAACACATCTCAGGAGGCAAAATAGGCGATTTGGATGGGCTGGCACAGCCTGCCAACCAAACTGTATTCAGCGAGGTAAAAACAATTTCACCTTCAAATAAATCCATCACTCCAATATTGAATGCAACAGGAGTAATTACATACGACCCGCGGTTGCTTAATAATATCAGCGCACGATTCAGCGGACGGATTGAAAAATTATATGTGCGGTTCAATTTCGAAAACGTCTCCAAAGGCCAGCGAATCATGGACATTTACAGTCCGGAAATTTTAACAGCCCAGCAGAACTTAATTTTTCTGCTGAATAATTCAGAAAAAGATATTACACTCATCAATTCATCAAAGCAGAAACTGCAGCAGTTTGGTTTAACAGATGAACAGCTCAAACAAATTGAAATTACAAAACAAATAATAAGTCCTTTTCCTGTTTACAGCCCATACAGCGGGCACATTCACGATATCGGCATTGGCAGCGGAACAGCTTCTTCTTCAGCAGTAGGTAATGGAATGAATTCAGGCATGAACAGTTCAGCAGCATCATCGTCACAAGTCCAACTTGAAAATCTCCCATCATCGCAAACAGCAGCGCTCACAATCAAGGAGGGAATGTATCTGCAAAACGGACAGGCAATTTTTGCCGTTTATAATATCAGCCAGGTTTGGGCTGTATTGAATATTTTTCCGCAGGATGCCGCATTAATAAAAACTGGTAACAAAGTTTCAATTACGGCTGAAACCACCCCGGACAAAGTAATTTCTTCATCCATCAATTACATTGAACCTGCTGCGGGGCAGAACGCATCTGCTATAAAGGCAAGAGTGTATTTACAGAATGCCGAAAATCTTCATCTGAAAATCGGGACATTAATTTCCGCAAAGATAACTGCAGCAGAAATAAAAGGTTTATGGCTGCCCCGAAATGCTGTTGTCAATTTAGGACAAAAACAAATTGTGTTTCTGAAAACCAAAAATCATTTCATCACAAAAAATATTCAAACTGGAATTTTAAATGATTCGTTAATTCAAGTCATCAGAGGGCTGCAGGGTGATGAGCAGGTTGCTGCTAATGCGCAATTCATGATAGACAGTGAAAGTTTTATACAAACTGAAGAGGATGAAAAAAAATAAAAAATATTTTATACCTTTTTGTGCGATGCTCATAACAGCCTCTTTAACGATGTTTATTTCTTGCAGCAGAAATAACAATCATTCTGAAATGGCCGGCCCGGGGGAATATTACACATGCTCCATGGATCCTCAGGTAGTGGAAAACAAATCCGGCAGCTGTCCTATCTGCCATATGGCGCTGATTAAAGTTAAAAAAAACAGTCTTCAGACAGGGCAGATAAAACTCAGCAAACAGCAAATAAAATTAGCGAATATCACCTTTGACACACTTCGGGTGCAGGTGCTGGCAAAAGAAATTACACTCACCGGAAAAGTAACTACCGACCAGAATCTTTCTGACGCGCAAAGCACAAGAGTTGCCGGAAGGATTGAAAAGCTGGCAGTGAAAAATATCGGAGATCATATCGACAAAGGTCAGCTGCTCTATGAAATTTACAGCGAAGATATGAATGCTGCCCAGCAGGAATATATTCTCGCACTTCAAAAAACGGCATCATCAGAGGGTTTTGCGGATGCCGCAAAAAATAAATTACTGCTGTATGGCATGAGTGAAACCCAGATCAACCAGCTCAAAAATTCAAAAAAAATTTTGCAGGCTGTTCCTATCTATTCAAATGCTGACGGGTTTGTAAGTGAACTCTCCGCTGCTGAAGGGAATTATGTTTCCGCGGGTGCCGCTCTTTTCCGTTTCGCATCACTCAACTCATTATGGGTAGAGGCGCAGGTTTATCTGCCCTATTTACCTTATTTAAAAACAGGAACAGAAGCGCGCTTTTCGATTCCTGCTGCCAGTGAAAAATTATTTTCCGGTAAAGTTATTTTTATTGATCCGCAGGTGCAGTCGCCTGAAAGGTTTGTACTGGCGCGGTTTCAAATTACAAATCCCTCACAGCAGATAAAACCCGGCATGCTTGCAAACATTACACTGCAGACTGAAAAGAAAAAATCGCTCACACTTCCAATTGATGCTGTAATACTGGACAGCAAGGGCGCAAATGTATGGAAGCGCATCAACGACGGAGTTTTTGAAAACAAAATGGTAACCGTTGGAATGCAGAACAGCCGTCAGATCGAAATTACAGATGGATTAGAAAAAGGAGATATTATAGTTGTAACAGGCGCATACCTGCTCAACAGCGAGTATATATTTAAGAAAGGCGCAAGTCCGATGGAAGGAATGAAAATGTAAATGGCGAAGAGCAATAGGCAATGGGGAATAGGCAACAGGCAATGTACAATCAGCAATAAGTAAAGGGCAAAAGAGCAATCGACAATAAGCAATTAACAAAAAATAATTATCAATAAAACAATTCATCCATAACAAAATGAAAAAAATAATCATCTTTTCAGCAGCATCATTCGCATTAATGCTTGGAGCCTGCAGCAGTTCATCAAACAAGGCTGAACAGAAAAATTCATCCGATTCATTAATAAGCAAAAAGGCAGACACAACACAGACTTTTACGCTCGACACAACTAAGTTGAAAAGCGGTGCTGCATTTTATCAGTGCGACATGGATCCCGAAGTGCTGTCCGATAAACCCGGCAATTGCCCTAAGTGTGAAATGGAGTTAACTGAAATTAAAAAGAAATAAGCAAACGGCAATTGGCAATGAGCAATTTGCAATAAACAAAACAAAAAGGGCAATAATCAACAAGCACATCGCCGGCTCAAAATTGCAAAGTGTCAATTGCTCATTGCTTATTGCCTGTTGCTTATTGAAATTGAGTATTGCTAATAAAAAAAACATGGTAGAAAAACTTATTTCGTTTTCATTACGTAACCGCATTGCAGTTTTGCTCATTGCTCTTTGCCTATTTGTTTTGGGCATCTATGAAGTACGGCACAATCCGGTTGATGCAATTCCAGACCTATCCGAAAACCAGGTAATTGTTTTTACTGATTGGATGGGGCGCAGCCCTCAGGTGATTGAAGACCAGGTTACCTATCCTCTTGTTGCAAATCTTCAGGGCATTCCTAAATTAAAAAACATAAGAGGCGCATCTATGTTCGGAATGAGTTTCGTGTATCTTGTATTTGAAGATAACGTAGATATATATTGGGCAAGAACAAGAGTAGCAGAGCGTTTAAACTTTGCACAAAAACTTTTACCGGAAGGAATTTCTCCTACAATCGGCCCTGATGGAACGGGTGTCGGGCACATCTTCTGGTATTCGCTTGATGCAAAAGGCTACGATCTCGGCGAACAGCGGGCCTTACAGGATTGGTATATCAAGTTTGCGCTGCAGACCGTTCCGGGTGTAAGCGAAGTCGCATCCTTCGGCGGTTTTCAAAAACAATATCAGATAATTATCGATCCTGTAAAACTGAATTACTACAACCTATCCATGATGGATGTTCTGAAAGCAGTGAAATCAAACAACAATGATGTCGGCGGCAGGAAATTTGAAATGAGCGACAAGTCTTACATAGTGCGCGGTTTGGGCTATATCAAATCAATTGCAGAAATTGAAAACATTCCTCTCAGCACTTCCAACAATGTGCCGATACGTATAAAGGATGCCGGCTCAGTGCAGATGGGCGGCGACATACGCTATGGAATTTTTGATGAAAACGGAGAAGGTGAAAAAGTCGGAGGCATTGTGGTAATGCGCTACGGCGAAAATGCAGATGCTGTTATTAAAAATGTAAAAACAAAAATGGAAGAGGTTGAGAAAGGACTTCCTGAAGGCATAAAAATTCATATTGATTACGACAGAAGCGGATTGATTGAAGAAGCAGTCGGTTCAGTAAAAGAAACATTGCTTGAAGTGTTCATCAGTGTTTCAATTATTGTTTTGATATTTTTATTTCATTGGCGGAGCGCTGTCATCATTCTAATTCAGATTCCAATTTCAGTTGCATCAAGTTTTATCCTACTCAATTTGCTGGGATTTTCATCAAACATAATGTCGCTTACTGGTATTGCTTTAGCTGTAGGAGTGATTGTTGATGACGGCATTGTAATGGTCGAAAATGCTTACAGGCATTTGAGTGAAGCGCAGCTGAAAGAAGATTCGAAATGATTCACTCTGAACTAAATTGCAGAAGTCAAAAAATAAACCCTCAATGAACAAAGATTAAATGAGATACATCACCGCCTGATTTGATGAATGTCATTCTTTAACAATTCAGTTTATTTCATTTTTACACTGCCCTCATTATTTTTATGCTGAAAATGTAAAAAATGAAATCCATACAATATCCGATAGAATCCCCGCATTCCCTCAGCAGTAAAGAAATCCGAGAAATATTTAATGTGGATGAAGGAAGAGGCCTGTCGCAGACTGAAGCCGAAGAAAGACTCAAACATTTCGGAAAAAACACGATCAAAGAAAAAAAATCCGAAAGCCCCCTTATAATTTTCCTGCGCCAATTCAAAGGCCCTTTCGTGATTCTCCTGTTCATTGCGGCCGGCCTGTCATTTTATTTTAATGAATGGATGGATTGCATTGCAATCCTTATAGTGCTTGTTATTAATGCAATTATCGGATTCATTATGGAGTATCAGGCCGATCTTTCAATGCAGGCATTAAAACAGTTAACCAAAATAAATTCAAAAGTTATTCGCGACGGCAAACTGAAAGAAATTCCTTCTGATGAAATTGTTCCCGGCGATATTTTATTTGCCGAAGCCGGCGACATCGTGCCTGCTGATGCAAGAATATTTAATTTTTCTCAGCTTCAGGTTGATGAATCAGCGCTTACGGGTGAATCCGCAGCGGTGGATAAACAATATATAATTTTGGAAACTAATGCTGTTCTTGCCGATAGAGTCAATATGCTTTATAAAGGAACATTTGTAACAAAAGGGAATGTAAAGGCTGTTGTTACTGCTGCTGCAATGGAAACCGAACTCGGAAAAATTGCGGCAATGGTTCAATCAGCGAAGAGAGACAGCACACCGCTTGAAAAAAAAATCGAAAAATTCAGCAAAAAAATTTTGTGGCTGACTGTAATTCTTATTATTCTGATTTTTTCAGCAGGAGTTTTGGAAGGCGACGATGTTTTTAAAATACTTCAGATTTCCATCGCCCTTTCTGTAGCAGCCATTCCGGAAGGGCTTCCGATTGTAACCACACTTGCATTAGCACAGGGGATGTTAAGAATGTCGAGGCACAGCGTAATTGTTAAAAGGCTGGAGGCGGTTGAAACACTTGGAGGAACAAATGTAATCTGCGCAGATAAAACAGGAACACTTACTCTGAACAAAATAGAAGTAAATATAATTTTAACACCTGATGAAAAAATAGAAATAAAAACTGAAGCCGGGAAACCCTCAATTGACGGAACATCCCAACCGACTTTCATCATTCATCAGGCAGGTAAAAGTTTTGATCTGATAAAAAAGATTTCTGTTTTATGCAGCACAGCGGAATTGATTTTTAAAAACGGAGAAATAAAAGAAGTTGGAGATCCTTTAGAAACAGGGCTTTTAAAATTTGCTTACAGCCAGGGAATTGAAATCGAATCTTTCAGGGAGCAACATAAAAAAATAAAAGAGGAGCCGTTTTCATCAGAAACAAAAATAATGGCCAGCCTTCACGCAGCAGGTGAAAATTATTTCATTGCAGCGAAAGGAGCAGTAGAAGAGGTATTGAAGCGATGTACCCATCTTTTTTTTAAGGGGGAAATAATTGCGATGGATGAATCACAAGTGAAAAAGTGGACAAGCGAAGCTGAAAAACTTGCGCATTCGGGATTGAAAATAATTGCTTCTGCTTTTCTGGAAATAAAAGAGGTTCCGGAAAAATTGTCGGAGAACCTTGTTTTTGCCGGATTAATAGGAATGCTTGACCCGCCGCGGGAAGATGTTTATGCTGCAATTCAGGAGTGCAAGTCGGCAGGAATAAATGTAATAATGATTACCGGCGATAATCCTGCAACAGCTAAAAACATAGGGCTTAAACTCGGACTGATTGATTCAGAAAACGAAGAAGTAATCAATGGCAGAGAAATGTCTGATTATGAAAATCTCACCGAGACAGAAAAAAACCGCTGGCTGAATACAAAAATTTTTGCCCGTGTAAGCCCAAAACAAAAACTCGATTTAGTAAAAGTATTTCAGGAAAAAAATTTAGTTGTCGGCATGACCGGCGATGGAGTAAATGATGCTCCCGCTTTAAAAAAGGCCGACATCGGAATTGCAATGGGACTCAGAGGAACGCAGGCAGCGCAGGCGGCCGCTGATATGATTCTCAAAGATGATTCGTTTTCATCTATCGTTCTTGCCGTGAAACAAGGCAGAATAATTTTTGAGAATATCCGAAAGTTTGTAGTATTTCTTATTTCCTGTAATATTGCTGAACTGCTTATCATTTCTTTCTCTGCCGTTATGAATCTGCATTACAGCCTGCTCCCGTTGCAGATTTTATTCATCAATATTATTACAGACGTTTTACCCGCGCTGGCGCTGGGCGTAACCAAAGGAAGCGATTTAATAATGACGGAACTGCCACGGAATTCCAATGAACCGATTATTGATCGGCCTCGCTGGATTTCAATTTTTGTTTACTCCATTGTTATAACTTTTTGCACACTCGGTGCCGTCTTATTTTCTCACATCCTAATACCTGAATCCGAAAGACACAATCCGGATTTGTGCAATAATATTTTATTTATCACTCTCATCCTAAGTCAGCTTTGGCATGTATTTAATATGTCAGCAGAAAATTCGAAATCATTTTTCAAAACCGATGTATTCACTAACAAATATGTATGGCTTGCCGCAGCAACCTGCCTGCTGTTTACTTTTGGGGCCTATCTGGTTCCGCCCGCAGCAAAAGTGCTGTCATTGCTTTCTTTAAGGCCGCAGGATCTTGCCGTCATGTTTGGATTCAGTCTGCTTTCAATGGTAATCAATCAAATCTTAAAGCGGACAAAAATTATTTTATAATAAAATCCAATCACGCTTTTGTAAAATATAAAGTTGAGGTAAATTTACCACAGCGAATCCTGACAGGTTTCTAAAACCTGTCAGGATTATTACACCGTACATATAATTCATAGAATACGCGGAAATTTCTACGCGCAAAGAATTACAAAATGTATTTGAAGCAATTATATATCTTTGAATGTTTCAAATAGTTTACTGCAGCACATCCATCAGTAGAAAATAATAAAGAAAAAACCGAAATTTACAATCCGATAAGGCATAAATTATGACGTACGAAAACACTCTTGAATTTGCAAAACAACAGGATGCTCATGATCCTTTAAAAAGCTATAGAAATAAATTTTATTTCCCGGTGATAAACGGCTCTGAAGCAATTTACTTTACAGGGAATTCATTGGGATTGCAGCCAAAGTCTTTGCAGGATTATGTTTTAAATGAATTGGAAGACTGGGCTTCTTTCGGTGTAGAGGGCCACTTTCATGCACGCAGCCCCTGGCTTTCCTACCATGAAAAATTTGCTGCGCCTGTTGCAAAAATTGTCGGTGCAGAACCCGATGAAATTGTAGTGATGAATCAGCTTACAGTTAATCTTCATTTACTGATGGTAAGTTTTTACCGTCCGAAAAATGAGCGCTATAAAATTTTATGTGAAGCAAAAGCATTTCCTTCCGATCAATACGCTGTAGAATCACAGGTAAAATTTCATGGTTATAAACCGGAAGATGCCATCATTGAGGTATCACCTCGTGAAGGTGAATATTGTATCCATCATGAAGATATTTTAGAAGCAATTGAAAAAAATAAAAATTCAATTGCCCTCGTTATGATAGGCGGAGTAAATTATTACAACGGGCAGGTGTTCGATATGAAGGCCATCACAGAAGCCGGTCACAAAGCAGGCGCAGTAGTCGGTTTCGATCTTGCACATGCTGCCGGAAATTTAAAATTACACCTCCACGATTGGAATGTTGACTTTGCCTGCTGGTGCACTTACAAATATTTAAATTCCGGGCCAGGGAGTGTCGGCGGTGTTTTTATTCATCAGAATCATTTGAATAATCCTGTCACTCCCCGATTTACCGGCTGGTGGGGCCACGATAAGCAGACGCGTTTTAAAATGGAAAAAGGATTTGTTCCTATGCCTACTGCCGAAGCTTGGCAGATAAGCAATGCACCGGTTTTATCAATGGCGGCCCACAAAGCATCTGTCGATATTTTTAATGAAGCAGGCATGGACACACTCACTGCAAAGGCCGAATTGCTTACCGGTTATTTAGAATTTATTATTGACGAAACAAATAATAAACGCAATCTCAGAAATGAAAAGCAAGCGGGCTTCCTTGAAATAATAACGCCCCGCGATAAAAAACAGCGCGGCTGCCAGATTTCAATTGTTGCACACGGACATGGTAAAGATTTGTTTAATAAACTTACCACAGCCGGCGTAATTTCCGATTGGCGGGAACCCAATGTTATACGCTGCGCCCCTGTTCCATTGTATAATTCATTCGAAGATGTTTTCAAATTCGGCGAAATTTTAATGGACTGTTTATAACCTTAAACCCTTAGACCTCCCAACTTTAAACTCTTTAACTTTAAACTTTCAAACTGATTTTAAATAACTATGAGTAAAAAAGTAACAATAGTCGGTGCCGGATTAGTCGGTTCACTTTTATCAATATATCTGGCAAAGCGCGGATACACTGTAAATATATTTGAGCGCAGATCCGATATGCGCAAAGAAAAAATGTCTGCCGGCAAATCCATAAACCTTGCCCTGAGCGACCGCGGATGGCGGGGATTAGAGGGTATCGGCATCGCAGATGAAATCCGGAAAATTGCAATTCCGATGTTCGGAAGATTTATACATCTCAAAAACGGTTCAACTTCTTTTCAGCCTTACGGAAAAAAAGAGCAGGCAATTTACTCTGTTTCCCGTGCTGATATAAATATGAAATTAATGGACCTGGCGGAACAGCAGCCGAATGTGAAAATTCATTTTAATGAACGCTGTACAACGCTTGACAGGAATGCCGTTGAAGCACATTTCGAAAACAGTGGTTCACAAAAAACTACTGCTGTAAAGAGCGATTTAGTTTTCGGCGCCGACGGCGCATTTGCTGCATCCCGCTTAAACATGCAGCTTTCAAGCGACCGCTTTGAATACAACCAGCATTATATTGAAGCAGGTTATAAAGAATTAATTATCCCTCCCGGTGCAGCCGGAGAATTTTTAATTGAAAAAAATGCGCTGCACATCTGGCCGCGCGGAACCTTCATGATGATTGCACTTCCCAATACTGACGGTAATTTTACATGTACTTTATTTTTACCTTTCGAAGGAGAAAAATCTTTTACAAGTTTAAAAACACGGGAACAGGTTAAGCTGTTTTTCGAAACAGAATTCCCTGATGCTGTTCCCCTGATGCCTACTCTTATTGATGATTTCATGAATAACCCTACGTCGTCTTTAGTAACTGTAAAATGTTTTCCATGGACCTTTGATAATAAAATAGGCCTTATCGGCGATGCAGCGCATGCAATAGTTCCTTTCTACGGACAGGGCATGAACTGCGGGTTTGAGGATTGTGTTGTATTAAATGAATTGATAGAAAAACACAAAGAAAACTGGAATGAAATTTTCCCGGAATATCAGTCGCTCCGCAAACCTGATGCAGATGCAATTGCCGATCTTGCAATTATGAATTTCATTGAGATGCGCGATAAAACCGCAGACCCTAAATTTTTACTTCAGAAAAAAATAGAAGCCCGCTTCAGCGAAAAACATCCTGACAAATGGATACCTCTTTATTCGATGGTGACATACAGTCCGCATATCCGCTACTCTGCTGCTTTTCAAAATGGACAGAAGCAGGAAGCCATCATGCAGAAAATAATGGCTGCTGCAGATATTGATAAGAAGTGGGACAGTGATGAAGTGGAAAAAGAAATTTTGAAGTATCTTTAAATAGTACAATGTATTATGTACGAAGTATTATGAAAGCGCAATTCACAATACTTAATACTTCGTACATACTACTTTTCAAATGATTTACCTTAAAAAATATCTGATCGTAAAACTGCTGCTCGAAAATGTGAGCAGATATGAGTTGATGGGTATATACCGGCCTCAGGCTTATGTTAAAGGAGCAAAAAGCTATTGTACCGAATGCCAGATTGAACTTTATAAAAAGCCAATAGAGCAGGGACAGAGCGTAGTTTTAAATGCTGTTCTTTATGCCCCTCACGGATACGGCGAACATTTAAAACAAGGAAGTTTGTTAACTTTACGAAATGGAATAGAAATTGAGGCCAAAGCTGTAGTATTGGAAATTATCGGTTATAAATAATTTTGGCAGAAATTACAGGACAAAATTTTATTCTTTTCTTTTAAACATTAATTTTATTAACGCCTCTCTCCTTTGGAGAGAGATAAAGGGTAAGGGCACACTTTGAAACATTTTAAACACATATTATTTCTTTTTGCATTTGCATTCTCCTGCCTGCACAGCACTGCGCAGCAAAGCCAGGATGAGCAACTGGCATCACAGTTTTATCAAAATAAAGAATTTGATAAAGCGCTCGATTATTACGAAAAGCTTTACAACAAAAAATCACCTCAAGAGTTTTACAGTCCTTATTTGAATTGCCTTTTAGAAACAAAAGATTTTAAGAAGGCTGAAAAAATCGTAAAAAAACAAATCAAACAAAATCCAGAAAGTCCTAATTTCATTGTCGATCTCGGTACAGTTTATGCACAGGGCGACGAGCCTGATAAAGCCAAAACTGCCTGGGAACTGGCCGTCAAATCTATCAGACAGGATGATCAGGTATTTACCGCTGCAAATGCACTTATTGAAATTCATCAATACGATTATGCTATTGCGGCATATTTAAAAGGCAGAAAAATTTCACAGAACGCCTACCCCTACAGCTTCGAATTAGCCTCTGTATATGCACTCAAGGGTGATAAACACGCAATGGTTAATGAATATTTAGATGTACTTGAATCAGCCGATTCATACATTCAAAGCGTGCAGAATGCTTTACAGACAACCTTTGGAAATGATGCCGACATTCAGCAAAACGAATTTTTAAGAACTGAATTATTAAAACGGATCACAAAAAGTCCTGATAAAACAATACTTTCAGAGCTGTTGATATGGATGCAGCTGCAGCAGAAAGATTTTGAAGGAGCTTTTGTTCAAGCGAAAGCCTTGGATAAACGCAAAAAAGAAGAAGGCGGCAGGTTAATGAGTTTAGCGCAGATCTGCGTAGAGAACGAAAATTATGAAATGGCCGTAAAGTCCTATGAATACGTGATTTCAAAGGGGCACGACAACTATCTTTACGGCCAGGCACGCACAGAATTGTTAGATGTATATTATAAAAAGATTGTTATCAAAGGCATTTATACAACAGAAGACTTACTGGAGCTTGAAAAAAATTACAATATCGCCATCAATGAACTCGGAAAAGCGGCGGGAACTTTTGGAGTGCTGGTACAAGGGAACTATGCGATGGCCGACTTTGGAGGATCTTCCATATTAATAAAAAACTTTGCTCATCTTGAGGCTTTTTATTTGAACAAAACAAAAGAAGCAATTGCTCTGTTAGAAGAAGCTGTAGTATTGCCGAAATTCCCTCCTTCTATACAAGCAGAGTGCAAATTAGAATTAGCAGATATTTTATTAATGACGGGTGATATTTGGGAAGCCTCGCTTCGATACTCACAGGTGGAAAAAGCTTTCAAGCATGATGCCATTGGTCAGGAAGCAAAATTCAGAAATGCAAAAATCTCCTATTACACCGGTGATTTTAAATGGGCGCAGGCGCAGCTGGATGTGCTCAAAGGCGCAACATCAAAGCTCATTGCAAATGATGCCATGGATCTTTCATTATTGATAAGCGATGCCCTTGCCATTGATACCAATGTTGCACCCTTAATGATATACTCCCGTGCCGATTTACTTGCATTTCAAAACAAAGACGATCAGGCAATACTAACACTTGATTCAATCAATACGCTGTTTCCAAAACATGCTTTGGCAGATGAAATACTTTATAAAAAAGCCCACATAGAATTAAAACACTTTAAATATGTCGAAGCCGCAGCCTTTTACGAGGAGATTGTAAAAAATTACGGCGATGATATTTTAGGCGATGATGCACTTTTTAAATTAGCAGAACTGAATGAAAATCAATTTAAAAATCCGGATAAGGCAAAAGAATTGTACCGCCAGCTGCTCGAAAAATATCCCGGAAGTTTATATATGGTTGAAGCGCGCAAACGATACAGAAAATTAAGAGGTGATGCTATTAATTAAATGTCCATGAAAAAATTAAGTCTTTTTATTATTTTTCCGATTTTACTGATTTGCTCCTGTGCTTCTCCCGGTAATCATAACGCAAATAAAACTGAAGCAAAATCAGGGGATACAGCAGTTTCCGATAAAAACACATTTGCGGTAACCGAACCACAGATTGTGTTTTCATGGCCCGACAGTATTTCTATGCTGAAAATGAAGGCGAATGACTCCGACTCATTTTATATCGCTGCTGATGACAACGGGTTTTATAACTCACTCACAATGGCTCTTGCCGATTCACTTGAAATTAAAACGTCATCAACAAGTATTACAAAACTTGATTTTATTACTTCAGCCAAAAAACATTTTATCATAAACCGCTCTTCAAAAGATGAACTGCAATGGGGAATCTTTTTATTCAACGGTATTGATTCGCCCACTGTTGCCAATGGAATGGAGCTTGACGACAAATATTTAAAAAATTTCTTTAAAAAATAAAAATGATAATATATAACGTTACAGTAAATATAGAAAACGATGTGCGGGAAGAATGGCTTCAATGGATGAAAGAAAAACACATTCCGGATGTAATGGGCACCGGGTATTTTTTGGAAAGCAAAATCTGCAAAGTGCTTGTTGATGAAGAGCAGGGAACAACTTACTCCATACAATACACCTGCGAAAACATGAGTAAACTCGAGGAGTACCAGCGGGAAGACTCTCCCCGTCTGCAAAAAGAACATGGAGATAAGTATGCTGAAAAATTTGTTGCGTTCAGAACACTGCTTGAAATTGTCTAAAGCAGAGCATACACCCCAAGTTACCTGCCCCCAATGACTAATGAACCAATGCCCAATGACTAATGACCAACAAACCAATGACCAGCGAAGTAAGAGCCAAAAAACATTTAGGGCAGCATTTTTTGAAGGATGAAACTATCGCGCTGGATATTGTAAAAAGTCTGAAGCACACATCCCATTATAAAAAAGTATTAGAGGTAGGCCCCGGAATGGGCGTGCTTACAAAGTATTTAATCACCGAACCCGCTTTTGAAACTCACATCATCGACATTGACCGCGAATCAATTGCTTACTTAAAAAAAAATTTCCCCGCACTTGAAAATAAAATTATTGAAGGCGATTTTTTAAAACTCGATTTAAGCAGTTTGTTTAACAATGAGCCTTTCGCAGTGATAGGCAATTTCCCTTACAATATTTCAACCGAAATTTTATTTAAAGTACTGGACCATAAAAACCAGGTGCCTGAAGTAGTGGGCATGTTTCAAAAAGAAGTTGCCGAAAGGATTGCAGCCAAACCAAGAAACAAAACCTACGGCATCACAAGTGTGTTGCTGCAGGCCTTTTATGATATTGAATATTTATTTACAGTCAATGAAAATGTATTCGACCCGCCTCCGAGAGTGAAATCAGCTGTAATACGTTTAACGCGGAACACTGTGCAGCAGCTCGGCTGCAACGAAAAATTATTTAAGCAGGTAGTAAAAGCAGGATTTAATCAGCGCAGAAAAACACTCCGCAATTCCATCAAAGCATTTAAACTAAAGCCAGAATTTTTAGATCACAAATACCTTACACAGCGGGCAGAAGAGTTGTCTGTTGCCGATTTTACTGCATTAACAAATATGGTGGAAGTTTGAAGGGAAGAAATGTTTTAAGCATTTCCCCTTATGCCCTGTTACTATTGAGCAATCGTCTTGGCCCTTATTTCGGCAGACTTATCTGAAATACGTTTAAACTGCACTGCGGTTGGTTTCGCTAAGGTTGTATTTCCCGGAGTACCTGCGGTCTTTAATTTCTCAGCCACACTTGGGTTTTCAGCAGCAATGTCATCATACACTTTTTTCAATTCATTTAAATTCGCCAGAGCCTCTTTAGAATCTTCGTTATCTTTTTTATAACTTTCCAATAATGAAATTAAATTAATAAGTGTCGGGTACTGCTCAACTACTCTGGAAATAATCGTTTCGTTTTTGGTGTCATCCGCTATTTTTGTTGCAATGTACAAGCCCTCAATCCAGCCTCCTGCAATCAGCAATGCAGATACGCCGGCCTGTCCGTTTTCCTGCAGGTATTTGTCAGCGCTGAAATACGATTCCGAAATAATTGCAAGCAATGAATCTTTGTTGTCGGTATTAGCCTCAAGGCGTGAATTCATGTTTTCATCAAATGCACCTGTAATTCCCAATCCTGTAGATAATTTATTGGTACATCTCAAATACAGCATCGATTCCTGCGTCTGATCAAAAATACTTGTAAAACTTAAATCAGTGCCGTAAACACCTAAGTTCAGCGCCCTTGATCTAAGGGAAACGTATTTCGATAAATTTTCGATAGGGCTTAGATAGGCTGCATTGTATTTTGCACCTGCATCTTTTAATAAAGTTGTAGTTTCACTTTGAGAAGGTATTGAAGCAAATACCTTTTGCACTTTCGTATTTTTTTCGTGCTGCACTGCAGCCACTGTATCTAAATTGGAAATTGCATCGTTATCGTTTGCAGGCGTACCGCAGGAGGACAAAATAACTGCAATTAAAATGCATGAGAAAAAAGTATAACCTGTCTTAAAGTTCATTTTGTGGGTTTAAAAGGGGCTTCAAATATACTACATAAACCTGTTAAAAACAATTTTGTTATTTTCTTAATTTAATATTCAAATCCGAAGCCATTGTCATCCCGAACTTTTGTGAGGGATCTTGTTATTTACGAGTGATGGTGCTGAAACTTACAAGATCCCTCTTGGCGAAAAAGCCAATCGGGATGACATTGAATATAAATGCCGTTTTCATTAAGGATTTTTTAATTCTTTAGAGATTACCTTGATTGATTGAATAATTTTTGGATGAAATTTAAACCGGCTCTTAATCAAATTATTAATTTAACAAATTGTTAAACTTATAATTAACCTGCCATTGTATTTTTCTTCATTCCTGTCATTTCAACAGCGGCTTTAAAAATCGCTGCCGTGTCGAACCCGCATTCCATCTGAAGTTCTGACTGAGTGCCGTGTTCAATAAATTTATCGGGGATACCTAAGCGTTTTACCTGCGCATTGTAATTGTTGTCGGCCATAAACTCAAGTACAGCACTTCCCATGCCGCCCATAATACAGCCGTCTTCAACAGTAATTACCCTGCTGTGTTTTCTGAATACTTCATGCAGCAGTTCTTCATCAATCGGCTTCACAAAACGCATGTCGTAATGTGCGGCTGTAATTCCTTTTTCTTCTAATAGCTTGCAGGCCTGCACCGCGTAATTGCCGGCGTGGCCTATGGTAAGGAAAGCAATATCATCGCCGTTTTTTATTCTGCGGCCTTTACCTATGGTGATTTTTTGAAATGCTTTTTTCCAATCTGTCATCACGCCGTTACCCCGCGGATAGCGGATAGTAAATGGTCCTTCCGTATCCGGCAGCTGGGCGGTGTACATTAAATTACGCAGCTCTTCCTCATTCATAGGAGCAGAAACTATCATATTGGGGATGCACCGGAAAAATGCCAAGTCAAACGCTCCGTGATGCGTAGGCCCGTCGGCGCCGGCAAGTCCTCCCCTATCAAGACAGAATACAACACGAAGCTTTTGTAAAGCCGCATCATGCACCACCTGATCGTATGCACGCTGCATAAACGAAGAATAAATATTACAGAATGGAATCAGCCCCTGGCTGGCCAATCCTGCAGAAAAAGTAACAGCATGCTGCTCTGCGATACCCACATCAAATGCCCTGTCAGGCATGGCTTTCATCATAATATTTAATGAACAGCCGCTTGCCATTGCTGGGGTTACTCCCATTATTTTCGAGTTTTTTTCGGCAAGCTCTACTATCGTGTAGCCGAATACATCCTGATATCTTGGGGGCTGCAGTTCTTTTGGGACAATTTTAATAATTTCGCCGGTATCTTTATTGAACAGGCCCGGAGAGTGCCATACAGTTTGATCTCCCTCTTCCGAAAATTTATATCCTTTTCCTTTTTGAGTAAGGCAGTGTAATATTTTTGGTCCGGGAATATCTTTTAAATCCTGTAATACTTTTGTTAAGCGTTCCACATCATGGCCGTCAACAGGCCCGAAATAGCGGAACTTCAATGATTCAAATAAATTACTCTGCTTCAGCAGCGCCGCTTTTATTCCGTTTTCAATTTTCGCAACAATGTCCTGAGCATTAGGTCCGAACTTGCTCACTTTACCGAGCAGGTTCCAAACGTCATCTTTAAATCTATTGTAGGTATGAGAGGTTGTGATGTCGGTCAGATATTCTTTTAATGCACCCACATTAGGGTCGATGCTCATGCAGTTATCATTCAGAATAACTAATAAATTTGAATTGGCTGTGCCTCCATGGTTCAATGCCTCAAAGGCCATCCCTGCTGTCATAGCGCCGTCGCCGATTACGGCAATGTGCTGGCGCTCTTTTTCCCCTTTGTAAGCGGATGCAACAGCCATGCCCAGTGCAGCGCTGATAGATGTAGAAGAATGCCCTACTCCGAAAGCATCGTATTCACTTTCCGAACGTTTCGGGAAACCGCTGATACCTTTGTAAATGCGGTTAGTGTCAAAGTTTTTTCTGCGTCCTGTTAATATTTTATGTCCGTAAGCCTGGTGGCCTACATCCCACACTAATTGATCATAAGGAGTATTAAAAACATAATGTAAAGCAACGGTAAGTTCAACTACACCGAGGCTTGCGCCGAAGTGTCCGCCTTTTTGAGATACCACATCAATAATAAACTGGCGGAGTTCCTTGCTCAGCTGCGGCAGCTCCTTTTCTTTCAGCTTTCTTAAATCGGCCGGGTACTCAATTGTTTTGAGTAATTTACCTGCTTTAAATTCCATTTACCTTTTGTTAATTAAATTCATAAGAAATTAAAAGATTTTTATACTTCAAATTTCACAAATAAAATTCCGTTCAGCCTGCTTAACAGTTGTTTATTTCTAAACCGCTGCCGGCTGGGCTACATGTGTTTTCGCATTCTGTATTGATAACTGCTGTGCGGTTTTACGCGCCATTTCCATAAATGCTATCGCCTGAGGCGTGTTTTCCTGCATCACAGCCGGACGGCCTGCATCACCCGCTTCGCAGATGCTTTGCACCAATGGTATCTCACCTAATAATGGAACACCTAATTCAGCAGCAAGATTTTTTGCTCCGTCTTTTCCGAAAATGTAATATTTATTATTCGGCAGTTCGGGAGGAGTGAAATACGACATGTTTTCAACGATACCTAAAACAGGTACGTTTATAGCAGGCATCTGAAACATGGCAACACCTTTTTTGGCATCGGCCAGCGCCACCAGCTGCGGCGTGCTTACAATAACCACCCCGTTTAAAGGAATGGCATCAACCAGAGATAAATGAATGTCTCCTGTTCCGGGAGGCAGGTCAATAATCAAATAATCAAGATCACCCCATTCTGTATCCGAAAGCATTTGTATCAAAGCCTTTGATGCCATCGGTCCGCGCCATACAATTGCCTGTGATGTATCTGCAAAAAAACCAATCGACATTAGTTTTATGCCGTAACTTTCAACAGGAATAATTTTATTGTTTCCTTCTGCACCTTTAATCATGGGCTTTTCATGCACCACATCAAACATTATTGTCTGCGAAGGCCCGTAAATATCGGCATCAACCAAACCAACCTTTGCTCCCATTCTTTCCAGTGCTAAAGCCAGGTTAGATGCTACGGTTGATTTACCAACCCCGCCTTTACCGGATGCAACACCAATAATATTTTTAACGCTGGGCAAAAGCGGTCCGCTGCTTTTACGCGCACTTACATTCGACGACATCTTTACATTCACATTTGCCGATTCATCAACATAAAAAAGCACCGCATTTACGCAGGCTTTGTGAATCATCTCTTTCATCGGACAGGCAGGCGTTGTAAGCATTACTGTAAAACTTACATTTTTACCTTCTACTTCCAAATCCTGTATCATCCCCAGTGTTACCAAATCTTTTTTAAGATCCGGATCTTCTACATTTTTTAAAGCTTCTAAAACCTGCTCTTTTGTAATCATGAATTATGTCTCCTTTTTTTATTTTGTTTTTAAAAATACTGCTGCTAAAAAATCGCTCCTGACAGCTTTATATACTATATCGCGATGCGTTTTTAAGCTATGCAAATGTAAGGATAATTTAACGCCCTCCCCTTTGAAAAAGAGTACAATCAATCTTAAAAAAACACTCACATCGATGCCACTTTAATCTTCTCTCCGGGCATTAAATTATATTTTGCGCCTAAATTATTCAGCTTCATTATTTCAGGAACCGTTGTCTTATTCATTGTGGCTATTTTATATAATGAATCGCCCTTTTTTATAACATAATATTTGAACCCTTCAGCAGGTTTCTTTTTTTCCGGTTTATCTGCTGCAGCTGCCGCCGCGCCTTTCTGTTCAGGCACGGCCGGTACTTTTTTCTCCGTTACAGTCTTTTTCTCTGCTGCGGCCTTTTTTTCGGCTGTGATTTTTTTCTCTGCCGCCGACTTTTTTCCGTAAATATATATGGTCAGCCTTCTGCCGGGCTTTACTGTATTGGAAGCAATGCCGTTCCATGTTTTAAGCTCCGCAACCGAACAGCCGTATTTTTTAGCTATGGTGCTTAAATGTTCACCCTTTTTTATCACATGAATTTTAGTTATTTCCTGGGGAACAAAAACATCCTGAATAGGAAGCGAATCCTTTTTCTGGAAACTATAAATAGTTGCTTCATTGCTGATAAAAGTGCCGATTTTATTTGCAGGCAGCGTCAGATAGCTTAATTCTTCCGGTACTACCGGGATTACACGCTTGCGGTAGCTGGGATTGAGGTATTGAAGTTCATCATCGCTGATATCAAGTGTTGAGGAAAGCTGATCGAAAGAAACCTGTTTTTTAACTACAACCGTGTCCACCTGCAAAAATGTTTTTTTTGGAATAGCTGAACGGATATTATGCTCGGAAGTATAATTCATCACATAATTTACAGCAATAAATGCAGGAACATATCCCTGAGTTTCTAAAGGCAGGTAAGGCCGTATCTCCCAATAGGTTTTTTTGCCTCCGCTTCTGCGGATAGCTTTATTAACTGTTCCCGGGCCGCCATTGTATGCTGCAAGCACCATCTGCCAGTCGCCGAACATGCCGTAGAGGTTTTGAAAATATTCGCAGGCCGAAACTGTTGATTTATAAGGGTCGCAGCGTTCATCAACATAAGAAGTTACTTTTAATCCGAACATTTTACCGGTAGGATACATAAACTGCCACAAGCCCATTGCACCCGAATGGCTCTTTGCCATAGGGTTTAATGCCGATTCGCAGATGGCCAGATATTTTAATTCTAAAGGAAGATTGTATTTATCAAGCACAGATTCGAACATCGGAAAATAAAACTGCGACAAAGCCATCATTCTTGAAACCTGCTCCCGCCTTTTCAATGTGTACATATCAATATACTTTTGAACATATACATTGTACACCAGGTCAAAAGGAGAAGCGGCATCTAATTTCGCCATCCTGGCTTCATATACCAGTTCGTCGTAATGGGGAATAGAATCAACACCGAAATTGTATTTAGGATTTATGGGATAGTTAATTTTTGCATAGCCGCGCTCAAACAAATCTAATTTATAGAGGCTGTCGAGCGCCGCCATGATTGGATCATCCTGCATCATATCAGGAGCATAGGCTGATTGAGAAACGGCTTCCGCCCCGGACCATTTCCAAACGAAGGAACTAAAAAAAATAATTATTAAAACAATTGTGCCCTTCTTCATATATACCAAACGGTGCAAATTCAAAAATGTTATGACTGTACACAAATATCGCAATGAAAAACCAAACTACAAAACGATACTTTAATATTGGCTGATTTAAAAGGAATAAATGCAGGCTGCTCGGATAAAGGAGTTTTCAAAAATCTTGTAATGTCATCCCGATTGGCTTTTTCGCCAAGAGGGATCTTCTACGTTTCAGTACTATCATTCATAAATAACAAGATCCCTCACAAAAGTTCGGGATGACAATGGATTCGGGTTTGAATAGAAGCGCGGGCAGGAAAATCATTCAATAACAAAATATGTAATTAAATTTTAAACAGATTTTTCTTTTTGAAAAACATATCCCGCCTCAAAACCCTTTTAAACAGCGTAAAACAGAGAAAAAAAAAGAATTAAAGTTTTTCTAACAGGTATTTCGAAAACGAAAGCAGATCACTTTCTTCAAACTTTTTTGCAATCAGCTGCACACCGAATGGCAGACCGTTTGAATGTTTTCCCATCGGGAGAGAAATAGCCGGAAGCCCTGTAATATTGGCCTGTACAGTAAAAATATCTTCGAGGTACATAGCAATAGGGTCGGCGCCTTTCTGTCCGAATTCAAAGGCTGTTCCGGGTGTTGAGGGCATCAAAATAAAATCGTAACCGGATAAAATTTCATTGGTTTTATTCTGCAGCAGCCTGCGGACACGCTGTGCTTTTGAATAATATGCATCGTAATATCCGGAACTCAATACAAATGTTCCAAGCATTATTCTGCGTTTTACTTCCTCACCAAAACCTTCCGAGCGCGACTTTTTGTAAACCGATTCAAGATCATCAGCCTTCGCACTCCTGTAGCCATAAGTAATGCCATCATACCGCGCTAAATTTGAAGATGCCTCTGCTGTTGTTAAAACATAATATGCAGGCACCATGTAATCCAGGTAAGGGAAATCTACCGGTTCTACTGTGTGTCCGGAAGCTTTCAATTTATTTATAATATCGTGTAAGCGTGCTTTTATTTCAGGGTTCAGCCCGTCGTTCTCTAAACAGTCTTTTAAATAGGCTATTCGAAACAGGCTGCCATCTTTCTTAGCAGGAGCAAGTCCCCCTTCTTTTCCAGAAGGTGGTAAGGGGGATGTTTTTAATTCTTTTGAATATTCAGGAACAGGCTTCGATGAAACAGTGCTGTCATACTCATCACAACCCGACATAACTTCCATTATCAAAGCAGCATCGTCAATGTTTTTTGTAAGCGGCCCAATCTGGTCAAACGAAGAAGCATACGCAATTGCTCCGTATCTCGAAACCCTTCCATAGGTCGGCTTTAATCCTACAACACCGCAGAATGATGCCGGCTGGCGTATAGAACCTCCCGTATCTGTTCCCAGCGCAGCCAGGCAGAAATCAGCCGCAACCGCTGCAGCAGAACCGCCGGAAGAACCGCCGGGCACGCATTTTATATTACGAGGGTTGAGTACATTTCCGAAAGCAGAATTTTCATTTGAGCTGCCCATTGCAAACTCATCGCAGTTGCAGCGGCCTATAATTATTGCATCTTCCGCCAGCAGACGCTCAACAACAGTAGCACTGAAAAGAGATTCAAAGCCTTCTAAAATTTTTGATGATGCCGAAAGTTTATGGCCTTTGTAACAGATATTGTCTTTCAGCGCAATAACCATCCCGGCAAGTTTACCGGCGGTTTTCGACTGAATTTTTAAATCCACTTCAGCAGCTTTTTCAAGCGCTGATTTTTCAAAAACTTCAAGAAATGCGTTCAGGTGCTTACCCGCATTTATACGGCTTATGTATGATGCAGTGAGCGCAGCACAAGAAATTTTGCCGCTGAACAAGTCGGAATGGACTTCCGCAAGCGAGTTGTAGATTTTCACAGTGGGAAACGGAGAGTGCTATTTATAAAAAAATTAATCCTTTTTCTCTGGATGAGTCACTGTGCCGTTTTCGCCTTCAGTACCCTTTGATGCATCCTTAAATTCTTTCACGCCTTTTCCAAGCCCCTTCATTAATTCAGGAATTTTTTTACCGCCGAAAAGCAATAAAACAATTACCAAAACTACTATCATTTCCGAACCGCCCAGGCCCAAAAATCCAATTAAAACACTATTTAACATTTGGTTTTTATTTTAATTATTTAAACAAAGGTAAGGAAAAATTAATGTGAATTGCTTTATAACCTTCAAAAAGTAAATGGAAGGAAATGGCATTCCTTTTTCTGAATCTTATCGGCTTTATTATAAAACTGGCGGTTGTCACTCAGAGCTTGTCGAAGAGTGTGGGAAGCCTGCCCGCATGTTTCGACAGGCTCAACATGACGGCGCACAAAAACACGCTCGGATTGAGCCAGGCAAAGGCTCAGAATGTCGAAGTGTGCCTGTCACTCTGAGCTTGTCGAAGAGTGTGCGTAAGCCAGCCCACATGTTTCGACAGGCTCAACATGACGGCGCACAAAAACACGCTCGGATTGAGCCAGGCAAAGGCTCAGAATGTCGAAGTGTGCCTGTCACTCTGAGCTTGTCGAAGAGTGTGGGAAGC
>CAINDA010000053.1 GCA_903847205.1 uncultured Bacteroidota bacterium
ATTGAGTAGGTTAACAATGCCTTTGTTCAACTCGTTTAAGATTTTGGATGGCTCTAAAATATTTTTAACATTTACAATTTCATTTAATAAAGTATTGCCAATCATACTCATGAAAGCTCCGGGTACACCGTGTCCCGTGCAATCGGCAACGGCAAAAATAAGCTTGTCTCCTTTTTCTGAGAACCAATAGAAATCACCGCTGACAATATCTTTAGGTCTGAAAAAGATAAATGAATCTGGAAAGCAGTATTTAATAAGCTCCTGCGAGGGGAGAATAGCCTGCTGTATGCGCTTAGCATAATTGATACTATCGGTAATTTTAATATTTTTTTCTTCAACTAATTGTTTTTGATTTTCGATGAGTATGTTTTTTTCTTCTAATAATTTGTTCGCATTTTGTTTCTGGCGGTAGCCTCTGAAAATAAAAAAAGCAAGTATAAGCACTAATAAAAATCCAATGATAAAGGCGTTTCGCTGGAGGTTCTGCTTTTCAGTTTCGGCCTGCTGTTTACTAATCTCAGCATCTTTTTTTATTAATTCTTTGTCTTTTTTTTCACTGTCGTATTTGGTGTTCATCTCAGCAATTTGTTTGCTGGATTGTTCATTTAGGAGAGTATCTTTAATATCGGAATATAGTTTATGGTAGCTGTAAGCTTGTTTGTAATCGCTTTTTGCTTCATATAATTCGGATAAATCATTAAACGCTTCTTTAATACCATCTTTATAGCCAAGCTCTTTTGAAATAATTAATGATTGATTAAGATAATAAAAAGCATTTTCAAGCTTTCCAAGTTTAATATAAGCAATCCCAACATTGCTGGAGGTAGCACCGACTGCGCGTTTATCTCCTATTTTTTCATAAATGTTTAAAGATTTTAAGTAGTTAGCCAATTCCCTTTTGTAATCGCCTTGTTCATAATAAATGTTTCCAATGTTAATATAAGAAGATGCTGTTCCTTGTTTATCGCCCGTTTCTTCATACAGCTTTAAAGCTTTAAAATGATTCTCGAGCGATTTTTCAAAGTTGTTTTTTTTTACATAAATTTCTCCGATATTATTATACGAAACGGCTATCCCATGCTTATTCCCAAGTTCTTCATTTATTTTTAAGGCTTTAAAATAATTATCCAAGGCCTTTTCATAATTCCCTTGAGAAGCATAAATAACCCCGATATTTGCCGAACAATATGCTATACCCTTTTTATCCGCAGTTTCTTCCAGAATTAACAATGATTTTAAATAATTATCTAAAGCCTTTTGGTAGTTTCCCTGATAGAAATAAACAATTCCAATATTATTATAAGAGTTTGCTATTCCTTTTTTATATCCAATTTCTTCTGCTGTTTTTAGTGCTTTCAACCCATAGTCTAATGATTTTTCATAATTTCCCTGATACCAATAATTAATCCCGATATTGCTGTAAGCATCAGTCATTCCTTTTTTATAGTTTAACTTTTCAGCTTGAAGTGCAGCCTGTTTTCCGAATTGTAAGGCCTGTTCGTAATTACCTGCTGCCATATACTGCTTACTTAGTATATTTAAGGTGTTTACTTTGGATGTGTCTTCTTTTGAGGTCTTCAGAACTGTTTGAAGAGAGTCAATTTTGGCTTGTTGCGCCTGGATAAAGCAATGCAGAAGAATTAAAATAAAAGTCAGGCCGAAGGTGATAGTTCTTTTCATAATTATATTCTAAAATAAAATCTTTTAAATTTTAATTCCCATTACCAAGACATCATCCAACTGTTTATTGTGCGCTTTCCAATTATCAAAGGCAGTAATCAGGCTTTCTATCTGATGCTCCATATTCTTTTGCTGAAGGGTTTGTAATAATGTTTCAAACCTGCCGGATAAAAACTTTTTGTTTTCTTCACCGCCGAACTGATCAACAAAACCATCGGTGAATAAATAAATTGTACTGCCTTTTTCAATTTTTATTTTCTGACTTGTGAAATTTATATCCGCTCTGCCGAACATGCCGCCTATTGAGAACACATCTCCATTTAAAGTTTTGAATTGGGAGTTATTGAAAAGATAAGAGAAATGGTTAGCACCAGCAAATTCTATTTCCTGAATAGTTTTGTCAATTGCAATGATGGTTATGTCCATGCCGTCGTCCTGAGTAGTTGAATCGTTGCAGCTTTGATTTAGGAGATGAACAATGCCTTTATTTAATTCATTTAAGATTTTAGCAGGCTCGAAAATATTTTTAACATTTACAATTTCATTTAATAGAGTATTGCCAATCATACTCATGAATGCTCCCGGTACGCCATGTCCGGTGCAATCGGCAATGGCAAAAATAAACTTGTCTCCTTTTTCGGAGAACCAATAAAAATCACCGCTGACAATATCTTTAGGCCTGAAAAAAATAAATGATTCTGGAAAGCATGTTTTAATAAGCTCCTGCGAGGGTAGAATAGCCTGCTGTATGCGCTTTGCATAGTTGATACTGTCGGTAATTTTAAGGTTTTTTTCTTCGACTAATTGTTTTTGATTTTCGATAAGTATGTTTTTTTCTTCTAATAATTTGTTTGCATTTTGTTTCTGCCGGTAGCCTCTGAAAATAAAAAAAGCAAGCACCAGCACCAATGCAAAGCCAATGATAAAGGCATTTCGCTGAAGGTTCTGTTTTTCAGTTTCGGCCTGCTGCTTACTTATCTCAGCATCTTTTTTTATTAATTCTTTGTCTTTCTTTTCGCTGTCGTATTTGGTGTTCATTTCAGCAATTTGTTTGCTGGATTGTTCATTGAGAAGGGTATCTTTAATGTCGGAATATAGTTTATGATAAGTGTAAGCTTGTTTGTAATCGGCCTCTCTGTTGTATAATTCAGATAATGACCCATAGGCATCTTTGATGCCGTCTTTGGAACCTATTTCTTTAGTTATAATTAATGATTGGTTTAAATAATAAAAGGCTTCTTTTAATTTGTTTTGCTTTGCATAAATATTTCCAACATTATTATACGATGTTGCTATTCCTTGTTTGCCGCCGATTTGCTCATTAATTTCCAACCCTTTCAGCTGATACTCTAGTGCTTTGGCATATTTGCCCTGCTTCTCGTAAATGTTTCCCATATTGTTGTAGCACATAGATATTCCTTGTTTATCTCCCATTTCTAAATTGACTTTTAAGCCTTTCAAGTGACTCTCTAATGCCTTCTCGTAATTTCCCAGCTCTTCAAATACATTTCCTAATCCAACGTTAGAATTTGACATTCCTTTTTTATCCCCGATTTCTTCGCTTATTTTTAAAGATTTCGAAAGTTGATCTAAAGCCACATTGTAATTCCCCAAAATATTGTAAATGCCTCCGATATTATTATGAGCAGCTGCCATCAATTGTTTATCATTTATATCTTCACTGATTTTTAAATTCTTTAAGTGACACTCCAAAGCTTTTTCATAAAGTCCTTGAGAAAAATAAATATTTCCGATATTATTATAAGATGCCGCTTCTCCTTTTTTATCATCGGTTTCAATTCGGATTTTTAAGCTCTTTTGATGATTAGCCAAAGCATTTTCATAATCTCCAATATATAAATAAGTACTTCCCATGTTGTTGTAGGAAGCGGCCATTCCTTTTTTGTAATTTATATTTTTGGAATGCTGTTCAGCTCGCTGAGCATATTCGATGGCAAGTTTATAATTACCATTGACCATATATTGTTTGCAAATAAGATTCAAAGTTTTTACCATAGAAGTATCTTCCTTTGCGGTTTTCAAAACATTTTGAAGCGAGTCAATTTTGTTTTGCTGCGCTTGAAGAAAACAAGAAACAAGAATTAAGATACATATCGAAAAACTGAGTAATGCTTTTTTCATGACTGCACTATTATATTAAAATTTTTAAATTTTTATTCCCATAACCAGCAAATCATCCAGCTGTTTATTTTGCGCTTTCCAATCATCAAATGCTGTACTAAGGTTTTCTTTCTGATGCTCCATATCCATAGGCTGAATATTCTGCAGTAAAGTTTCAAACCTGCCAGATAAAAACTTTGTGTTTTTCTCTCCGCCGAACTGATCAACAAAGCCATCGGTGAATAAATAAATTGTACTGCCTTTTTCAATTTTTATTTTTTGGCTTGTGAAATTTATATCCGCTCTGCCGAACATGCCGCCAATTGAGAACACATCGCCCTTTAGAGTTTTGAATTGGGAGTTATTGAACAGATAAGAGAAATGGTTA
>CAINDA010000054.1 GCA_903847205.1 uncultured Bacteroidota bacterium
TAACCACTCAGCACGTTTCATTAACCACTCAGCACGTTTCATTAACCACTCAGCACGTTTCATTAACCACTCAGCACGTTTCATTAACCACTCAGCACGTTTCATTAACCACTCAGCATGTTTCATTAACCACTCAGCATGTTTCATTAACCATTCAGCACGTTTCATTAACCACTCAGCACGTTTCATTAACCACTCAGCATGTTTCATTAACCATTCAGCACGTTTCATTAACCACTCAGCACGTTTCATTAACCACTCAGCACGTTTCATTAACCATTCAGCACGTTTCATTAACCGCTCAGCACGTTTCATTAACCGCTCAGCACGTTTCATTAAGCACTCAGCACGTTTCATTAAGCACTCAGCACGTTTCATTAACCACTCAGCAGGTTTCATTAAGCACTCAGCACGTTTCATTAAGCACTCAGCACGTTTCATTAACCAGCCGGCATCTGTATGCTCCTATAAAACCGAAAAAACCTGAAGTTTTTAAGCTTCAGGTTAATTCCGTAATTTTTACAATTGGTAAACTGCTTTCTTTTATGTAACAATAATAAAGTTATATACCACCCAGGCATTTTCAGGTGTACCATCCGATACAATTTTAGAACTCCTGAAAGTATATTTAGTACCCGGTGTTAAACCTGCTATTGTTTTTATACCTCCTTTTGTAGCTCTTAATGAAATCCATGTTAGGCCATCGGCACTTAACTGGCCCCATTCGTGAGGGCCTGCATCGGCCGATATAGTTTTTACTGTACCCGATATAGCAGTGTTTTTACTGCCCACATATTTAATATGTACGCTCGAACCTTTCAGCAGCATGCCTGCACTCTCTATTATTACCTGCGCCTGATCAGGTATAAGCCGTGCCGCTTTTTGAACATCAGCTTTTAACAGCGTTAAATTATCTTTCACTATTTTTTTTAGTCCGTTTCTATCACTTGCAGTATGGGTAGGCGGATTAAGCGTCATTCCTTTTTCGGCAGTATCTAATGCAGTAACATTTGTAAGATAATCAGCCATAGAAACCGACCATGTAACGTTGTTAAAATAAGGATTGCTGTTTGGTGCAGCAGGTAAAATAGAATTATGAACTCCGAAAGCGCTGGTAATAAATTCGCTGTTATTAGTACTTGGTTTAAGTACCACAATAATGCTTTTGATAATAGGTGTTGCTGCCATTTTTTATGAGTTTTTGGTTTAAATTTTATTTGTGTATTGCTGTCACTGTTTTCCAGATAAATGCAGCGCAAACGTATAACATCCTTTTCGAATCAATTCACCTTTTAAGGTGAACTTAAAAAATATTTTTTATGCTTCTTGCACAAAAAATAAATATCATGAACAAAGATTATTCAATTAAAAATCCATTTGAAGAGCATCACCAGCCTGTGCTTGCAATGCTTGTAAGAGGCAAAAACCAGAAACAAATTTCGATCAATCTCGATCGTCCTCTTGAAACGGTGCGATCACAAATAAAAAGAATGCACCAGTTAGCAGGAGCAAAAACTGTAGAACTTGCTTATCTGGCAGGAAAACATAGATGGATTTGAAAACATTTTAATTTGCGGGTAGTTTTATCTTTCCTAATTAATCAGGGAGCATTTTTATTAGTTTATATTTGCTTTGATTATAATTTGGATAATCTTTGATTACTAATTCAAGCCAGAGCCGATTGTTAATTATTTGTAAGCGATTATAATCGGATGAGTTAATCAGGAAATAGGCGCAGCTGGCTGCGCCTATCGGCCAAAAACGCCAATATTGCGCAATGAATTATGATTTTATGCCAGCGAAATCAGAATTATATTTATTTTGCTGAAGAAATAAACACGAGAGTTGCGTATATCGATCAAAAAGCCCAATAATAAGCAAGAAACAATTATCGACATGTTACCTGCAATGCTGGCTGGGCGACCTGCTAACATCAAACTGACGAGACAAAATAAATGACATTAGACAACGCAAAACTTAAACGACTTTTAAAACTTCTTGACGAGGCAGAGAAGTTAGCGGGACAGTTTTCGGGTGGATACTCAAACAATTTTTTATCTGCACAAGAATTTCATTCAGCACTTAGGGACAGTGTCAACAAGCTTGAAGCAGGCGACACCGACCAATTGAATGATTTATGGTTGTGGTTTGCTCCCACATGCGACTGGGACGACTTCATTCATAAGGACGGTGAAGATTTAGCTAACGAAATCCATCCACTTGTGACAGAGTTAAGAAAGTCATTTAAGGTTTACACCCTTGTTGACCTAATAACTGACTACCAAGAAAATGTTGAAAGGGTAATGACTGCTTTTAAGCAGGAGTTCAAGAGGACAGATTTGTTGACGGCTTACAGACACGACAAAATTTATCCGCAAGTCGGCAGTTTGAAAAAGTATCACATCAAACGTTATGCATTTCATGGAATAGGTTTAGCGGTTGACTTTGAGGACAACACATCAGTAGATTTTGATTTTGCATTTCTTCCAGAGCAACGCCATGACGGTTTTGATTTATGGCGACTTGGTGAGTTTGTATCTTCCCGACCAGACAAATACAAAAAGTATCTTGACAAGAAAAAACTTGAAGAAGATTTTAGTAAGTTAGTCGACCGAGGGATAATTGTAAATCCTGACTGCGAGCCATCAACAACGTTATACTTCTTTCATTCTTCATTGACAAAATCTAAATCGACAGACAATAAAACAGAAAAAAAGTGGTGGGAAATATGGAAATAGAAAGCACAGCAGGTAACAGCACCTACAAGAAATTGGCGGTTCAGTGGTTAAATGAAGCTTTGTGCTTCGTATCAAGTTCAGTGCTGGTAGACAGTTTTCGTCTCCGAAATCGCCAACTTCTTGTAGCTGCGGACCGTTAGGCACAAGGCAATTAAAAAAACAGAACGAAAAGAACTTTCCGTTCGACATTATAATTTCGACAGACAGAATTTTTGAATTATATTTTAATAATTTTTTATTTCAAAAAATGAAATATCAGCTTTTAATTATTATGTTTTTGACATTTTTAACTCTTGACATTTATGGTTTAGCTTTGCAGGACAGTGTTTCCGTATCCCAAAATTCAAATAACCCATTAGTTGGGACTTATAAATCTCATCATTTAACATCATTTTTAAAATCTGAAACAATTATTGATAGCAAAAAAGATAGTATAGTTTCCGAAATCACTTTTAATTCAGATTCAACTTTTATTAAAATAACTAATGGAAAAATTTATAAAGGTAAGTATACATTAACTAAACATCATCTCCACTTTTATCTCTGTCCCAAATCTGAAAAGTGTGAATGTGCCTTTTATATAAGAGTTCCCACAATAG
Organism: uncultured Bacteroidota bacterium; assembly: GCA_903847205.1. Classification (GTDB taxonomy): domain Bacteria; phylum Bacteroidota; class Bacteroidia; order 2-12-FULL-35-15; family 2-12-FULL-35-15; genus 2-12-FULL-35-15. The sequence continues at coordinate 3,338 of CAINDA010000054.1, forward strand.
CATCCGACCTCTATCCAGGTATAGATAATTGTGATTTAATCTACCCAGAAGATATGTTAGTAAGAAATAAAAAAGGGCAAGAATTTATTACTACAGTTTATGTTAATTATACAAAGGTTAAATGACGCGGACTGTAGGGTGTCACGACCGCAGGGTTTTTAAAACTTTACATTACGACCAGCGTGTATGAGGCCTGTCGGTGTCACGACCACAAGGGAATATGAGTGGAGTAAAAGAATGCCCTGTGCCTAACATAAAATATGCTATACCTTTGCCGAAACGCTCAAAAAGGCCAATGCGCGGCATCGCCTATTTGGTCGTTATCAGCAATTATAAGACCTGAACTCGCAACGAATGAACGACATTAGACAAGAAGAATTTACATTAGGAAACCACGGAATCTGCTTAACACATTTTTCTGACATTGACTTCACGAAAGAAACTGATGAAGACTTTTTGAATATGTTCTTAAAGACAAAATTCTTTTCATACGACTGTTTACCGAAAGTAGTTAAGACAAACACAGACCTAACCAAAAATTATTTACGACCTGCATTTGACGAAAACAAAATATTTGCTTCCGACTTTAAGACCTTTGACAAATTGAATCTTGTCAACTTCTTTTACGACTTTACGAATGACAAGAATATGGGCGAAGAATTCGGAAATGAAATAAGACAGTTATGGAAAAGTTTAAGCAGTATATTAGTAGCCGAAAACTCCGACAAGTATTTTTTACTTGACAAAGAATGGTTTGACAAAGGAGATATAAAATTGAACGACCCCGAAGGTTGGGTTTACACATATTATCTTTTGCTAATTTGGTTTGACACAGAAAACAATAAACTAACAGTTTGTACTTGGTGGTACGACTGACGAAAAACGAATAACTGCTGATAACATAAGATTTATGAAATAAAAAAAGGGGGGGCGACCTGCCAGTATGAAGTTTCAAGCATTTAATTACGCTTGTCGCGGGGCGAAAGAGACGAGCTTTTAATCCCCCCTTTTTTTTACTTCATAAATCTTTCAAACGTTGTGCGCAAGTTTATTAAATCGAAATCTGTGGACTTCGACTTTTTTATAAAATATTTTTTGAAATACGACCGTTATTTATTTTACGAATTAAGTGTTACGACCATTATTAAAAGGACTTTTAGACTGAAACGTTCAACTTTAGAAAAAAATGTTTTTACAAAATACGACCGTTGGGTTTTTACGAACTATGCGTGACTACCCATGCTTAAAGGGTACTTCAAAGCAATTTGTAAATTTTAAGAGGTGGACAATTTTTTTTCTTATTTGTTTTTCTTGCATTTTGACATTTCAATCTTGCATTATTTATAATTCAACAAAAAGACAAGACAGCAATATTTGTTCACGACACAAGTCAAAAATGACAAAGACGATTGTTGGAACTCGGTTCGGAAAGACGCGAGGGGGAAATGCAAGCTTTCCAAATGCTAAAGCGAGAAGAAATATGGGATGCGTTGTTTCAATTTGGCCAATAAGAAGACTGGCTATTATTTATCATTGCACCAAGTGCGACAGTTTACAAAGGGAATTTAAAAAGACAGCCAAAGCAAATCCTGAATTTCAAAAGTAAGGTAAAAGAAACTAACTTGAGAACAAACTATTTAAAAAATACGACCGTTGTGTTTTATGAACTACCTGTAACGACCTTTATTTAAAGAACTTTGGGACTATTGGGTTTAACTTAAAATAAAATGTTAAAAAAATACGACTAATGTGTTTTTACGAATTATGTGTAACGACCATTGCTTAAAGGACTTTTAGACCGTTGTATTGGGACTTTTCTCGAATTTGTAATTCGACTGAAAAGTAAACATGCGCACAACATAAAATATGCTATACCTTTGCCAACACGCTCAAAAGCCAAATGCACGGTATCGCATATTTAGCCGTTGGTGGCAACTGTAAAAATGCAAACTTCACGACAAAATGGGAATATTCGACTTTTTTAAAACACCACCACCACCATCATTTGAATTGCAAGTAGAAAAAATTGAAGGCCTTTCAATCGTGGAAAATAGCAATTCTCGGATTGTTGAATTTTCAAACTTAATAACAAAGGAGAGTATAAAATCGCTTTTGGCTCTGCTTCGCGAAAACAAAATTGCCTTTTCATTTCATGATAGTTTGTACCCATCAGCAAGCGACCCTGGTGCATATATTGATTATTCTCAGGAACAGAATTCTTCTGAAAACACTTGGAGTATGACGTTAGGAAATCATGGGTGGTCAGGAGGAATTTACACTATTGAGGAAAAAAATATTGTTATTCAAATTAACAATTTAGTCAGAAATAGTTTATTAAATTCTATCCGAATTGACAACGTAAAAATATTTTCGCACTACGACAAACAAAATATTGACTTTAATAGAAATCAAAACGCCTTGATTTATGGAATTCATTCAGACATAATTAAAATTGATTCAAATTATTTAATTTTCGGTTTGTTCTCAAGTGATAATTATAGCCCTTATAACATTTTCAAATTGACAAAAGAAAAATTATTCATTGATAAAAGAGCGACTTGGCATTCTCAAAGACATACTCAAAAAGGGTACATATTTGAAGGGGAAGCAATGTTTAGAGACAAGTTTGAAATCGCAAAACAATTATTGCTAGAAATACCTTTAGAGCTGGTAACAAAAAAATGGAATGGTTTTTATACAACAGGAAACAAAAATGAAGACCAATTAATTTTAGAGTTCGAGAACTTAGAATTTCATAAGACAATTTCAATTGATAGTTATGAAATTGAAACAGAAAATCTACCATTAGAAATAAAAAATTACCGACAGACAATTGAAAAAATTGTAAGAAAATTAAACGACTAGAAAAACAGCAGCCACAAACACAAAATATGCTATACCTTAGCCAACCGCTCAAAAGTCATGCGCACGGTATCGCATATTTGCCTGTTAGCAGTGATTTTTAAAATACGACTGTGCTAAAAAAAACATTCATAGAAGTTTTGAAAAATTACACAAACAATAACGGTCTGACAAATGAATTATGGACAGAAATTGAGAGAAATTATACAATGAACAAGATATTCAAAACAAATTCGTTTTATGACAAGTTTGAAGAGCTAAATCGGATGAATATTCTAAATGAAATAAAATATTTATCCTGATGGCATATAGGAAGTATAATAGAGATCATGCGATACTTGCTTTCCATTTCAGTAACATTTTTGGTGGAGGTTGGGAGGACGATATTAAAAATATTATTGGATTAAGAATCAATCCCGAAAAGATTGAAAGAAAACTATACAAAGCAGGTTGGCATAGTTCGGATTCGGAAATATTTTTTTACAAAGATGGGATTGAAGCTGTTGTCCACTTGGATGAATATGACTCGATTGACATTTACACAAAAGATGAAAATTGCACCATTGAACAACTTGAAAATTGGGCAAAGATTATTGATGAAGACACTGCAATTATTGACAAAGAAAGACTTAATAAATGACAAGGAAAACCACAGCTAACAGCACATTTGCAATAGGCGGGGTTTTGTGCTCCGCAGACAGTTTTGTGTTTACAGAAAGTTCAGTTCTGCGAATGAACATTTGTACTGAAAAGCCCGCCCATCGCAAATCTGCAAAACGTTTGGCACAGAGCAATTAAAAAAAGGAGAAATACATAGATAAATGGAAAAGCCTAACGAAGAATTTGAAAAAGCAATACAAAGCTTTTCAGACAATATTAAAAATATCGCAAGGCATACAAGGCAGTTAATTTTTACCGTTCAGCCTAAAGCTGTGGAAGTGGTTTGGGTGCAGCAAAAAAATACGGGATTTGGTACAGGAATCAAGAAAAAAACAGAACACTTTTGCTGGGTAATGCCGGCAGGCAATCATGTAAATTTAGGATTTAACTATGGTGCAGAACTTCCCGATCCTGCTAACCTGCTTGAAGGTACAGGCAAACTATTCAGACACATCAAAATCAAATCCATTGAGCAATTATCTGATAAAGATTTGATTAAACTGCTGAAATATGCAGCAACCTGCAAAGTTCCTCCAATAGAAAAATAGTACTAAAAAGAATAACGAAGCTCTCAATCCTTAATTATTTCACCAAAGTCACAGTACCTATATAATCATGTTTTTTATTAAATACATCTGTCAGTTCCACTTTCCAAACATAGGTATCTATCAAAGAAATATCATTTCCGTTATCTGTTTTGCCATCCCATTTATCACTCAGTACATCGGTATGGAAAATTTGATTTCCCCAGCGGTCGAATATCAATAAATCATATTTTATCACGCCGGTGCCGGATCCATAGAAATAGTCATTAATTCCATTTCCATCCGGAGAAAATGCATTTGGTATATAAAATGTAAAACCGGGTCCGATAATAATTTCATGTTTTGTGGTATCCCAGCATCCATCAGTATTATGCACAATTAAAGTAACCCAATAACTGCCGGTTACGGAATCGGAATACAGATGAACAGGGCTTGCAGTATTGGGTGCTAAAACAGTGCTGTCGCCAAAATTCCAATGCCAGTAATTTACATCGGCTGAGGATTGATTTGTAAAGGTCATAGTTGGATCAATAACTGATGCGTCATTTGGTGCACTGATAAATGCAGCAATTGGAACATTATAAACATGAACCAAATGACTTTTGATTAAAGAGGTTTTACATCCATGATTTGATGAAGCCGTTAATTGAATATCATAATAGCCCGACTGCGCAAAACAATGTGACGGCGCTGATAAATCAGATACTGCACTGCCATCTCCGAAATTCCATAACCAGGAAGTTATAATATCACCGCCGCCTATAGTTGTTGAATTAATAAAGCCGGTACAATGTATCGGACAACCTCCGGCACTGTCAACAGAGAAAGCTGTAACAGGGTCGGGATAAAAATGAAAAGTTACATTAGAAGTGGAAAACGTGCATGAACCCGGAGGATCATTTGTTGTTAATGTCAGCATTACCGAATCAGCTGCATATTCAGCTGGGCTTGGTGAATAAACTGCATTCAGTGCCGCATTATTGGGGGAATAACTGCCTGTTCCTCCGCTCCAAACTGCACTAGTTGCTGCGCCTCCGATGGAACCGGCAAGTGTAATATTTGCACCCGGACAAACAGACTGTGCTGACCCGGCATTGGCGGTTGGCACCTGGCTGATTGTTATTGTCATTTGATCACTTACATGCGGGCAGGATCCTCCGCCGGCATGGGGTGTATAAGTTAATGTAACAGTACCTGCTGTTTCCTCTGCTGCACTTGGCGTATAAACTGCAGAGGCAGTTGTATCATTCGGATTATAAGTGCCCGTACCTCCGCTCCATGTGCCATTTAGTGATGAGCCAATGATAGTACCTGCTAATGTAACAGCAGTACCGATGCATATTGTTTGATCAGGCCCTGCATTTGCTGCAGCCCCCTGGCCTATTGTTATAACCATTTGATCATTAACCTGCGGGCAGGTACCCCCGGAAGCGTTAGGAGAAAAGGTTAATGTAACATTACCTGCGGTTATTTCCGGAGCACTCGGTGTGTAAATTGCAGCAGCAGTTGAGTCATTGGGATTGTATGTTCCTGCTCCTCCGCTCCAGATTCCGCTTGAAGCTGCACCGATCAGAGTTCCGGCTAATGCTGCAGCAGCACCCATGCAAATTGTTTGATCCGGTCCTGCATTTGCAGCTGAACCTGGATTCACTTTTACATAAACACTGTCGGTAGAAGTACAGCCTGTTATTGAATCTTTAACATGATACCAGCCTGTATGTGCAGGCGCTGCCATTGCAATAGATGGATTGCGGACTGCGGAGGTGAAACCATTAGGGCCTGTCCACTTGTATGATGCATTCGTAACGGTGTCTGCACTCAAAGAAATAGGCGCACCCACGCAAACGGTATCGCCATGTGCGATAAAGTTACATGAAACACTGCCGCACATCGTTACCGTTACCGGAGAAGAAATAGTTATAGGCCCGCTGCAGGTATTGTTTACAAGAGTTGCAGTGTAAGTGGTAGTCCCGGAAGGGCAGACACTTATTGCCGGAGTGGTACCGATAGATACATGAGGCGGTGCATACCATGTTAATGTATATTCCGGTGCGCCTGACGGGGTGAAACGCTGCCCGTCATTTGATGCAGTCCATTGTGCTGGGTAATTTCTTCCCGGAACCACTACAGCCTGACCTCCTGAGGCATCTTGAATTCCTTCAATGGCTGCACCGCCATTCCAGCTTGAGCACAAAGGTTTATTCTGGATATAAATATCTATGATATTTGTTGTTTCATGCAATACAGCCTGTGATGTTGCTATCATTGCGTTGCAGTCAAACATAGAAACATTGGTCCACGAAACAACAAATGCTCTGCAGGGGCTGGTTCCGTATGTCTGCCAGGTAATTGTCGGGCTGCTGTAACTTGTAACTGAAGGATCAATGTCATGCCAGGGTGCCATTATACAATTTACTAAATCTGAGGGTGAAGAGAATGGAATGGCACCGCCAATAGACCATGTGTTATAATTCCCTGCGTTTGCCTGATCAAATGAAATTATAGCATTTGAACCGATTACACATTGGTTATAGGTAGTGCCGTAAAAACTAAAACAGAAAGGAATATTAATTACTCCCGACCAGGTGTCGTCAATATTTACTAGAACAGAGTTTGCCCCTGTATAAGAATAGGGTGAATAGGGGGTGGATGAAACAGAATAGGAAGTTGTTGCAACTGTCCCCTGAACTGCAGCGGTGAGTGTGGTACAACCGGTGCATAAATTTACATTAGGGCTTACAGTTAAAGAAGGGCAGGCGGATTGTGCTGTTATTGCTTTTGAAAACAAACTAACTGAAATTAAAAGAAAACAGATACGCCGTAAGGTTTTTCTGCCCTCTGCCTGAATCAGTGAATCAGAAGAGGCTGGACAAATCAGCTTAGAAGCTGCGGTTTTCATTTTGTAAATTTTAATCAAATATAATACAATCAGCCCTTTATTATTTCACAATAGTTACAGTTACAATATAGCTGTGTTTTTTATGAAATATATCTATAAGTTCCACTTTCAAGATATAAAAGCTTTTTCAGTTTCATTTTTTTTGCTGAGGCCCATTCTGCCGATCAGCTTTTTAATTTTAGTCGGCTCAGTTTCAGGTGTCCTTTCGCGTTTGCCGTATTTGTATGTTAATCCACTGCCTTTAAAAAATAACTGCACGCCCTGGCAGGAAGCGCCGTAATGTACCTTTGCGCTATGATCTTCGAGCTGATTATCAAACTGGCCTTTGTTTTCGATAAAAACTTTTTGCTCAAAAGGATTTTTATAAGACCAGCTGCTTTTAGTATGTGGTTTAAGATTTTTGTTTTGGGAGAATAGGCCGGTAACAGGTAATAAGAGGAGCAGACAACAAAGGAAAGTAATGTGAAGTAAAGATGTTTTCATTGCGTAATTATTTTTTACATACCCGTAAAATTACTTTATACTGAAAGACAATAATTGATCAAAAGGTTGCATCCCTTTGTTCACATATAACAAATATAGTTAATATTCAGCTTTTTTGCACTAAGAATGGGGGATAGATTTGATTTTGAAAAAAGAGGGCAGGAGCGGCATTTTTGCCTTGAGTTTTAAAATCTTTTTAATGCGGATAGCCCAGTTATATTTCTTCAATTATAAAGCCTGCAATTTTTAAGTCATTCCAAAAAGCGGGGTATGATTTTTTTACAACTTCGGGATCGTCAATGATTACAGAATCAAACTTCATTGCCAATGCGGTAAAGGCCATAGCCATGCGGTGATCATCATAGGTATTGAATGACAATGAATTGCCGGGCATAGATGATGAAGGGATTATTTTTATTGAATTATCATTTAATTCTACAACAGCCGCACCTAATTTATGCAGCTCAGTTTTCAGCGCATTTACCCGGTCGGTTTCTTTAATCCGCAGTGTATTCAGCCCGTTAAACAAGCAGTTGACATTTAAAGCAGCTGTTGTAACGGCTAATGTCTGGGCTAAATCAGGGCAGTCAGAAAAATCGAAACCGAAATGTTCAATTTTCATGCGTGTTTTTGAAATATGAATTCCGTCCGGAACAAATTCGGTTTTTACTCCGAAAAATGAAAAAATGTCCGGAACAATTGCGTCGCCCTGCAGGCTGGGATGTTTCAGGCCTTTTATAGTAAAAGAAGCTTCCATGGATAATGCAGCAATTGAATACCAGTAGGATGCAGAGCTCCAGTCAGCTTCTACCTGGTACACATAATCAGGTTCGCTTTTTTTGTGATACTGCTGGTTGCTCACAGAAATTGAAATGGAATTATCATGCCACTGGCCGTAAACACGGAACTCCTGCAGCATTTTCAGCGTCATATTAATGTAAGGGCGTGAAATTACTTCACCTTTAAAGTTAATAACCAATCCATTCTGCAATTGAGGCGAAATCAGCAGGAGGGCCGAAATAAACTGGCTGCTTACATTGCCTTCCATTTCTATTTCTGCGCCGTTTAAACGTTTCCCTGTAATTTTTAAAGGCGGAAAACCTTCCTCTTCCATGTATTCAATTGATGCGCCTAATTCGCGCAGGGCATTTACTAAAATTCCGATAGGGCGTTTTTTCATCCGCTCAGAACCGGTTAAAATATGCGTTCCTTCTTTTGCTGAAAAAAATGCTGTTAAAAACCGCATTGCAGTTCCGGCAGCACCTACATCATAAGTATTTTCCAGGTTTTTATTTTGTTCGGCAGCAGAAAGAATCTTCCGTAAAACTACAGTGTCTTCTGCAGCAGCAAGATTTTGTATTTCAAATTTTTCGCTGCAGAGCGCTTGAATAATCAATACCCTGTTACTCTCGCTTTTTGAAGCTGTAAGCTCAATACTGCCTTCCAGTTTTTTTGTCGGATGTGAAATTCGGTATTTCATAAATCAAATTTTTTTATCTCTGAAGAGTGCATAACCCGCTCGGAGAAAAGAATACAAGAAAATGAATAAAATCTAAACAGTTATTTTTTAACCGCATTCATTTAAAACAACTTCTTTATCAATGCAGATTAAAACAAAATCATACAGTCTGCTGCAGTTGAAACTCCTTTTTAATGATACAAAAATACAAAAAACAATGCGCAGAACTTAAAAAAAGCATCTACTATATCCTGTGTTCGATTGAAAGGCGAGGTCAATAAATATTACCTGGATGAAATAAATAATTCTTATCTGCATGTAAAAGGACAAAAAAAGACATCAATAAAAATAGCAGCAAATAAAATTTTACCTTCGTAACCTGCTTTCTTCAAAAGAATAATTATGGACAATAAAATAACAAAGCTGTTTAATATTCAATATCCTATTATACAGGCTGGAATGATTTGGTGCAGCGGCTGGGAACTGGCATCAGCTGTGAGCAATGCCGGAGGTTTGGGCCTGATTGGCAGCGGAAGTATGTACCCTCATATTTTAAAAGAGCACATTCAAAAATGCAAAGCGGTCTGCGATAAACCATTCGGCGTAAATCTCCCGATGCTTTATCCTGATATTGATAAACATATCGACATTATTATTTCTGAAGGTGTAAAGGCTGTTTTTACCTCGGCAGGAAATCCTAAAATCTGGACACAGAAATTAAAGGATAACGGCATCATTGTAGTGCATGTTGTTTCTAATTCGAAATTTGCGGCTAAGTCAGAAGAAGCCGGTGTTGATGCTATTGTTGCAGAGGGCTTTGAAGCAGGCGGACATAACGGCCGTGAAGAAACTACAACAATGTGCCTGATACCAATGGTGAAACAGGCGGTTAAAATACCTGTGATTGCTGCCGGAGGAATTGGTACTGGGCGCACAATGCTTGCTGCGATGGCATTAGGAGCCGATGGCGTACAGATAGGAAGCCGCTTTGTTACTTCTGAAGAATCTTCGGCATCCGTAAATTTTAAAAACAGTGTTATCTCTTCTAATGAAGGCGATACTAAATTGATGATGAAACAGCTGACTCCTGTGCGCCTGCTGAAAAACAAATTTTATGAAGATGTGCAGCTGGCCGAAAACAACTGCGCATCAAAAGAAGAGTTAATTAAACTGCTCGGCCGAGGACGTGCTAAAAGCGGTATGTTTGAAGGAAACCTGGATGAAGGCGAATTAGAAATAGGACAGATAGCTGCTATTATCCGCGAAATAAAACCGGCAAAAGCAATTATTGATGAAATTGTTTCGGAGTACAACGAGGCTAAGAAGGCGTTGGCTGGCGGGCAGTGGTAAATAGGCGAATGGACAATGAGTAATAAGCAATAAGCAATTGGCAAACAACCACAAACAATTTAACAGTACAACAATTTATAATAGATGATAAAATTTGAGAAGTTTGAATTAGCAAATGGTTTAAAAGTGATTGTACATCAAGATAAATCAACCCCTTTGGCATGTATAAATATTTTATATGATGTGGGTTCCCGCGATGAAAATCCTGAGCAGACTGGTTTTGCGCATCTTTTTGAGCATTTAATGTTTGGCGGTTCTGTTAATATTGCTAATTATGATGAGCCTTTGCAGCGTGTAGGCGGTGAAAACAATGCTTTCACAACAAATGATATTACTAATTATCACTTAACTCTTCCTTCCGAAAATCTTGAAACAGGCTTCTGGCTTGAATCCGACAGAATGCTGAGTCTTGCTTTTTCAGAAAAGAGTTTAGAAGTACAGCGCAGCGTGGTGATTGAAGAATTTAAACAGCGTTATTTGAATCAGCCTTACGGCGATGTTTGGCTGTTGATGCGCCCTATGGCTTATAAAGTTCACCCCTATTTATGGGATACAATAGGCAAGGAAATTTCGCATATCGAAAATGCAAAGATGGGTGATGTAAAAAACTTTTTCAAAAAGTTTTATTCGCCTAACAATGCGATTATGGTGGTTGCCGGCAATGTGGAATTAGAAGAAATAAAACAATTATCCGAGAAATGGTTTGGGTCTATTCCTAAAGGGCCGGACAATAAAAGAAACCTTCCGGCAGAACCGATGCAGACTGAAGCCCGCAGTTTAACTGTGGAGCGCGATGTGCCGGCTGATGCAATTTACAAGGTTTATCACATGTGCTCACGGCGCGACAAAGAATATTATGCTGTTGATTTAATTTCTGATGTTTTATCGCAGGGCAATTCTTCAAGGCTTCATAATATCCTGATTAAAGAAAAAAAATTGTTCAGTGATATTCACGCCTACGTATCGGGCGATTTTGATAAAGGTTTATTTGTGATTTCAGGTAAACTTTCTGCCGGGGTGACTATGCAGCAGGCCGATGATGCTATTAATGAGCTGCTGCAAAAATTAAAATCAGAATTGGTTACTGCCGATGAGTTAACAAAAGTGAAAAATAAAATGGAAGCGTCGCACCTTTTCGGAGAAGTAGATGTACTCAATAAAGCCACAAACCTTGCTGTTTCTGAACTATTACTCGGTGCCGATATGATTAATCATGAAGTTGAAAAATACCTTTCTGTAACAGCTGAACAGATTAAAGCGCAGGCAGAAATTGTTTTTAGAAACGAAAATTGTTCAACGCTTTATTATAAGGCGAAAAAGTAAAGCGTTTGCTGAAATTTTTTATAAAATAATGCCGCATATTATAAAACAAACAGCCCCGGAAATTCCGGGGCTGTTTGTTTTATAAATCCTTCACAGCAAAATTCTATCTCAGTTTACAGCAGGCTTACTTTATAACTTCCGGCTGCGGCTTCGGTATTAACAACATGCAGAAAAGTATTTGCAATAGGCTGTCCGGCAGCAGGTGCAGGATTAACAAACTGGGCGGCCATAACAGTAATAATAGTGTTGGCATTAACAGTTATAAGTGTTTGATTGGCGGCAGTATCTGCAGCACTTGCAGACAAGTAAAACTGAATTGCAGTAAGTCCGCTTTCTAATTTTAATTCATCAGCCGAACTGAAAGTATGCTGCAAAATACTCTCCATTTCATTTCCTGCCAATGCTCCGGTATATTTAAGCTGTTTGTGGTTGCGGATACTTTGCAGATCAAAAACAGGTTCGATAAGAGTTGGGTTATCCGAAAATTTATTGATACATAAACCCAGCAGTGCATATAAAGCACCGCAGCTATTTTTTACCGCTGCTGCAAGTGCATCAGAAAAACTGCTCGTCTGGGTTATATGGCTCCCCGGTAGGCGCGAAGTTGAGGGTAGATAAGAGGGCAGATACTTCGTGTCATTAATAAAAGGTAAGCTGCGCTTACCACACATAGTGCATAATTCCTCCAGTACCCAGCTGGCTGGGATTTGGAATCCCCCCACCCGCTGGCCGGGATTTGCAATCATTATAAAAGATCAAGGGATTTGTAATCCCGCTTAATTTCCCCCCCTTTAGCTGCCAAGCAATAAAAAGAAAAAAAGACAAGAGCTTTATATTAGATAATTTTCCTTTTTTGAAAACCATATTTTGTATTTTTATCAGGAATTAAATTCATAAAAAATAAACCGCTGCTAACTATAATTTAAAAAACATGAAAGTACTTACTCCTGAAATGAAAGAAATGATTGCTTCACAGCAATGTTTTATTGGAACAGTTGATGCAAACGGATTACCTAATGTTGCACCAAAACGGTCCACCCGCGTATTATCCGACCAATCGCTGATTTTTACAGAAGCCACCGGCGGAGCTACCTACGAGAATATTAAAAGAGGTTCGAAAATATCAGTAGCTGTTGTTAACAGGGAAATCCCTGATGGATACAGGTTTGTCGGCGAAGCCGTATTGCAGGAAAGCGGCGATTTGTTTGAACAGTCGGCAGCAATGTCTGAAAAAATGGGAAGACCTAAACCTCGCGGAGTAGTTGTAATTAATATAACAGAAATTCATTCGCTTAAACCCGGCCAGATGGCAGGTAAAAAAATTGTTTAATTACCCCGGAAGGCGCGAAGTTGAGGGTAGATAAGAGGGCAGATACTTCGTGTCATTAATAAAAGGTGCGCAGTCCTGCAAAAGCGAAGGAAGTATTGATAAATTTCAATAAACTGGAATGAAATATTTTATAAAAAGTTTAAATTTTATCTTCAAAAAGCATAGCTTAATTGCTTTATGTATTTGTTTAATCTTTTTCTCTTGTAATAATTCTTTTACTGTCTTGAATAGAAAATATCGTCCAGGATATTCATTTTCTTTTTCAGCAAACAAATCCAAAATTACTACACAAAAAAAATTTGAGGAGTTTAGAAATAAAATTATAGCAGACTCAATTGTTGATGAACAGGAAGCAGAATCCTTCTCGTGTTCAATTAATAAAGAACCACTGATCATTACTTATAAATCAAAACCAATAACTTTCGTATGCGATACTCCTCCTAAAAAAAATGTGGAGGAGCCAATACCATTGTATAAACACTCAGAACCTAATTTACAGCGGCCAGCAAAAAAATCTATTGAGCCATTTAATATGGTATCCTTGATTGCTGCTATTTTAGGTATTGCCATCGGTAATGTCGTTTTTTTGGGATTAGTAATCGCTCCTATTCTATTGATTTTTAATATTATCTCGTTAATTCGAATTCATCGAAATCCTGAAAAGTTTAAAAAGCTAAGCAAAATTTTAGCAGTTATATTTTTGTTTGTAGGAGGGCTGGTTACTTTATATGCTGGCATTAATCTATTTATCATTTTGACCTTAGTTTTATAAACTTTTCTGCTTTGCCCAGCTGGCTGGGATTTGTAACCACAGCCTAATAGCAGCCGAATTTGTTATCACCATTAGCATTGCCCCCCCCCGGCCCTATGGCAGGTAAAAAAATTGTTTAATTACAAGCTCTGTATAGCTTATAAGTCAAGAGAGATGTATTTGGGAACATTAGAAAAACTTATATTTACATCCTATTTAATCAACAAAAAAACAAAGCTTTTATGTCGGCACTTACAGAAAAATACAAAGAAACATTTAAGAGAGAATGTAAAAACCAAGGGTTTTCAGTAGAGCAAAATGAAAATGCGTTTACTGCAGTAAAAAACAATATTTATATAAAACTTGAAATTGTAAGAGAGCTTTTTGGCAATACTCACGTGGCAATCTCTACACTAACCATCATCTGCGGCGATTTTGAAAAGGCCCTTCTTCCGGGAAATAAAATTGTAAAAGAAGAAAACAAAATCAGTAAAGGAATTTATGATTTTTATCCGGATATTAATGGTGAAATTATAGACCCAGCTATTGTCACTGGGCTCGATAAAATAAAGTCCATTGCCATGGAAATTCAAAAAACAAAAGATTACATTCTTTTTTCGCAGAAAGGTACGCACGACCTAGTTGTGAAAGACCCTGTTTCGGTGCAGTTCTTAAGAGGTAAGCTGGGGCTTGAAAAATTGATTGAAATAGTAAAGCAGTTAAACGTTCCGTACGGGCGGATAATTCAAAAACCCAAAGGCTTAGCTGATGAAAAAGTTGTAGAGCGGTGGAAAAAAATAGCTGTATGGGTTATCATATTAAGTTTTTTAACACTAATCTTATTACGGCTGGTAAACACATTGCATAACTAAAGCATGCATTACAAACTAAAAATAATTATTTATTTAGTATTTGTTTATTCGATAGGTAAATCGCAGAACATTACCTCTGCCGACAGCTCTTTGTGCGACAGCATTAAGCGAAAACCTGAAAAATATGAAGGTAAAGCAACGTATTACTCACCATCCGAATTTCAGATAAGTTTTACTAAAATATATTATAAAAACAAACCCTCAACCTACATTTTATTGCAGGCAAAGGGAACCGCTCCTGCAGTAATTAACAGCGTTTCTATTCTCTTAGAAAATAATGAGCAGCTTCATTTTCCAAAAGAAAAAATAGATGCTGAGCCCGGTTTTGGAAAAAACTGGAATTACTCGGTTTTTATAGTATTGTCGCAAACCGAAATCACAAAACTTGCGAAACATTCCATTAAAAACTATAAATTAAACAGTCACGAAGAAACCCTTACCCTTTCCGATCAAAAATTAGTAAAGGGCTATTTAAACTGCATGATGCACAAATAAAATTGTGTTGGATAAAATCAAAAACCATGAAAGCCTTGATGTTTTGCACAACAAACCCGGCAGGCACGAAGCTTTGCTTTTGCCTTTCGCAGCTTGCAGGCTCTGCATGCCCTTTTCATCATTCTGCAATCTTTTTTTTAGGAAGGAAATAGTTCAAATAATTACAGCTCAATAAATTATTTGAAAGATTGTAATAAGCTTTTATATTTATCCTGCAAAAACAGGATAATGAAAAGAGTAAGTAAAGCTTAAAGTAATTATGGCCCTAAGCACAAGTCAGAGCAGTTGAATGCCGTTGAAAAGCAAAAAAAATAATAAATAAAATAAAATGAAAACAATATTAGATTCAGTATTAATAGGTTTTTTAGGACTTGGCGGCCCTGAAATGATAGTGATATTATTTATAGGTATAATAGTATTACTGCCGACTATTTTTTATTTAATAACACTCCAGAAAACATTAAAGGAGGTAAGTGAAGAAAATCGAAAACTGCCTGCCGGGCAAGTTTGGCTGATTTTAATTCCATTGTTTGGACTCATTTGGCAATACATAGTTGTTAATCGAATTGCAAATTCGCTAAAAGCAGAATTTGCAAAAAGAAATATTACAATTGAACAAAACAAACCAGGAATTGGAGTTGGATTGGCCTATTGCTCTTTGCATTGCTTTAGACTTATTATAGTATTATTTTTTGCAGCGATGGTCATTTCTAAGCAGAATAATATTGCAGCACAATTTATTCCATTAGTTGGCTTAATAGTTTCCACCGCTGCTTTTATATTCTGGATAATTTATTGGGTAAAAATTGCCGATTATAAATCAAGATTGATACAATAAAAACTAATTGCACCCTGATAGGCATAAAATATTTCAGCCATTTCAGGTGTTGTTTACCTCCCCGCTGGCTGGGATTTGCAAAACAGCCTAATAGCAGCCGGATTTGTAATCCCCATTAACGCCGCGTCCCCTCTGCTTAATTTAACCTGCATCTTTCCGAAAAAATAATTATTTCTTATCTTGCGGGTCTTATTGCCTTTTAAGGCGATATGTAAATAAAACAAATTTCACAATTGAACTTAAAAAATTGGCATTAATAACGCTTATACAAATATTTTAAAACACTAACATGAAAGTTTCAAATCTTTTTTTATCAGGATTAATACTATTAACCCTCTCCTGTAACACTTCCGAAAATAAATCAGAGAAGCCGGCTGCAGCCAATGATGCAGCTCAGAAAAAAAACATTGCTCCATTAACAATAAATGGAAATATGGAAAATGGAAGTAAGCTGTTTAAAAAGAATTGCGGTACCTGCCATACTTTATCAGATAAAAAATTAATCGGGCCCGGTCTCAAGGATGTCTTTGCGCGTATTCCCCAGCCGGCCGAAGTATGGATGAAGAAATACATTTACAATTCTGCTGCTATAATTTCTTCCGGCGATGCCTATGCAGGGGATTTATTCAGAAATAATAACGGCACAGCAATGCCGCCGTTTGAAAATGTATTAGCTGAGCAGGATGTAAACGACATTATTTATTTTTTGTATAATGATAAAAACAGTAATTAGTATCAAAACCGCTTTATTTACAGCGGTCGTATTAATGTTGTGCGCCTGCGGTACCGAAAGTCCTAAAGAAGAACCTAAGGCAGCAGTTGTTGTTCAGGATACGGCTTCAGATGCAGAAATCCCTCAGGTAACATATTCCCTGCCTTCGCCGCTGCAGATAGCTTCAATATTCAAAAAGTCCGGGATGAAATATAAAGACGGTGTAACCAGCCCGATTAAAGATCCTTTGAAATACCGCAGCAATTTAAGCAAGTCATTAAACCTCGGAATTTACAGCGCTGATTTATGCTACGTTGTTTTAAACAAACAGCAGCAAGAAGCAATGAGGTACATGAAACTCTCCCGCCAGACGGCTGATAAATTAGGTATGGGCGCCGTATTTGACCAGGATAATTTATCAAAGCGTTTCGAAAAAAATATCGGTAACGAAGATTCACTTGCACACATCATTTCTGAACTGCAGATGGTATTGGATACTTATCTGGATGAAAATAATCAAAAACAGATTACCTCAATAGCTTTTGCTGGAGCCTGGATTGAGAGCTTGTTCATCGCTTCAAAAGTTTTTGAAAAAAATAATGAACAGACCTTAAACAAAAAACTTTCGGAGCAGATGACTATTTTAGAAAGCATTTTAAATGCGCTGAAAATTGAAGAAAAAAAAGATCCTGCTATCAATGAATTAATTGTTGATTTACAAGGTGTGAAAAATATTTATGATGCTCAATCCTCTGAAGGTAATGCTGATAAAGCTTCTGGAAGTAATGAAAAAATAAAGGCTTTAACGGATGATGAGATTGCTTCATTAATTACTAAAATTCAGGAACTCCGCGAAAAATTTATTAAAGGCTGATTCTAAAAATATTTTTCGTTTTTTGTTAATCAAAATAAATATGAAAAAAACAAGATCACTATCTGCTTCTGCAGTTTTGATTCTTTCAATTATCTGCTGTAACTACAATGCTTTTGCGCAGTGTAAAGTACAGTCTATAGTTAAAACCTGTAAACCCGTCATTAGTCAGCCCTATGAATACAACAGTTATTGGATGAGCGAATTCACATTCGGCAAAAACGAAAAAACAGTAGAAGGACATTTTATTGCTTTCCAGGGAGAAAAATATCAAATAGTATTTTGTTCTTCGGGCTTTTCAGAAAAGGTTGTTATAAAAGTTTACTCCAGAAACAGCGGGCCGGATAAGGGGAGAAGCAAAGTATATGACAGCTCAGAAAACACTGATGGCAGCTTGTGGAAATTCGAACCTACTAAATCAGGCGACTATTTTATTGAATATACTATACCTCCAAGCAAAAACGGACTTGCTAAAAAAGCCTGTGTAGTGCTTCTCATAGGCAGCATCATTGACACCGGTGCTAAATAGCATTGTGGAATCATAAGGCTGCTCAAAACAAAACCAGCCTCTGATCCATGAGTTTTACAAGAAAATAATTTTTAACTTTCGAATCTTCTGCTGATTTTCTGCTGAATTTATTCTATTGCTTAAAATTTGAGATTTACTATCTTTGCTCTCTTTAAAAAATTAACGCCCCTTTCTTTTTGTATGGATTCGGGCATAAAAAAAAACTATGATTAAAATAACTCTTCCCGATGGGGCTGTCCGCGAATATCAAAAAGGAACCACAGCACTTCAAGTTGCCCAATCCATTTCCGAAGGACTAGCACGTAATGTTTTAGCTGCAAAAGTAAATGGCGAAGTATGGGATGCCACGCGTTCAATTAACGCCGATGCGAAATTGGTTTTGTTAACGATGAATGATCTCGAGGGGAAGGCTGCACTTTGGCATTCGTCGGCGCATTTATTGGCCGAAGCGATTGAAGCAATTTATCCCGGAACAAAATTCGGAATAGGTCCGCCGATTGAAAATGGGTTTTATTATGATATTGATTTAGGCGGTAAAACAATTACCAATGAAGATTTCAAAAAAATAGAAGATAAAGTTTTAGAACTTGCACGCCTCGGCAATGCCTATATCCGCAAGGATGTATCAAAAGCAGATGCCATTGCTTATTTTACAGAAAAAGGCGATGAGTATAAATTAGAATTGCTGGAAGGCCTGCAGGACGGCAGTATTACATTTTACCAACAGGGTAATTTCACAGACTTATGCCGCGGCCCTCACATACCCAATACAAGTTTTATTAAGGCTGTAAAGCTCATGAATATTGCCGGAGCATACTGGCGCGGTGATGAAAAAAATAAAATGCTTACACGTGTATATGCTGTTACTTTTACTAAGCAGAAAGATTTAACCGATTATTTACTTTTATTGGAGGAAGCTAAAAAGCGCGACCACCGCAAGCTTGGCAAAGAGTTAGAATTGTTTGCTTTTTCTGAAAAGGTTGGAATGGGACTTCCGCTGTGGCTTCCCAAAGGCGCCGCTTTGCGCGAAAGGCTGATTCAGTTTTTGCAGAAAGCGCAGATAAAAGACGGCTATCTGCCGGTTGCAACACCGCATATCGGCAATAAAAATTTATACATTACTTCAGGGCATTACGAAAAATACGGCGCAGATTCTTTTCAGCCGATTAAAACTCCTCATGAAGGCGAAGAGTTTTTCTTAAAACCGATGAACTGTCCGCATCACTGCGAAATTTATAAAACATCGCCTAAATCATACAAAGATTTACCGATACGTTATGCTGAATTCGGCACTGTTTACCGCTATGAGCAGGCCGGTGAACTTCATGGTTTAACGCGTGTACGCGGATTTACACAGGATGATGCGCATTTATTCTGCCGTCCTGATCAGGTGAAAGAAGAGTTTTGCAAAGTAATTGACCTGGTGCTGTATGTATTTAAGGCATTGGATTTCCATGATTTTACTGCTCAGATTTCACTTCGTGATCCTGATAATAAATCCAAATATATCGGCTCAGATGAAAACTGGCATTTAGCTGAACAGGCCATTATTGAATCAGCTGCTGAAAAAGGTTTAAGAACAGTTGTGGAACTTGGCGAAGCCGCTTTCTACGGCCCTAAGCTGGATTTTATGGTGAAGGATGCTATCGGCCGGAAATGGCAGCTGGGAACTATTCAGGTGGATTACAACCTGCCTGAACGCTTTGAATTGGAATATACAGGAAGTGATAATATGAAACACCGCCCGGTAATGATTCATCGTGCACCATTTGGTTCTTTAGAAAGATTTATAGCTGTTTTAATTGAACATTGTGCCGGAAAATTCCCATTGTGGCTTGCTCCCGAGCAAATTGCAGTACTGCCTATCAGCGAAAAATATAACAATTACGCAAAAAATGTGTTAGAATTACTAAAAAATTACGATATTCGCGGGCTCGTAGATGAAAGGAACGAAAAAATAGGCAAAAAAATACGTGATACTGAGTTACAAAAAGTTCCGTATATGCTGATTGTAGGGGAAAAGGAAGAATCTGAAATTACAGTTTCTGTCCGTAAGCAGGGTGAAGGAGATTTGGGCAGTTTTGGAATTGAAGAGTTTGCAAAAATCATCAACACCGAAATAGAGAAATTAAAAAACAAGTAAGTCAGTTAAATAAAAAAGAGTATAAATAAATTTAGGAGGATCAAAGTATAGCAGCACCATTTAACCCAAACGCCGGCAAATTTAATAAGCCGGCCCCGGCAGGCAAATTTGTTAAGCCGGCAGGAACAGCGGTTACACCGCGCCCTGACAATCGCTTCGGAAGAGGCGGACCCAGAAGAAAAGAAGATTTACATGCTATCAATGAGCGAATAAGAGCCAAAGAAGTACGTGTTGTCGCTGAAGGACTGGAATCTGGAGTATATCCAATAGAGAAAGCTTTAGAGATTGCAAAAAGCATGGGGCTGGATTTAGTGGAGATTTCACCGAATGCTGAACCACCTGTATGCAGGGTTGTTGACTATAAAAAGTTTTTATACGATCAAAAGAAAAAACAAAAAGAATTAAAAGCAAAAGCTGCGAAAACAGTAATAAAAGAAATTCGTTTCGGACCGCAGACTGATGATCATGATTTTACTTTTAAAAAGAATCATGCAATAAAATTTCTTCAGGAAGGATCAAAAGTAAAAGCGTTTGTATTTTTTAAAGGACGTTCTATTTTATTTAAAGAACAAGGAGAAATTTTACTTCTGCGTTTTGTAAATGAATTGGAAGAATACGGTAAGCCAGAACAGCTGCCATTGCTGGAAGGAAAAAAAATGATAATGGTAATTGCACCGAAGAAGAAATAGGCAGTGGGTAATTTAGCAATTGGCAACAAGCAACGAACAACAAGTAATAAAGCAATAAAACAATTTAGTATATAATAATTCTACAAATCAACAATTTAAGGAAAGATGCCTAAAATGAAAACGCATTCCGGTGCAAAGAAGAGATTCACGCTGACCGGAACAGGAAAAGTAAAAAGAAAACATGCTTTTAAAAGCCATATCCTGACAAAAAAATCAACTAAAGCGAAACGTGCGTTAACTCATGACTGCATAGTTGATAAAACGGATTTGCCGCGTGTAAAAGCAATGCTTACTATCGGTAAGTAAATTAATTTTTAAACAGTTCAAACTAATAATAACACGGTACTCAGCTTTAAGACTCTTTAAACTGTAAGAGCGCTGCCGCCAAAAAAACTAAAAAAATGCCAAGATCGGTCAACTCGGTGGCTTCAAGAGCCAGAAGAAAAAAAATCCTAAAACAAACTAAAGGTTATTGGGGTGCAAGAAAAAACGTTATTACAATTGCTAAAAACGTTCTTGAAAAAGGTTTAACATACGCCTATCGCGACAGAAAACAAAAGAAACGCAATTTCCGCGCTATCTGGATACAACGTATCAATGCTGGTGTCCGCCCTTACGGATTATCATACTCTCAATTTATGGGAAAAGTACATTCTAAAAATATCGACTTAAACCGCAAGGTATTGGCTGATTTAGCAATGAACAATCCTGATGCTTTTAAAGCTGTGGTTGAATCAGTAAAATAGAAATTATATTACTAGAAAAAAGTCCCGCCGATGCAGCGGGATTTTTTTTGTTTAAGATGTTCTGTTCGGCTATCTCTTTTTACATTTGTTATTTTTGGGTTAGCATAATTTTCTTTATTAATTTTTTAAGCAGCCTTTCCTCTCAATGAATAAGAAAATAACTAAAATATTCAAGCGGCTATTCTTTGCTGTAGTTTTCCTTACTTTTTCTAGTTTATTAAGTTCATGTTTGTTAGGACGGTTTGTATTTTACAATTTTGCCGACATAAAAGATTATAAAATATTTCCTTCTAATTCCATTAAAAAAGCAGAAAAGCCTTTTTCTTTTTATTACTCCGAAAGAAGTAAGGCGCAATTTCCTCTTCCTGAAAATATAACATCGAATGGTAAACAAGTTCCGTTTGACAAATTCCTGGAAGACCATAATACTGTAGCGTTTTTAATTATTAAAAATGACTCCATTCGTTATGAAAAGTATTTCAATGAATATTCAAAGGAATCAATTGTGCCCTCATTTTCAATGGCAAAATCGTTTGTTTCGGCATTGGTAGGAATTGCTGTGGACGAAGGATATATTAAAAATATTAAGCAGCCAATAACTGATTATCTGCCGGAATTAAAAAACAACAAAGGTTTCGATAAAATAACTATTGAGAATGTTTTGAACATGCGTTCGGGGATTAAATTTACTGAAGGGTATTACAATCCTTTCGGCGGAGTTTCGCAGTATTACTATGGTTTGAACATCAAAAAATACATCAGGCATTTGAAAATTAAGGAAGAGCCCGATAAAGAATTTGAGTACATAAGTGTGAATACTCAATTGCTGGCTTGGATTGTTGAAAGAGCAACCAAAAAACAGGTGTCGGATTATTTACAAGAAAAAATATGGAGTCCACTGGGAATGGAGTATGACGCCAGCTGGAGTATTGACAGTAAAAAAAATAAAACCGAAAAAGCATATTGCTGTATTAATGCCAGGGCAAGAGACTATGCGAAATTCGGACGTCTTTATCTGAATAAAGGGAATTGGGACGGCAGACAAATTATTTCGAAGGACTGGGTTGAAAAATCAATACACGTTCCGAAAGAAGATAATCAATTCAGATTTGAAAATAAAGATTACAGCTATTCTTATCAGTGGTGGCATAATTTTAATTACAATGAAGTGAGTGATTCAGTCACACTTTTGAGAACCGAAAAAGTATATTCGGAAAAAGATAAAAAAGGAATTGTTAAAAAATATATCAAATCATCAAATGAAGATTTTTTAGCCTGGGGGTTCTTGGGACAATTCATTTATGTGTATCCTTCTGAAAATATAATTATTGTCCGTCTCGGGAAAAATAAAGGAAATGTAAACTGGCCCTTATTCTTCAGGCAGCTTTGCGAAAAAAAAATGTGATTAGTTGTCAGCGTTTTTTTTGAAACTAGTTTTAATCCGATGCGTCCTTTATTTACTCCATTCAGCTATTTTCTTTTCCATATCCGGAATCCAGCTTTCATACTGCTTTTGGGGATCAGCTTTAATAAATTCAATTGCTTTTCGCTGGAATTTAACAGCCTCCTTCATTCTTCCCATCTGCGATAAAGAAAAAGCAAAACTATCCATGCGTACCTGCGGGTTAGGATCAAGGAGAAAACATTTTTCAGCCCACTGTTCTGCTTTGGCCAGAAATGCAGAATCTGTTAGATTTTTATAAAAATAATTCGCAGCATAACCCAGATCAGCTGCATCATTTCTTTTATACTTATCAATGTATGGTACAGCAGCCTTGGCATAATTTATATAATCTTTTTTCTTTTGATAGTACATCATATACTCACGTAAAACCAACTCTTCTGAACGCGCAAATCCTGATTTTTTTATTTCTTCCGTAAGCTGAAAAAATTTAACGCTGTCTGCTTCCCTTGAATATATAAGACTCTGGCAGGCATTCACGTAAATATCAAATATTTTTTTGTTCACAGAATCCGCCGTATATTTTGCAGCAAACACATCATTATGTTTGACCAGGTAATTAAATACTTTCGATTGATAATCGCTTAAATGCGAATTAATAATTTTCCAGTTTGCGGGACTAGTCCAATCTTGTTCTTTTTGAGTATCAAAATATGCATTCAGAGGTTCCTTTGTATCTTTTGGTGATACACCTTCCAAAGCTCGCAGATACAATGTCATAAATTGAGTATTTCTAACTCCGCTTTTATATTTTTTTTCAAGGCTCATTAACTGCTTTTCCGGGAGCTGCGCATCCTTACCTAATTGAATAAATTCAGCTGAAGTTCTTGTACCGACAGCTCTATGCAGTAATTCTCCGTTCTCATCAATAAACAAGAGAGATGGATACGCATTCACATTGTAAACTCTGGCTAAGTCTTTTCCTTCTCCGGCTTCCATATCTATTTTGGCATTCACAAAAGCAATGTTATAATACTTAGTTACGGAATCGTTTGTAAAAACATTTTTTGCCATTTCTTTGCATGGCCCGCACCAGGAGGTATAGGCATCCATAAAAATAGGTTTATGCTCTGCCTTTGCTTTGGCCAATATTTCAGACCATGCAGCATGTTCAAAATTTATTTGTGCGGATAATGTACTATTGTGTAAAACAATAAATAGAATGAATGAAATTAAATTTAATTTTTTCAAATGTCTATTATTTTCTTCAATTATTGGGGCCTAAAAATCTAGGTCAAACATAAAATTTAATTTAGTTTTTGCAAAAAGTCCAAATAGGTTTTCCCCCTGCTTTCAGCAAAAAAATCAAGAACCAGCATTATGGCAGCCTGAATAAAAACCCCTGTTCCTAGGCCTTTCCAAACTTCAGCTTGTTTAAAATATAAAAATAGTGCTAAACCAGTTATCATCAGAGCTATTTCTATTCTGCGGTAGAGGGAAAAATTTTTCATCACAGTATTCATTCTTGGAATTTCTTCGGCGGCAATTTTTTGTTTTTCGGTTTTAATAATTTCATTCACCATTGCAATGTCCTTCGGACTTCTGAAATAAACGGAAGCGCCGACTGTTAGCTGTATTAAGGCAACGGCAGCAAGAGCATAAGAAAAGCCATTGTAATAGGGCTGTTTGAGTTTCACTAAAAAATAAGCTGCAACTACTAAAGCCAATATTCCGGCAATAATAAATAATATGCTTTCATTTTTTTCGGCATTGAAATATTTTGATACTTGGTCCATTATTATTATTATTATTATTATTATTTTGCTTTATCTTGAATTCTTCTTGTCAATTTTACAACTAATGCTCTTGGTGTGAAACGAACCGAATTAGCCAATATAGCATTCATCAACCCATGAATGGCAACTGTTTTGCCTTTCATCATAGCCGCATAGCCATATTCAGCTACTTCTTTTGAAGTTGGTATTTTTTTATCCTTAAACAACTTACTTTCTTCCATTGAAGCCGCAGCTTTAAATCCGCTTTCGGTTGCACCCGGACAAAGTGTTGTAACTGTAATGCCTTTATCGCATACTTCATTGTCTATTGCTTCTGAAAAGCTTAATACATAAGCTTTTGTTGCATAATACACTGCCATGGTGGGGCCTGATTGAAATGCAGCAGTTGATGCAACATTCATTATTTTTCCGCTTTTACGTTTTACCATTTCGGGCAGATATAATTTTGTAAACTGTGTTAAAGTTGTAATGTTAAGGTTAATCATTTCGAGTTCTTTTTTCCAGTCTGTTTCATAAAACATTCCGAAAACACCGAAGCCTGCATTGTTTATCAGATAATCAATTTGGATTTTCTGCTTGGTAGTTTCATTGTAAACTTCCTGAGCAGAGTCGGCTGCAGATAAATCTTTTCCGATTGTATAAACTGAAATTTTATACTGTTTTTCTAATTCGGATTTCAGCTGATCTAATTTGGATTTATTTCGGGCAACCAAAACCAAATTGCCGCCTTTAGATGCATGAATTTTTGCTAATTCAAATCCAATTCCATTTGATGCGCCAGTGATTAATGCTGTTTTGTTCATTGTTGTTCTTTAGGTTTTTTATTTTTTATTTTTCCGATAACATCAAAAATTATTTACTCCATTCTTCAATCTTCTTTTCCAGTTCAGGAATTGCAGTCTGATCATATTTTTTAGGGTCGGCTTTTATTAAATCAATTGCTTGCTTTTCAAGTTTTATTGCTTCCTGCTTTTTGCCATTCACTGATAAAACACAAGCATAAGTATCCATAGTAATTTGAGGTTGAGGTTCAAGTTCAAATGCTTTTTTGGCCCATTCTTCTGCTTTTGCAAGCATAGTTTTATCTTTTATGTTTGAATAAAATTCATAGGCTGTATTATTCAATTCCATAGCATCTTTACTTTTATATTTATCAATATAATTAATTGCAGTTTTCGCATAATTTAAATAATCTTTTTTATTTTGATAGTAATTCATGTCAGCATTTAAAACCAATTCTTCGGAACGGGCAAAGCCTGTTTTTTTTATTTCCTCTTTTAATCCCCAAAACTTTGAACTGTCGCTTGGTGCGGAATAAATTTTATTCATACAAGCATTCATATAAACTTCATATATTTTATTGTTCACCGAATCTGCTGAATATCTTTTGGCAAACTCAGCAGCGTTTTTAACCAGGTAATTAAATTCTTTTGATTGGTAATCATTTAAGTAGGCACGAATAATTGTCCAATTTTGGCGGGTTACTAATCCCATCTCAAACTGAGTGCTGAAATATGCATTCAGGGCTTCTTTTGTATCTAAGCCGACTGATTGAAGTGCATCTAAATATGTCATCATAAATTGAACATCTCTAACACCGCTTTTATATTTTGTTTCGAGACCCGAAAATTGTTTTTCCGGGTTCTGTGCATCTTTACCCAATTGAATGAAATCAGCTGCAGGCCGTGAACCCGCTGCCCTATGAATTAAATTACCATCACCGTCGATAAATAATAGGGATGGATATACACGAACATTGTAAAGTTTTGCAATGTCAATTCCTTCTCCGGCTTCCATATCAATTTTAGCATTTATAAATGCATCATTATAATATTTTGCAACTGTATCGTTTGTAAAAACATTTTTTGCCATCCATTTGCAAGGCCCGCACCATGAAGTATAAGCATCCATAAAAATAAGTTTATTCTCTTTTTTTGCTTTTGCTTTTATTTCTTTAAAAGTTTCGTGATTGAAATTTATCTGGGCAGCAATTTTATCAATGCTTACCGCGGAAATCAGGATTAATGAGATGAAGGATAGTTTTTTCATATTATTATTTTTAATGAATTTTTTATTTAATGGATGAATATACGCTCTATTATGCAATGCTTTTGCTGTGAGGCGGCTTAAGATATGTTTTTCTTTTTATAAATGAATCCATAATAGAATGAAGCTAAAAACAGCAAAAAATGAAGAAAGCCCCGAAAGAATAAAAACTCTGGCGACATTGCGGTACCCATAAAAGGCATTGTTATATGGTACCATGACAGATACCAGCTTGCGCCTGCTGTTACAAAAAATGCACCTGACAGAAATTTGCAGACTTCTTTCCAGTTAATAGTTTTCATTTAATTTAAATAATTATTTGGTTTGCTGCACATTCAGCAAGTTATTGCTGTCTTTACGGGAGTTAAGTATATTTAAATAATGCAGTGCATGTTTGTTGTTATGATCTTCATACGATTTCTGAGCCATTTGAATTGCATTGGCGAGGTTACCGTTCATTTCATTATTTAATGCCAAGTTGTATAATGCTCTACCGGCAATTTTACTGTTTGGGTTATTAATTTCTTTCTGCCAAAGTTCTGCTGCGCCATCCCAGTTATTGCCGCGGGCTTTACGAGCAGCTGTTTTAAAGTTGTCGCTGCCTTTTACATAATATTGCCGCTGTACACGAATCCATACAGGAATAATTCTGTCGGCATAAATATGGCCTGCTTTATTGGCTGTCTGCTTAACATAGTCTTTGCGTTTTATAAGTGCATCGGCTGTAGCGAGCGGGTTGAGTGCTCCTCCGTTAAAGGTCATGTTTTGAGTCATGGGAAACTCATCTAGAATTGTATGTGTGGATGGATCGTAAATGCGCCAGCCTGTTTTTACAAGTGTGGTAATATCAACCTGCGGAGCCAAAGAGCTGACCAGAGCTAATGGATTTGAAACATTTACTGTTGAATTTACCGGGGTTACTTTTAATTCGGTATCAAAAAATTCAAGTACAAACAGTGCTGTTACATTATTTTTTTTACAAATAGAGGTTACCTGATCCCATGAAAGCTGTGCCGGGAATATACCTAATCCGGGGCTTTTGAGGTGAAGCGAATCAATAACAGTAACCTGGTCGAATCTTTTGTTTTCCATTAAAGCATCCTTAAGGCCTCGGATACATTCAACGCCGCCTTCTTTTACCATTGCGATACTTTCTACCGAAAGCGTTTGATGAACTGAATTGGATGCTTTTGCATCATCAGAAGGAAGGCTGCGGTTAATGATTCCCACATGCTTAACTGCATTTGAAATTGTAACCGGCGAAGGCTCCATTAAGCTGATAGATATATTATTTAATTTGCAGGAAAATAAACTTATTGAAAGCAGAAATAAGAAAGTAATTTTTTTCATGAAAAATTGATTTAGTTTTTATTAAGAGCTGAATGATATGTAAAAATAAGAAAATTTAATTGCTGGGTTTAGTAATTTTCAGGAAGGGGTATAAAAGCTTATATAGTGCGCTGTCCTCTCTTAGCCGAGGTCTGTTTTCATTTTTCTTTATTCATTAAAATATCATATGGAGTTCTCTGACGTGTTTTGCAGGTGAAATAAAGTTTTCCGCTGACAAATATATTGTCGAAATTATTACCGGAAGTTTTTTGATAATAGCTGTTTGTTGTATAAGTTAAATATCCGGTGAGCTGCTGCCCGATTGTAAATGAGGGCTTTTTATCTAAAATTAAAAATTGATATTTATTTTTTTTAGTTATATAGTTATAAGAAGCTGTGTCGGAAAGGCTGTATTTATAGGGCTTGTAATCATCGGTATAATCGAAAAAAGAAGACTGAAAATTATGGGTGGAAACTGTTATATTAAATCCAAAACCGCCGAAAAAACCAATACCCATATATATAAACATGGTGTCGTGAGCAGTAAAACAATCGCAGGGGGTGGGAAGACCGAGTTTAAATTCGGGGTTTTCTGGATTTAGTTTTTCGTTGGTATATGAATCCATAAATATGCGGCTTCGGTTATTTCTAAAATCTTTTTTGCCGTAATACCCGCTCTCTTTTTCTGCTGAATCGGCAAATGGCAGGCTGTCGAGTTTTTTATTTATTAAAAGATTAACGCTGTCCTGAAACTTTTCATTTTGGTTAAGTTTAAAAAAATCAGCAATATTGGGTATTGGGGCAATGCTGTAAGCTGTGTTAAATGTTTTAGAATCATCTGTCTGCGCTTTAACTGATGCCAGATTAAAAACTGCGATGGAAAAAACAATTATTTTTAAATGTTTCATAAAAGAATTTATGGATTGAATATATAATTATCTGCAAATAGTTTACACTGCCCAATAGTTTTCAATGGCTGTTTTAATTTCTGGTTTTTCGAATACATACTCGGGATGCTCTGAGAGGTATTCTAAAAATAATTTTACTGTTTCTCTTTGTTTCTGTGTTAATAAAATAAACTGCGATTTTGAATAATCCGAAAGGTTGGTTAAGGCAAATGACATCCCAAAGCGGTATTCGCCTTTGATTTCGGAAATCATAAATGCCGGTAAATGAAATTTCATGCCTTTGGCATCAAAGAAACTTAAGCTGCAATTATATTTATTGAGCGCTGATGAAGGAATAGTATTCCAATTTTGCTTTTCATCATTTTTTTTGCATTCATCCCGGAATTGCTGATCCTTATAATCATCTATGGCGTTTGCTTCGCTTAAGCCAATGCCGCCATCAAGTTCGATATTCTTAAATGCTTCATTAATTGCTGAAATTAAAAATAGTTTATCTTTTTCCATTTGTTTTTAGGCTTAATTATTCTTGCTGGCTGGGAGAGTCTGCATTAATAAAGCGACTAAGAATAAGTATACGCCTGCCGTGATGTACAAATTTTCCTATAAAGAAATTTGTTTTCTTTCCCTCATCCGCGGGCATCTTTTGGGAAAGGTTTAAAGAGGCAGGTTTATTTAAATTTTCAATTAAATAAAATGTGGCGTAAATTTTTATTTAAAAAAAACTTTTAAATAGTTTACCAGTTGCTGTTTATGTAATTGGGGTCCTTAATATGTCTATCATAAGAGTCAACAATAAACTGCAGATCTCTTTTTAAGTCGGCCATAAGTTCTTCTGCTTTTTTTTCGGAAACAGCAATTTCAGGAGAATGATTTCCTTCAAAAGGCTCTATTTTTTGCATTGGAGTTCCTCTGTTTACGTCAAAACCGCCATCACAGTAAACATTATCAATTTCCATTTTAACTTTATTATTTTTAATTCTAAAAGTTACATTATAATCATATGAATATTCAACCTCTGTTAAAAATACAGGCAGTTTAAAATAACTTTCTCCTTTAATAATAATAATTCCGGCATCTTTATCTTCGTCTAGAATAATATTTTTTGATGAATTCCAGGTTTCAGCAATAAAGTATTTTGTTTCCGAAAAAATCTGTTCCTTAGTTTTTGAAACAGTATCGATTTTTTCCCATTTAAAATTTGTCTGCCCTAGGCAGGTTGTAAATAGTATAATACATAAGGATAGTAAAATTGTTTTCATGTTTTTTATTTTTTTTAGTTTAGATCTCCATAACTGAGCAAATGTAAAACAAAAAACAGTTTAGGAGTTTATAAATGCAGCTCAAATTTTTATTCCCATAACCAGAACATCATCCAACTGTTTATTATCTGCTTTCCAATTATCAAATGCGGTAATGAGGCTTTCTTTCTGATGCTCCATTTTCGTTTGCTCTATACTTTGCAGTAAAGTTTCAAATCTGGAGGATAAATATTTTGTATTTTTTTCTCCTCCGAATTGATCAACAAAACCATCGGTGAATAAGTAAATTGTACTGCCTTTTTCAATTTTTATTTTTTGGCTTGTGAAATTTATATCCGCTCTGCCGAACATGCCGCCAATTGAGAACACATCGCCCTTTAGAGTTTTGAATTGGGAGTTATTGAACAGATAAGAGAAATGGTTA
>CAINDA010000055.1 GCA_903847205.1 uncultured Bacteroidota bacterium
AGCTGAGCCGGGCGGATAAGGCTCCAATAAAATAAAAAAAATGACAAGTCCATGGCTGCCAAATGCCGATTCTGATAGATTGGTTTGGCTATATAACCTTAAACACAAATTACCCGGCTACGCATTGCCGTTGAACATTACTGCTGATGATGTAAGTCAGACAGCAAAAGATTATGATATGTTTGCATACAGTATTTCTGTATGTGATCTGTTCAAACACAGCCAGCAGAATGCTACGGCTTTTAAAAAATTGCTGAACCATTCGGCTGGTCAGACTATAGGGAGCGTACCAGCAGCTCCCGATCTGGGAGTACCGCCGGCAGCAGTACCTGCCGGAATTTTTGACCGCGCACGTCTGCTGGTGCAGCGCATTAAAAATCATGCTGCATACAGCGAGGCAATAGGGCAGGATCTCAATATTGTTTCTCCGGTTGATACTACCGACCCTAACACAATTCAGCCGGTGTTAAAACATAAATTGGATGTAGGGCGGCCTCACCTCAAATGGGCAAGGAGTATTGCTGACGCCATTGATATTTATGCCGACCATAATGATGGGAATGGCTTTGTATTAATCGGCCGTTTTATGAAGGTAGATTTTTTGGATACTACCGCGCTTGCTCCTGGTAAAGTTACTGATGACTGGAAATACAAAGGCATTTATGTTATTGCCGATGAGCAGGTAGGCCTGATGAGTGAGATTATAACTGTAAGAGCCGCTAAACAGTAATTGCTTTAGTTTGAATTTGAGCTGAAGCAGATAATGCCTGCAGTTCAATTAATAAAAAATTATTGGAGACCAATTTGTTCGCCCAGTTAGGCGCAGCATGTAAAACAAAAATTTACAGTTAAGCGCCGCGTCCCGCTGCGCTTTCTTTAACCGGCATCTTGCCGAACGGTGCCAAATTGAAGCAATAATTATATCTTTGAAATAAAAATGGCAACCGGTTATCACAAATAGGCCGGAGGCCTTGTCAAAAAGAGCGTAGCGAGACGCTGCGCTCAACGGGGGGTGCTGTGCAAATAAAAACACCAATAAAATTTAACGACTTACTCAATGGTAATAAAATAGAAATTATCTCTAAATATAAATTTGACTTAACGACCTCGACATGGTTACAGATTCTATAGTTAAAAAAATTAATTTCCTTGATCTCAAAATTCAAAAGAAAGATTTAATAACTAAAATTGGCGAAGTTTTCGTGCCAGGTATTGCGAACTTCTATGATTACCCATTTGAAAACAAGCTCATCTCTTGTCTTTGCCCAGTTTGTGATACTAGTGTCGATTTTGGCATATTTGAAAATGGAGGATTTATAAGGGGGGATGGGAATTCTATTAGAATAAAAAATTCGTGGGTTAATAGTTTAACAAAAGAAAAGGTATTGTATTTGTCAAAACTACTTGACTTATGCATTAAAGAGGTGGATAAGGAAAAAACATATGCAGGATTTTTATTGAATGAAGAAATAAAGTCGTTTTTTATCTTACTCAAAAACTGTAATTCATGTGAAGCTAAGTTTATCTTATGCTTCACACCAAACGGGGAGCATTATAACGATATAGCATTGCAGTTTTTCATCCATTCATTTTCTCAGGTTAAGCTTTCAAATAAATTTCTTGAAGAATATATCCAGTATGAGATAAGTTGAAGATTGGTCTTTTTCGCCCTTGTTGGTGTTGATTTCAGTAAAGCAGTTGCCATTGCAGGTGTTATTTCACCTGCAAAAGCGTGGGCGTACTCATTTACATTTGTAAGCTATGGTTTCAATAAGAAAAACTTCTGATGTTTACTTTTTCACAGCAACCAATCTCAAATGGATAAAACTATTAGAGGATGATGAACACAAAAATATTGTTATAAATAGTCTGCAATTTTTGAATGATAATAAGCGGGTAAAAGTACTGGGTTTTGTAATTTTGGCCATTGCAGGTGTTATTTCACCTGCGAAAGCGTTGGCATATTATCTACATTTGTAAGCTATGGTTTCAATAAGAAAAACTTCTGATGTTTATTTTTTTACAGCAACCAATCTCCCGTTAAGCGTATCGTGTAAAACAAAAATTTTTTTCGCACCCGTTAGGCGCAGCATGTAAAAAAAAATTTACAGTTAAGCGCTGCGTCCCGCTGCGCTTTCTTTAACCGGCATCTTGCCGAACTATGCCTAATGTGCAAAAATGGAAGAACTATTCATAGGGAGGCGGGTTTAAAATCCGCCACATTTTTTAAGCATATTATTTTACCGTTTATGCCGTGAAGGCAGCTGATCGAAATTAATTTGAAATAATAATTCGGGGTAAAGGAAGTTACTGCCGGGAATATAAGTTTCCCTGAAGCCCCAGTCAATTGGATAAAAATAACGCAAAAAATGCGTGTCCGCGGTTAGTTCTATTCCAGTTGATTCAAAATTTTTATTGGGTGAATAACCGCGTCCCTGCGCATAATCAAAGAAAAAAACTGCCTTTACTCTTTTTATATAAGCTAAAAATCCTATTTTTTTATCCGGATAAAGTAATGGGAATTTGTAATCAAAAGAAAATTTATTAAAATCTCCATACACAGCTGATGAAGAATGAAATCCTCTGGGCATAGTAATCTGCGCGCTTAAAAAATAATTTTCTGCCTTTTCATTTTGATATGCTGCTGTTATTTTCAGGCTGTGGCAGGGGAAAATGCCGGGAAAAAACAAACTTAAGCTGGATGCAAATAATTCACTTTTATAATCACTGTTTAAAAAAGTTTTTTTATAATCCATAGTAAAAGTCTGCCCCCATCTGGGATTTAGGTCTCTTGATGAAGTTTTTAAAAGCCGTGAAAATTTTATTTCGCTGTTCGCAGTATAAAGATTCCCGTTTATAATATTTGCAGGGGTATCTGTAAGGTGCGATATTTCTGTGAAATTTGCATTTGCAGATGTTGTAAGAGAGGTCTCATATTTCCCTGTAGTAAGATTCAGCGGAATACTCATTCCCGCTGCTGCACTTTTTTCGCGGTAAGAGTAGTTTTGTGTATTAAAAAAAGGAGGCGGAACACTTCTAATCCCATCACTTATGCCTAGGCTTATAATAGGATACCATCCCATATAATTTACATTCGCAGAAAAATTTCCTGTTCTCTCGGCATTATTGAATTCATAATTTAAAGTTGTGATGGTGCTGCTGAGTACATCCTGTGATAACAGGCTGAGTCCGGAAGTTACCTGCTGCGAATTAACGTTAACTGAAGCGGGAGCCCAGCTGTGAAAATTAAATAAGTGCAGGCCTTTCCTGTATTTTTTTATTTCATAATTTTCAGCAGGAATATTCTTAAAAACATTTCCTCCGGATTCCTGCTCAACCAAAGGTTTGTAATACTGAATAGATTGATCAGATATGTTTTCTAAAGCAATCCATTTCTGAGGATGAATTTCCATTTCAGCAATATTATATCCTTTAGAGGTGTAATCAGAATAAAAGATTTTTTTGCCGTCAGCAGAAACTGCCGCATTAACAGCTCCGTAAGGCCGGGAAGTAACCTGATATATTTTGCTGTCGAGCAGATTAACTGCATAAATATTAGCAATACCCAAATAACTTCCGTTGAAAAACACATAAGGGAAATGCACGGCAGGATTTGAAATCTCGTAAAACGTATAAGGAATGAGCTCTTTTATAACCGAGTTTTCTGTATCAATAAGTACTAAACTTTTTCCTTTATTATTTAGTACAACCGCAATTAACTGCTTCCCATCGCCGGTCCAGCGGGGAGTCATATAAAAATCTTTGCGGCTATTGTCCAATCTTTTTAATTCTTTTCCTGTCTGCGCATCTAAAATAACTAAGGTGCATTCACTTGATTCTGTCACTTCTACAGCTGCTATCCGTGAACCTTCCGGTGAAAAGGCAGGTGCGAACAGCCGTGTTTTTTTTGTTAACACTTTTTGTCTCTTTGTTTTGAGATCAACTATTTTAATAACAGAGTAATTGCGGTAGGCCCATCTTTTGTCGAAGGCTGTTTCTGCCCAAACAATTTTATTATTTGCTGCAGATAATGTAATCGATTCATACGATCCAGGGAAAAATACTGTACTCTCATTCCCGTTGCTGTCAATTACTACAAAGCTTTTTATGTTTCCCAAGCCGGACTTCTCAGCTGCTATCATTCCACCCCCTAAGTATTGCGGAAACAGGTAGTCGGTGTAAAAAAGTTTTTTTGTTTTGTTGATAGTATCTGCAGCAGTTATTTCCAATTTTTTATTCTGAATTTTCCACAGACTGTCTAACTCAGTAAATGTTTCTCTATAAATATTTACGCTTCCTTTACCCGTTTCTTTTTTTAGTGCATGAGAAAAGGGGAAAGGTATAAAAGGATTTTTTGCGGTTTTGTCTAAAACATTGCTCCAGGTTAAAGCGCCGTATTTTCTTCTTACATGAGTTGTAATAAAATAACCTTCATCGTAATGGCTTGGAACATAATCTTTATAAGACCCGAAAGAGGCTTTTTCGTAAGAGTAAATCCCTCGGTTGAGTATCTGTGTGCGCAGTTCCATTTCAAATAATGGGAGACGTCCTCGGCCGCAATTTGTCAAGGCTGTTTCCGTCATCACAGCATCGCCTTCCAAAAACCAGAAAGGAATGGTAAGTCCTAGACAGCCTGCTGTTCCCTGCTCTCCGGTTATCCAGTATAGGAATTCAGAAAATCCCTGGCGAAATTTACTTTCCTGCAGCAAATGCCTGTATTCATGCACTGCCAGCTGATTTATCCATTCTGTAGGCTCGGTATTCTGATCAGGCAAGGTGAAAAATTCTATTCTTTTAGGCGCCAGCAGGGTTATTCCGTTGTTTAAGGTAGTTTGGTTCTGTAAAATTAATGGTGTTTTTCTGATTTTTGTGGGAAGTGTTTTCGACTCGAAATTATAAAGATACTCCATTGTGTTTGCAACCCTTTCTGCTTCGCTGGTATAGCTCTCAGGAAATATTAGAGTAAACTTTTTTGTGTTTATCTGCTTCCATTTTAAGCCGGCTGGATTTTGTCCCAAATCAAAATATTGGCCGTAAGAATAAACCCCTTTGATTAAAAACAGCAAAGCGAAAAAAAATATTTTTAAGATTTTTTTATTTGACATGGGTTGACATAATACACTTTATCAGCTATGGATTTGCGCTGTTGGGATATTTATCTTGTTAAAACAATCAATTCTGATATACCATTCTCAATCGGCGCAGCAAATTAACTGTTTGGCGAATCACCTGCAAATTGAAAATGCAATATTCAAAATAATCTATAACCTGAAAAGTGATTATTGTCATTGTGCTTAATGACAAGCTTCCTCAGCTTTGCAGCTTGCTCTTGAAATGTTTTTGTCCGGAAAATTAAAATTAATTTATCGATGAAAACGATAAGAATTTTGCAAAAATTCGAACTTCATTTTGGAAAGTTGATTACACAAGGTAATGTTGAAACTTGTATATCTGCTGGTTTGCAAAGGTGCCTTGGGAGCCCAATGGAATTAAGGTAAAACTATAAACCGATCAGAACCAAAAGATATTTTGTTTTATAATTTGAAATACAAATTATACTTTAAAAACGGAACCTTGATTAAGATAGAACATTAATCAGAGTAGATTCAGAAAACAGAATTCCAAATTTTTGTTTCCCTTAAATGACTCCTTATTCAATCAGAAGAACTTTTTTTGTATGGATATTTCCATCTCCGGTTATACGGAATAAATAAATACCTTTTTTAAATGAACTCATTTCAATGGAATTGTTGCAGCCATTAGGGCATCCGTTTATTTTTTCAGTATGTACCAGCTGCCCGATATTATTTATCACTTCAAGATTTATATTCTCGCTTCTGCCTGTAAAATTGATGTTTACAACACCATTCGAAGGATTAGGAAAAATTGTCAGTGCAGTTTTGTCTTCTATTGAATTTATTCCGGTAACATAATTTAAGCCGGCAGAAGTGCTGGAGCATCCGTAAGAATTTGTAACAACCACAGTGTATAGTCCATCTGCTGTGGCAGTACAAGATTGATTAACTGCTCCGTTTATGATTGCTCCGTTAAAATACCATTGGTTCCCGATAAAAGAGCTTGATGCTAATGTAATTCCAGTAAGAGTGACTGTTGGAATAGGAGGTCCAGCATTTACAGTAATAGTCTGCGATACTGGGAGGCTGGTTCCTGAAGAGTTTGTCGCCGCAAGTGTAACTGTATAAGTACCGGGAGTGCTGTAAGTGACTGAAGGGTTTTGCAAAGAAGAAACAGCCGGGGTTCCATTGGGCATTGTCCAGTTCCAGGATGTAGGTGTGTTGGTTGAACTATCTGTTAGTGTAATGGACTGCCCTGTACATTCAGCTGCGGAGGCGGTGAAATTTGCAGTTGGCGCATTGTTATTGGTAAAGTTAGAATCAAGAGAGGTGCTTGAGCATCCAAACGAGTTTGTGACAACCACTCCATATGATCCGCTTGAAACTGCAGTGTAAGTTTGAACGGTGGCACCGCTTATTGCATTGCCATTGAAATACCACTGGTTTCCGCTGGCAGCGCTGGATGTGAATGTACTTCCGGAAAGAGTAAGTGTTGGAACTGCAGGTGTTGCATTTATTATTATTGTTTGAGATACGGATGTACTCGGACCAGCAGTGTTTGAAGCCACTAGCGTAACAGTATAGGTGCCTGCAGTATTATAAGTAACGGAAGGGTTTTGAGAAGTGGAAGAGGCTGGGGATCCCCCTGTCATTGTCCAGCTCCAGGAAGTAGGAGTATTGGTTGAATTATCTGTAAGTGTAATTGTCTGGCCGGCGCAATTCGCTGAAGAGGCTGTAAAGCTTGCCACCGGCGGGCTGTTATTGGTATATGCTGCAGGCGCAGAAGTGTTTGTGCAGCCTGACGAATTTGTAACAACCACTGTGTATGTTCCGCTTGAAGCTGCTGTGTATGTTTGATTAGTTGCACCGCTTATTGCCACGCCGTTAAAAAACCATTGATTTCCTGTTGAAGAGCTTGATGTTAGTGTGCTGCCAGTGATATTGATTGTTGGAACTGAAGGTACAGCATTTACAGTAATTGTTTGAGATACCGGAGAACTTGCGCCGGCTGTGTTTGTAGAAACAAGTGTAACAGTATAAGTACCGGCTGTACTATAGGTAACCGACGGATTTTGTGAAGTGGAAGCAGCCGGAGACCCGCCTGTCGTTGTCCAGCTCCATGAGGCAGGTGTGTTGGTAGAGTTGTCTGTAAGAGTGACAGCTTGTCCTTCACAGACTGTTGTTACAGAAGCTGTAAAGTTTGCAACTGGCGGAACGCTGGCACCGCATCCAATAAAAGTATTGAATGCAGTCATATTCCCGTTGAAAACATTTAAATCCACTTGGCTGCTGATTCCAGCAACAGTGCCGGTAAAGGAGTATTGTTTGAAAGTCCAGGCAGGCCATCCGCCTATATTCGCAGGCGGTGCAGTTGAACTGCCGTCTGGATCAGCAATCCAAAGTTTATATGTGCTTTTAACTGAGCTGCCAAGATAAGTTGCAATAGAGCCGTTGGTATAAAGTACAGGAGTTATTCCAGTCTGGGTTTGTACTGCAGACATCCATGCCTGAACCCATGCTGTTAATGCAGAACTGGTCATAGCGCTCGTAAGCGGGGTGCCGCCGGATGGGTCTTCCAGATCGAGAACCGGAGGCAGAGCACATGAATGAATATATGAACCCGCAACCCCCACAAAGTAGGATGCTTCTGAAGATGCACTGTTGGTTTCGGGATGGGCAAAATGATATCCCCCCATTATTACTCCGGCACTGATACCGTTGGTCATATTTGTTGTAAAAGTAGCATCTGTATTACTTAAACCCTCTGTGGCTTTGCACCAAGCAAATACTTTAGGAACTGCTTTTACCTGTGTCCAGTTTACTGTGCCATCGTAATGAGAAACATCAACTCCAAGTACTGCAGTATTCTGAACTCCATTCGCCTGTCTCCACACCAAAGTAGTATAAGGTGCGCCGGTATTGCTTGTGCAGTTTGCCTGACTTGTCAATAATTTAACTACACCTGTATAGGTTGCTGTCCAGCTTATGTAAGGGGCATTGCCATTGGTGCCGCATCCGTTTGCACTAAAACAGAGATTAGCATTTGTGCTGTTATTAATTAATGTTATTTCAGCATCCCAGGCAGTTGATGTTCCGCCGTAAGCCTCGCAGTAGGTCCATTCATAGGTATTTCCGGAGGTAACATTAAAGAGCGTCCAGTTTCCGGCATTCATGTATGCACTTACTGTTGTCCACGTTGATGATGTTGTTGAAAAAGTTGATGATGGATATTGATTGGTAAAGTTGGAGCAATAGCCGGAACTTAGACATTGCTGGGCACTTGCGCCAAAACAAAAGAGAATGAATATTGAAATAAATAGTAAATGTTTTTTCATAGGTTTTACCTTTTTTTGTTTAAACGGAACTTCTTATCTTCCAAAGGAACAGAGAATATATAAGTTTAGCAAACAAATTTTTTTGTAACTGTAGTAATCTGGCTTGTCTCCATTGGCTGTTAAATTTTATTTACATGCAATTGGCAGCATTTGCTGGGATGGAATTTTCGGGTCTGTTTACACGATTGATTTTAAAAGTTTCTTTGTAATTTATACTGCACTAAATATTGTTTACCTTTACTAACCTGAAAAAACACCCGAAATAAAAAATCAATAAAACAATTATAGGAAGCTGATTTGCGTTTGATTTAAATATTCTTACTCACTAATACTTCGCCGGAATTAGTTCGTCTGTGTTAACGATCTGGCTCCTTTTAAAAATAAAAAATTAATTCATGTTTGAAATAGGAACAAGCAGCTGTGATATTACCAGCTTTAAAAAAGGCATTGGCATGATGGGCTACGGCATGCACTTCAATAATGTGCAGGAAATTGAAACTCCGCTTTCCGCAAGGGCTTTTGTAATCAGAGATGCTGCTTCACAAAAAAAAATAGTATTTGTAAATGCAGAGATGTGTTTCATTACAATCTCGGTTAAAACCGGTGTTGTAAAAAAACTTCAGGAAAATTATCCTGAGTCAGGCTATGCTGCAGATAATGTAGTATTAACTGCACAGCATACGCACAGCGGTCCCGGCGGGTATTCTCATTACGGCTTCTATAATTTAACTATACCTGGTTTTGTTCCTGAAGTTTTTCAAAACATTGTGGATGGTATTGTTACCGCCATTGTTAATGCAGAAAAAAATATGCAGCCCGCTGATATTTACTTGAATACCGGCGTATTTGCTCCTCATTTAGAGGTAGCATTTAATCGTTCATTAAAAGCTTACAACTCAAATCCTGAAGTAGAAAAAATAGAAAATAATAAAACTCATCTTGCTGTTGACCGCGAAATGACTTTGTTAAGAATAGACGGTTTAAATGGTGAAAAAATAGGGATGATAAATTGGTTTGGTGTTCATTCCACAAGCATTTCAAATGATAATATAAAAATCTGTTATGATAACAAGGGGTATGCCGCTGCCTACTTTGAAAATGACATATTCGCTGAAACAAATAAAAAAAATTTTACTGCGGTTTTTGCTCAAGGTGCAACAGGCGATATCAGCCCGAATTTTATCTGGGACAAAAAAAAGAAATGGATGCGCGGAAAGTTTGAAGACGATTTTGAAAGCGCTCGTTTCAACGGCAGACTGCAGTATTCGAAAGCAAAAGAAATTTACGCGGCAGCAGCAAACAAAGCGCCTTTAAAAGCTGAAATTGATTATGCTTTGATGTATGTTGATTTTTCATGCGTTAAACCCGATACTGAATTTACTGATGGGCTGGATGTAACGACAGGCGCAGCCTGTCTGGGTGTTGCCTTCTTTAAAGGAACTGACGAGGCCCGCGGTATGAATGATACGCTTGGAGCTGTTTCGCGTTTCGCCTCCCGCTGTGTGAAAAATTATGAAGTCGCAAAATCTATTTTTCTTTCAAGTGAAAACCGAAAAAAAATAATTGATAAATATAAAATTCACGGAAAAAAGGATATTCTATTTGAAACCGGAGAAAGAAGGGTATTGGGTACTTCGAATATAAAAAAATTGATTATACCAAGATGGGCTGATAAAGGAATAGGTACATTCAAAGACCAGCACAAAAAAGGTGCGCTCAATAAACCATGGACTCCGGAAATTTTACCTCTCCAGATAATTATTGTCGGCGAGCTTGCAATTGCGGCTTTTCCCGGAGAAATTACTATAGCCGCCGGCTGGAGGCTGAGAGATACCATTCTAAATGTTTTGAAAAAAAGAGGAATACAAAAAGTAATACTCTCTCCGTATGCAAACGCTTACTGCGGTTATGTTACAACATACGAAGAATACCAGTGCCAGATGTACGAAGGAGGCCACACAGTTTTCGGCGAATGGACATTAGCTGCTTTTCAAACAAAATTTAAACAGTTAGCCTTGCAGCTCCTTCAAAAACCGGAGGCGAGAACCATTGACACAAGTATTGCTCCTATTGAGTTTACAAAAGAAGAATTGGCTAAAAGAAGTTTTGAAGAAGCGTAATTGAAATTAGTAAAGCATCTCATAATTTTGATAACAAACAGTGTTTATAGTTTCCTACAATAAATCTCTAAGCACAGCATCCTATATTACTAATGAATAATTTCCCTAAAACGTATACTTATTATAAAACTATTTTCAAAAACACACAGATGCCTTTTGCATTTGTTGATTTGGATTTGTTCAATAAAAATATTGAAGAGATTGTAAAAAGAGCTTCGGGAAAAAAAATCAGGATTGCTTCAAAATCATTGCGCAGCGTTGATTTGATAAAAAAAATTCTTTCTTCAAATGTAATTTTTCAGGGCGTGATGTGCTATCATCCGCTGGAAGCGGTTTATCTCAGCCAAAATGGATTGGATGATTTATTGATCGCTTATCCCTTTTATCAGGAAGAACATATTGCTGCAATCTGTAGAGAAATAAAAAAAGGAAAATCAATCATTGCAATGATGGACCTGTCGGAACATGCTTTACGTCTGCAAAGTATTGCTGAAAAAGAAAACTGCATTCTTCCGGTGTGTATGGATATTGATATGTCGAGTGATTTTGCGAGTCTGCATTTTGGAGTAAGGCGCTCTGAAATTTCTACGCCTGAGCAGGCATTGGAATTATTCAGGCAGATTAAAAAATGCAAGAACCTTAGATTAGACGGGGTGATGGGCTATGAAGCACAGATAGCCGGTGTCGGTGATTTGACTGAAGGTGCGCTGAAGAATCTTGTAATTCCCATTTTGAAAAAAAGATCGGTAAAAGAAATAGCTGTTAGGAGGGCTTCAATTGTCAAAGCTATAGAGGCAGAAGGCCATCAGTTGAAATTTGTGAATGGAGGCGGCACGGGCAGCATTGAAACAACAAAAAAAGAAGCCTGTGTAACAGAAATTGCTGTCGGCTCCGGATTTTATTCTCCCGGCTTGTTCGATAATTACAGCAGTTTCAGACATCTTCCGGCTGCAGCATATGCAGTTGAAATCACACGCAGTCCAAAACCTTTTGTTTACACCTGTTTTGGAGGGGGGTATCCTGCCTCTGGATCTATGGAGAAAAATAAATTACCGAAACTTTATCTGCCCGAAGGGGCAAAATTGATTGAATCGGAGGGTGCTGGAGAAGTGCAGACACCTGTTGTTTATAAGGGAAAAGAAAAATTAAATATAGGTGATCCCATATTTATGCGCCATGCAAAAGCTGGTGAATTATGCGAAAGATTCAATTCATTAATTTTAGTATCTGACGGGCAGATTGTGAATGAAGTTAAAACCTACCGCGGAGAAGGCTTGAGTTTTTTATAGTGCTGTAAATTCCGTTTTTTCAATGAGCCATGAATTGGCCGTCAATACTCATTCCTGACTGTAACTGGATATGAATTGTTTCTATTAATTTAACCTCTCAAGTGTTCGGTAAATTTAATAGCCGGCAATATTGCTCACGTTACCGATGGAAAGCACCGCGCTGTCGATTGTTTTTCTTATATTTGAAAAGAAATTCGGGTTGAGATATCCACCCATTGAAGCAGAACAATAAAAGATTAACAATTATAAAAAACAAAAATCATGGAAAGAGCATTAAACGAAAAAGCAGAAAAAATTAAAAGCAACATTAAGGGTTCTGCGCAGAAATCAAAAGACACTATACGTGAAATTATTGATTCCAGCACCAAACACATGGGTGAAGCACTGGATTCCAATAGAAAAATTGTTGATTCCATAAAAGAAAAATTTAATCAGCAAAAGGTAGAAGATTCTGTAACCGATACAGTAAAAAATACATTTAAAAAATCTGTTGAACTGGCTGAGGATGCGATGGACAGTATCATCAATTCATATACCCGTCAGATGGAAATGAATGTAGATTTTAATACCAAGCTCGTAGATACTATCAAAGAATCAAATATTGAGAATCCTGAAAAAATTCTGAATTTGATACATGAAAATTTTGAAGCATCTCACAAGGTAACTATAGAAAACACGAAAGATATTCTTGATTTTTACAATAAACATACTAACCTTGCTGTGAATTTTTCTCAGAAATTCGGAGAAAATATCAATGCTCAAATAGAATCATTATTCTCAATTCAAAGCCGCGGTTTGGAAAGGTTTACCGGATGGGCATCTGAATGGTGGAAGCAGAACGACAAAAAATAATTGATACTTTCCTGAAAAATTAAAATGAAAACAATCGGCATCAAAAAAGGCAGAGTTCAAAGACTTGAAGCTCGGTAAACGCGGATCTTCAAAATCCCGGGATTTAAAAGCCGGCAGCGAATTGAAACTCGGCTGATTAATTTATGAAGCCCGTGTTGAAAAAGGGGTAACTCAGGAAGAGCTTGCAGACCTCTGGGGAACTAACAAAGCATATATTTCGCGGGTTGAAAATAATGTCAGAGATGTGAGGATTTAAACCCTGCAAAAAATCGTGAAATTGGGTTTCGACGGCCATCTTAATCTTTCGATCAAACTCTAAATTTTTCAAATCTTTTTTACGCAATACAAAAGCACCTTACCATTTTCAGTAAGGTGTTTTTATTTGTCATCATTTATAAAATGAGAAAAAATATTTAATTCGAAAAAATAATTAATGGGATTTTACAATCTTAAAAAAGAAGAGCGGCAGGCCCCCACAGATAGGCTGTACAGCGATATTATTCAGGAACTCAGCAAAGGAAATAACGATTGCATTATTAAATGTTTTTCAAATACTCGTTTCAGCCTAACAGCTGAATTAATTTATTAAAC
This sequence comes from uncultured Bacteroidota bacterium, assembly GCA_903847205.1. GTDB lineage: Bacteria > Bacteroidota > Bacteroidia > 2-12-FULL-35-15 > 2-12-FULL-35-15 > 2-12-FULL-35-15. The sequence continues at coordinate 13,263 of CAINDA010000055.1, forward strand.
CCTAAGCCCGATTATACAAACATCATCAATCTGCTCATATTCCCTTTTCCAGTCATCAAATACTTTCGCTAAAATATTATGCTGTTCTTCCATTTTTTTATCCTGGATTAACAGAAGCAGTTCTTTTAAAGTTTTTGATTTGAATTTTTTTGCTTCATCACCGCCAAACTGGTCTGCATAGCCGTCTGAAAAAGAATAAATGGTATCGTCTTTAAATAAATCCATTTCATGAAGTGTAAACAGCGTCATTTTTTCATAATAACCAACCGGCTGTTTATCTCCTTTTATTTCAATCAGGTAATAACCGCCCGAAGCAATAATATTAATTGACTCAGCCGGCGGTATGCCTTTCCTGATTACCCATAACGGATTGTTTGCACCGGAATACTGCAGTTTGATTTTTTCGGAAGAATGAGTAGGGAAGGGGGTAAGGCCGATTAATGCGATGTCCATTCCGTCTTTTGTTCGGCCTGTATTTTCCTGACGTTCAAAAGCGCCTATTACAATTTTACGTACTTCATCCAAAATAAGATGAGGCTGGCGTACAATGTTTTTTTGAATTACGTCATTCATTGCATTGCAGCAGATAACACTCATAATGGCTCCCGGAACACCATGTCCGGTGCAGTCTGCAGCAGCAAAGAGCAGGGACTGTGATGTTTCGGGAATATGATTTTTATTTTCGGAAGCGGCTCCAACTATGCTGTCAAAAATATGGAACCAGTAAAAGTCGCCGCTTAAAATGTCTTTTGGTTTAAACAAAAGAAATGCATTCGGCATTATTTTTTTGAACAGTTCTTTGGATGGAAAATAGGCATCCTGAATATATTTTGCATAATCAATACTGTCGAGAATCTCTCTGTTTTTCACTTCCAGCTCATGGTGCTGTATTGCAATTTTATCAAAAGCATTTTTGAGTTCAATATTTTTAAGGCGGTGGATCTCTGCTTCTTTTTCGGCATTCTCAACAGAAAAAGCAATCTGCTGATGTTTGAGCATGTTTACTTTTTCGCTGCTCAGAATTTCCTGCTGCATCTCATTAAAACATTTATAATGATACAAAGCTTTTGCAGGATCATTGCCTTTTTCATAAGCAGCAGCAAGCAATTGATGTGCTTCAGATGTTAATGAAATTATTTTGAGAGCAGCGGCATTTTCTAAAGCGCTGCTTAAATATTCAATGGCAGCAATGGTATTTGACTGTTTCAGATAAATGCTGCCTTTCCCAATCTGGCACAATAATTCAAAACGTTTTTCTTCTGATACATTTGCTTTTTCGGCGAGTGCATAATATTCAAGCGATGTTTCCCATTCTCCTTTTTCACTGAAAAGGCTTGCAAGTCCAAGGTATGTCCATGGTATCCCAGCGGTATCGCCGATGCTTTTTCTCAGCACAAGACTTTCCTTATAAAAATCAGCAGCCTCTTTGTATTTTTTACTCAGCACAAAATTTCTTCCGATAAGATTGAGGGAAGAAGCTGCGGCCTTATCATCTTTTAACTCTCTTCGCAGTTCGAGGCCCTGTTTGAGCGCCTTCACGGCTTGTGAATAATCATGTATCCTGGAATATATCTGTCCCAGCACAGTATAACAGTCCGCGAGATTATCTTTATTATCTATGCTGTTCCCGATCTTTACCGCATGCTGTGCATGATGCATGGCTTTTTCGTACTGTCCGTATTGATCATACATGCCGGCGCATATAAAATGCGCTCTTGAAATTCCAAGAGGGTCATTTAGCTGCTCAAGATAAAGAAGAGCTGTGACAGCGTCTTTCAGGCAGTCTTCATTTGCAGTTTTCCAAAAATTAAGCTGGGCAATAGTAAGGCGCGCATAAGACACATTGAGCATATCGTCGTTTTCAGCGGCAATTTCTTTTGCTTCTGCAGCAAGATTAATTGCAGCATTCTGATTTACATAACGAAGGCTCCACGCCTGTTTATTTAATTCAATTGTTTTATTCTGCGTCCGCACAGCCTGCATAAGTCTGGATTTTATTTAGGCATAAAATTTAATATTGAACTAATAGATTCTGAATAGGTGCTTGAAGGATATTTTTCCTTTAAATATTCAGCAGTCTTTTTTACATTATCAAAATAACCGAGGTTGTAATAGCTCATTGACAGCAGGTACAGCTGTATTGCTTCTTTATCGCTGTCGAGTTTATACAGGTCAATTAATTGTTTTCGGGTATATGCTTCTTCGGTAAACTGATAATTTTCTTTATAAATTCCGGCGTAATTTTCTAATACGCCAATCATGGGATCAGTGTTCTTAATGTTCTTCAGGTAACTGTTATAATCATTCTGAAGATTTTTTAAATCAAGTGTTATTTCACGGACAGATTTTTCAAATACTGCGTTATTATCTTTAAAATCAGCAGCTTTTTCTTTAAGTGTTTCAAAACTTTTTTTTGCTTCTTCAATACTTTTTAATTTAGCTGTATTCACTATCATACCTTTCCAGGCATTCAATAAAATTTCTGTTTGATCAGGAGTACCTCCTTTGAACTCTTTGATATAACGTTCGCAGATGGTCATAAGAAGATCCGGCCTGTTGTATTTTTCATTAACAAAAAGCCATTTCACCACTTTTTCAAGCTCTTCCTTCGATCCTTTTTTCGCAATATTTTCCAGGTCGGTAATCTTTTTTGCATCTTCCTCTGATTTTGTTTTGTATTCAGCCAATTTATTTTCCAGGCTCAATGCTTGCTCCTGATCATCATCAGCAGTAAATATTTTTTTGCAGACCTTAACTATTTCTTCCATTGTTTCAGTATCATCGAAAGACTTTGCCACATCAAAAAATTCGGTAAACTCCCTGAATTTTCCGCTCTCGGACCATGCATCAAGTGTTTCTTTTGAAACGCTCAAAACTTGCGATTTATAAAGCTGTTTGTAAATTTTGTATTCCTTGTCATTAACAAACTGCAGGTTTGTTCTCCACTGCAGTTTATTCAAATATTTAAGGTAAGCTTCCAATGCTTCCGATCCCAGCTTATTTTCAAGTCCCTTTTTTCCATTTTCCCGTTTCTCCATTTCTTTTATGGATGTTTCTAAATTTATTTTAACACTTTGAAAATACATACTAGCGGGATAGGCTGTTATAAAAGCTTTTGAAGCATCAATCAGTTCATCGTGTTTTTTTAAAACATTCAATGCAGTGCAGTCATAAAACAGCATCATCTCGCCAAAAGTAAGCGGAGATGCTTCTCCGTAAATTTTTCTTTTTTCATTCAGCCCCATCTTCCTCAATGAAGTATTGAATGATAAAAGCTGGTTGTATTTGTAGGAAGAAAATAATGTAGTCCAAATTGTAGAAACTTTCATTCCAAACTTGTCATCGGCAGAATCAAGGGAACTTATTGTGTTTTTCAGCTCTTCTGAAATCAGCGCATCACGCTTCTGTTCGGCTTTTTTCAGCCACTCTTTTAATTCATCAAGTTTGTTTTCAGCAAAATGAAACTGCGGATATGTTTTAATGGTTTTTTCAAGCAGCAGCTTTGCATCCGCTCCCATTCCCTCATCCTGAAGCTCAACGGCATTTGAGTAATTTACAACTGCAGTAAAAGCTACCTCTTCATTCGGCTTGTAAAGTCCGCTTGCAGCGGGAGTATATTCAACTTTTAAATTTTTTGAAAGCAGGGCTGCAAGCTGTGAATGCAGTGAAAAAAAATTGTTCTTGGCGCCAGTAACCTCTTCGGCCAAAACAATAGCGCCTGTCTGGACATCAATCAAACGTGCATCTATGCGGATGGTATTATCAAGCACATAGAAAGAACCTGTAAGAATATTCTGCGCGCCAAGTCCTTTACCGAGTTTTTGCGCTGTGGCAGGATCAAAGTATTTCGACTGACCCAATTTAATTTCCTGGATAAGTTTTTCTAATTTTTCGCGCTCTACAATATCAACACCTTTTACTTTTGATAAATCGGTAATCAGCATATCTGCAATCCCCTTGGACAGGGAGTTGTATTTAACTTCCCCGCTTGAATTATCAAAATAAGAAATCGCAATTGTTTTGGCATTTGTTATAGAAATAAAAGCAAAAAACAATAACAGCAGTATTCCTTTTCTCATTTATATTTTCACATTTAATTTATTAAGCGCCTGCTGAGCCGGCAGAAAATCGGAGTTTTTTTCAAGTACTTTTTTTAAGATTTCAATTGCTTTGCTGGTTTCTCCTTTGTCCATTTGATCAAGACCATCAGAATACTGCAGTGCAGTTTCGTAGCTGAGAGATGTCTGCGTTTTAGAAGCAGCAGCGGTTTCTGCAGCTAAGTCGACATTTAATCCGCCGGCAATTTTTACCACAAGTTTTTTTTCAAGATCAAAAAATGTATTTGACGGGCCGTCCACACCTTCGCTTTTCATAATCTTTCCTGTTTCAACATCAATGATGCGGGCATCAACACGCAGGCTTCCCATTAAATCGAAAAACGAACCGGTTAAAATATACTGTACTCCTAAAAGTTTCCCAACTTTAGATGCTGTTGCTGCATCAAAATCTTTCGAGTTATTGAGCTTCTGCTCTTTCAAAATTTCTTCGAGCCGTGCACGTTCAATAACGTTGAGCATTTTTATTTTCGATAGGTCGGAAATAAGCATATCAGCAAGGCCTTTGCGCAATCTTGAAAGCTCAGGGTTATCAGAACCGTTATCAAAATAAACAACTGCAATCCTTTTTGCACCAGGGTTAGGAGCGGCTTCATTTAATTTATTCACTATCTCATCCTGCTGTTTCACCGCTTTGTCACTTGCGCTGGTAGTAAGCTCTGCCGGCTTGTCCTGAGCATTTTTAGTTCCTTTGAAATTGAAATAAATGATCAGAAGTCCTATTACAATGAAAAGAGCGCCGATGATAAAAAATAATGTGCGGGATTTCTTTTTCTCTGATACTGCCGGTGCCTGAGCATTTACTGGCTGCGCAAGTGTTTCAGAATAATTATGCACAGGAGCGGATAATTCATTGGGGACATTGCCTTTTAAATATTCGAGAAAAAACCAGTTGGTTAGACTTGCTAAAGCCGTTTGGCAGGGCGCAATCCATTCTCGTGTAGTTTCAGAAAGATCTTCCTGAGCGTGTGCTGCATAGTTTCCGTAAGTTTGAATGGTGCCGATAAGGATGCCCATTCTATCCGGAATGATTTTTTTGTTTAGTAATTCGCGGCCATAATCATTGAGCATCATTTTGCCTTTAGGCTCGCCTATTTCCTTCATGTAAATAAAGCGGCATACGGCTTCGGTTGTTCTGCGGGCATTCTGAAGAAAAGTATCAGGATCCTGATCTGCATAGCCGAAAGACTTTACCAGCATACGGCTCAGATGAGTTACTTTTTCTTCTAAACTTTCAATACGGGGGTCTTTATTTTCTTCAGTCATGATGGGTAGAATGAGATTCAAAGGTACAAATTATATATCTTTTGATATCGGGCTGAATTTTAATTTTTATTTCAGCATTATAGTAATGTTTAGTGAAATTATTAACTTAGTTCTCCATTATTTTGGCTGATAAAAATGAATTTTAATGACGAAACCTGAAGTTAAAAAATATAATTTTAAAGAAGATATTGCCGTGCAGATTGAGCTGGTTTCACTTTCTTCTCTTTTTAAAGATCACAGCAGTACTATAACTATTCCTCATAGAACTAATTTTTATCACATCTTTTGGTTTAAAAAGTGCAGCCCTGTTCATTCCATTGATTTTACATCCGTTAAAATTAAACCTGATACTTTGCTTTTTATTAATAAAAACAGCGTGCATTCGTTTGATAAAAACAGCAGGTATGAGGGCAAAGTACTGGTTTTTACCGATGATTTTTTCTGTACTTCTGAGAACGATGCTAAATTCCTGCAAAGCACTGTTTTGTTCAACGACCTTTTGGATATTCCGAATATCTCACCCGGTAAATCAACGGTACAGCTTGCCGCGATTTTTAATCTTATAGCTGCAGAGCTGAAAAACAAATCAGAGATCAATCATCACGGCATCTTAAAAAGTTACCTGCATAATTTCCTGCTTCTTGCCGACAGAGAAAAACGGAAACTGAATTTTTCAGAAATAAAAAAAGGAGCGGATTTCGATTATTCGTTTTTATTCAAAGGACTGTTAGATAAGCATTTCAGCCGGCTGAAATCAGTGAAAGGTTATGCCGGAAAATTAAATATTTCGGAGAAACGGTTAAACCTTGCGACTTCAAAAATACTCGGTAAATCTCCGAAAGAGATGATTGATGAAAGGGTGCTGCTTGAAGCAAAGCGCCTGCTGGTGCATGGCAGTTCGACTATAAAAGAAATTGGCTTTCAGCTGGGATTTGAAGAACCTACCAACTTTATCAAATATTTTCGTAAGCATACTGTAACTACCCCTCTCGAATTCAGAGAAAAATACCTTATTAAAACAATTCCTAAAAGTATCATCTAAAGGACTAAATCTATCATTTGAAATTATAGATATGATTCTATATTTGTGCCATCAATTTAACCTAACTTAATCTAATAAGAAAATGGAAAACATAAAGGAACTTGTAAAACAATTTTATACAAAATGTTTAACTGTAAATACAGAGTATAATCCCGCAGAAGTAATGGGGAATTTATTCGCAGATGATTTTCAGTCAATCAATGCTAAGGAGGTAAAGGGCAAAGCTGCTTTAACAGGACAGGTGCAGTTTTTCTGGAAATTAATTCCGGATTTAAAATGGGAGCCGAAAGAAATTTTGCAGGACGGCAATAAGGTAATTGTAAGAAGCAGTGTAAGCGGTTCGCCTAAAGGAGATTTTATGGGCCTGACTTTGGATGGCTCTAAAACATTTAACATTATGTCAATTGACATTCATACTGTAGTGAATGGAAAAATCTCCCTTGTTTATCACCAGGAGGAATGGACAACAGGCATTATGCAGCTGAAATCTTAAGTTTATATTTGAGCGGGTTGGAGCTTGGTGCGCTGGTTTCGGATTAGAGAATTTCTCTTTCAGCAGATTTTATTATCTATATGGAAGAGGAATTTTTTATTTAAGATGGCCTCTGATACATGAATTCAATTCCCCTTCGCCAAATTTAGTAAATTTCGATGTGTCTTTTTCTTACCTCACAATTGACTTTATAGCCTTTTTTTTAAAATCTTCTACAGTATTTTGATTCAGGCGAAGCAGAACAAACTCGCGACAGTCAGATATTATTCTGGCGAAACGAAATGCAGAGTTTTGAAGTATTTGCTATATTTGGATAAACGGAATTGACTATTATTATATGAAACAGATTTCACTTCTGCTTTTTATTTTTTTGATTTCCTCAAAGATTATTTACTGCCAGCAGACTAAAGCACTGACTGAAACTGCCGATTTCGGAAGCAACCCCGGTAATTTAAAAATGTTTGTTCATATTAATTCCCGTAAGGATACAAATAAAATTCCGCTTGTAATTGTGCTGCATGGCTGCGGCCAGAATGCAAAAGATGCAGCTGAATTAACCGGCTGGAACAAACTGGCGGACATTAATGATTTTGTTGTTTTGTATCCTCAGCAAAAATTATTGAATAATCCCAACTTGTGTTTTAACTGGTTTAATGATCGCGACATAGAAAAAAATCAGGGAGAATGCGAGTCGATTTTTCAAATGATTTCTTTTGCGAAAAAATATTACGCTGTTGACAGCAATAAAATTTATATCACAGGACTTTCTGCAGGTGCAGCAATGAGTGTAGTGATGGCTACAGTGCATCCTGAATTATTTAAGTATGGAGCCATCTTTGCAGGTGTGGCATACAAAATTGCTGATAATCCCATTGAGGGCTTCGAAGCAATGTTGGGCAAAAAATATATTTCCAAAGAAAAACTTGTTAAAGCTGTGAGGGAGCAGAATCCGAAATATAAAGGACAGTATCCGTCAATGATAATTTATCAGGGATTAAGTGATGGTGTTGTAAATTATAAAAATGCATCTTTTTTAGTGAACCAATGGACAGACATAAATAACTCTGATACGATTCCTGACAATATAGAGCGCTCATTTTTGGGGATTGCAGATATTTCCAGAACTGAATATGCTGACTCAATGGGAAGAAAAACGGTTATATTATATGAGGTTAAAAATCTGGGACATGAATTATTAATAAAGCCAGGAGAAAAAGAAAATGAAGGCGGACATAAAGGAATGTTCGGTGTTAACAAAGGCTTTCATTCTACTTACCAGACAGCGAAGGATTTTGGAATTTTAAAAAAGAAATAAGTTTTGCTTTCTTACGCTCTTATTAATCCTCACGAATTAACATTTTTATACCCTTTTCTAAACATCCCTATTTTAGTATCTTTGGTAAACATATTACACCATGCTGCGCAATTTACTCAAACAAAAAAATGCTTATTACTCTTACCTCTCAGCCGACGGGCAGGCTAAGTTTCAGCAGCGTTTGTTTGAATTTATGCAGAGCAAAACCTTTACCGGCTGCAACGGACTTTTGATTACGGATGAAATGCGCGTGCTCATTTCTGCAGCAGCTGTGCAGTTAACATTTGGCTTAGACGATTTTATTATTTTTCATCTTCATACCGTTAACGTATTTCAGAATTCATTTACTGCTGATAAAATAGTTTCTTCTGTTGATGAATTAATCAGCCAAAGCGGTGTATTATCAATTTCCTGGGAAGATTTCAGAGAAGAGGATAAAAATGAAAACAACAGACTTAACCCCGCACTCTATGGATTGGCGCATGTTATAAACAATGATTTGAATGAACCCGGAAACTTTGATGATCACTTTTCGGTTTATTTTAATGAGTGGAAAGAAAGCGCCCCTGCTGATTTTTTTAAATTAAAAAAAAGCAGCAGTCCGTTTTTGAGAAGTTACGGCGGTACTAATATGTATGAGTTTTTTGCTCTCTGCACGGAGCATTTTTTTGAATCTCCTTCAGAGTTTAAAGCGCTGCTTCCTGATTTGTTTAATCACATGACGCTGATGCTTAATCAGGATCCGCTGAATACCGACGGTGATTACCGAATAAAAAAAGAAGTGATCTATTATAAAACTCCTGATGAAGAAGGGGAGGAGCAGCAAAAAAACGGAGCCCCTTTTGTAAACACAAAAAACGGGTTTCAAACAAAAATAAAATCCGAAATAAGTATTAAAGAAAGGTTCCGGAATTTTATAAAAACAAAAGGAGTGTATGCAGCAATGATAGTTATTGTTGCAGGGTTAATAGGCATACAGCTGCTCTTTTGGTTTGCCTCTGTAACAGTTATCAATGCCGGCACTATGCTTGTGATGCTGTTTGCATGCGGCGCTATCGGCCTGTTTCAATGGAAATATGTAAAAGATTATCTGGATATTGAATACAGGCAGTTTGCAATGTATGCCTTTGTCGGATTTGGAATCTGCTTCCTGAATTTAATTCTGCTTTTGAACTTCGCAGTGAGGATAAACAGCTATTCTAAAACGTATGATTTTTTAAACGGAGGATTCAATGAAATAATTCTTTCAAATGATTCGCAGAACAATGCTCTTGAAAGGACCCTGAACAATTATTTGAAGAACCATCCTCATACCGAATCTTCCGATAAAAAAATTACAATTAATATTGAAACCGGACTCTTTGGTTTTGATATAATCAAAGACTGTACGTTTAATTAATCAGCGTCTGGCTATTGACCCGGTGAAAGAAAAACAAAAAAACTTGCCACGAATTACACGAATTAAAAATAACTGTTTGATTTAAAATTTGTGAAATCCGTGGCCATTTATAGGGGCGTGTAAATGAAAAAAATATTACTTGCCACGAATTACACGAATTAAAAATAACTGTTTGATTTAAAATTTGTGCAATTCGTGGCCATTCTCTAAACAGCACCGGCATTAATTAGTCGGCACTCAAAAAGTCGGTTTTAATTTTTGAATAAAGAAAGTGCACCAGTATCTGATTATTAATAAGAATAAATTTTCAATAATACTTTTAAGTCCCAGCTTCCAAAGGTTCATTACGCGTTTAAAGTTCA
>CAINDA010000056.1 GCA_903847205.1 uncultured Bacteroidota bacterium
TTTGAAAGATTTATGAAGTAAAAAAAAGGGGGGATTAAAAGCTCGTCTCTTTCGCCCCGCGACAAACGTTATTAAATGCTTGAAACTTCATACTGGCAGGTCGCCCCCCCTTTTTTTTATTTCATAAATCTTATGTTATCGGCTGCTGTTCTTTCGTGTCAAGTGTTTCAGAGTTAAATTAGTTTTCTTTTACTGTCGTTAAAAGTTCGCTGTCAAAAATAGATGCTGGTGAAATAACTATTTCGTCCATTGGTATTTTGTCTCCGTAACGTTCGTGCATTTTCTTCTTAACAGTTTCGTTTGTCAAGTCAAAGTCGGCAAGTTTTTGAAGTTTGCCAACTTCAATTCCTGTCGCACGTTGATAAACTTTCCAAATGAGTTCTGAACAATATATTTTGTCGTCTGTCCACTCAAAAGTCAGGTCGTAATTCTTGCCATTAAATTTCTCACCTTCTTGTTTCATTTTGTCAAGTGTTGTTGGTGTTAAAACTTGGTCTGCGTTCTTCAGGCGTTTGATTACATACTTTCCGCTTTGTCCTCTTGCAATCCATTTGTCAAGTGGTGTTCGTTTTACAGGTTGTACCGCCTCAAAAACAAAGTAGTCGTTACCATCTTTGTAAATTAGTCCGCAATGAGAGTATTTTGATTTCGTTACGAGTTGAATAGCTTTGCTTTGCGCAGAAAGTGATGTTTGAAAAATAATGTCGCCACTTCTTATTTCGTCTTTGTCTGCAAGTTCTTTTACTTCTTTTGTTGCAATTTCAAAACGATGTCTTGAGTCGTAATAATGTTTACCAAAAACAATAACAACTACAAGTGCTGTAAGCGCAATAAAAAGAAAGAATTTCTTACCTGTCATTTAATATTGTTTTTTGTAGCTAATATTTTTTTCTTAAAGATAAGAAGTCCAATAAAACCTAAAATGGAAATAACCAATCCCGCTTGCCAACATTTCAGAATGAAACATAAATCATCTCCTGTTACGTATGAAATACAAGTATTATCTGTTTCATATTTTAAACCAACCATTGTGTTAACTATGCAGAGAAGATAAAATGGAATTGAAATTCCCAATACAATTAAAATGGTTCTGTAATAAACTCTTTTCATTTCGTGTCGTGTTCGTTCGCGCGTCCTCACAGTTGCCGATAACACGCCGCTAAACGCAGCCTTGCATATTATTTATTTTTTCAATCGATATACGCAGCTTTGGCGATTATTTCTTCAGCAAAATAAGTATTATTTTATTTCGCCGGCTTAATAATCATAATTCATTGCGCAATACCGGCGTTTTGGGCCGATAGGCGAAACCAGTTTCGCCTATTTCCTGATTATCGCAAAGCAATTGTAACCGCTTACAAATAATTAACAATCGGCTTTAGCTCAAATTGATAATCAAAGCTTATCAAAATCATAATCAAAGCAAATATAATTTAATAAAAATGCTCCCTGATTAATTACAATTCTAAAATAAAATCCATAAACTGTTTTAAATCATAGTTTGGCTAAAACAAAGTTCCGAAAATTGAAATCTGAAAAATATCCGATTTCGTTCTTTGAATATTATAAATGAATCTTTTACCAGCCGGTAAATCCGTTACAAAGGCAAAAACAAGTGTTTTTACTGCTGTGCCGTCCGGTACAAAGGCAAAAACAAGTGTTTTTACTGCTGTGCCGTCCGTTACAAAGGCAAAAACAAGTGTTTTTATTGATGTGCCATCCGTTACAAAGGCAAAAACAAGTGTTTTTACTGCTGTGCTGTCCGTTACAAAGGCAAAAACAAGTGTTTTTACTGCTGTGCTGATTGGTACAGAGGCAAAAACAAGTGTTTTTATAGATGTACTGTCCGGTACAGGGATAAAAACAAAATTTCATACCTATTTCTATCCAAACAATCATTATTAAAATCAACCTTAAAAAATTACAGATATGCTTACATGGTTATACTTAAACAATCCTTTCCTCACAGCAGTGGGCAGAAACTTTAAATTAGCAGTACATATTTCTACTATTACCGATGCCGCTTTATATGCACGTTTATCCGACCCCTTTTATGCCGCGCAGTATGCAATTTATCACCCCATACATCTGGCATTAACCACAGCTTATACCAACTGGAAAGCCCAGGGCGGCACACAGGTTGGCGCAACGCTTACCTTATTTCAGTTGTATAAATTGTTAAGCGCTGTAAAAATCAGTGTTTGGGATTTAGGTATTACCAATGCTGTAGGCAAAGGCGCAGCTAATACTAAATATATGAGTCTGCTTGGCAGCGGACATAAACCTTTTCAGGCAGGTAAACATGATGACAGAATGCAGGCAGTGGCAGCATTAAACATTCAATTGGCCAATCCATTGGTGCTTTCGGCTGCCGATATTGCTGCCTTAGCTCCTACTAAGGCTGATGTAAACACATTTTTAGGATCGCTCAGTCTCGCCAATACAACACAGGCAGGCCATGTAACACAAACCAGCAGTTTTTCAGATGCGCTTACACTTGCTGTAGGCAATACCTGCACAGCTTTATATGCTATGTTAGGTTTATGTATCAATAAATTTGCTGCTACGCCAACGGTTATTGAACCTATATTTGATTTGCAAAGCATCCGCAATCACAAACAGCTGATATATACAGGAGCCTTAACCGAGTATGAAACAGAGAACATTCTGCAGCATACTTTTGTAACTTCCGACGAATTAAAATTAGAAAGCGGAGCAGCTAAAATTCAATTTTATCTGGCTGCAACCGCTGCTGCTGATGCCGCCAATCAAATATTGATAACAGTAAATCCCAACAGTATTATTACAATCACTGCAGCACAGCTTGTAAATGCGGCACCCGGTGCTGTTATAACCAATACTTTTTTACATGTTGTTAATACCGAAAACGCAGCAGGTAATTTTAAAGTAAGTCTGCTGTAGAATACTGATTGGATATATTTTATCAATCAAAATTTCTTTACTAAACAGCCGAAAGATTTTAATATCTTTTCAAAATATTTTCAAAAAATATGGTTTCAAAAAAAAATTTCAGAACCCATATTCAAATTGTTTTTTTTATCCTCGGCCTATTGTTATTTTCCTGTACTCATCAGCAGGACCAGCTGCCCTCAACCATCGTTTCTCCAAAAGTTATTATTGCCGATGGATACCTTGTTCCTAGCAGCAGCATTTCTCCGCCGGAAATTAAACCTGCCGGAATACCATTAATTACCAAAGCCGGAAAACCAAAAATAGTCAAAGCAAACAGCATTATTTTTCCGGCAGGAGAACCAAAAGTAGTAACCGCAGGTATTCCCAAAATATGTACTCCCGGCACCGACACGTTTTCTCTTCCTAAAATATTTCCTGCAACCGACAGTTCTGTTTTAGCTGGTATTCCCGAAATAGTAATTGCTAAAGAAGCTCACATCAATGATGATAACCCCCAAAACTTTAGTCTCTACGGCAAACTGCAAGGCTTAAAAGAAGGTCACATATTTTGTATGCTTGAAGACAAAAAAAAGAATATTTGGTTCGGTACCAGCGGCGGAGGAGTGAGCAAATATGACGGCAAATCGTTTACTAATTATACCGCCAAAGAAGGGTTCGGAAACTCCGTTTACTGTATGTTAGAAGACAAAAATGGAAATATTTGGTTTAGTGTTGAGACCGGAATATGCAGGTATGACGGGAAATTCTGCACCTATTTTAAAAACAATGAAAGTGTTTCCAATTATGGAGTTTGTTCAATGATAGAAGACAAAATCGGCAATATTTGGTTTGGCACCAATGGCGGCGGCGTTTACAAATATGACGGAAACCGGGTTGAGGCAATTGAAAGAGGTGATAAATCTGCCCGGCAAAATCAGCAGGATTTAAAAAAAACAAATGGCAAACTTGTTAAATCCTTTACTCATTTCACTACAAAACAAGGCTTATCCAGTAATATTATTTTTAAGGTATTAGAAGATAAAAATGGAAATATTTGGTTCGGCACCCAAGGCGGCGGGGCCAGCAGATACAACGGGCATAGTTTTTCTCAATTTGGATATAACGAAGGTTTTTCCAACAATCATATCAGAAATTTGTTTGAAGATAAAATCGGAAATATTTGGTTCGGCATTGACGGTGAAGGAATTTGCAAGTATGACGGAAACCGTGTAGAGGCAATAGAAAAGGGCGATAAAGATGCACAGCAATGGCAGAAGGATCTAAACAAAACAAATGGCAAACTCATTAAAACTTTTACCTATTACATGGATAAACAAGGTTTATTCGGCAATGCAGTTTTGGCAATGTATGAAGACAAAACCGGAAATATTTGGACCGGCAGTTATGCCGGAGGATTATGCAAATTCGATGGAAACCGCATTGATGCAATTGAAAATGGAGATAAAACAGCCCAGCTGAAACAAGAAGATCTTAAAAAGGTAAATGGAAAACTTATAAAATGCTTCACACATTTTGATGAAAAGCAAGGCTTATCTTATAAAGATGTAAGATGTATGCTGGAAGACAAAAGCGGCAACCTTTGGTTCGGCACAGATGGCAGAGGAGTTTGCAGGTACGATGGAAAATCATTTACCCATTTCACCGAAAAAGAAGGCATCCCTAATAAAATTGTTTGGAGTATGTTTAAAGACAACAGCGGAACTGTTTGGTTCGGTACTTACCTTGGAGGGGCCTTTAAATATGATGGTGAATCATTTACCTATTATACCCAAACCGAAGGATTAACTAATAATTATATAAAAAGTATCCTGCAAGACAAATACGGAAATATTTGGTTCAGTTTTATGAATAATGGAGCAGCTAAATATGACGGCAAAACCTTTTCACATTTTGCAATGCAGCAAGGCTTATTCCGGAATCAGGTTAGCTGCATGTTAGCCGACAAAATTGGAAATATTTGGTTTGGCTCAGCTGAAGGAGTCTGCAGGTATAACGGCAGCCGTATTGATGCAATTGAAGGCAGTGATAAAACGGCTCAATTAACACAGCAGGGTCTAAATAAATCAAATGAAAAACTTTTAAAAACCTTTACCTATTTTACTTCTAAAAGCGGCTTATCCGGTAATTCAGTAAGCAGCATGTTAGAAGATAGAATTGGTAATATCTGGATTGGCACTTCTGACGGCGGCGTAACAAAATATACTTATCCAAACATGGAGAAAAATGCAGCCTTTACACATTTCACAGAAAAAGAAGGCTTATGTAATAACAATGTTATTTCAATTTTTGAAGATAAAATCGGAAATATTTGGTTCGGTACTTTTGGCGGAGGAGTATCGAAATATGATGGTAACCGTGTAGAAGCAATTGAAAAAGGGAAAATAATACCATTGAATGAGCTGCAGGATTTAAAAAGAGTAAATGGAAAACTTGTGAAATCATTTACCAATTATACTACTAAAGAAGGCTTATCCAATAATGTTATAACAAGTATTTTAGAAGATAAAAACGGAAACATCTGGTTAGGAACTTCGATTGGCTTATCTAAACTTATACAAACCAAATTGGGTGAAGTTTCAGGCAAAGCCAAATCCCGCACAGTACTCGAGAACAATGTCATTATAAAAAACTATGGATATGAAGACGGCTTTTTAGGCATTGGCTGCCGTTTAAAATCCATTTGCGAAGATAATAACGGCACCATCTGGATAGGTTCTGATGATAGGCTTACCGCTTACCATCCCGAAGGAGATAACCCCGATACTATTGCGCCGAACATTCAAATAACCAATGTGGAATTATTTAATGAAAACATTAACTGGATAAATTTAGAACATAAAAAAGATACAAATATTATACTCGGCAACGGAGTAAGAGTCGGTAATTTTAAGTTTGACGGTATATCAAAATGGTACAGCTTACCCGAAAATTTAAGTTTAGCATACAATAATAACTACTTAACTTTTAAGTTTATCGGCATCACGCAGAAACAAAGCAGAAAAGTAAAATACCAATATAAATTAGAAGGCATTGACCAAAACTGGAGCGCCGTTACTGTCAGCACTGAAGCCCCATACGGTAACCTGCCCCAGGGAAAATATACTTTTAAAGTAAAAGCTGTGAACAGCGAAGGGTATTGGAGCAGCGAGTATAATTATACTTTTTCCATCCGCCCGCCATGGTGGAAAACATGGTGGATGTACACTATATACGGCATTTCAATTATCCTGCTTGTTGCAGGTATAGTATGGTGGAATGGCAGAAGACTAAGGGAAAGAGCAAAAGAACTTGTAGGAGAAGTACGGAAAGCAACAAAAGAAATTGTTGAACAGAAACATTTGATAGAAGAAAAACACAAAGAGATTACCGATAGTATAAATTACGCTGAGCGGATACAAAGGGCATTACTCGCGAGCAAAAAATTGCTGAATGAGAATTTAGCCGATTACTTTATTTTATTTAAACCCAAAGATATTGTAAGCGGCGACTTTTACTGGGCAGCAAAATTAAACAATGATAATTTCGCGGTGGTGACCGCTGATAGCACCGGGCACGGAGTACCTGGAGCCATTATGAGTATTTTAAATATTGCCTGCTTAAAAGAAGCTGTTACACAAAATCTTTCGAGCCCTGAAATAATACTGAACGAAACCCGCAGATTAATTATAGAAAATTTAAAGAACGATGGCAGCGCAGAAGGCGGTAAAGACGGGATGGATGCAAGCCTTCTGAGTTTTGATTTTAAAAATAATATATTATACTGCGCTGCTGCCAACAATCCCGTTTGGATAATAAGAGGCCCTGAATTAATTGAAATCAAAGCCGACCGCATGCCTGTGGGAAAACATGATAAAGATAAAACACCGTTTACACTGCATACAATCAATTTACAAAAGGGAGATATAGTTTACACCTTAACGGATGGATTTGCCGATCAATTCGGGGGTGAAAAAGGAAAGAAATTCAAATACAAAGAATTGCAGGAACTATTATTATCTATAAGCAATGAGCCTTCTTCAGTTCAAAAAGAAAAATTAAATGAAGCTTTTGATAATTGGAAAGGGAATTTAGAGCAAGTGGATGATGTGTGTTTAATGGGTGTTCGGGTTTAAATTCTTTGTTGTTTTTACAGCAGAGGCGCAGAAGCGCAAAGAAAAAAAATTTCAGAACTTTGCGTCGAATCTAAAAACCCTCTAATAATTTTTCTTTTTCGCCGACTCTGTAAACGGTAGTTGTATGCGTACCGTCAGCAGCATATTGAATTTTAATAAAGCCTGTTTTTGTGTCGTCCTGAAAAACAGAATCAAACTTTTTTTTGCTGCTGAACCTTGTTAATTTACTCCCCGAACCGCTTACTATATAACGGACAGGCCCTTCTTTAAAGCATTGCAGGTTATGGTCATGTCCCGAAGCATAAATTATATTATTATACTTATTGAACAATTGAAGCATACGGTTCCGCATTTTTTTATAACGAGGCTGCGGCAGATCCTGTGAAAGTAAACGGTTCAGCCCCATTAATCCGAAAATCTGCAAAGGTGTTTTGTTCACCAAAAAACGCAGCGGCTGATGACTATCAGAATGTTTTCCGTTTGTAAACATCGGGTGATGTGCAGTAATAATAACTTGTTCACCATTTTTTGAAGCCGCGTTCAGGAGGCTGTCCAAATGCTGATAAAATAATTCTTTCGTATATTTTTTCGACCGTACTTTATTCTTTTTATAATAATGAAGAAACCATTGCGTATCAATAATAATTAAACGAAGCTTATCATGAAGCAGAACCGTTTCAGGCCCAGGCAGGCCATTTTCAGGAAGAAAAACGGCTGCACTTTTATTTGCTGCAGCTGATTTATCTTTTAAATAGGCATCAACATATACCTGCTCATCCTGCAGTCTTTTTAAACCTTTTCGGCCTTGAGCCTGCCAGTCGTGATTTCCAGGAATAAAATAAACACTCCCTTTATAGTCATTTAAAATCTGCAGCTGTGATTCCAGCCGCATTTTAGAATTTCTGCTGGCGATATTCAATCCGCTCGGATATACATTATCACCTAAAAATACTACTGCACTGGCCGGATGTAATAAGAGCTCCTCTTTCAGCATCAGCAAAGCCTTTCCAGTAACAGTATCCTCACCGGCATCGCCGATTAAATAAACAGAATAGGGCTGAATCGACTGAGCAGTGAGAGCAGACGAGGATATAACAAAAATTAATTTTAATATAAATTTATACATAAAAAAATTATCTGTTCATTATTGTATTAAAGGATAATGCTGCATTAATCTTTATCAGACAGACCTGTCAGTATTAAAATTACTCTTTCAAAAACTTAAATGCTTCTGGCAGATGCTCAATAATATCAGAGGCAGTCATCGCTTCTTCTGACTTATGATACGCCGCAAAATCACCTGCCAGGCCATGTAAATAAACGCCCAAAACACATGCTTGATCAGAGCTGTAACCTTGTGCAATCAATGATGTAATTATACCGGTCAGCACATCACCGCTGCCCCCAGTTGCCATGCCTGGATTGCCTGTTGAATTAAAATACACATCGCCGTCAGGGAATGAAACAGAGGTATGCGCGCCTTTTAAAACAACATAAACAGAATACTTAATAGAAAAATCGCGCTGCATTTTTAAGCGCTCTTCACTGTTTTCGGCTTTGCCGGCGAGCCGTTCAAATTCTTTCGGATGGGGTGTAAACACACTGCCGGCGCGTATAAATGAAAGCCACGTTTTATTTTCCGAAAGAATATTAAGAGCATCGGCATCCAGCACCAGCGGTACAACAGTATTTTGAATTAATAATTTCACAACATTCTGCGTCTGCTTTTCACTGCCAATACCAGGGCCGGCACCGATGGCATTGTATTTTTCAAGCCGAATATTATCTGTAATAAAATTTTCTTCTGAATCAGCGTCAACCATTGCTTCAGGGAAAGAAGTCTGCATAATTTCATAACCGCATTTAGGAACATGACTTGTTAAAAGCCCGGCTCCTGAATGCATACAGGCTTTTGAAGCAAGCACTGCTGCTCCTATTTTCCCGTAGCTGCCGGCAGCGATTAAGGCATGTCCGAAATTACCTTTATGCGCTGTTCTGCTGCGGGTTTTAAAAAAAGTGCGGACATCATTTTTGGTGATGAAATAATTTTTTGTCTGCGTATGATTAATATAATCCTGATGCAGCCCGATATCTAATACGCTGAATTCACCAATGCATTCAGCTGTTTCAGGGAACATAAAAGATAATTTCGGAAATTGAAAAGTGAGTGTAAAGGAAGCTTTTACAATTGTATCTTTTGAATCGTTCAATTTATCACAATATAATCCCGAAGGGAGATCAATTGCAATCACCGGAAGAGGCTGCTGATTAATAAAATTAATGCATTCAGCAATCAATCCTTCGGCAGGTTTATTTAAACCTGAACCTAAAATTGCATCAATGATAACAGCTTCTCCCCTGCCCTCTCCAGCAAAATCAATACTGTCCTGCGAAAAAGAATGAATATTCTGTACATCAATTTTTTTTGTATTCAGTTTCTGGAAGTTAATTTTAAAACATTCCGACTCCTTTTCTGAATACCTCAGAACAAAAACTTTGACTTTATAATTATCTTCCGATAATAATCTGGCGATGGCTAATCCATCAGCACCGTTATTTCCAAGCCCGCAGATCAATTTAAACTCAACAGAGGCATCATAACGTCCCTTAATCCATTTTACGCACGCAGAAGCCGCACGTTCCATTAAATCAATTGAAGCAATCGGTTCATGTTTGATTGTAAATTCATCCGCTTCGCGAATCTGGTCTCTGGAAAAAATTTTCATTTCAATAAATTAGTAATTGCTGCGAATTTCACGAATTATCATTGCAATCATTGTAATCAGTGACTATATTTTGATTTTAAGGATTGACAGTAATTAGTAATTTACTGATATAACTTATTGTAACAATTGAAATTGTAACAATAAATGAATACTTTATAAAAGCTGCACCCTTTTTAAAATTGAAAAACAAATGCGAAGCCGTTAAACCAAGCGTAAAAAGAACTGGCAGAAGGGCGGGATACATTTTAAAACTTGAAATAAAATCACCCTGAAGCAACTCAATAAACGAACGCTGCATACCGCAGCCCGGACAGTCAATACCCGACAGCTCCTTGTAATAGCAGGGCATCATGTGATTTTGGAGCCAATTTACAATGTGTAACATATAAGGCAGAAATAAAAAAGAGGACTAATTGTCCTCTTTTTAAAAAATTTATTTAGTGGTGACCCAATATATTTCCCCAAGGCATGGCGGTTAGAACGGTTGCAAAAAATGCAATGTAAATAACAAGGAATATGAAATATAAAGCAGACAAGCAGGTGCCGATGATTGCACATATTTTTCCCGCCTTTAAATTTTTTAAAGAGGCTTCAGAATAGGTTCCTGGGTTTGCCTGATATAATGCATTTGCTTTTCCCGACAGCACCAAAGCAATAATTCCAAGGATCAAACCGATTATGCCGTAACAAAAACAACCGACAATTGAAATAATTCCCAGCACTAAAACGGCAGTTGAGTTAGGAATCTGCTGCTGGCCGAAAGGCTGCGCAAACTGCTGATTGAACTGCTGATTTATGTTTTCCGGGCTTGGTGTTCCTTGATTTTCCATGACTTTATTTATAGATTAAATTTGTTTGCTCGAAAATAGTAAAATTATAGCAATCAAAAATATAAAATCTATAATTTGTTTAATTGATTATGAATGTTTATCACCTGCGGAATAAGCAGTTTCTGCTCATCATTATAAATCACAAATTCCGAACGGTTTATTTTTTTTTCATCGCTGATTTGGTTCATCATGCGGTGCTCTACCTGCTCCCTGGAAATTTTATCGCGATGCATTGCACGGCTTATTTTCATTTCTGCAGGAGCAGTTACTGTAATTATTTTGTCAACCCGCTTATAGGCATTGCTTTCAAACAAAATGGCAGCTTCTTTTAAAATGTATTTTTGAGCGGAATGCTGGTTAAGCCAATTTTCGAAATGTGCCCTGACCGCCGGATGAACAATAGAATTTAGCTTCTCAAGGGCCTCTTTATTATTAAAAACAAGAGATGCTAATTTTTTTTTATCGATTAGGCCTGACTCACTCAGTAAATCATTTCCAAAGGTTTTAACTATTCCGGCTTTCACATCCATATTTGAATCTAACAGCTGTTTGGATTCATCATCAGAATAATAAACTGGGATGCCGAGCAGTTCAAACAATCTGCAGATTGTGGTTTTTCCGCTGCCGATACCGCCGGTAATTCCAACTTTTATCATAGTATAATTTTGTTAGTTTTCATCCCGCTGCATCGCTCAGGCTTCCCGCAAGGGGGAATTGATAAAATTCTGCTGCTTACATCCCCCTGCTTCGCTCTGACTTTCGCGCCCCCATTCTCTCTTCACGCAAAGGCTTCCCGAAAGGGAGACTTGCGGTTACAGCTGCTTTTGCATCATCTTTTTTTTCTGAAAAGCAAAATTTAAAATGTTGTCGATAAAGTCGTAGGGCTTATAGCCGTTTATTGCGCTTTGATGAAAAATGCAGGTGGCCGGGGTCATTCCGGGTAAGGAATTCACTTCAATAAAAATCACTTCTATCCTGTTAACGTCGTAAATACGCACAAACGCATCAATGCGTGTATAGCCGTTAATGTTTAATAATTTTGCAGCATCACCTAATATTTTTTTTACTTTATCAGAAATCAGCTGGCGGTCTTTCGCAT
The DNA here is from genome assembly GCA_903847205.1 of uncultured Bacteroidota bacterium. Lineage (GTDB taxonomy): Bacteria > Bacteroidota > Bacteroidia > 2-12-FULL-35-15 > 2-12-FULL-35-15 > 2-12-FULL-35-15. The sequence continues at coordinate 11,702 of CAINDA010000056.1, forward strand.
TTTCTGCATACCGCGCCGGCGTGATGTTTTGACCCTGACCTGCTAAAAATTTTTCTTCCAATGACAACACTTCACCTTCGCTCAATGCCTCAGAAGCTTCGAATACTTCATACATTACATTGCCCAGTTTATCATATTTGGTAAGCATTCCGCCTGTTATTTCTAAAAAATGGGCTGCATCACGTCTGCTGATTAATTCTTCAACAAGCAATACCTGCTTCCTCGGAAATTCTTCTTTATCCTTGATATGCAATACCTGCGAGGCAGCATAATCCAGGCTTTCCTGTTTTCTGAAAATCAATTTTGCAAAGGCTTCAAATTCCGCTTCTGTTTTTATTTTTCGCACAGCCGATGAACAGCCGTCATCCACGGGTTTGGCAATAAACGGATAATGTATTTTTTCTTTGACTTCCTGCAGTACTTGATTTTTATAGCTGTTCCAGGCTTCCTCGGTAATCAGCAAATGTTCGGCAGTTAAAAATCCGTTTTGTTTTAAGATTTCATTAGTGCGGTATTTATCAATTGTAACCTGTGAACTTTCTACACCAGAACCATTGTAGGGAAGGCCGACTTTTTCCAATTGAACCTGCACTGCACCATCTTCTCCCGGACGGCCGTGTAAAGCGATAAATACACAGTCCACTGCGTTCGCCAAATCAGCATACGTTAAAGATTTGGGTTTCGCTAAATTATTAGTGTCGGCATATTTTTCAGTAATGTCAGAACATTCATCAATAATAAGCTTTACCAAATTATGCGTTTTATAATTTTCAATTTTATCCTTGATATCATCAGCATTATCTTTCAGCAGAATATTTATCGGAATCTGGTACATGATATGCTCTTCTGCGCTTCCCGTAAGGAATACCGGGATAGGCTGATACTTTGCTGATGAAGCTAATTTCTCATAAATATTTCTGCCGCTCTCCACCGAAATATGACGCTCCGAAGAGTAGCCTCCTAAAATAACCGCAGCTTTAATTTTATTAGTAATTGCTGCTTTATCTTTTTTAATTAATTTATCCAAAACAGCAAGCAGCTCATCAAACTGGCCGCTGTTTTTACTTGCGGCAATACGCTGAGCAAGCGATGTGCGGATAATGTATGTTAAGAACTGAGAAGGATTCAAACCGATTTCTGCAGCCTGATGGAAGAAAAAAGAAGAGGGCATCATACCCGAAGTAGTGTTGGGGTCATTCAAAAATATTTTTCCTTCTTTAGAAATAAAGCCGTCAATTCTTGCATACACATCAAAACACAAAGCACTGAACAAACGTTCACAATCTTTGCGAATAGCCTGTATCTGCTCATTAGGAAGATCAATAGGCGTAATTTTACGTGATAATCCAGGCAGATATTTTGAACGGTAATCGAATAATTCTTTTCCTTTCCGGATTTCTGTCGGCGGCAGCGCAATTATTTTTTTACTTTCTTTTAGCTGACCGCTTCCTTTCATGGGCGGTTCAGTGTTTTGCAATACGATACATGAAAACTCTTTGCCTTCAATAAAACCTTCTATGAGCACTTTGCTTTCGCCATCCAGGGCTTCTATAAGCAATGCATCACAAAACAATTCTTTCTCTGCCGGGGAGAGAGAGGCATCCTGATCTGCTTCGAAATATGAATTCAAATATTCAATTAAATCCTGCGGATGATAGCAGATCTGCGATACACGGCGGGTTAAATGAGACAGCGCATTTGAATTCGAAACTTTTACGGGCATGCCTATTCCTTCGCGGATATCAGCAAGTATGCGGATAAAATCAGTTTTCTCAGCGGCGTTTAATTTTTTCCAATCATCAGCTTTCAGCTTTTTAACAAAAAAAGCTTTTTCAAGAGCATCAGTAAACTTAGCAATATTCTCTTCATGCAGTATGCTGATGCCAATGGATGAGCCTTGATTAGCGGGTTTTATAACCATCGGGAATCCGATTTCTTTTTTTGCTTTTTCATAAGCATCTTTGTAATGCCCATGAATAAAGCCTTCTCTGTCAATGGTAAAAAAAGCGGGACTGTTGAATCCGGCATTTACCATCAAACGTTTCTGAACGCTTTTATCTATGCCGATTGCAGAAGGCAGGATGCCGGATCCTGAATACGGTATTCCTAAATATTCAAACAAACCTTGTATTTTACCATCTTCGCCGAATGGACCATGCAGACACAAAAAAGCAAAATCAAAATAATTTTTCAAATCTCCCGGCTCAATCTTATGCCCTATTTTATTGATGAGTGCAAGCTGCTCGTCGGAAGATAGTTTACCAATCTGCTCGGCATAAATTTGAAAACCGCCTTCTTTGTGTGGAATGAATTCAGCAGGCGGGTAAAAATCGCGGATGCTGCCTTTGTATACAAACTCCCAATTGAGCAGCACAAAATTTCCGAAACTATCCACAAACAAAGGGACAGTTTCAAACAAAGATTTGTTGAGATTATCGTAAACGGTTCTTCCGCCGGCGAATGATATTTCGCGTTCTTTAGAAAAACCTCCGAAAATGATTCCTATTTTCATTATGTGATTTTTGACACGAATTGCACGAATTAAAAAAAATCAATTACTTGAATTGATTATAATCAGCGGACTTGTATCGATTAGTTCCTGCAAATTTAAAATTAAGCGGGGAGAGTTTCAGCCGATCTGCTTCAAATATTCAACAAGTTTATTAACTGCCAGTGCCCGGTGGCTGATTTTGTTTTTTTCTGTCAAATCCATTTCAGCAAAAGATACTTGTTTACTTGAAGAAGAGCTTCCCGAAATATCCGGCGCAAAAATCGGATCATATCCAAATCCCATGGCACCATGCCTTTCAGTTAATATAACGCCGTTAACAATTCCCTCAAACTGAATTTCTTTTCCATCAAGAAGCAAAGAAATAATTGTTTTAAAACGAGCTCTGCGGTTGGTTATTCCCTGCATTTCTGCAAGAACTTTATTCATATTATCTTCTGAATTTTTATTTTCGCCCGCATAACGTGCAGACAAAACACCCGGCCGGCCGTTCAATGCTTCAATCTCTAATCCGGTATCATCCGCAAAACAATTTACATGATACTTATCAAACACGTAAAAAGATTTCTGTGATGCGTTACCTTCAATTGACGACTGGGTTTCAGGTATTTCTTCTGTGCAGCCGATGTCAGACAAACTCAATAGCTTAATGCTTTCAGGAATGAGTTTCTGAATTTCATTTATTTTATTCTGGTTGGCTGTGGCGAAAACTATCTGCATCATTAATTTATTAAAATTATTTTTTTTCTTTGTAGTGATACTCCGAAAGAAGCAGGCCGATATCTTTTATCAGCATGTTCATCTGCGTTGAATCTGTACCGTCGTAATAGCCGCGGATACGTTTTTCTTTATCGATTAAAGCAAAATTTTGAGTATGTATAAAATCGTTCGGCCCCCCGTCGCCCTGCGATGCATCAAGCATATAGCTGGTCCGGGCAATTTCATAAAGCGCTTTTTTATCTCCTGTAACAAACATCCATTGCTTTGTATCTGCGTTATGATTGACTGCATAGGCTTTTAACTGTTCAACAGAATCTATTTCAGGATCCACTGTATGAGATAAAAATTTAACTTCCATATTGCCCTTGAATTTTTCGGCTATCCTTTCCATTTGATTACTCATAATGGGACAGATGCTGTGGCAGGTGGTAAAAAAGAAATCTGCAACATAAACACTTCCTTCAAAATCTTTCTGAGTAACAGTCTTCCCGTCCTGGTTGACGAAACTGAAATTTTGGATGGTGTGATATACTGTATCCGAATTTCCTTTTTTGGGTTCATAGCTTTTCTCCCCGAAAAAAGGAAGGTGCCTGATGGGCTTGCTCCTATCGTAAATAAAAAATGCATATACTGCAACGCCTGCTGCGACAGTAAGAATAAAAATATTGACAAATTTATTTTTCATTTGTTTTTTCTTTTAAGATGTTTTCAATTTCATTTTTTAAAAATTCGTATTTCAATTTTTTCTCAAAAAAGGAATTCACTTTTTTTTTACTTTCAACAATTAATGTCGCAGGAAGCGCACCACTCCAATGCTCCGACACTTTCGGAATAAAATAATTTCCATTAATTTCATCCAGCAATACAACTTCCGACACTAATTTTTTTTTATTGATGAAGGGTAAAAGTTTGCTTTCTAAATCTTCTTTAAAATCCATGCTTACCAATAATACTTTTACTCTGTTCTTTTGGAAAGTATTATTAATACTGTCGAAAGCGGGAAGTTCTTTCACGCAGGGCGCACACCAAGTTGCCCAGAAATTAACCACGTATATAGTGTCGGAGTTATTTCTGATTCTCTTTTCTAAATCAGTAATTTTAAGTACCTGTACATTTTGAGAATACGCTGCAATGGCTGTAAACATAAGCAATGCGAAAGCTGTTAAGTAACGCATAATTACATTTTTCTTTTTATAATAAAACCATTTTCAACTTTTTCGAAACCGGTTTTTGGATAATATTCCATGGCTGGTGATGCGGAAAGCAAGAGCAGCATTGTCTGCTCGCCTATAGTCTGAAGAGTTAATTCTATCAATGTTTTTCCGATACCCGATTTTTGATATTCTTTTTTAACAGCTAAATCCGAAAGGTAACAGCAGTAATTATAATCTGTAACCGAACGTGCAATGCCTATTAATTCAACACCATCCCAGGCAGTAATAACAAGGTTTGAATTATCCAGCATTTTCTGAATACGATTTGCATCATCAACAGGACGGTTGATTCCAGAGCTTTTAAACACCTCTATCACTTCCTGTGCATTAGTTTTTGAATTTATTTTGAATTGAATTTTCATGTGATTGTTTTCAAAAATAATAAACAGAATTATTACATATTCTGATTTAATGCTTTATTGTGTTTGCGCCTTTTGACAGTTTTATGTGCAAAATTATCTGATAAAACACTGATGTTGCCGTCAATTTCGAGAATTGCCAGATCCACTTCTAATATATCCTTCACTCCATGTTCATGAACTGTGGCCTCTAATTCTTCCATTGTAATTTTCTGTTCATCCAAATGTTCTTGAATAATTTTCCCCTGATAAATAAGCATTACAGCTGATCCTTCCAAAAACTTTTCAACGGTTTTTGATTTGAATATTAATTGGCGGAACAATGCATTCAAACAGAATAACGTAATCGCTGCAATTAAACCGCCCTGAAGGCTTGTATTACTGCCAACCATTGCATTTTGAACGGAGTTGCTGATTAATAAAATAAATACCAGATCAATCACAGACAACTGTGATATTTCTTTTTTTCCAAACACCCTGATGAGTAAAACGATGCAGACATATATCACAGCAGATCGCAATGAAACAGGTATTACATCATTCATTATAAAATCATTCATTGAGTTCTAATATAATCGTAAATCTATGGAAAAGAGAGCCTGAAAAACCGATACAAATTAACGCATTATTTTTGAAAATCCGGGGTACTAAATACTCCAAAATCAAGCTGTGATGATTTTTCACTCTAAAATCAGAGCATTTCACCCACCTTTAAAATTGGGAACGAAAACAGTTATTTATTGAACCTTTTCAATCCTTTCTTTTATTGAAAAAGGTTAAAGTTGAATTGCCGATTTTTTCTCAATTTGGTGCAAGGAATTGCGACCGATGTTCTTTGAATTTGATACTCTTCATTCCTATTTTTTATTATATTCGTTCCTATTAAATTTTTATAAATTAAAGCATTATGAAGAAGCTGTTTATTATCGGGTTTTCATTACTTGCGTTTAACGCCCTGAACGCTCAGAAAAAAGAAATTACTTTAGAAGATATATGGAAAACCGGCACATTCAAAAGCAATGGAATACCAAGCTTAGTTTCTATGCACGACGGCCTGCATTATTCAACATGTAAAAATGATACAATTTTCCAATACGAATATGAAAAGGCCTCAGCACCTGAAATAATCATAAGCAAAGATCAGTTACTTATTAATGGCAAAGCGGTTTCTGTTGATAATTACAAATTCAGCAAAGACGAAAACCTTGTGCTGATCGCATCTGAAACTGAGCAGATTTATCGTCATTCGACACGCGAAAATTATTATGTTTTCAATCGTACAACAAAAGTATTAAAACCTGTTACTGATGGTGAAAAACAAATGCACGCCTCCTTTTCGCCTGACGGAAACAAAGCTGGATTTGTACGAGGCAACAATATTTTTATTAAAGACCTTACTTCAGGAAAGGAAATACAAGTTACTACTGACGGCAGACAGAATAATATTATCAATGGCGCAACTGACTGGGTACACGAAGAAGAATTTGCTTTTTCACAGGCTTATTTCTGGAGCCCCGACAGCAAAAAAATTGCTTATTATAAATTTGACGAAAGTAAAGTAAAAGAGTTTTCGTTCAATGAATTCAACGGACAGCTTTACCCAAGCGAATACCGTTTCAAATATCCGAAAGCCGGCGAGGATAATTCAATTGTAACCATTCACGTTTATGATCTGGCCGACGGTTCTGATAAACTTATGGATATCGGCAAAGAAACCGACCAATACATTCCCCGCATTAAATGGACAATGGATGCAAATATCCTTTCAATTGTGAGAATGAACCGCCATCAAAATAAATTAGATTTGTTATTTGCTAATGCATCTAGCGGAGAAACCAAAAGTATTTACTCCGAAACAAGCGATACCTATATTGATATTCACGAAAGTGAAAGCGACTATGTTTATTTCACAAATAATAATAAAAATTTTATAATCATGAGTGAAACTAGCGGCTTTAACCATTTATATCTTTATGACATTAACGGCAGACTTGTAAATCAAATCACGAAAGGCAATTGGGATGTGGTTAGTTTTAAAGGTATCAATGAAAAAACAAAAACTATTTTTTATACCGCATCAGAAACCACGGCTGCAGAAAAAGATATTTATTCAGTGAAGCTGGATGGCAGCGGCAAGAAAAAAATATCTGCTGAGAAAGGCTGCCATGCCCCGGAATTCGGCGATGGGATGAAGTATTACATTAACACTTTTTCTTCTGCAAATACTGCTAATTTAATTGCAGTTTACAATTCAGAGGGCAAGCAGATACGCCTGCTTGAAACCAACGATGCAGTGAGAGCTAAAATGCAGGAATATAACCTGGGTAAAAAAGAATTGTTCATGTTCAAAACTACTGAAGGCATTGACTTAAATGCCTGGATGATAAAACCAGCAAATTTTGATGCGGCTAAAAAATATCCTGTATTCCTTGTATTTTACGGCGGTCCGGGTCACAATTCGGTAACCAATTCTTTTGACGGCGCCAATTATTTCTGGTATCAGATGCTGGCACAAAAGGGTTACATTGTGATGTGTGTTGACAACAGAGGAACCATGTTCAGAGGAACAGCCTTTAAAAAATGTACGTATAAACAATTGGGCAAATTAGAAGTTGCAGACCAAATTGAAACAGCTAAATATTTAGGAACATTACCTTTCGTTGACAAAAGCCGAATAGGTACATTCGGATGGAGTTTCGGAGGTTATCTGAGTTCATTGTGTATTACAAAAGGAGCGGATTATTTTAAAACTGCAATAGCGGTTGCACCGGTTACCAACTGGCGCTACTATGATAACATCTACACTGAGCGTTTTATGAGCCTCCCAAAAGAAAATGTGAGCGGTTATGATGATAATTCACCGATTAACTATGTGAATAAACTGAAAGGAAAATATCTGCTTATCCATGGAAGTGCCGATGATAATGTGCATTATCAAAACACAATGGAAATGGTGAATGCCTTGGTAAAAGCCAATAAGCAGTTTGATTTATTTATTTATCCAGATAAAAATCATGGAATTTCTGGAGGAAACACCAGGATGCATCTTTATACAAAAATGACTGATTTCATTTTGAATAATTTATAATAGCGGGTACTGCAGTTCAAATATTTAAACCTGTCAGGTTTTGCCGGAATAAAAATAATCTGAGATTATGAAATAAATTATGACCTCCAGGTTTTAGAAATTTTCAAATAAATTATTTCCCTTTTTCACACATCAAAAAAATACTGGAGCATAAGTCAGGGTACTGCTGGCCTAATTGGTAACAGCCCTCTAAATATTCGGGCGAAATTATATCGGTGCCTAACAATTTATCCCATTGAAAATTTGCAAGTGCTTTAAAGAAAATTCCGGAGCGGTGCAGCACATTTAATCCTGCGGCTTTTGCGTCTCTTTCCAAAGTATCCAATGAATAGGTAATCCTGTGTCCATGCTCCTTTTCAGCAGGTGTAACTGCGGCGTTGTGGCTTATCAAGCCCATTTTCACAGCAATCTGTCTGGATGGTGCATTTGCATTCGGGCAAACCAAAAAGAATCTTCCGGTATCCGACAGCCATTCATCATTTATTTTTTTTAGAACTGCAACCGGATTGTCGATATGTTCTAACACGTGAGTTAAAACAATATTATCATATTTGGCAGGCAGAACAGCAGTTTCAAAAAGAGAATTTATAAATTTAACTTTGCCTCCGAATTTATTTTTAGCAATTACGACTGCTTCGTCAGAAGCCTCAACACATGTAATATCACTAAAATACTCTAAAAAGCGCTTGGTAAAATCACCTTTATAACTTCCCAATTCAAGGAAGTTTCCCTCCTTAAAAAAGGGAGCAAATGATTTCAGCATAAAGGGATGCATCACATCAAAATCAAAGCTGTAGGCGTACTTATGATCACTTGCATCATTTGATTCTCGGTTGTAGTTTCTTCGATCAGCCATGGAAATATGTTTAAGAATATTTTTTTGATTTTCAGGAGGTAACAAAAATGAATCCTGTTAATGAATTTCGACCTTCATTAAATCAATATCATTTTTGGAATCATATTTTACGAAATTAAATTTTTTGTATAAACCAATCGCAGGCATATTGCCTTTATGAACCTCTAACTTTATTTCTTTCATTTTCTTTTGCTTAAGGTATTCAATACAGCGAGTGGTAAGAGCTACCGCGATGCTGAAACCCATATATTTTTTCAATACACTCACATTGGTAATAAAGGCTGATTGCATGTCAGCATCCGTGTAAGCAGCCACTAACCCAATAAGAATATTTCCTGACCATGCTTCGAATGTAACTGCCTTCTCAGAAATTTTTTTTGAATATTCTTGTAGAATAACTCTATCGGATAACGGCGGAAAAAAATTATCGCTGCATTCTATTAAATGCTCGAAAACTGCCTGTTCGCCGGCAGTTCTTACTTTATATTTTATTGAAGCAGTTTCCAAAAATATTTTTAATTTAATTTTTATCACTTTCTAAAACGGCAATGCCGAATCCAAAACGGCCGAATTCATTGCCATTATACAACAGATATACCTTATCATCGCAATGAAAAATATGCGGGTAACACATCATATCCGAATCCCAGCTTCCTTCAGTAACATCAATTCCTGAATTCGCATCGTCCCTAGTCCAATTAATCAAATCATCTGAATATGCATAGCCAAGCCGGTATCCGCGCTCTCTATCTTTTCTGAATCCAGATGCATAACGGTAACAAAAATACATGTGATACCTATTATTCAGAAAAATAACTGTCGGCAAAGCCTGGCATTCATCACTATTTAATTTATCAGAAATTATCTGCCGGCCTTCCTTTTTCCAGTCAATCCCGTCATCAGATACAGCATGGCCGATTTTGTAAACACGTGCGGGAGAATCATCAACGGTGTTTTCAATCCATCTTACTCCATAAATATACCACATGTGATATTTGCCATTAAAATTACAAACGAACGAATCGCCCACTAAGAAAGGCTCATGCAGTGAGGAAGACAGTATGGGGCCATCGCCGTTTTTTTGAAATGTTAAACCATCATCATTGCTCTCTGCAAAACCGGTTGATGTTTCAACCGATACAGAAACTCGCCGGCTCCAGCCGCAAGTGTAAGCAAGTATTCTATTTTTATCTCTCAAAACGTTGATGGGGAAAATTCCATGTTCATCAAAACATCCCAAGCCGCCCAATTTAATTACAGTTTTATCAGCGACCTTTATTATATTTTTAAAATTTTTATCCATATCAACAAATGAAACCCGGCTTAAATATTTGCCGTTATTTTCATCTTTTTCGCGTGTTGAAAAGTATATTCTTACAAAATCATCAAACATCAAAGTCTGCGGAGACTGAGCAAATTCAACACAGTTGTCTGCTAATTTGTGTTCCGAAGGATCAAATATTTTACCAAGTTTTTTCCACTTCATAGTTTGAGGGCTGCTTATGATGTTTTATAACTTTCGAGTTCTGCCAGGCCGAAACCATAACGGCCGACATGATTGCCGAGATAATACATATAAATTTTTTTATCCAATTCAAAAACATGCGGATAGCTGATCATCTCTGAATCCCAGCCTTCTTCCGAAACATCAATTCCAGTTTTTGAATCATCCCTTACCCAGTTAATCAAGTCATCAGAAGAAGCATATCCAATACGGTAGCCTTTTTCTTTACCTCTGAAATTTAAACTGCAGCGGTAACAAAAAAACATGTGATATTTATTTTCATGGAAAAAAACATCCGGGCTGGCCTGGGCCTCATCTTCTTCAAGTTTACTTTCAATAATATCTTTATCGGCTTTTGTCCAATTGATGCCGTCTGTAGAAACGGCCATTCGGATTTTATAGACAGGTTCCGGCTTTCCATTATTTTCAATCCATTTTCTTCCGGCGATGTAAAACAAATACCAGGTGTCATTAAACTTCCTGATTTTTGGTCCGCTTAAGATAAATGGTTCGTTGCTGCTGTATGAAATAACAGGCCCCGGACCTAGTTTTGTAAATATTTCACCGTTATCGCAGCTTTTTGCAAGTCCAATGGCAACATTGAAAGGAACTGATTCGCATCTTGTCCAGCCGCCGTAATAAGCAAGAATATTATTTCCATCCCTTATTACAGATGCGGGATATGTTCCAAATTCATCGAAAGTTCCACATTCACCTAATTCTAAAATGGGTTGTTTGGCAACATTTACTATTTCAAATAAGTTATTTCTGTTAAAGTCAACAAATGCTGAATAGCTAATGTACTGGCCATTTACATCGGGTAATGGCCTGCATGAAAAGTAAACCCTCATAAATTTATCAAATATCAAAACAGAAGGTGCCTGAGCAAACTCATAGAGCCACTCTCTTCCTTGCACATCCTGAGGATTAAAAACCCTTCCCAGTTTTTTCCACTTAAACATTTTATTCAGTAATTTAATTCAAAGTTTTTTAAATAAAATTCCATTATTAACCGACTAAAAAAATCATTCAGGGCTAAAGCCCTTTTGCAGAATGGTTTTAATAACCCCAGCCTTAAGGCTGGGGTTACAAATGGAACACTTTATATTTATTGGCTTTAGCCGCATTAGTCGATTAGTAGTGAAAAAATTCATATTTTTTTTCAACACAATAAGTTAAAAACCCATTAAACTAGGGTATAAGCAGACTTTAATTGTTTTTTAATTTCATCCGCTGAGTTAAACATCATTACATCAATGATAGATAAAAAGGGAATAAAATCATTGTTGAACTGTTTGTACTTAACATCACCCGTCTTCAGAAAATATAAATCTATTCCCTCTTTTTTAAAATCATCTTTATTGTATAGTCCGGTCCCGCCAATTGGATTAATGTAAGTTTCCGCTTTCAGGCTTTTACAAATTTCAACTACTTTTTTTTCTGCTTTTAACTGATGATTTATAGAAATTTCTGATGATATTATTAAGGGAGTTGCAATGCCCAAATATTCCTTTACGCTATTCAGAGAGTTTAAAATAAATTCGAATAAATTCATTTTTTCGAATAGCAGACATTTTTCAATTATGTGATAAACATTGCTAAAATGGGGAGCTTTTTTATATGATTCAGCTATTTTGTTTAAAATCTTTTTTCTTTCTTCCTGCCAGATTTCAGCGAGGTATCTTTCTTTTATATCGAGAAAATCGGAGTCTTTTTTTAAAGGAAGAGAAATGTAGGCATCTTTTCCATTAACCAAAATTCTGTTTCTATTGATCCATCCTTTTTTCGTAAATTCAATGTTATCATAAATAACAAATTGATCAACAGCATTCATCAATTGAAAGTAACCGATATACGGAAACAGATATGGCTGCATGACGGCAATTTTCATCTAAATAACAGAATTTACTATTTTACAAATCCTTTCTACATCTATTGGATTCAGGTCGAAATATAAGGGCAGGCAAAGGACCCTTTCAGCAATATTTTCAGAAACCGGACACTTGTATTTTGTGTTTAAATAAGGCAGGTTATTCAGCGAAGGATAAAAATATCTTCGTGTACTTACTTCGTTTTCTAATAGCGCTTTCCGAACCGAAAGAAGCGTTTCCTTATTTTCAAAAACAACAGGAAAATAGGAATTATTTATGCTTTGCCGAGAATGCTTTTCAGGGAAAAATATTTTTGAACCATTAAGCAGACTTTTATAAAGCAAAACCGTTTTTTTTCTGTTGTCAACTATTTCATCAACACGGGGTAAGTTGCACAAACCCATTGCAGCATGGAATTCAGAGTTCTTGCCATTTATCCCGACAGAATAATAATCATCCGCTATGTGGCCGAATGAACGATATAAGTATAATTTTTCTGCTAATTTTTTGTCCTTGGTTATTATTGCGCCGCCCTCTATAGTATGAAAAAGTTTAGTTGCATGAAAGCTGATTGTAGAAACATCACCAAAATTAAAAATAGAATTCCCGTTGATAGTAATTCCAAAGGCATGTGCGCCGTCATAAATAACTTTTAAGTTGTGCTTCTGAGCAATTTTTTCAATTTCGGAGACATTGCATGCATTGCCGTACACATGGGTAGCTAAAATTGCACTTGTTTTGGAGTTAATATGCTTTTCTATTTCTTCGGGATTGACGCAAAAAGATTTGTTCTCAATATCTGCAAAAACAGGAGTGCAGTTTTCCCAAATAATTGAAGCGGCAGTAGCAACATACGAAAAAGGTGTGGTAATTATTTCGCCTTTTAAATCGAGCGCTTTTATAGCAAGCTGAAGTGCAATAGTTCCATTAGAAACGAAAAGCAAATTTTCAACACCAAGATATTCCTTCAGCTTATGCTCCAATTCCTGAACCAAAGGACCGTGGTTAGTGAGCCATGAATTAGTCCAAATTCCTGCCAAATATTTTTGGTATTCTTCAATTGGAGGAAGGTATGACTTGGTAACGTTTATCATTTGGAATTACTTTTTAGCCTGTAATAATTTAATCCGGTAAACTGATAAAACGAAGGCGGGTCATCGTTTACTTTTTCAAAATGATAGTCCTGATTATAGAGATAATGATAATATGCTCTTAAAAAATTATTGTAGTTATCATCAGATATAAAAACAACATTATTCATTTCACTTATTTTTTTGAAAAGTTTTGAATGATCATCAGTTCCAAACTTATCAATCAGCTGATCCTTCGTTTCAGGAGCTAAAGAGAGTTCAATTGAAAGGTAAACATAACAGTTCTTATTTTTTAAATTGATTTCTTTGATGGGGTCTGTTGCATGATGCATGTTCCAACTCCTAACATTAGTGGGAATAAAAATAGTGTTACTGAATGAATTGTTCATGTCATCCATCATTGCATGGCTCATTCGCCCGTATTGGTTATACTCTATTATTAACTTATTGTTTGATTTTGCATATGCGGGAACACCGATGAGAATAATAAAGGCGGGAAGAATCAATACGTAATAAAATTGCTTTTTATCAAAACGAAAAAAAGAAAATGCAAAAATTAAATTTCCTAATGTTAACATTACTATTAAAGGATTGAAAATACGTGCAGGGAGCTTCATATAATAACTCATCCCCATAATTACTCCTAAAAAAAACAATGAAAATAATATAACTTTTAAAAAATCAAAATAATTTTTTTTAACAGATACTAATAACCATATAATTAAAACCGCAAGTAAGCTGTAATTGATTTTTTTTGCAAGAGAATTTTCATTTTCTAAACTTTTTGTAAAAGCTCCAAACTCATCATCAAATTTCTTTTTGTTTCCACTCTCCAGCAGAGGAGATCCATTCGTAAGTTTTTTTAAATATTCAACAGAAATTATTTTGTCATCGCTGCAGTATCTGGCTAACATCATGGCATTATAGGTAACCGTATCCTTAGTGTCTTTAGGAATATATGCTGCAGCATTTTTATAGTCGAAAAGCTGTCTTATAATTTCCGTTTTCTCTAAAAAATCATGATTCCTTGTGCTCTTTTTTTGAGAGGATACATCCGCCGCTTTAACCAATAGAATAAAGCATACAACGGGTATGATAAATTTTAGAAAAAATGGAACTAATGGCTTTTGTTTAAAGATAATGAGAACAGAAAAAGCAAAACCAAAAACAAAGCCTAAATATCCGGCATCTAATCTTGTTAAATGACCTAAGATATATGTAACTATTGGGAAAATTAATATCCATTTATATTTAATGAGTGTTTCAATGTTTAAATACAAAACTGTTAACAGCATTATAAAGCTTGTTGTTACTAATACTACAGGGCGGGTGAAATTAATCCAATAAACATTTTGAAAAAATACTAAAAAATAAAAAGCGATAAACATTACTAAAATCAAAAGGAAATTAATCCGTTCTTTTGCTGCAAGGTAAAGTATAATATACATATTAAATAAAGCGCCACAAAGCATTAAAAACATAGAAAGTCCATACCACCCAACAGAAGGGAAATGTTTATAAAGCGCGATATATAAATCAACAGTAAATTTATAAACAGAAACAAAATTGTCATAAGGAAGCGGTGAAGCGAAACCCTTCATTGCCATAACATATCGCGGATCATCATTCGTTTCAAAATAAGAGCCGAAATATTTATAACAGAATACAAGTAATAAAAGTGAAATCAAAAATCCTAAGGCAGCAACAATTTTAAAATCGTATTCTCTTTTAACAGCAAAAACAGAACCCGGCAAATTCTTATCACTCGAATTTGATTCGCTTTTTTCCGGCATTTGGGTGATCCGCTTTTTTTTATTTTTATTCATATCACTATAGGTTTATCTTTTCACTGTTTGCTACTAGAATAACGCCAATCAGAATAATCAGAAGTCCTGAAATTTTAGCTAAGCCCATACTTTCATTGAACAAATATTTGCCGGCAATGATTGTAAATACAAAATTAATTGCTGTAAAAACTGGAGTTACAAGCGACAGGGAGCCCAATGACAGAGCTTTAAACAGGATTAAGGCGGCAATAAAAACAAAAAACAAAGCCATAATTACTTTTGGCTGCAGTAAAAACGGCAGGTAATCTTTGACTGACACAATCGGAGTTTGGTTAATAGCAATTTTAATAAAACTTGTCCCGGCTATTTGGAAGCAGGAAGACAAAAAACATACAATTATTATACTGGCTATTTTCATTTTTATTTAAATATATCTTTAATAATATAATTGGGTTTGTTTTTTACTTCGTCATAAATTCTCCAAATATACTCGCCGATAATTCCAAGCATAATCATTATAAGGCCGCCAATAATCAATATGGCCATCATGATAGGAGCCCATCCCTGAAAAGGAGTTTGATGAAAAAGGTAGGCGTATAAAATCGTAATGGAATACAAAAAACCCGTAGCCGCAGTAACAAATCCTATTACTGACATCAGCCTGATCGGGAAATAACTGACATTTAAAAATGCCGTCATAAAATTACCAAAGCGTTTTGCAAAATTATATCCTGATTTACCGTGTTCTCTTTTCTGACGGATATATGCTAAGTATTTTATTGTAAAGCCAACCCAAAGAATATCTCCCTGAAAGAACCTGTTTTTTTCGGGTATAGAATTTATTGCATCCATCGCTTTTCTATCAATCAATACATAATCAAAACCGCCGGGAGGCATGCTTGGCAAGGTATATCTGAGAAGGCTGTATGCAATTTTAGAAGTAAAAGCCGAAGAAGCCTCATCGTTTCTTGCTTCCCTGTAATTAATTACAATTTCATTTTTATTCTCCCACTCCAAAAGCATTTTGGTAATCTGTTCAGGAGGATCCTGAAGATCGGCAGAAATATTAATAACGCAGTCACCTGAGGCATATTTCCAACCAGCTAAAATGCCCGCCATCTGCCCAAAGTTCCTTGAAAAATTAATTAACACAACTCCTTTATCACTATTTTGAAGGTCCATTAAAATTTTTAATGAATTATCCTTCGAGCCATCGTTGATAAAAATAAATTCATAAGTGAATTCACTATTGTATGACTTTATAGACGCAATAAGCCTTTGGTATAAAAGTATTATTGAACCTTCGTTGTTATAAACAGGAATAACTACGGATATTTTTTTCATGACTTTATTTTCTTTCAAAAATATATACGCTGAACTGAGCTTTGGGCGGATTATTTATTTCCGGATCACCTTCCCAAATATAATTAGTTCCTTCGTTAAGCATATCGGCGTAGCCGTATAATTTATAATTCGCTGCAGTATATTTATCAAACCAGGGAAACAATAAATTTTCTGTTTTAGGATTCGCGCACCATGAAACCGGATTATGGTAAAAAATCAAAAATCTTGGAGCAGCTTTTTCTACATCTGCAATAAATTCCTTTTGCCAATCATTGCTTTGTTTTATAGGGAATTCAAGCAAAGCGCCAGAGCCTGCAAACCGCGAAGGGGATTTTTTATTCGTATAAACGTACATTTCAATTTCTGTACCCATAATAGCTAACCTGTCCTCTTTTTTCATTACAGAATTTAATTTATCCGCAATAATCTTTGACTCAAGAAAAGGCTGAAGCCCGTAAATGCCTTTTAAAACCAGTGTTAAATTCGGTTTAAAATAATAAGCACTTAAATCTTTTAAATTTATACAGATAGGAATTATAATAAGAAGTAAGGGGATGACTATAACCGCAGTATTGTTTTTAAATCTGCTAATCAAATCCTGAACTAAAAAAATAAAAATTGCAGCAGAGATGCATACTGCAGGAAACCATTGCAAAAAATAGTGGCGTTGAAAATGGTAACCGGGAATAATTGTTAAAAATCCGGCAATATTAAGACCGAGAACAGCAATTTTTTTCCATAAAGGAAGCCCTGTAAAAAAAACACCTATGGAAGCTATGAAAGAAAATATCCAAAAAAATTTGTAATCATTATAATCGGCTAAAAAATTAATTTTGAAATTCTCAAACCCTCTGTCAAAGCTTACTGAGGTGGTATATTGTTTTGCAACATCAAAAAGCCATAAATTAAAATCGGCCCATGCGCCGTTTTTATAAACCATTAACAAATCAAATAAAACAGGAAAAATAATTGAAAAGCTAAAAATTAATGCATGAAAAAGATTTTTTTTAATACTGCTTTTATCTTCAAAAAAACCTTTGAACAGAAGTAATGCCCCGCCCAACACTCCATAGAACAAACAGGTTTGTTTCACTTCGAATGCAAAAGAAAACAGGATTCCGGAAATGATTAACTGCCAAATTTTTTTTGATTCGAAAAATTCAAATAAAAATAAAAAAGATGCTAATATTAAAAAGACTACAATATGTTCCGACTGTGTTGTAAAGCCCGATGCAGAAGATGCCATTGATAAAAGGGCAAAGAACCCAGCAGCAGCAAGACCTGCCATGTAATTGCTTAACTTACGGGTTAAGAAAAATATCATTACTGCACTGGCTAGATTGATCAATAAAAATGCAATATGAATGGCCTTGATGGAATAACCAAAAATCCAGACGAGCACTGAATACGCATAAAAAACACCATCAAGACGCTGGGAACCAATATCAGTAAAAGGAATGGCACCATCCAAAATAATTTTTCCGGCATACGCATAAGAGCCCTCATCTCTTTCGAAAGGAATGTTAAAATAATTTTTCCTGATAATAAAAATAAGAAGCAGAACAATAGCTAATCCGATATAATATAAAAGTACGTTCTCCTTTTTATTTTCTTCAATAGCAGCAAGTGGCGATGCTTTTGCGGAAGGCGATTTACTTTCTGGACTATTTTTTTGTTTGTTTGGATTATGATTTTTTTTTGCGCTCATTTTTAATCAGGTAAAAAACATCAAGAAAATAAGTATTTATTTTACGTTCAATTTGCAAAGTCAAACAAATTCAAATATAGTAAATAATAATTAGTGCTTTACGAAATTATAATGTGGGGGCAGAAAGGATTCGGCTGATTGCTATCAGAGTCTAATAAAACTCCAAAAAAAACCTTATTATTTCCTGAAAACCAGAATATTTTCCGGCGGTATTCTTATATAAAACATACAGTGGCACAAATTCTCAAATTCATAATTTTCCTTATATTCGCAGGCTTAAAATATTTTAAATTAAAATAAATAATATGGCTGAGACTAAAATGGCACACCCAAAAGGATTATGGGTTTTATTTGGAACAGAAATGTGGGAAAGGTTCAACTTTTATGGGATGAGAGCCCTCCTAACCTTATTTTTAGTTAACTCATTATTGATGAAAGAAGAGGATGCTTCCCTTATCTACGGCGGGTTTCTTGGTCTTTGTTATTTAACTCCGATGCTGGGAGGTTTTATTGCTGATCGTTTTTTCGGAAATAGAAACTGCATTATGCTTGGCGGATTAATGATGGCTTTAGGGCAGTTATTTTTATTTGCAAGCGCCAGTGTTTTCGGCACTAAT
Source organism: uncultured Bacteroidota bacterium (assembly GCA_903847205.1). Classification (GTDB taxonomy): domain Bacteria; phylum Bacteroidota; class Bacteroidia; order 2-12-FULL-35-15; family 2-12-FULL-35-15; genus 2-12-FULL-35-15. Next base: position 30,370 of record CAINDA010000056.1, read on the forward strand.
ATAAGCCTTGCCACCACACTTATGTGGAGCGCATTGGGAATTATCATTTTCGGAAACGGATTTTTCAAACCAAACATCTCAAGTATGGTGGGGAGTTTATATCCAAAGCAGGAAAAAAGCAAGCTGGATACAGCATTCACAATCTTTTACATGGGAATTAATTTAGGCGCTTTTTTAGGACAGCTCATCTGCCCGATATTAGGCGACGTTAAAGACAGCGGCGGCATCAGAGATATACATGCTTTCAAATGGGGATTTTTAGTTGCAGCAATCGCAATGTTGCTGGGTACATTCATTTTTTACATGTTGAAAAACAAATATGTTGTAACTCCTGAAGGTAAACCATTAGGCGGGCTTCCATCTAAAAGAGATTCATCAGATTTCGAAGAGGGCGAAGCAGAAAAAGCTGTTTTCAGCACACAATCTTTAATAATTGCCTTGATTTCTTTTGTTGTATTATTCTTCGGAATCCGCTACTGCATATCAGGAACCAACGTTGTTAAAACAATTATTTACCCGATAATATATGCAAGCGGTATTACTTTGGCAGGATTAATTATTTCTGACACTTCTTTAACGAAAATAGAAAGAGATAAAATTATTGTAATTTATATAGTTGCATTTTTTGTAATTTTCTTTTGGGCAGCCTTTGAGCAGGCCGGCTCTTCGCTGACTTTTATTGCAGATAATCAAACTGACAGAAATTTTTTCGGATGGCAGATGCCGCCGTCAATGGTGCAGATTTTTAACGGCTTATTTGTTGTTGCTTTTGCAGTGCCCTTCAGTATGCTCTGGGATAAATTAAGATCCAAAGGCAAAGAACCTATTTCGCCGATGAAGCAGGCAATGGGTTTAGCATTGATCGCATTGAGTTATTTTATTATTGCAAACAATGTGAAAGACTTAGGAAACAATGGTCTTTTAGGAATAAAATGGCTGATATTGTTATACTTAATTCAAACATGCGCCGAATTATGTTTGTCGCCGATAGGTTTATCATTGGTTGGAAAATTATCACCGAAAAGATTTGCATCCTTATTATACGGGGTATTCTTTTTATCAAATGCTTCAGGTTATGCCCTGGCAGGAACCTTAGGTTCTATACTGCCTTCAACCGGCGATAAATTTATTAAAGCAAAAGAATTAGGCATCGACCTGCAGGCTGTTTTAAACAAAACAATTGTGCCTACTGCTGAACAGTTAGCTTTATTATCCAAGAATCAAATCAGTGCTTCCAACCCGGTATTTGTCGGATTTGAAATTCATAATTTATACGAATTTTTTATGGTGTTTGTAATACTTACAGGTATTGCGGCTATCCTGTTATTTGCATTAAAACCCGTTTTAAAACGGATGATGCACGATGTAAAATAGTTTTCTTTGTATTTACAAAACAGGTCAATCATTCTCAAAATGGCTGGCCTGTTTTGGTTTTTAAAAATCATTATCTTTAATTGTAAATTATTTCACCGATGATAAAAAAAACTTTAACAGTACTCAGCATTTTTATAATAATTATGTGTGCACATTGTTTCATAAGCTGTGTGCAGGCACCTGCAGATGAATTAAAGGGGCCTGTACATTGGTACACCTTCAGCGAAGCTGTTGCCCTTCAGAAAAAAAGTCCAAGGCTGATAATGGTAGATGTTTATACGAGCTGGTGCGGACCCTGCAAAATGATGTCGGCGCAGACTTTCGGCAACGAAATTATTGCAAAATATTTGAACGAACATTTTTACCCTGTAAAATTTAATGCCGAAACACGCGACAGTGTTGCTTTTAACGGAGTAGTATTTAAAAATAAAAATCCGGAAGGAACACAGCGGCCTGTTCATGATTTTGCCATTTCTATTTTAGACGGCAAACTTTCTTATCCTTCAATAGTGTTTGTTGATGAAGATATTAAACGTGTGCAGACAATAGTTGGCTTTTACAGAGCGCCTCAATTTGAACCTGTTGTAAAATTTCTTGGAAGCGGTGTTTATAAAAAAGGAACCAAATACGAAGATTTCGAAAAGACTTTTGTCGGTGAAGTGAAGTAATTCAGTATTTGAAAATGTGCAGATTTAATAAGGCTTATAGCCGCATTTTATTTTCGAAACAGCGCAGGAGCATATTAACAAATTATTTCCCGTTCTCTTTTTCTATCTTATCAACCCGCTGAACAAGCGCATCCAGGTTACGGAAATGAATGTATGCTTTTCTGTATTTGCCTGCTTCAAAGGCCGGAGAGCCCATATAAACTTCGCCTTTTTTTACAATACTTTTTGATATCCCCGACTGTGCGGTAATAATAGTATTATCAGCAATAGTAACATGCCCAACTATTCCAACTTGTCCGCTGAACATGCAGTTTTTACCGATTTTTGAAGAACCTGCAATCACGCCCTGAGCTGCTATATATGTGTTTTCGCCGATTTCAACATTGTGTGCAATATGAATCAGGTTATCAAATTTCACTCCTTTGCGGAGAATGGTTGAGCCTAAAGTAGCCCTGTCAATGGTGCAGTTAGCGCCGATCTCCACATTGTCTTCAATAATTACATTGCCTATCTGAGGTACTTTTTGATTATCGTTCTGAGGATTAAATCTAAAACCATCGCTGCCAATAACTGTCCCTGAATGAATGATACAGTCTTTTCCGATCTGTGTTTCAGAATAAATTTTAACTCCCGCAAATAAAGTAGTGTTATCGCCTATTACAGAATTATCACCAACAAAAACCTGGGGATATATTTTTACATTATTTCCTATCTTCACGTTATCGCCTACCACTGCAAATTCTCCTGCGTAAATATTATCACCCACAGATGCGCTTTCAGAAATAAAAGCATGTTTTGAAATTCCTCTTTTATTAAGTTTTACCTGGTTATACATTTCCAGGAGTTTAGCGAAAGCTGTTTCTGCGCTGTCAACTCTAACAAGCGTTGCTGCCACAGGTGCGGTTAAAACTAAATCTTTGTTTACAATAACCAGAGAAGCCTCTGTTGAGTAGATATACTGCGTGTATTTGGGATTAGCAAGAAATGAAATAGAACCGGGAGTGCCTTCTTCTATTTTTGATAATTTGGTAATCTTAACATCGGCATTTCCTTCAATCTGCCCGTTTAATAGATCTGATATCTGTTTGGCGGTGAATTCCATTTTATATTGTTAAACTGTTTAATTGCTAAATTGTTAAATTTCGAATTGATTTTATTATTCTTCCAGCGCCATGGACACTGAATACCCTCTCCATTTGGTTATTACAGACTGCATATCCTCCGGTAATTCAGAATCAAAGTGAATGTATTTACCAGTCAGCGGATGATTAAAGCCGAGTGATTTTGCATGCAATGCATGACGAGGCAGCAGTGTAAAACAATTTTCAACAAACTGCCTGTACTTTGCAAATGTGGTGCCTTTTAAAATCCTGTCGCCGCCATACAGCGAATCATTAAACAGCGAATGCCCAATATGCTGCATGTGAACGCGTATCTGGTGCGTACGGCCTGTTTCCAGCTTACATTGAAGCAGCGTAACATAGCCGAAACGTTCTAATACAGTATAGTGAGTTACTGCATGTTTGCCGTGTTCATCATCATCAGGCAGCACATCCATTTTTTTTCTGTCTTTCACATGACGGCCGATGTTTCCGGTAACAGTTCCTGTATCCTCCTTAAAATCGCCCCATACAAGCGCGTAATATATTCTATCCAGGTTGCGGTCGAAAAAATCTTTTGCAAGCCTTACCATTGCAGTTTCGCTTTTTGCGACAACCATAATGCCTGTGGTATTTTTATCCAAACGATGAACTAACCCCGGACGCAGGCTGGCTTTTGAAGTTGCAGCTTCTGATTTTACAAGAGTTGCACCCGTTTTGCTCACGGGCAGATTCTGAAAATGATAGACCAATGCATTTACCAGAGTACCGCTGTAATTGCCGTAACCGGGATGAACAACCATTCCAGCCTGCTTATTAATCATGATTAAATCATCATCTTCATAAACAACATTGATAGGGATGTTCTGAGCAATAAGTTCTATTTCGCGCGGAGGATGGGCTAAAACAACAGTTATTACATCAAAGGGCTTGACTTTATAATTTGATTTTACAGGCTTTTCATTTACCAGAATACTTCCATTCTCTGCCGATTGCTGTATTTTTGAGCGGGTCGCATTCTGAGTGCGGTTCATCAAAAATTTATCAATACGCAGTAAATGCTGTCCTTTTTCAACAACAATACGGTAATGTTCAAACAGCTCCTGATCCTCATCCTGCTCTTCAGATACATCAAATACTTCTTCTTCGTTCATAATAAAAATTAGAGAGTTGGGGAGATAGGGAATTAGAGATTTAGCGTATTGGAGAATTATTAAATATTAACACCCGAATCAAAAATCTCCATATATCTAAATCACAAAATTATCAATTCACTTTAATAAATTTATTTGATACTGCCTGAGTACCATCGGTAATCCGGATAAAATATACGCCTTCCGAAAGGCTTGAAATATCAATATATTCAGGCATGTTTGATTTATTTTCAAGAACAACTCTTCCAAACAAATCAGTAATTGAATAATTAATTTTTTCGGAGGCGCCTGAATTAAATTTAATAAACAATTTATCATTCGCCGGATTCGGGTAAACTGTTATTGAACTGCTTTTTGCTGCTGCGGTGTTGATCCCTGTAAAATAATGTGCGGCGCCAAATACAGGATGCATCAATAAAGAACCTGGAAATGGTGGATTGCTCCAGCCTCCGGAAACGTTGTAAAATATTTTATCCTGAGTATTGATATTTCTATCAACACCGACATTTAAAAATTGGGTAGTTTTTTGAGTAAAGCCGATGTAAAAAGTACCAGCAGATAAATACAAGGGATGATTTAAATAATAACGGATAAACTGATCGCGGCCGGTTTGTGTATAATATGGATTTACAACGCTGTCACCAGTATAAATAGCTGTTCCCGGCGTTCCGCCGCCATCGCCCCAGACATTTAAAACAAAAGAATACAAATTTGCATTCGTCAAAACAGGATTAAAATAAATATCGATGCAGCGAAGCGTGTCAGGAATTGTGGAAGTAAATTTTTCTGCCATCTGAGCATTCAGTGTACTCAAGCCAAAAGCAGTTTCAGCGCTTCCGTCATCGTAAGAATAAAAATTTGAAAAGTCCTGAGTCCGGCGGAGTGTATCGTTGCCGCGTTTTAAATCAGGAGATGATTTTAAAACTGTTTCAAAAAGATATTTAGATGTATCTGTGAGTACAGGAATTACCGGCAGAGAAGCTGCTGTGTAACTATCATAACCACTAGATGAAAAGGGAAGAACGTTAGCTGCAGTCACAAGGGAAGAAGCTATTGGGGTACCAGTCTGATCATAAATTTTATAATAAAAATTTACGTTTTTAGGCTGAGAATAATTGTTTCTTAGTACGTTCGACACAGTAGATTTCATAAAAGTTGAATTGTAATGATTCCAAGGCATTGCGGTATAAGTGTTGAGCAATGAGGGCGCATTATAAACAAAAGAAACATCTTCAAAAAGAGTATCGGTTTTCACCCTATGTTTATTAAGATAGACGTAATCAATATTCCAATGATCGAGGTTGCCGCTGATAGTTGCATAATTTCTGAACCTGAATTGAAACCCTTTTTGAAGATAGGCTGGATTTTTTATCGGTATCATCACCAATTTCCAGCTGCTGTCCGTTGCCGCAATAGTGGTTCCCGCTTTTTCCCAAATGGTTTTCCAGGAAGATAAGCCCGGAGCAGTGAATTCAAGTACCAATGAATCTGCAGGCTCCGGGGCATTTCCATTACCCTGGGGCTGATAAAAAAAGCTGAAATATAGCGAATCCAATAATGTATAATTTACCGGATTTCCATTATGGAGATAATATTTTAAATTGATGGGCTTAGAAGTTAAAGAATCGGCAGATGATGATGATGTTGGCAATGCCATAAAATCGTAAGGGTATCCGTTTGCATCTAATCCATCAAAGGTTGCTGTGCCTATTGTAACCGGAGACCGTCCGTAACCTCGGTTTATAAAAACCTGTTTATCCAGCCAGAGAGCTGTATCGGGATAAGGACCTGTGTAAGAAAAATCATCTAAAATGCCTCTGACAGTATCTAAACTTATGGTATCGGTGATTGAAGATGCGCGCAGTTCAGATCTCTCAGTTAATTCATTCCACTTTTTTACAAGCACATGATTGGTTGTTAAATCATTCTCCGTTAAACCCTGTGAGAACAGGGATGCCGAAACAATAATAAAAAACAAGGGGAGAATATAATTTTTAATTGTCAAAATTTTCATCTTTTGTTTTTTGGGTAACGCTGCTTGAATCTGCCTTTTGAGGAATTTTGTTTTTATCGGCAGTCAAAAATAAATCAACTGATCTGCCCATTTTAATAACAGTCTGCTTTCCGCATGACGGGGACTGCCTGTAAACCTTTGATGATGCTGAATCTTTGGGTTCGTCATACGAAACAAGACCTACACTTAATGATGCTTCTGCTAATTTCCCTGCCGCTTCAGAACTTGATAATCCGCTTAAACAAGGCACACCAACTTCTTCATCGCTCAGCCCCTGCCCTACTACCAGGTTTATAACGGTTCCTTTTGCAATGCCGGTGCCTGGTTCAATTTTTTTTCCTTTTACCATTTGATCTAAAACACAATTGGCGCATTGGTCTGGTACAAATTTAACTGTGCCGAGCTTAAAGCCATACGTAACAATCATTGCAATGGCTTGCCGCAATGAGCGGTCAATCAATTTGGGCATTTGGATGCTCGGAGGCAGAACAGAGGTAACGTATAAATAAATAATACGGCCTTCTTTTACTTCAGAGCCAAGTTCGGGCTCCTGCTTAATAACAGTGCCTTTGGGAGATTTAGTATCGTAAATAGAATCAATAACCAGGTAGCGGACATTTTTATCAGAAACAAATTTATTTAAGTCGGCCAGCTTAACACCGCTGAAACTCGGAACCTTAATAGTTTTACCATGGCTTGTATAGGAACCTAGCCACGAAATAACCAGCCAGCACATTAAGGCCAGCGTGAGGGTATAAATACCCAGATGGATAAAGAATGTCCTGCTTTTTATAAATTTAAACATACCGTTCGATATAAAAATTAGTTCAAAAAATCGGATTACGAATGTACGAATTTAAGGTTAACGGCAGAAATGCAATTTAATTGCACGGCTCTAAACAAAATTATCAGCTGCTGGACAGATTACAGGAATACAGTCCTTCTGGGTTCTGTAAATATTTTACAATATTGATATACCCCTGACAAACAATATAAAAAAATAAATTATCTCTGTTTATAGACCTTTGTATAAATAGCATTATTATTTTTTAGTAAACCCACCTCTTGTCATCTCGCCCCAGCTTTTAACACCTTTAATTTTTTCAAGGTTTCCCTTAACAGCACAATAAACTACAAATGGATGAAAATAAAATGGCTCAATGACCGCCACAAATAAAAGTTTAAAATAATCCTTGATCCTTGGGTATTGATGATATGTATATTCCTCTGTAAGCAATGCCAGTGTGGAAATCATTACTGCAAATGAATACACAAATAAAAGAAGAAGACAGAAAAATTTCAGATTGATAAATCCGAAGGCAAAAAACAACAAAGTGATTATCAAACCAAAAAATTCAATCAAAGGCGCTAAATATTCAAATATTAACCAGTATGGAAAAGAAAGCATGCCTATCAATTTATATTTAGGATTAAAACACATGATACGATGGACCCATAAGGATTCCATGGTCCCTCTTGTCCATCGGCTTCGCTGTTTTCCCAAAATTGAAAAGCTTTCGGGAGCTTCAGTCCAGCAAAGAGGATCGGGAACGAAAGCCACAGAATACTTCTGCCTTGCTTCAATCATATATCTTCGCATTCTCATTACTAATTCCATATCCTCCCCAACGGTATTATGGTCATATCCACCTGCCTGTATTGCAATCTGTTTATCAAACATGCCGAAAGCCCCGCTGATCAATAACAGTCCATCTAATTTAGCCCATGCCATTCTTCCTAATAAGAAGGCCCGCAGATACTCGATAACCTGAGTCCTCGGCAGGAAAGATTCCGGCACATTAACTTCAATTAATTTGCCATTTGAAACTTTACAGGAATTAGCAATTCGAATTACACCGCCTGCAGCAATTACTCTTCCTTTATTATTTTCCATAAATGGTTTTGCCATTTTCAGGAGCGCATCTTTTTCAATAATGCAATCAACATCAATACAAACAATATAAGGATTGTTGGAAATATTTATTCCCACATTTAATGCATCAGATTTGCCGCCGTTAAACTTATCAACTACAATGAGTTTTTTAAAAGCCGGGTTTTTTGATTTATAAATACCTTTTATTTCTTTTGTTTCTAAATGCCTGGCAAATTTGAAATCAGCATCTATCTCCAACTGATAAGAACGTATCATTATTTCCATGGAATTGTCTTTGCTTCCATCATTAACAATAATAACTTCGTAGTTACTATAGTTTAATGTTAAAAGCGACTGAATGTTTTCCTCAATTGTTTTCCCTTCGTTATAAGCCGGGGCAATTAATGAAAGAGATGGAGCAAATTCCGATGATAATAAAACATTGTAATCTGTAAAATTATTTGCCCATAAATATTCACGGAGAAATGTAATAGAAATTACTGCCAGTATAATGTAGGATGCCATTATAAATACCGCAAATATTAAAATGGAAATATTAAATATTTCAACTGTATATTTTATTGTTTCAGCAAAACTCAACAGAAAAATAAATAAATTCATACCTTTATTTTTTCATAAATTATTAATTACAATTATATGGCTTTTCAAAGGTCAGAAATATTTCTGATTCTGGTAATTATATTGTTTTTTTCACTATCACTCCTTTTTTTAATTCTTCTTGTAATAAGCCGATTAACTACAATTCAAAGGTTAAAGAAAAAAAGTATTAATGATTCAACAGCCGGAAAGATGCTGTTTTCAGTAATGTTTGAAAATAAAACCTTCGGGGATTTATCAACAGAAAAAAAACACCAATCAAATCTTAGTAATAAATTTTTCAGAGAGGCCCTCCTTGATTCAGTTATCAAACTGCACAAAAGTTATACCGGCGAGTATTCAAAAAGAATAGAAACGTTTTATTATGACTCCTTATTAATAGAAGAGTCGTACAAAAAGCTAAGGTCTCGAAGATGGTCTCAAAAGTGTTATGGAATCAGAGAATTGGCTGAAATGAATGCATCCTCATCCATTGAATTAATTGCCGAATATACGGCCTCAAAAAAAACTACGTTAAGACAAGAAGCAATTATTGCAATTGTAAAATTGACAGGAGTGAAAGGTTTGGACTTTCTGAATGATTACAAGGAAACATTGAGTGACTGGATTCAATTAAATCTATTATCAATTATAAAAAATAATTTCCCCTCTTCTCCCGATAGATATTACCTTTCTTTTATTAGTTCCAGCAATATTTCTGTTGCCCGTTTTGGCCTTAGACTCAAAGCATTTTACGAGCAGGGCGAAGACTCACTTTCTGACATTCATAATGCAGCTCCGATAAATTATAAAAGTGAAATAGTTATTCCAGGTCAAGCTCCAATTGATTCTGTGAGATCAGACATCTCCTTTAAGCAAAAATTTGAGGGTGCTTATTTGTTCACATTTAAAAGAATTTCGGTTTTTTCTATCGTTCTTTTCTTTGGTTTTTTATCCACCCACATTTTTGAAATAGCCTCTAACAAAATCTCGTTAACCCCGGTAGTGTTATTTTATGCACTTCTAAACGATATTTACAGTGTTCTTCTGATATCATTATTAATTTTACCGATTCTAATTGCTTCTGCATTGTTCGGAAAAACTGCAATGAATTATGTTTCCTGGGTGGTCTATATTTCTTTAATTGTTCTTCATTTAATTTTAAGCGTATATTTTTTCAAAGCAAAAGTTCCACTTGGAAGTGATTTGTTCAGCTATTCAATGGAAGATATTTTGGTGACCGCAAAAGCAGGCGGCGGTTTTAGTTTTTCATTGATAAGCATTTTACTCCTGTTTCTATTATTATTTGCATTTCTTGCTTATAGTTTGAATAAGTCATCTTTTATTTTCACTCAAAAAATTAGTTTAGCGGCAATCCTGCTGCTGATGGTTTTCGCGGCGAGTTTTTTACTCAAAAAAGAAAGAGTTGCTGCAATAAATGAGTATGAAAATTATCTTGCATTTAATAAGAGTATTTTTTTCTTTGAAAATATTTTAGAAAAATATTCAAGCAACACTGATTTCTCATTTAATGATGACAGGCAATATTACCTATCCACAACCTCAGACTCAACTGATAAATCAATAGATCCCAACTTTCCGTTTTTAAAACATAATTCAAACAAGAATACGCTTCAGCCCTTTTTCAATGAACTGAAAAAAGAAAACAAGCCAAATTTTGTTTTTATTATTCTGGAGGGAATGGGCAGTGACTTTGTAGGTGAACATGCAAAGCTAGGTAACTTCAATCCATTCCTGGACAGTTTATCCCGCAAAAGTTTGTTTTGGGAAAATGCATTAAGTGCCGGAGGGCGCACATTTGCAGCACTGCCGTCCATATTTGGCTCCTTACCTTATCTAAAACAAGGATACCTTGAGGAGGGTGAAGAGGCACCTAAAGCAAATTCTTTTTTCAAAATACTTGAATGCAGCGGCTACCAGTGCCAGTATTTTACAGGCTCCAATGCTTCTTTCGATAAGATGGATGTATTTTTAAAAGCACAAGGTGTGGAAGTTGCATCTGATCTCAATAAATTTGGAAAAGGGTATACGAAATTACCAAGCTATGCAGGCTTTAGCTGGGGATACGGCGAAAAGGATATTTTCAAAAACTACTTTACAATCCCCCAAAAAAAACAGCCGAATGTGGCTGTATTTTTTACAATTGCAAATCATTCGCCATATTTAATTTCTAATCAAGCCGCTTACGTTGAAAGGGCAAAAAAGCGAATTAAGGAAGTAAATATTTCAGCAGAAAAAAAAGATTTTCTTAGTTCATATCTAGATGAATTATCCTGCATGCTTTATTCAGATGATGCCTTAAGGTATTTTTTTAACGAGTTTTCGAAGAGGGAAGAATTTAAAAACACCATATTTATTCTAACTGGCGACCATAGAGCCCCTGAAATTCCAATTTCTTTTCAAATAGATCGTTTCCGGGTTCCAATAATAATTTACAGTCCTTTATTAAAAAGAACTGCAGACTTTAAATCTATCGTAACACATTTGGATATAACACCTTCATTGCTTGCACTGCTTTCCAATTCAATTAAGCAGCCAACTGAGAATTCGTGGGTAGGCAAAGTACTCGATACAAGTACAACTTTTGTATTTGGCAGGCAGGTTGCCTTAATGCGCAATAAAAATGAATTTCAGGATTTTTTGAGTAATGATTATTTTCTTTCAGGAAATAATTTATTCCGAGTTACCAATGATATGGGACTTAATCCTATTGATGATGAAAATAAAAAAGCACAAATAAAAAACGAGTTTGATGTTTTCAAATTAAAAAACAATCAGGTGTTTAATACAAAAAAATTAATTCCAGATTCAATTCTGGCTTGTGAAAATTTTCGGATAAACAAAGTTTCACCAATTGAAAAAACAACCAATCCTGCAGTTTTGAGTTCGAAAAATATCACGACAGAGCCAAACTCCAAAACAATTACTTTACCGGCTGAGACGAAAACAACTTCCGAGTCAGCTGAAGACAGCAAATTTGAAATAAACAGTGCCAAAACAAAAACTAAAGCCCCCATTCCAGCAGCTATTGTTAAGAAAAAAATTGCAGTACATATCTTACAAAAAATAGATTTTGCAAGTGAAAAAGGCAATCCCGCTGGCAGCGGATTTTACTTTGTTATTGGGACATTTGGAAATATAAAGAATGCCGAAAATTTTGCAAAAACCACAAGCATCAAAAAACATTCAAACATAAAGTTAATTCAAAATAAAGTGACAAAAAGATTTAACGTTTTTGTATTAAAAACTAATAAAATAGATGACATTGATGAAGCAAAATTTAAAGAAGAGTATCCAGGTATATGGATACTTAAATTAGAGTGAGTTAGTTAATGCGGATTCTCCATTTCCACTGGTGACTTGGGCGAAAAAAATTAATCAAAGACCTTTTACGCGAAGGCTGTCATAATATTTTTCCAATATTTTTGACATTAATGGATAATAATAATTCCAATAAAAATTTTCTCTGTCGTCTTCATGAAAAGAACTTTCAACTGATTTAATGAATGGTATTCCTGAAAAGTGAGAAAAATTGCGGGAAATATTGTTGTCAGCAAAATCTCCGGCAAAGTAGAAAAACTCATAGTCCCCTGCATTGTGCGAAATAACAGCCGGGAATGTTTTTAAAATTCCATTCCTGCTCATAATGCTATCTCCAGATCCGGTTGTATTAATATGATAAAGTGAAATGGGAATATTAATATCCTCCATCTGCAAAATATCAAACCAATAGGGATATGGAATTTCCTTAGGTAAGTTATACTTTGCTGAATTCACTTTATTGGTATAAATAATAGGCGTACTTGCTGTGAGATCACGGCCTGCTTCTAAAATTTCAATCTTATCGTTTTCATTTACAAATGCGATTCCTGACTTAGAAAAAGACCACTTATTTTGATGCTGTTTTTTGAAGTTGTTGACAAGCCAGTGAGGAATATCAGGATTTGTTTCAGAAAGGTCACTAAAATACCGGCCCATCCAGCCTGTCCATCTAATATGGAAAAGTTCCTCAAAATTGTTTCGCACAGATTTTTCAGTAGGAGAACCAATGCAGTTGAATTCAGCAATAATCAATTTTTTCTGATCTTTAAAAAATTTCAGAATTTCAATTTCTTTTTTCGAGAGCCCGCCATAAATCAATTGGCTTCGTTCAGCAGTTAATGCATGTTTATACCACTCATTGGAATAGACACCATATGTGTCGGTAATGTATATCATCTGATTTTTATTCAATACATTTTTTAGTTCTGCCGAATCCATTTTTTCGAAATCAGAGATATAAAATTTTTCATTTTCCAGAGGGAAGAATCCGTAATAATCATCATTAGAATATAAAGTTTTATCACTATTTCTATTGATTTTTAAATTATTCAGAAGCCAGTTCAAGGAGGCATGTTCGTTTTTTTGATTATTGACAACAGTTTTATCAACTATAATAATATCAATAGATTTTTCTGGCTTTAATACCCAAAACAGATGCATTATCAAAGGGGAAAGAAGGAGTGCGATGAAAAAAATAATAATAATCCAGGATATTTTATTTTTAGGAAAGGTCATTGATTAAAACATTTTTTGATAGCTTACTCCGCAAAAAATGTCATCGCCGATATTTCTGGAGCCTTGTATATACTCGCCCCTCACAATACCGCCAGAAAGAGAAACAATGTTTGTTCCCTTAATCAGCTTTTGAGCAGCAAGTGTAATTCTGAAACTTTTCAAATCAGGATTTTGAAGTAATGATTCTCTTGATCTGTCGTCTGGGGAAAGCCCGTAACCAGCAGTAAAAGTCAAATAATCAAATGAGGTTTTCAGATAATACCTTGTTATCATCGAATAGGATTGAGAGAAACGATTTCCGTTTTCAGCTGCTATAAAAGTGGGTCTTAACGAAAACCAAAAGCGGCCATAGTATTTGCCGATTGAACCAACATACAATATTGCTGCCTTACTAAAATATAATACTCTTACACCCAGTTCCCCTTCAAACGCTTGAGTAAAATTTCTGTAAACTGAAACGCCGGAACGGTAAGTAGGAAATATATAATCGGATGAATATCCGGCATTGATATAGGCATACATCTTTTTTCCTAATGAAGGGTAAGCATCCATTTCAACCTGCGAACCAGCTGATGCGAAACGATCTGCAAGGTTTACACGAGCTGTTACTCTTCCTAAATATTTTGTCAGCCTGCCATAAGAAACAGATACCAGATGCCAAGGATCCTTAAATTGCTTATCGAAATAATCATAGTCATAAGAAACTGCAAATAAATTTTTTGACATTTTTCTTTTTGCAGATTCTGCAAGCTGTCTTAATTCAGGGCTGCTATTGTTTTTAGTGAGCAGCGAGTCCGCAATTTGATAAGACTTTTCATAATTGTTCAAATCGATTAACGCTTTAATTTTCCGGACAAATAATTCTGTGCTGGCAGGAAAATAAAACAAACCTTCTTCAGAAATTTTTTGTGCTTCAGCAGGTTTATTCGTCCACCTTTTAATATCAGACAATGCAATATAGGCATCCTCATAAGGTTTCGATTTAATAGATTCCGAGAAAATAAAGACTGCAGAATCTGTTTGATTATTCCAAAAATATACTCGGCCTAAAAGAACCTGAACGTCCTGGTATTTCGGGCTTTTTGCCAATATTTTTTTACAGAGGGAAATTGATTCATTGTATTTCGAGGAAAAAGCAAGGGTTCTTGCTGTTTGAAATGCACTATCAACGTTTTCTACCTGGGAAGAAATTTCTTGTATTCTAAAAAAGAATAACAGAGTGAAAATTAATATTTTAAAAAAACTTGCAATGTGCTTCATTAAAACGGACTGTAATTTATTTAACTTGTCTTTTCAAAAGTTTTTCTATTCTTGCTTTAAGTATCGAGGGACTGAAAGGTTTTGAAACAAATTCACTTGCACCGATCTCAAAAGCATCTAATTCAGCTTTTTCGATACCGAATGAAGTTAAAACAATAATAGGAGCTGCCGATTTTAATTCATTTCTTACAAAATTGATAACCTCCATACCACCGAAAAATGGCATATTAAGGTCAGTAATAATCAAGTCGAAAGTTTCGTTTTTTAATTTTTCTTTAACCTCTAATCCATTGCTCACAGCGGTAACCGAATAACCATTGTTTGTTAAATAAAATTCAAGTGAACTGCGAAGCAGTTCATCGTCTTCGGCAAATAATATTTTCATTGTTTGTATGTTTTTAATTCCGTTTCAAT
This sequence comes from uncultured Bacteroidota bacterium, assembly GCA_903847205.1. Taxonomy (GTDB): domain Bacteria; phylum Bacteroidota; class Bacteroidia; order 2-12-FULL-35-15; family 2-12-FULL-35-15; genus 2-12-FULL-35-15. The sequence goes on from CAINDA010000056.1 coordinate 45,402, forward strand.
TTTATTATTGCTTTTTCCTTCATAAACAATGGATCCCGTTTCTTGATTTTTTTTAATATTCCTCCAATAATTTCTTTTTAAGAATAGTATAATTTTCAGCAAGCAAATGTTTTACAACAATGAACTTTTCAAAGGTATCTTCCTTTTTTTCATCTATTGAAATATTTTTTTGGATATAGCTCAAATAATAATTTAAACTTGACAAGCCCACAACTGACATAGAAGATTTCAATTTATGAGCTAAATTTTCAATAAGAGAAATGTTGGATTCCTCGAATGCACGACCTAAAGCATTAATATCAATAGGCACCTGTTTAATAAAAAGTTCGATCATTTTTTTTTCAAAAACTTTATCGCCTCCAGAAAGTTCATTTAAATAAGTTAAGTTTATTGAATTCCCATCTGATGCCGGAAGTTTTTTTTCATTTAATTTCCCTTGAATTATAAAATCACCATTATGTTCTGATAAATTGCTGCATATTTTGAAATACAAATCATCCTGATCAAATGGCTTACCTATATAATCATTCATACCTATCTGCAGACATTTTTCTTTTTCACCCATTAATGAATGTGCCGTCATTGCAATAATCGGAATTTGGAGATGCAGCTCGTGCCTGATTGCTAAAACAGCCTGATATCCATCCATTTCAGGCATCTGCAGATCCATCAGTACTAAGTCAAATTTTTCATTTCTCAATTTCTCAACACCGATTTTTCCATTTTCAGCAATCTCAATTTCAAAACCAAATTTTGTTACAACTTTTCTTGCTAATTCCTGGTTCAAAAGATTATCCTCACATAATAATATTTTTACACTGCCTGATGGTTTCTTTGGAGTTAAAATGTTTTTGACAGGCTTTACTTCCTGCTTGTCAATTTTTTTATAAATCAATTCAAATGAAAATTCAGAACCTTTTCCTTCTTCGCTTTTTAAATTCATTTCCCCGCCTTGCAATTCAACAAGATTTTTTGCAATGCTTAATCCTAAACCTGTACCTCCGAATTTCCGGGTTGTTTCGGTGTTTGCCTGAGAAAATCTTTCAAAAACAAAGTCAACTTTATCTGGTGCAATACCAATACCCGAATCTTTAACAACAAATTTCAGTTTATAACTTAATGCATCTTCCGCAATCTTTTTAACAGAAACAGTAACATTGCCGACAGAAGTAAATTTAATTGCATTTCCGATAAGGTTGACCAAAATTTGGTTTAACCTTACGCTGTCACCGCAGACAATATCGGGTAATGATGCATCTAGAAAAAAATTATAGTCGAGTGATTTTTCGTCAGCCCTTACCTTTAAGAGATTATAAATGCTATTCAAAGTCTCCTTCAAACTAAATGGGACCGATTCAAACGTAATTTTTCCTGATTCTATTTTTGAAAAATCAAGGATGTCATTAATAATTGATAAGAGGTTTCTGCCCGCTGTTTTAACAAAACTCACATATTCCTTTTGACTTTCATCTAAATTGCTTTGAGTCAGCAATTCAGTAAATCCGATAATTGCGTTCATCGGTGTGCGGATTTCGTGACTCATATTTGCCAAAAAACTATTTTTAGCAATAACTGCCTGCTCTGCCTTTTCTATTGCATGAATGATTGCTTCCTTTGCCCTTTTACTTTCGCTGATATCCTTGGCTATCCCCAAATAACCAACTATTTCATTTGCTGAACTGCGCAGTGTTGTTACTGATAATTCAACAGGTATTTTTGTTCCGTTTTTACGAATGTAAGTCCATTCATTAACATCACTGATATTTCCCAGCCGTGATTTAATCAAAAAAACATCAACGCCAGGCATAACCTTTATATTCAATTCTTCAGTTAACACCTTAGCTCTTTCCTGGATCTCCGTTTTATCATGTATTATCTCAGGAGTAATACCCAGCATTTCTTCGGCTTTGTAGCCGAGCATTTTCTCTGCTCCTTTATTAAATGAATTTATTATTCCATTTTCAGAAGTTGAAATAATTGAGTAGTCCGTACCATCAAGTATGATGTTTTGAAATTCAGCTAATCTGGCATTCTGTTCCTCTAATTTCTTACGCTGATCGATGTCATTAAGTGATGAGAGAATTAATGAATTGCCATCAATTTCAATAATTTCCAAAGAAGTAAGTATCCATAATTTCCCCCCATTTTTTTTAGTTACTATTCCTTCAGCCGATCTCACAAAACCCTGCTTTTTCATTAATGAAACAACTTTCTCCCGCTCTTCGGCAGGCGCAAGGTTTAATTCAACAGATGTTTTGCCGATTACTTCCCCTTTTGTGAAGCCGAAGGTTTCGCAAAACGTTTCATTGGCGTATTCAATCTTTGATGTTTTCAAATTTGAGATAACCATGCTTATTGGGTTTTTATCAAATATTTTGAAAAACCGATTATTTGTTTCTTTTAATTCCTTTTCTAATAAAATTCTTTCTGTAATGTCAACAGCAGTTCCTATAATAAAACTGAATCCATCCGGCTGAGTAGATAATACATTATTAAACATCCATGTTCTTAACGTTCCATTTTTATGGATGATTTTCATGAGGCCTTTTGAGAATCCGGTCTTTTCAATTTCATCCAAATAACTTTGAAATAAACCTTTGGTTTCGTGTGGAATCAGATCAAAGAGATTTTTATTCGATAGATCTTCAATTGAATACCCTATTGATGAAGCAGCTGCAGGATTTATAGAAAGAATATTACCCTTTAAATCATGCGTACACATTAAGCCCTGCGAATTTTCGAAAAACCCCCGGTGCTTTTCTTCACTTAATAAAAGTGACTTTTCCCATTTTTTTCTCTCAGAGTTATTTCTGCCAATTGCATAAAATTCGCCCGTAATATTATCAGGATTAGCAACCCATCTTATTGACAAAAAACAACCGCTTTTTGTTGTAAAACGATTTTCAAAACCCACTGTTTTAATACCTTTGCCAAGTTTTTCAATTTCACTTTTTGTAATTGAAATATCATCGGGATGAATAAAATCGAAAAATGGTTTAGCGAGCAATTCTTCCGAAGTCCAGCCCAAAGTTGAAGTGAAAGAAGGGTTCACTTTTTTAAAGTAGCCGTCAATGCCGGCAACACATATCATATCAATTGAAAGATTGAATAATTTCTCCAATTTATTCTTTTCGAAATTCTTGTTCCGATATACAATCTGTGAAACTACCTCTTTTGCCAAAAGAGATAAAGATTGCTGCTGTTCTACATTTAATTTATTTACTTTCCTGTCAATTACGCAAAGGGTGCCCAGTGCGTGACCATCAGGATCAATCAAAGGATACCCCGCATAAAACCTTATATTGGGCTGGTCGGTTACTAAAGGATTATTACAAAAGCGTTCGTCAGATGCTGCATCTTCAATTTCAAAAAGCGAATCACCTGTAATAGCGTATTGGCAAAAAGAAATATCTCTGGGTGTTTGAGGTACATCCAAGCCGACTCTGGATTTGAACCATTGCCTGTCTTTATCAATAAGGCTGATTAATGCAATTGGCACACCGCAGATTATTGATGCCAATTTTGTAAGACGATCAAATTCTTCTTCAGAAACGCTGTCAAGGATATTATAATTAGATAATGCTTCTAAGCGTTCTGCTTCATTTTTGGGGATGGGCAATTTTTTATTCATAAAAAAAATTATGATTTGACGTTTGTTAGTTTATTCCTAAATCATAAAGCGAAAAACTTAATGAATCCGCCTTTTTTGAGGCAGGACTTTCTCCTTCTATTCAACACTGATTACTTTGAATTTTTCCACGCTTAAAGGTAATTATTCATTGTGAATATTTCATTTTTTATTCACTCAAAATACTACTTTTTAACTGTAAAAAAAGTCCGCTGAAAGCGGCAAACAAAATAAAGGAAATAAAAAAGACTGCAGAAAAAAGGCCGTTTTCAATCCTTATTAATGCAATCTTACTGTTAATGGAAACATAGAGGATTATTCCAAAGAAGCTACCGCATACATTGCAGTAACTATAAAATCTCTTAAATAAGGAATATTTAAAAACCATGGAAGAATCCGGGGTTTTAGTTTGAATTTAACTTCGTAGTTGGGGTTTATGAGGTAATAGGTCTGTTTGTCAATTTTATAATTACGGTGAGCAAGAATTTTTTTGAATTGAAATATCGAAAGCCTTGTATCTTTTATTTCCATCAGCGCTTCAATTAAGCTATCCGTTTCGCCAAATGATTTTAAAATAAAGCGGTACATGAACTTCGGCAGAATATGAAACCAGGGCAGGGTGCTTAAAAATTTATTAGTACACATCTGCTGATGTCCTCCGAAAGGCATACACCATACCGGGAAAGCAAAGAACACTTTTCCGCCGGGTTTTAAAAATGGTTTTAAATGTTCTAAAAACAAATCCTGATTTGGGATATGTTCAATAGTATCGCGCATTATGATCAAATCGAATTTCAAATCCGGGTCGTCATTTACATCGTAAATATTTTTATTGATCAGTTTTAAGTTAGCTTTTAAAGGATGGTCCTCATAGAATTTTAAACCTTCTGCAATTTTCCAATCCGAAAGATCGATACCAACAACGGTGCAGCCTTTATCCAGGAAGGGTTTTAAGTTGCCTCCTTCGCCGCAGCCAATTTCAGCAACTTTAAGAGCTGCTGTAACCGGCATCAATTCATTGATATAGGGAATTACATATTTTTCAGTTGTGAAGGCCTGCTCATCAAAATATTGTTTCCGGTCGAATTGTCTCGCTTGCATTTGTATGAATATAATTTTTAAAAAGTCTGTTAGAGGGCTGTTAAGCTTGCGCTGCTAAGATATGATTTATTGCAATGCATATTTTAAATTTCAATATACGAAAGGGATTAAACGTTTTGTCTTGCTGCAATAATCTAAATACTGCCGGCCGAATTGTTCCGTAAGAACCTTTTCTTCAATGTTCATTCTATGAATAAATGTTGTTAAAACCGCGAGAAAAACTATGGCAAGGCTGAGCCAATTATTTAATGTAAGACCGAACCCTAAAAAAGAAATTAATGAGCCGGTGTAGGAAGGATGTCTTATGTATTTGTAGAAACCGCTCTGCATCAGCTGATGATCCTTTCGGATAGTAACATCCACTGTAAAAAATCTTCCTAACTGCTTAACTGCAGCCAGCCGTATAATTATTCCAAGGATAATTATTATTATTCCCATCATTAGAAACCAGTCATTGATAAAGATAGGAAACAGGAACATTTTGGAAACGACTATACTGACTGTTAAGGAAACAATAATTGACAGCCAAATATAAAGTTCAGAGTTTTTGTCGGCCGACGGTTTGTCCGATTTTCCAGCACGGGTAAGGCGGTTCAGCATTACTTCTGATAAAATCCATACGATACAGACAATGCTAAATAGGTTCATGGGTTATGTTTTTAAATTATTGATAATGTTCGCCACGCAGCCGCCATTACCTTTATTTCATTTTACTCATATCCATATAAAGAACATTCCAGCGATGCCCGTCAAGGTCGGAAAAAACACAGCCATACATAAAACCTGTCATTTCTTTCGGCTTGTGATTACTAACACCGCCAGCCTCAACTGCTATTGCAGCCATTTCGTCAACTTCCTCTTTGCTTTGTGCATCAAATGAAAGGAGAACTTCAGCTGATTGCTTTGTGTCAGTAATTTCATTGTTTATGAAACTTTTAAAGGTTTGTTCTTCAAAAAGCATACAAACTACATTGCTTTCTCCAAGCAGTAAACAAGCTGCGTTTGGGCTGCTGCGTTCAATGTTAAATTTAAATCCAAGTTTGGTGAAAAACTCTTTTGATTTGTTTATGTTTTTCACCGGCAGATTAAGCCAAAATTGTTTTGCCATTTTAATACATTTTAATTATCGTTACCACTTTCACTAAACTAAACAAACTAATCTTATTTATTTTCATTATTCCTCCTATTTATCAACCCACATTGTATCAGTAATTGAAGGCGAATTTTCGCGGTGGGCTTTGAAAACATAATAACTGTTTGTGGATGAAATAATTTCTGTTTTTAATGGAATTGCTTTTCTTATTCTTTGAATTGAATCAGGAAAAGGAAAAGTAGTTTCTAAAAGTGTTGTTTCGAATTGGCATTTACCTGTCCACTTCACCTGTAGTTTTGAATAATAACCGGTATGTTTATCTGTTTCTGTCTGTATGGAATCTGCTCTGTTTATTGAAAAGAAAACATCGCCGTTTTTTACTTTAAGATGAAATATAAATTTTCCATTTTTAAATTGTTCACAGTCTGCGGTTTCTCTTCTCCCGCAGAAAAAAATGAGAATAACAATCACCAGTGTGAGAGACAGAAATATTCTATTGAGCGATTTTTTTATCATTGTACGATTAATTAAGCAAAATCAGAAGTCATACCCGGTAATCTATTGCAGGTTATTTTTTATTTCAAAAAACATTCAACAATTTGCAAAGCTTTTCATAAGTAAAATAACGGCAAACAATTTTGATTCATATTCTTTTTTGTAAGTCACAATATTTATTCTTTAAAATCCGATCACATAGTGCAAAGTTCAACCCTAGTGTTAATGAATTTTTGTGCTGTTAAATTTAGGATTATCATCCTATGCAGTTATTTTTTTGATGATAAAAGCGGCCAAATATGTTTCCAATATACTTAATGGAACTGCAAAGAATAACAGACCGGCAGGAAGTACGCTCATATTCCAAATTACTATCCACATCAAAACAAAACCTGCAAACCAAGAGAGAAATGTAGTTTGAAGTAATGAAAATTTCTTAGCGATTATGAATATTGCAATGGCAAAACATAAAGACCATAATCCCCAAACGGCGCCGTTAATAGGTTCAGAAGGAAATACAAGACCAAGTTTTTGATAGTGTCCTATCCAATAGGATTTGAGGATAAATTCATTTCTTACAAATTCGGAAATGCTTATCCAAATTGCCGCTAGTAAAATTGGTACAATTGTCTTTTTCATTACTGTAATCTAATTGTTTGTTCTTATGTTGTCCGCTCTGTTTTCAATAATAATGGTGAAGCTGCGAATATAATATTCTTCACGCCATTTTTCAAACTTGATTTTGCAAGCGGGCATTCTGACTAATGAGTAACTTAAGTAATAGTATGCAGTTTGATTTTATTTCTTTTTTAATGCCCATATATTAAAACCAAAGCCAAATGCTATTTTCAGTTCACTTAATGAGATTGCGGGAGTATCAGACAAATGCATTCCATTAACATAAGAGACTTCGAAAAAAAGGTGAGTAAACTTTGATGCATAATAGTTTATTCCCATTGTTACTGATGCCAGAGGATTTATAGATGGCGGATAGCCTGAAATTCTATATGGATATGGTTCGTTTAAAAGATTCTCCGGCGCTTTTAATTGTGACCAGCTTATGCCCGGCTGCAATCCGATATATGGGTCGAGATGGTTATTTGTTTTTAAATGGTAGAAATACCCAAACAAACAGGCACTGTTTTTAGAAAAAGTATGTTTGGTGTCTGCTCCCGATGTACCAAGAAAAATGTATAATCCTCCGCGGAAAGAAACATCATTTTCGGCATAATATTCAAGGTTACCGCTTACATACATGTTGGTTGCTTTGTAGGCAGTCGGCATACCGAATGCTAAGGTTCCTTTACCGCTGAACAATCCTTCGCCTATAAATCTTTCAGAGTTTTGCGCTGACAAAACTAAAGGCAGGAACAGGATGATTATAATTGATTTTTTCATACCAGATTATTTGTTTTTTCTAAAATCAACAATTACAAAGTTGGCACTAATAGTAAAGAGCAGGTGACCCTCTAAGGCATTTTCTTTTCCCTGGTGAATCTGCAAATACTTTTGACCATTATTATCCGTTAATATATCAGCATCAATGTCGCTGCCAAAGTGAATCATATATTGAGCGGTGAATGAAACATCAAATTTTTCTGTGATATTATAATGTGTGCCAAGTCCTAATTGAGTGGCAAAGCTCCATCTGTCTTTCGATACTTTTAGATATTCATTTTGACCAGCATCAAAATACAAATTGGTTTCTATTATGGTGTAGTCGCCGCAGAAGCCGCCTATTACATATGGGGTGAAGCTGTTTTTTCTCCCTGATTGTTTTCCGGGATATATTATCATTGATTCTCCAATATGAGCATCGTGTCTTTGGCCCAATCCGCCGACATCTGTTGCCATCCAGTCTCCGAACCATTCAGTGTTTAATTTTTCGTCCACTCGATAACGGATTTGGCCTCCTGCACCAATACCTAAATAATTTCCGCTTGAACTAAACAAACTGCCTGTGGTTCTTGCACCAAATGAAAATTCTCCAGCATGTGTGTTTGTTTCATTTTTTGTTTCCTGCCCGTAAATAATATTGACCGATAGCAGCAGAAGGTAAATAATATTTTTTTTCATTTTGCTGTAAGTATTAGTTCTTATTGATACGTTGATGTTTACGCCTAAGCACCAAACGCCGTTATTCAACTTTTAGTATGTGAAATTCTCATTTCATTTGGTTTAAATTTATTTTTCACTGCAGGTGCAATGCTTTGCTTAATACCTTTCGAGAGCGTGATCTATAACTTATTTCAAATTTAATAAAAAATAAATTCTATTGCCGCCAATTATCTTTTTGTGAGTACTCTGCATAAAATTATTGCTTAGTAAGAGTTTTATTGAACTCTCATTATTCTCATGAGTGTAAGCGTCAATTGTTTTTAATTTCATTTTATTAAATCCAAAACCTATAACTTTTACCAAGGCTTCATTCATATATCCCATTCTGTGAAATTTGGGATCAAGCGTATAACCTGTTTCGGCTTTGTGTTCATCCTTTGAAATATTCCAAAGGCAGATTGTTCCGATAAATGTATTACTGCCTTTTACTGTAATCACCCATAATATAGTTTTTCCAGCTGCTATTTCATTTTGCACTCTGTAAATGAATGCCTGCGTGTGTTCAATGGAAGAATGCCGGAAATTTTCAAGGTACGTATTTACTCCGGCATCTGAACGATGAGAAAAAATGGCTTTGTCATCTGATGTTTCAAGCGGCCTTAAAATCAAACGATCAGTTGTTAGAATTGGGAAAGGAGTGAAATTCGTTTCTATCATAATCTTTAATCATTGTTTGAGGAAAGGAAATAAGACAGGCTGGATTGCTGCAGCCAAGCAATCTTTTGCTGCAATTGTTTTATTATTCCGCGGCCATTCGCTTCAGGAACCCACATAAAGTTATAACCTGGCAAGGCTGAACAGGACACTCAGCCTTACCTTCCTACTTTGCTTTAGCATCCACTATTACCGGTTTTCCTTTTTGTTTGAACGTGTATTTTGTTCCGTCCTGCCGGGTAAGTTCATCGTAATCAAAAGGAATAATTACTTTGTTAGAAGTATTGATAACGCCCCATTTGCCGTTCTTTTTTACAGGAGCATAGTCATTCAGAAATCCATAACTATAATCTGAAAGAGATCCATTCTCATCAAGAGCACCATCGTAATCAAGAGGAATAATTATTTTACCTGATAAGTTGATAAAGCCAGCCTTTCCGCCTTTTGCGGTTAGGGCAAGATCGTTGGTTTCGGAGAATGGTTTTATTACATCATAAGTACAGGGTATTATCCAGTTGTTTTTTAAATCGAGCAAACCCTGAAGGCCTGGATTTTCCTCCTGTGCAATCAAAACGCCTTTATATATATATTTAATATAAGGGAGTGTAAACGGTATTAATATTTTCCCCTGCGCATCAATAACTCCATAGTGGTAGCTTTCATTATCCTGAAGTACAAAGCCTCCCTGCTTAATTGTATTATCAATCCAGCCGTACTTTGCCGGAAGAATTTCTTTTCCGGTACTATCCAGCAGGCCGTGCAAAGACTCTGTGTCAGTTATTTTTTTTTCAACAAAATAATATCCTTTTTCTTCGCGGTAGTCGTCAAATTGACAATGAACAACCTCCTGGCCTTTGTCATTTATAAATCCTATTTTATCTTTTGTGTCTTTCACATAAGTTAAACCTTGTGCTTTTAACTTAAAATCAATCTCTTTGTATTTTGGCTGTACAACCCACTTATCGTCTTCATCAACCAAACCATAAAGTTCTGTTTTTTCATCTTGCTTGCTGATTAAGGCTTGTGAAAAAAGATGAGTACCGCCTGTAAGAAGCATTGCAGCAGCCAATGTAATTTTGTTCGAAATTTTCATTTGATTATTTTTTGAATTGATTGTTGAAGGCATCCGTTTTTTCTGCAGCTTGTCTCCAATTTGTGATGCAATATTAATACATTTATCAAACAGGCAGGAATTGTTCAAGGGAATTATTTGACGGTTCTTGTTTCTCCAGGCTATGATGTTGCGGTTTTGTAAACTTGCTAATCTTCGGCAAGATGCCGGTTAAAAAAAGCGGAGCGGGACGCTCCGCTTAGCGCTATTTTTTATATGCTGCGCTGAACAGGGGCAAGATGCCGCTTAACGCTATTTATTTTTTAACACGCTTCGCAGAACGGGGATTAAACAAAATGAAGCATGATGCTGAGTCCAGCAAGTCTCTTTAAAATCAATATCTCTGCTCTTTTAAGCAATGTTCTTAATTATTTAATTTTCAATTTTGTTAACCCACCTCCTTTGTCCTCGCAATAGTCACCTGACCAAATATATGGCTTTCCATTATTTTTGATTTTGTAAACACTATACTTCCATTCCATTTTTAACATCTTACCATTTGACTTTTGAACTTTTAAAGTATAATAATGATAACGCATAAATAATGGCTGACCACTTAAAATGTGCCAGCCATGCCAATAAGGAAAAATTGCCACAGCCGATTTAAAGGATACTTTATCTGTTTTGATATAATTTATTTTGCAATCATAATTGCAATTTTTCTCAGTACTGTCAATTTCCCCTAAAATAAAAGCTTTACCCATTTGATCAGAGAGCAGAACTAAATTATTTTTTTCAGTAATTGTTAGAATTACAGGCCTTTTAATTGGACTGTAAGCATCGAATTTACTTGTAATTTCAGGGCCGCCGTTTGGTGCATTATTCTTTTGAATCCTAATTTCAATGTTACCAATATTACTTGCCTTCTCATAATTATTTCCACCATCAAAACTTACTTTTATACCTTGTATTGGTACGTATGTACGATACGTTTTGCAAGAAATCATTATTAAGGGGAACAAAAAAAATATTACCCATTTCTTTAGCATTTTGTTCATTAGAATATTTTTGTGTTTACCTATTATGTAAGTAATATATTAACACCAACAAGGGAAGAAAAAAACTTACCGAATCAGTGATATATTTCCTTTCCTGATTATTTTTTCTCCGCCGGTATTAAGGGCAGTTATATAATAAGCCAGCACACCTGAATCCACAAGGCTGCCATTGAAGGTGCCGTCCCATCCTTTGGCAGGATCAGTACTTTCAAATACTTTTTCGCCCCAGCGGTCGTAGATTACAAAGTGAAATTCTGTAACACAGTTTTTCCAGCCTTGCATCGTGAACACATCATTATGCCCGTCGTTATTGGGTGAAAAAGCATTGGGTAAAACAATTTGTGCAATTGCATCGCAGGGGTTTTCTACTGTAAGCCTTATGCAGGCACTGTCGGTACAGCCGTTGTTGTTAGTTACCGTAACACAATAATAGGTGGATGAAGAAGGGGAAGCTATTGGATTGGCGCAATTAATACAGCTTAAGCCATTTGTAGGAAACCAGCTGTATGTACCGCCCCCGCTTGCATTGAGATGTGCAGAATCTCCGGAAACAATAACGGTATTTGTTCCTGCATGGGCTGTGGGAGTATTGTTGACCGCTATATTGATGAAGACTGTATCTGAACAGGGGCCGTTTGAAACAATAACAGAATCAATGCTATTACTTAAAGGACTTATTATTATAGAAGGGGTTGTTTCTCCTGTATTCCAAAGATAAGTTGCACCGCCTGATGCTGTGAGCGCTGTATTATTTCCTTTACAAATTACTGCATTACCCGTTATGCTTGCAATTGGATAAGTATTTACTGCAACCGTGTGCGAGGCAGTATCTGTACATCCTGAAGCATTAGTAACTGTTATACCATAAGTTGTTGCTGCTATCGGTGCAACTGAAATTGATGAGCTGTTTGCTCCTGTATTCCAATTGAATAATGTACCTCCGCCGGCGGTTAGTATAGTGCTCTGCCCAATACAAATAGTATTATTTCCGTTTATCACCGCTATAGGGGAAGTATTAACGGTAACTATTTGTGAAGCCGTATCAGAACATCCTGAACTGTTAGTAACAATAACTGTATAGGGAGTTGAAGCCATTGGAGCAACAATAATTGCTGCCGATGCTGCTCCTGTGTTCCAACTATAAGTACCGCTGCCGGAGGCAGTAAGTATTGTATTCTGTCCGCTGCAAATAATGCTGCTGCCGCTTATGGCCGCAATAGGCGGAACATTTACATTGATTGTTACCCTTGCAGTATCACTGCATCCGTTGTTACTTACAATTACACTATAGATGCTATCGCTTATAGGACTTACTGTAACAGCATTTGAAACAGCATTTGTATTCCAAAGATATGACCCTCCGCCTGAAGCTGTAAGTGTTGTGTTTTGTCCTTTACAAATTACTGCAGTGCCCGTAATTAATGCGGTTGGGGGCGGAGTGACGCTCACAGTTACCATTAAGGTATCGGCTGTTAATGCTGCGTCTTTAACAATAACTTGGTAATTACCTGCACAAAGTCCGGTAGCTGTTTGTGTGGTTTGTATTGGTGTTGTGTTCCATGAATAAGTAAAAGGGCTGGTACCGCTTGTTGGTGTTGCAGTTGCTGTGCCCGTATATGCTCCTGTACAAACTGAAGTGGAAGTAACGTTCACTATCAAAACATTTCTGCATGTAAATTTAGCTGTAAAAATATTTTCATGTGAGGCAGAAGGTAATGTTATTGAACCTATATTCATACTTCCAAGATAGTCACCTGTTACGTATGCATTGCCTGAAGTGTCTACTGCTACAGAACTAACATCATCTCCTCCACTTGCTAATGTTGTACCACAGAGAACATTACCTGTTGAATCAAATTTTACAATAAACATAGCGTCAGTTCCTCCTGATGGAAAAGGTAGATTAAAAGAACCAAAATTAATTGCATAATTAGAAGTTGTTGAAAATCCACCAGTCAAATAAACATTATTGGAAATATCCGTGGTTACACTATAGCCATTGTCGTAACTTATTCCTCCTGCGGTTTTTACCCAGAGAGCATTTCCAGCAGAATCATATTTTACAATAAAAATATCAGGATCATTTGTAGTATGAGTTATAGTATAACTTCCGAAAGTAACAGTAGGAGAAAAATATCCTCCAGTTATGTAAACATTACCTGTTTTATCTGTTGCTACTGCGTAAGCCCAATCCTGATTTGTTCCTCCAGCACCCTTAGCCCAAAGAACATTTCCAGTAGAATCATATTTTGTAAAAAAAATATTTGTCCCCGTTGCTGAGAGATTTGTAAGAGTATATGTTCCGAATGTGATAGAAACAGAAGCAAAAACTCCGTCAATGTAAACGTTACCGGCATTATCTGTCGCAATACCATAACTCAAATCAGTTTTTGCTCCTCCTGCGCTTTTAGCCCAAAGAACATTTCCATTAGAATCATATTTGACAATAAAAATATCTGTACTACCTGAACATGCAAGAGTGATGTTTCCAAAAGTAGCAGATGATATACCAAAATAGCCTGTTACATAAACATTGCCGGCTCCATCGGTTGTAATATTTTTTCCCCAAGCCTGATCGGAACTTGACACTACCGCGCTCTTTGCCCAAAGCGCAGTTCCTGCTGAATTATATTTAACAAGAAAGAAATTCCAGCCACTACTAGAATTGTTTAAAATCTGTGACCCAAAAGTAAGAGAAGGTGAAGCAAACTGACCAGTTATATATACATTGCCCAAATCGTCAGTAGTTATACCATTGCCATCTGCGTTAACAGTTCCGCTTGCACTTGTTGCCCAAAGTATATTGCCCCCTGAATTATATTTAACAAGATAAACATTGTCTCCACCGGTGCTCGTAAGTGTATAAGTTCCGAAAGTGATTGTTGGAGAAGAAAAGGATCCTGTTATATATACATTTCCTAAATTATCAATAGCTACACCATTTCCTTCAGCAAGTCCGTTACAATTGCCATTTTTTGCCCATAGCCAATGTTGTGAAAAAGCCTGCGTATTGATGCCAAGCAAAAGACTAATACCAAAAACAAACCTGCTGAATTTTAATTTCAACAATTGAAAGGTTAATTGTTTTTGAACTATAACTTTCAAAATGGGAGGTATGTATATTGATGAATTACTCTTTCTGCAAAGATACCTTATAAATATAAATACCTGTCCTTTATATCCCCCGCTTTCCACCTCCAAAAAAATAATTTTTAAACAGCCAATAATAAAATAACAAATTCTTCGTCTATTTGCAATACATCAATAAAATCATATTCATTAATTTACATACCTAACCTTTAAACCAAAACATAAATGGCAGCATATTCGAAAGCCGTTATTTTGCAGATAATTGCAAAACAGAAACCAGGCAAACGCATCCTACAGTTTATCGAACATGCTTTTGGTGTTCATACATCGCTTACAAGTCCTGCTCCAAATGGCAATCCTAATTTTATTGGGCAGGTATGGTCGGTATCACTGGCTCAGTTTCTATCAGATTTAAATGCCTTGGATGAATCGCAGAGCGGCCTGCATCTTAATCCGCCTAAAAGTACCGCTGCTCAGAGAAACGGATTAAAAAAAACTGTTGCAAAGCAGTTGAAACTAATAATGAGTGATGTTCAGAAAGCAGCAGATCTTTTGCCGGCTAAGGCTAAGGTAATTATAGAGAGTGCGGGTTTTGCTGTGAAAAAGCCAAGTTCTCCAAAGAAAAATATCGGCGTAAGAAATACCAATAAATCGGGCACAATAGTTATTGCTGCTGCTGAAGCCGGGTATCATGAATGGTCTCAGAAAAATGCTGACGGAAGCTGGCTTGAATTGAGAGCCAGTACCCGCAGAAAAAAAACAGTAAAAAACTTACCTCAAGGCAGTTCTCAAATATTCCGCAGCGCCCCTATTCTTTCTACCGAAGATGGAGTATGGACAGAATACCCTCCTATTATTATTACTTAAAAGTAATTGGTTAATGATTCATTAGTCATTTGGCATTGATCCATTGCTTATTGGTCATTGGTTTATTGACATAAGTATTTAGCAAAAAGAACCTCCGCTTGTTTACTAAGAATGCAATCTCCCAAACAAAGTACCTCTGCTTCATTAAGAAGAACCTCCGCTTGTTTAGTTAGAATATAAGCTCTCAAACTAAGAATCTCTGCTCCGCTGAGAAGAACCTGTGATCAATTGCTAAGAAAGCAATCTAACAGACAAAGAACCTGTGCTTCGCTGAGAAGAACCTGTGATCACTTACTAAGAAAGAAAGCTAACAGATAAAGAACCTGTGCTTCGCTGAGAAGAACCTGTGATCGCTTACTAAGAAAGCAATCTCACAGACAAAGAACCTGTGATCCGTTAAGAAGAACCTGTGATCGCTTACTAAGAAAGCAATCTCACAGACAAAGAACCTGTGATCCGTTAAGAAGAACCTGTGATCGCTTACTAAGAAAGAAATCTCACAGACAAAGAACCTGTGATTCGCTAAGAAGAACCTGTGATCTCTTAGTATGAAAGAAATCTCTCAGGCAAAGAACCTGTGATCCGTGAAGAAGAACCTGTGATCGCTGACTAAGAATGCAAGCTCTCAGACAAATAACCTGCGATCTCTTACTAAGAAAGCAGGCTCTCAGTTCAAATCATCCTGCTGAAATTTCTTCCCGTTTCTGCTTCGACGCAGAACACGCAATAACAGCAGGATTAATAATATTTGATTAATAAACCAAAACTAAAAACGCCCAGCCTGCATAATACAGGATGGGCGTTTTAAATTCTTTAAATGAATTATTTTATTTTAAAAGCTGCTTTCACTTTAGCAACATAATCTAATTTTTCCCAAGTAAATAATTCAACTTTTACTTTCTTTTGTTTGCCGTCAGGCAGTGTAAAAGTTTTAGTCACCACTTCGTTTTTACGTCCCATGTGGCCGTATGCAGCAGTTTCGCTGTAAATAGGATTGCGAAGTTTTAAACGCTGCTCGATAAAGTAAGGACGCATATCAAAAATAGCTTCTACCATTTTTGAAATTTCGCCGTCGTTCATTTTAACTTTAGCAGTGCCGTAAGTATTTACGTAAATGCCCATCGGCTTTGCAACACCAATTGCATACGATACCTGAACCAATACTTCGGAGCAAACACCTGCTGCAACTAAATTTTTTGCAATGTGGCGTGTAGCATACGCTGCAGAACGGTCAACTTTCGAAGGATCTTTACCCGAGAAAGCTCCTCCGCCGTGAGCGCCTTTTCCGCCGTAAGTATCAACAATAATTTTACGTCCGGTTAAACCTGAATCGCCGTGAGGCCCTCCAATAACAAATTTACCTGTTGGGTTAATATGATATTGTATTTTGTCGTTAAACAAATGAGCAAACTTTTTGTATTTGGTTTTTACGCGCGGAATTAAAATTGAAACGATATCGCTTTTAATTTTCGCTAACATTTTTGCTTCTGCATCAAAATCATCATGCTGTGTAGAAACTACAATAGCATCAATACGTACAGGAACATTGTTATCATCATACTCCAATGTTACCTGAGATTTTGCATCAGGGCGGAGATATTTAATCTGTTTGTTTTCTCTGCGGATAGCCGCAAGTTCAATTAAAATTTTATGAGCCAAATCCAATGCTAATGGCATATAATCATCAGTTTCGTTTGTTGCGTAGCCAAACATCATTCCCTGGTCGCCTGCACCCTGCTCTTCTTTTTTCTTTTTATCAACTCCCTGGTTAATATCAGCCGACTGCTCATGAATAGCCGAAAGCACACCGCATGAGTTTGCTTCGAACATATATTCGCTTTTGGTGTAACCGATTTTTTTAATCACATCACGTGCTATGGTTTGAACATCTAAATATGCTTTCGATTTTACTTCACCTGCAAGAAATACCTGCCCGGTTGTTACCAATGTTTCGCATGCTACTTTCGACTGAGGGTCAAATGCCAGAAAATTATCAATTAAAGCGTCAGAAATCTGATCAGCTACTTTGTCTGGGTGTCCTTCCGACACCGATTCGGATGTAAATAAGTATGACATGAATTTTTGTTTTTTTAGTTTAAAATTAACGGGCGCTAAAGTACATAAAATGTATTAAGTACAAAGTATTATGTATTAAGTATTATGTTTTGAGAATTAAGTATTGAGTAGTATGTATTAAGAAACTATTCAAAGTTTACTTAAAAAATTACTAGTCAGTCTCCCCTCTTTTCTCAACTCCGCTCGAAATGACACCGCCAAAGTCATTTCGAGCGGAGTTGAGAAAGCGCGCCGGGATAAAATATTGATTTTGAATAAAATCCCCCCCCCCCTGCAAAGTACATAATACTTAATACATACTACTTTGTACTTCATACCCATTTTTTTTACTAAATTTCCATCAAAAATTAAACAATGCTCTATTCATTTCTAAAATTACTAATGCAGATTACCATGCGGGTGTTCTTCCGTTCCATCATGGTGCGCAATAAAGAACTTATTCCTGATAAAGGCCCATTGATAGTGCTGGCAAACCATCCAAGCACTTTTATGGACCCCATTGTAGTGGCTGCCATGCTTAACCGCGAAGTATATTTTTTGGGGAAGGGTGTATTATTCAGCAGCGGATTTATGAAATGGCTGCTGCCGAAGTTTAATGTAATACCTATCTACCGCCAGCAGGACGACCCGGCAATGATGGCGAAAAACAAAGAAATATTCAATAAGTGTTTTGAACATCTCGAAAATGGCGGCATACTGGTTATGTTTCCTGAAGGCACCAGCATTACCGAACGCCGGCTGCGTCCCATTAAAACCGGTGCCGCGCGGATAGCTTTAGGAGCTGAGGCCAGAAACGATTTTAAACTCGGAGTGAAAATAATTACCGTGGGGCTCAACTATGAAAACCCTCATAAATTCGACCGCGATTTATTTATTAATATCTACAAACCTATTACAGCAGGCGATTACAAAAATGATTACGCTGCTGATGAATTTAAAGCGTCAGAAAACTTAACAGAAGAAATCCGTAAACAGCTCGAAAAATCAATCATCGCCATTGAAGATGACAAAACAGATAAGCTGGTGAGAGATGTTGAAACACTCTATAAATATAAGCTTTCAAAAGATCTTGGAATAGGCAGAAAAGATAAAGATGCAGATTTTACAATGACAAAAAATATTATTGAAGCAGTTAATTATTATAAAATACATGATCCTGCACGTGTTGAAAAAATACGTACTCGTATAAAGTGGTATATAAACAATTTAGATGCAGTGGGGCTGAAAGACAATGATATTGCGCGGAGCCAGAATAGCGGCTCATTCATAGGCAGTAATCTGAAAGCCTTTTTTATTTTAATTTCAGGCTTCCCTGTTTATATTTACGGCTTAATAAACAATTATCTTCCTTTCGAAATACCTGCCGCTGCTGCGAAAAAAATAAGTTCGTCAATTGAATTCAGAGGTGCAATAGGGATGGTAGGCGGTATGTTTACTTTTATTATTTTTTATACCATCCAGATTATTTTAATGTGGAAATACACTCACGCCAGATGGCTCACAATTACTTACGGATTAAGCCTTCCCCTGAGCGGAATATTTACTTACTGGTATTATCACACAGTTCACAAAATGCGCACTAAATGGATATTGATGACTTTATTCTATAAAAAAAGTGTATTCGTTTCCACACTTATTACCGAGCGCGAGGATATTATTGCCGAGCTTGATAAATCTAAAAATGAATACAAGGCTTTGATGCTGGGGAATTAAAAACCTGATTAATTTTAATCATTGATATGCAGCAACTGCAGGCTTTCCAATTTCAAAGTTTTGAAATCCAAAATCACCGGACTTTTCAGGATTGATTCTTAAAACATTATTGCCAATGCCTGGAATGGCAGGATAAAATGCAATTGAAATTTGAAACGAATTAAAAACGAGAAACTCATTTTTGATTAGTAATCCAAAACCAAATTGTGAATATACCCTGCTGCTTTTAAACCCTGAAGTTTTATCTCCCAGCATGCCAAGTGAATAGATCAGGTATGGTCCAAAGTGGAAACCGATTATATTCCAAGGCAGATATAACTGAGTTTGAAAAGTAAGGAGCAGCTTTTGACTTCCGGTTAACGTAGGGCTGTTAAAGCCTACGATACCATTCCCGTCATTAATGCCCAAACTTTCATTTGCCAAACGGTTTATTCCAATAGTGTATTGCGGCTTTATGAATTGACGAAATTTAATATCACCCGCTTCAAGCAGTTCTGTATAATAATTTATCCCAGCCGAAAAAACGCCCTGAACTGAATGATAAGCTTCCAAGTAGGTGCCATATTGAAAATTTGTGCTTAGATAACCCCAGTCGTGATAATTTCCAAAAGAAGCTCTTGCACCTAAATATAACTGCCCCGAATTATTTTTTACATTATAGCCTCCGGTTAATGAATAGACCATGCCTATGGGAACATCTTCAGTAAGTCCGTAATTAAAAACGTATTTATCCTGAACATATTTGCGTGTGGAGATGCCTATGCTTGCTAAATAAAAATCATTTCCGGAATATAAGTGAAGGGTGTCGTAAATTTCAGGCGGGCCTTCAATATAACGGGTCCGCATAAAACGCCCAGCAGTTATAAGGTTTGTTACACGGGCATTTTCGGTATTGCCATTAAAAAGTTTATACGCATACCCTGCCCAATAATCCTGGCCATTGCTTTTAAAATCCTGCGGCTGATAAACGCCATTGGCGCCCTTTATCTGACCGTGGGAAAATTGCTGAGAGGCATATATCCCGGCAGCCCATTTTGCAAAAGGAGAATAAAACGGCCTGTCGATATTCAGATATTTAATTGAATTATTATTTTCATCTTTTTGATAATGCAATGTGCTGCTTATGTATGTATGGTCGATATTGGGAATGAAGTAATTTGTATTAAGGGTGTTTTTTCCAGTGTTAATATTCGACGAGAAATTACCCTGCAGGTCGTGGCCTAATCCCGAAAAATTTTTTTCTTCCAGACTGACGGAAAAACTTGTCATAGAAATTGCACCGTTTGGTACTATGCTCCATGCATCCAGTACACGGATAAATATATCGACCGAATCGGAATTTACCCCTGTCTGCACAATAGTAAATGCCACATCATGAACATAACTCTGGGCTCGAATTAAACGCTCGGATTCTTTTACCAAGAGAGAATCGAAAGGTTTGTTTTTGCGAATGAGCAGAAGATCGCGAATAGTGAGCAGCCGGGTTCGGATATGCAGACTGTTGCCGGCTTTGTATAATAAGTGATCTGGAACGGCATCAGCATCGCTTAATGAATAACCGAATGGATTAAGTGTTGTAATGTTTATATAACGGATTATCTTTCCTTCATATACCGGACTTGATTTTTTTTTCTTTTTTTTTAAAGTCTTTGTGATCACTGCAGGAACAGCTGTAGAAGCAACTGG
This sequence comes from uncultured Bacteroidota bacterium, assembly GCA_903847205.1. Lineage (GTDB taxonomy): Bacteria > Bacteroidota > Bacteroidia > 2-12-FULL-35-15 > 2-12-FULL-35-15 > 2-12-FULL-35-15. The sequence continues at coordinate 66,032 of CAINDA010000056.1, forward strand.
TATAAAGAAAACGCTGTATATACGTTTATAAAGTTTTCTTTTTTTTGAAAACTCCTCAATACTTCTGTAGATTTTTGTTGAATCTTTTTTGGCGGGAGTCTGCTGACCAAATGCAAACGGGGTTGTACAGGCAGTAATAAAAATAAATATTATAACAAATTTTCGCCTCATCCTTAATTACCAGTTTAAATGCCATAAGTCAGATATTAAAACCAGAAACAGAGACCGCCTTCAAGCAAGGGAATCACTTTCATTATTTCTTCTTATCCGCCTCTTTTTTATTTCCCTCTTTTATCTTTTTGTCTTCTGCTTTTTTATCTTCTGCTTTTTTATCTTCTGCTTTTTTATCTTCCGCATCTTGTAACGCCATTTTAGCCTTTTTTTCTTTTCTATTGAAATATCCTTTAAAAAGGAAATTATGTTTAGCCGCGTCCATATTTTGTTTGAACCCGCCTGTACCCTGCTTTATATTGACAACGGCCTCATCTATATTTTGAGCGAATGCGTTATCCATAAATAATTTACCAACTGTTCCTTTTCCTTCACGTATATTTTCAATGATTGCAGAAAGTCCGCCGGTAATATTTGCAGTGTTGTCGCTTGTTACCTTTACTTTCATTAAAATATCATCAATACTCACCGGCTTTGTTGTTTCAATAACATCGTTATCCGCCAGCTGCAGCTGACCGGGCGTTCCAGGGGTTATTATCACAATTTTATTTCCCATGAGCCCATCGGTACCGATGATTGCTTTAGCATTTTTTTTAATGAATTTTCTTGTACTCTCCACAATCAGCAGATCCACTCTAACGGCTGTATCAGTAATCTGCTGAATATTTTCAATGGTGCCGACATTGATTCCGGAAAAGCGCACGTTATTTCCCACCTGAAGTCCGCTGATATCTTTAAATACACCGCTGATATGAAATGTGCTGCTGAATAAAGCTTGTCGCTGCCCTATAAAATAAATGCCGGTAATAAACAGCGTCATCCCTATCGAAACAAATATACCAAGCCTGATTTTATTTCCAGTTTTCTTTTTCATGTTTTTAATAATTAATTTATTTTATATTTTTATTTGAAGAAAGAACTAACCCACTTATCGTCTGATTCTGATAATTCTTTAAATGTGCCTTCAGCGAAAGCTATCCCATCTTTAAGTATTATTATGCGATTTGCCGTAATGCGCGCGCATTCTACATCATGGGTGATAATAATTGAAGCAGTATTGTATTTTTTCTGCACTTCTAAAATGAGTTCGCTGATTTCTTTTGAGGTGATTGGGTCGAGGCCGGTTGTAGGCTCGTCGTAAAGTATAATTTCCGGTTTTAAAATCAATGTGCGGGCTAGTCCTACCCGTTTTCTCATGCCTCCGGAAAGTTCAGAAGGCATTTTATCAATTGCCGCTTCAAGCCCGACGTGCTGTAAAGTGTCTAAAACCAGGGCATCTATTTCACCAGGGGTAATTGATTTTGAATCACGAAGCGGGAATTCCAGATTTTCTCTTACTGTCATTGAATCATATAAAGCACCGCTTTGGAATAGAAATCCCACTTTTTTCCGCAGCTGGTTTAATGCGCTGTCATCCAAATCTAAAACATTTTCACCAAGTAAAACAACACTGCCTTCATCGGGCTCAATTAAGCCCACCAAACATTTAATGAGTACAGACTTTCCGCTTCCTGACTTGCCTAATACAACAAGATTTTCGCCCTTTTTAATTTTTAAATTGATATCCTTCAGCACACAATTGCTGCCAAAAGTTTTTTTTAAGTGTTCTATTTCAACAACATAATTTTCCATTTTCTAATCAGATAAAAAGACTTGATATCTGAACTGCTATCATGTCAATAATAAATACAGCTAATGATCCGATTACTACGGCTGAGTTGGCAGATGCTCCCACACCTTCAGTTCCTTTTTCTGAGTTGAAACCTTTATAACAGCTGATCAATCCAATCGCAAATCCGAAGAAAAATGTTTTAGTAAATGCAGGAATAACATCAGAGAAGGAAAGTTTCTCAAAGACCTGCAAAAAGAACAAATGAAAACTTACATCGCCTTTTAGATTTACACCAATATAAGCGCCATACAAAGAAACTGCATCTGAAAGAACAACTAAAATTGGAAGCATCAAAGCAGAGGATGTGATTCTAGTAACTACAATGTATTTAAAAGGATTCATCCCAGAAACTTCCATTGCATCAATCTGCTCGGTAACTTTCATAGAGGCCAATTCAGCACCAATACCGGAGCCGACCTTACCTGCAAAAATCAACGCAGTTATTACCGGACCTATTTCGCGGATGATAGAAACAGCAACCATTGCCGGCAGCCATGATTCAGCACCAAACTCAGCCAGTGTAGGCCTGGACTGTATTGTTAATACCAGTCCCATAATAAAGCCTGTAATTGCAACTAAAGGGAAGGATTTATAACCAATTAAATAACTCTGTTTGAGTAGTTCGCTGAATTCGTACGGAGGTTTAACTGCTTCTTTAAAGAACCGCAGCGCAAACAAAGTTAATTTGGTGACATCTTCAAAAAAATCCTTTAATCTTTTTGTATATGGATTTTCTGAAAAGACTTCCTCTTCTTCAACTGCTGCTTTATCTGCTGTTTTTAAATTGCCTTCCATTTTTTTTGATAAACCAACTATAAGTGAATTCACTGCTCATTGGTGTTTAGCTTATTCTGTATTAATATAAATTGCCAAAACTCATAAGCTGATTCCATGAATTGTTAACTAAGATTGTTATTTGCTGTTAAAAATTGACTTTACAGAATACCTAAATAAAATCAGTTTAAGTATCTTCTGAGAATCCATGCCGTTGTTTCGTGCTGCTCCATCAAACCTGTTAGAAAGTCAGCCGTGCCGGCATCTTTGTCATTTTCTGCGCAGTCACATATATCACGGCGCAATTGAATGATAACTGTTTCGTGATCTGCTAGTAATTCTTTGAGGGTATCTTTTGAAGAAGAATATTTTCCCGGACTTTCCTTAATCGACGAAAGTTTTGAATACTCCTGCATTGTTCCGATTGTTTTTCCGCCTAATTTCCCAATGCGCTCAGCAACTTCATCAATTGATTCTTCGAGCTGCTTGTATTGATTTTCAAATAGTTTATGCAGTTCCATAAAGCTGTCTCCTGTCACATTCCAATGTGCTTTTCTGGTTTTAATATACAAAGTCATTTCATCTGCTAAAACTATTGACAGAAGTTCTGCGCCGTTTTTTAAATTCTTTTCGGAAATACCAATGTTTGGTTTCATAATTTTTCACTTTAAGTTGATGATAATTTATTTTTTAGATTTACAAAAGAAAAGCGTGAGGCAGTAGGTACAATGTTTCCCAATAGAAATCCCCAAGGTTTTAAAGGCTCTATGTGATCAAAAACAACTTTAATAATTGCAGTTAAAGGAATGGAAAGAAACATTCCCGGTACTCCCCACAAGGCACTTCCGATCAAAACGACAATAACCGAAATGAGTGCGTTTATACGCACTCTTGATGCGACAATTTTAGGAATGATATAATGATTGTCGATAAACTGGATGAAGATGTACACGCAGAATACAAGAACAGAATAACTGATTGAATCCTTGGTAACAAAGGCTATAATCATTGGTAATGCAATAGCAACAATGCCTCCGACATATGGAATTATGTTTACAATTGCTCCGGTAATTCCAAGAATAATGGCGTAATCAATACCAAGTATGAGAAGGCCGATTGAATTTAAAACAGCAATAATTATCATTTCGAAAAAAAGCCCAACCAAATAACTCTGAATAATATTTTTTGTATTTATCAGGATTTCTGCAACTGCTACATGATATTCAGAACGAAAAAGTTTACGGACAAATTCAAGCAGCAGGGGTTTATAGTAAAGAATCATAAATAAATAAACAGGCAGCAGCATTCCGATAATCATTATCCGGATCACTTCCGAAAGTGTTTCGCCGATTGCAAAATTACTTAAGGCTTTGCTTTCGCTGTCTTTTATCCATTCGTTTATTTTTGATTCAGGAGTATTTGTTTTTTGCGAAATCCATTGCACAAACTCTGTGCTTGTAATATTAAATTTTTGCACAAGCTGAGGATATGTTTTACTAAACATAGTAACTTGAGAAGAGACAACATAAAGAATTCCCATAACCACAAAAATTGCAAAGATCACTGCAATTGAAATTGAAATTATTTTGTTCACATTTTTCCGCACTAAAAAATTAACCAAAGGGTTCAATAAAATTGCGAATATAGATGCGTATAGGATTGGAATAATAATATGCTGACCAACTTTCATAGTAAATACAAAAGCTAAAATTCCAATTAGAATGAGCGCTGTTTTAGCATAAAATGGTATTTTGAATGACGGTTCCATTAAACTTTCTCAGATTTACCTGTTAAAAGTTTTTTCATGATTATGCTGCCTAATGATTTAATTCCATCAGCATTTTTTACAGCTGAATTTGCCACAGCCATTTCCAGTATTACTCCTAATAATTTTGTTAAAGGATTATTCGTTTTTCCTATTAAGACCTTTTTTGCTGCGAATCCGGTGGCAGCACCAACAACCGCGTTGATAATATTTGTTTTTAAATCGGGTGATGAAATGATTTCTTTAAATTTTCTTTTAATTAAATTGAGAGGCTTCATTCCTTCATAAGAAGTGTGAAGCTGTTCCTTAAGCATCTGCCACTCGGCAGCCCGCTTAATCTCAAGAAAAATAATTGACTCTCTTAATTCGCCTATGGACGTTATTTTTTTCACTTTATTTTTAATTTAGAGTATGCAGTATGATTGTATTGGTATAACGTTTTTTTATCCAGCCGTGCAGAAAAAAATATAGTACCGCACCAATAACACCATAAAATCCAGCGACACAGAAAAAACCGTAATAGACTTTGCCAAGTAAATCTCCCAGCCAAAGGGCCGCTCCAATACTTGTAAAAACAATAAAAATAATCATGAAAAGTACTTCTGTAGAACGAGAAAGAAAGGTGGACAATACACCTGCTGTTTTATCAAGCGCTTTAAGTTTTAATAACTCAAAACTTGATTTTCCATACTCTTCAACTCTTTCAAATAGCGGCTCGATAAAATTTATCTTTTCTTCCATAATTATTATTTTAACTTAATGTGCTTTTAAAAATTACTTTCTTAAACAAATTAAAAATCAATGTTGTTTTTTATAGTCTATTACATTCTTGGAAAAACAACATTGATTTTAAAAAAGCTTAACTCATCGCTGTTTTTACATCTTTTTTGATGTCTTCAGCTTTATTTTTTCCTTTTGTGTATAATTCAGCAGCTTCCACTTTTGCCAGTTCAAATTTTTCGGTTAGACTGGTAAGCAGTTCGTCAAATTTTTCTTTCAGATCATCTGCGGAATCGCTGCCTTTTTTTAAAAGTTTCTCCCTAGTTTTTGCCCCTTTGTCTGGCGCCAATAATACACCAAGTAATGCGCCGGCCGCAACACCTGCCAATGCTCCTAATACGATTTTTCCTGTACTCATGATTTCTGTTTTTTTAAATGATTAATTGATTTATTTTAAATTAAATTTTAATGTATTTCAGTAGCTTACAAAACTAAAACTGTAAATTTCAGCTTAGTTCATTGCAGTTTTCACTTCTTTTTTAATTTCTGCAGCCTTATCTTTTCCCTTTTCATATAAGGTGCCGGCTTCTTCTTTTGCCGTTTCAAATTTTTTAGTCAGACTCTTCAATAACTCATCAAATTTATCCTGCATGTCATCAGCACTATCGCTGCCCTTTCTAAAAAGTTTTTTCCTTGTTTCCGATCCTTTATCCGGTGCAAATAATACACCTAATAACGCACCTGCAGCAATACCTGCTATTGCTCCTAATACAATTTTTCCTGTGTCCATGTTTTTTTGTTTTAATTGTTTAATTATTTGATTGTAAATTTTATACTGCTTTCCCGCTGATAATTCTTAATAATACAGCGATAATCGCAATAACAAGCAGGATATGAATAATGCCTCCGGCACTATAACCAATGAATCCAATTGCCCAGATAATAATTAGTACTACTGCGATGGCATAAAGTAAATTTCCCATGATTTTTTTGTTTAATAAAATTGTATTAATTTATTTTAATTCCTTCCCTTATATCTTCAAGAGTCTTTTTTTATAAATAGTTTGAATTAATATTAAAGTTTTATTACTATAAAATTTTATTTGTACAATTTAAATCCAACGGTGACCTGATACCATGCATTTTTATAACGAGGCGTTGCAACTGTTCCGTCACCTCTATTATTTTGGACATCCCAGCCGACTCTTGCCCCGATTGTAACATGCCTCAGATTAATATCCAATCCCCCCACAACCCCAAAAATGTTTTTGCGTAGATTTTCATTTTGAAATTGCTGCTCTTGAGCAATACTTGTTGTTGCGTTCGCAAATACATCGCGCTGATTGATAAGGTATGAATATTGAGGACCGGCAACGATTGTTATAAATTCACTAGGTTTAAAGGCAAATTGAAGTGGAATATCTATGTAAGTTGTTGTTCTGGTAAAGTAATACATGTCGCCGAGTATTAAACCACTTGCTTTAAATCCTTTTTGAGAAATCAAAACTTCGGGCTGAACCCCAAAATACTTACCGATTGGAATTTCTACAAATGCTCCACCTGCAAAACCCAATTTAGGATCAGCATTAAACTTTTCGCCTTGAGCATCATACACATTAGAGTAATTTACACCCGCTTTCAGTCCAAACTCCATTTTTTCGCGGTTATCCGTTCCGCCAATGTTTTCCTGTGCAATGCTAAAACTTGTAAGTGAAACAAATACTGCGGTAATCATCGTTAACTTTTTCATGGTTTCTTAATATTTTATTGATTACTTATTTTTTTGTGGTTAGATCTTTTAGTGACTTTCCTAAATCATCCATCTCTTTAGAAAATTCAGTTTTGAAAGTGGCCCATTTTTCACTTCCTTCTTCTTTGTAATTTTTCATTTTATCTTTCATAATGCTGTTTTTATCCTCTAATTCTGTTACCGCTTTTTCATATTTGGTTCTCATTTCTTTTTTCATGTTTTTCGCATTTTCTTTTAGTTCGGCAATACCTTTCTCATTGGCCGCCAGCTTTTCATCGGTTTCCAATTTGAATTTATTATACTCTTTGGTATAATCCTGTTGCGCTTGATTTAAATTTTGCGAAGCCTCTTGTACATTTGCTTTTGCTGTTTCTACTTTTTTTGCTGATGAGTCACAGCTTGTAATGACTGAAACGCTTGCAAAGGCTGTAACAGCAATAGTAAAAATTGATTTCTTCATTTTATTATTTTTATTTAGTTAAAATTTATTGTATTGTTAATGGAGCTAAGAATTTTATAATTCAGAAATTATTTTTTGTATTTCTGTCTTGGTTTTACCCAATTTTGTCTGTAACCGTCCTAACATTTCCTCTTGTTTGCCTTCTACTAAAAGTACATCGCTGTCTGTGAGCAAGGCAAATTTCTGTTTCAATTTCCCTTTTGTTTCGTTCCAGTTTCCTTTCAATTCAATTAAATTTTTCATGATTTCTGTTGTTTAAATGTGAATTAATTTCCACTCTACAAAGGTGGGGATGTAAAGAGCTATATGTGTTACAGAACTCTTGTAATAAGTTACATCATTCACACATTAGAATTTTTTTCATTAAATAATAGAAACGTGCTGATAGACCATTTTAATAGGGCAAACGGAGGATGGGTGGCATCTTGCCAAGGGAAACAGGAGCAAACAAAAAATCAATTTTTCTTCAAATCACGCAGAAACAGGGGCAAGAATATTGAACTTATTGTTTTTTTGAGGTTTTTATAATTGGAAGTCATTTCGTTTTATAGTTTGATTGCCTAAAAAGGATAACCGATTGCAACATTCAAAACCAGGTTCTCGCTCCGCCAGGATGGGCTTTCAAAGTTTATTTGATCAACCGTCCAGCGGTGATTTTCTTCGAGCCATGGTTTTCTCAGAGGCACAGCAAGATCAAATCGTAAAATAAAAAACGAAACATCAAATCTAAGACCGACACCTGCTCCCACAGCAATTTCATCATAAAGTTTTGAAAAGTAGAACGGTGATACACTGCTGGCTGGATTTGATTTTAGAAGCCAAATGTTTCCGGCATCAGTAAATACTGCTCCTTTTAAAAATCGGAAAATATTAAAACGGAATTCAGCATTCATTTCAAGCTTTACATCTCCTCCTAATTGCAGGAACCCTTTATTATCTATATTTTGCTCTACTGTTCCAGGCCCGACAGAATTAATATTGAATGCCCTTAGACTATTAGGACCTCCGCTGAAAAACTGTTTGGTATAGGGCAGTATTGAAGAGTTTCCGTAAGTCTTACCCACCCCGGCAAACAATCTCAAGGCTAATTTATTTTTGTCTGCAAAGTTGTAATAACCGCGGCCGTCTAAACTTAGTTTAGCATATTGAGAATAGACGGCCCCCAGAACCTTAGATGGATTGTCGGAAGATACTTTTTCCCCTGCTAATGATTTAGAAAGCGAAAAGGCATTGCCGGTAACTTCAGATGTTAAATGAAAAAAGTACTGCATCTTCTTTTCCGGAAGAACCTGCTCATTATAAGTATAGGAATAATTTCCGCCAGCTATAAATTGCTCTTCATAACTTTTTTTTAGAAATGGATTTGATGCCAGCATGGCCTTGAAAGCAGCCGATTGATTACCTATTGAAGTATAACTTACACTTATCGGATTAAATTCATGTTCTGTTTTGATGTTTTTTTTCCATTTAAAACCATACGTAAATTGTGAGGTCCGCATATCGAAATAATTTATTCTTTTCAAAAAGTTGTAAGAGAGCGAAAAATGGGTTTTTGGAACATACATGCTGTTTATTTTGATAATTTTAAAAGGGGTAAAAAATCCCGGGAAATACAGTTCAGCCAGCGGATTCAGAGAATATGAAAATAAGTTCTTGTCTTTCCCGCCCAACTGTGCTTCAAATGATCCCGCGATATTAAGATTTAGTAATTCTGCCCCGCTGAATGTATTTTTATTTAAATAAGTTAAATTCATTCTCGGTCCGGAATAATTATTTGATTTTGAAACCAGATCAACTTCAGCTCTAAAGCTTCGCACAGGCAATGGCGTCATTAATATGTTTACATCTAAAAATCCTGAAACAGATGTATCACTATCCGAAAATTTAATTCTGACAAATTTGAAATTGCCCATGGTCATCAAACGGTTAAGAGTATAGTTGTGATTTTTTCTGGAATAGATTTCTTGTTTTCTTAAATAAACTGACCTCAAAATCACCTTCGGCCTGATTTTCATTTCTGTTTCTTTTGCCAAAAAAATAGTACTTTGAAATTTATAGGTGTCGTTTGTTTTGTCTGAACCAATACCATTTAAGGTATAATCCTGATCGATATATACATTGTTGATGCGGTAAACAGTTAAAGCATTTTTAGGGATACTGTCTTTTAAAGACAGCCGCAAAGATACATTATGATTAACTTTTGAAGTGTCGGCCTTAAAGATTAAATAATCAGGATTGAAGTAGAAATATCCGTTATCTTTTAATAAGTCATCAATCCGAATCCTTTCTTTTTTTAAATTATCAAGATTATAATCTTCACCCGGCAGGATGAGGGACTCTTCTTTTCCTGATAAAATGAGCTGGAACAGATTGACATCCGAAATCGAATAGGTAAGTTCTTTAATTGTATAAGGCTTTTGAATATGTGAAGTGTAAATTATTTTTACGGAATTTTTATTTTCATTAATTGTAAATTCAGTGTAACTATTAAAGATTCCAATATTAAATAGTTTAGCATCAATGAAAGCAGATACTGCTCCAGGCTTTACGCTGCTCATTAATACAGGCGCTTCACCATTTTTTTTAAACCATTTTTTTAATTTGCTTTTCGGGGTTTCGCCTGCTGCCATATACATCCATAATTTAGGACGCATTCCAAAAATTGCTTTATTGGGTTTGGGACGAATCGCAATTTCCCCTGTTGTTTTAATATATGCTTTCTTTACTCTTTTAATTTTGTCAAAAGTTTTTAATTTTATTTCTGCGCCGGTATATAGCTTTTCACCTTTAGGTAAATACTTTGTAACGCTGCATGCTCCTAAAACAAAGCAGAGAAAGAATAATAAAATATTATTTAATATTGACCGGATCATTACTTGTAATTTTATTTGATGAATCAATCTGCTGTTTTGGTTTTATAAAAAATTCTTTCCATAAGTTAAAATCGCGTACGTATAAAACACCTGCTCCGCTTTCAACTAATGACCCTTCAATTGCGCCTTCATATTGATTATGTCTGAACCCCTTAAGCCGGTATCGTCCGTCGTCAGTCATTTTGTACTCTAATGTAACATCGCTCGTAATATCGCTGGCGGAATTTTGTTTTGCTTTTTCGCCTTCCACATCTACAATACCGCCCACCTGCACTGTCAGCTTCTCTTTAAAAAGCTTCTTCTTTACTCCAATATCAACCTGTGTTCTGCCGGCAGCCTGCCCAGTTTGATAATCATCATATGACTGCACATCAAAATTTAATTCAACTCCGGGCACAGCTTTTGAACTCAGTTGATTTAACTGTTCGGATAAAAACTTTCCAACTGTTGTTCGGGCTGCCATGGCGGTACCATTCGTTTCGGTCTGAAGCGGATTTTCCTGAATAAATCTTCCTAATACTAATAATGCAAAAACCTGTTTGTTGAGTGCCGATGGGTCTTCATTTACCATACTTAATTTGGCATTTACAGCTCCGCCTAAAATCCCTTTATTCTCCGGTGGTAATTGTATTTCAAAACTTATTTCAGGATGCGAAATTTCTCCGCGTAATTTTAGTAATACCAAAAAGGGGTAACGCTGCTTGTACTCATTTTGGTCTGTTTCACTCATACCATTCATTTGGTCGGCTATTAGGTCAATTGGCGAAGCCCGCACTGAATAGGTCGCATTTATTGAAATTTCAGCATCCATCGGCCCCCCGTTCCAGGTAATTGTGCTGCCTTGATCAATTGTAAATTTTCTTTTAATTACTGATTCTAACGAAACAAGATAACTGCCTTCATTTATATTGTACCCCCCGGTGAGAGTCATCTTCCCGCTTCTGTCAATCGCAAAACTCAATGCAGCGTTGCCTTTAACAATTAATGAGTCAGCTGATGAAGGATCCAATAATAATTTAAGCGAAGCTTCTTTGTCTATTTCTATAATTGAGGATAGATCGAATCCTGTGAATCCTGATTTTGTTTTTTCTTTTTTTTCATCTGCATCAAGTATGGGATTCAGTTTTTGCCTATTTTCAAATTCGACTACCGCCTCTCCCTTGTCGGTTGAAAGCTTTTCTTCAGGGACAGCAAAAATAAAGCTGGAACCTTTTTTCATTTTAATTTTTGCATTAATAACAGGGAGGGTCATCGGTCCGTTTAGATCGATCCTGCTGTCAATAATCATTCTGCCGTAATATTCCTTATTGTTTTCAGAGGAAGTGTTAAATAATAGAAAATCTTGCGAGGACGCTTTTAATGCAAAAACAAAATCATGGAAGTGATCCATCTTCACTGCCCCGTCTATTACAGCCGTGTGCATGCCGGCATCTAAAACTGTGAATGAATTAAAATAAAGGCCGTCTTTTTTTAGCTGAACAGTTTCATGTTTTAACTGGAGTAAATTATTTAAAGCTGCCGGCTTGAGGAAAGTATTATTGAATACTAATTCACCGGTTATTTCTGGAGACATTGTTTTGCCTTCTATTAAAAAGTTTCCGGTAAGATCTCCTGAAGATTCTGTTATTTGTCCAAAGGAAAATGCTTCAATAGTTTTCATGGAAAGGGATTGAATTACTGTTTCTATACTGATTGAACTGCTGCTGTCTTTCGCGATAAAATGCCCATTGGCAGAGAGCTTATTTCCTTCACCTAATAAATTGAGATCGATATTAAATCGTTCAGCTGTTGGATTTTCAGCTTTAAAGGATAAATTTCCAATTGGAACTTTACGGATATAAAGATTGGTTATGCCGGCATCTGCGATTATACCGTAATTATTATTAACTCTTTTTAATAATACATTCCCGTCTAAATTTCCTTCAGCCAAGCCTGTATCTTTTTCTATAATTCTAGAAATCTCTTCAAGTTTGAAACCGTTGACAGCAATGTTTATATCATCATTAAATTTGTCATGTGCAGAAGAAATACTGATCTGACTCTCCTTTTTATTTATAAACAGATGGTGGATCAAAACTCCTTTTTTTCCAAATTGTATATAATTATCTGCAGCAATGTCCCAGCGGTTATTCATCAGATAGAAATCTTTAGGATCAAGAGAAAGCCTCCAGCTTCCCTCCTCCTTTCTTATTTCAGTGCGGATCAAAAGTTTTTTATTTTGTTTGTTATCAATTGAAGATATGGTTGTATTTATTTTTTTATCTGCGAGTTGTCCTTCAGCCAAAAAATTGTCTAATTTAATTTGCGAGGATGCAATTTTACTGCATGAAATTTTATATTTTAATGTATTCGCATCTGAATTTATAAGAGCTGAAAGGTCTTTAACTTCAGTTGTTCCGTAAATTAAGCTTTTCGCAGCAGCACTTATTTTCAAATCATCTGTTTTGCTGTCGTAACTTCCATTAATTACTCCTGATGAGAATTCTTTCAATTGCGGAAGCAGCACTTCTGAAATGATGGGATGATTATGCAGCTGTACTTCAAAATTAAAATTTTGCAATTCACTTTTCTTTTGCTGAACAGAATCTGTAAACGGAAAATAATTGTTAATGAATCTGTTAAGTTCTGATGGAAGGCCGGCTGGTGATACAGCCCCTTTGTATTTGATTCCTACAAGTGCACTGCTGATATTTAATTCACTTTTTCCTGTTTCATTTATTGAAGCTAATAGTACAGAATCAAGAACATATTTTTTCCCTCTTGAAGCAATTTTTATTTCTGTTATTCCTGCATTTCCGTTTAATTTGTCTGCTGATCCGCCTTTTAGATCAACCGCTGCAGTTAAACCTATTCTTATATCTTCAGCAGTGAAATTAAGTTTTTTAAGGTCAGCTCCCTGAATGTCCAAATTGAATTTATATTGTTCCTGTTTTGAATTAAGGTTGACAAGTCCGTCAAAAGTCGCAGCAGCGTTGGAATCAGCTAGATTTATTTTTCCTTCAAATGTTTTGCCGGTAATATTTCCATTTATATTAAGATGATGGTAATTGTATTTATTTAGATAAATCTGAGAAACTTCAGCACTGATTTTTGCATTGATGGTTTCTTTATCTAATCCGTTTCCGTCTGCCTGGGCTGTTAATGACAGGGAGCCTAACATCGTTTTGTTTTTTATCAGGCTTCCCAGATCAAAATTTGTAATTGTGATTTCACTTTTAAAATTTTCTTTTTTGTCTATATCAGCAAAAATACGGGCTTGTCCATAACTGCTGCTAATACCTGCAGTTGATTCAAACGACTTTATCTTTCCTTTAAAAGAAATCTGCATACTTATGTTTTCCGGAAGTTCAAGGTGATTAGGAACATATGCTCCTGCAATCATTTTAATATCTTCCCTGCCTGATGATATTTTAAGATTTGGAAAATATAAAAAAGCAGTTTTAATATCAGGTAATCCGACAATGTTAAAATCAGTTTTTAAAATTGTATTTATGCCGGTATGTAATATCAGATTTGTTCCCGTAAGATTATTAATTGGTCCTTTCACAGTGCCGCTGGCAGTGGTATTGTTAAACACATTTTTAAAGAATGACTGCTGGATAAGCTGGGGAGTAAAATATAAAATATCGGAATTTCGGATGCTCACATTTTTCAAATCTGCATTCACAAGCATAAATGCAATTGAATCTTTCAAGGATTGTAATGATGTGTATTTAATTTCTAAATCAGCTTCTATAATCGAATTAGATGTTTTGAGTCCGAGTTTTTTTGCGCAGATCGAATGCTTGTCTATCTTAAAATCAGTTGAAAATTTTACAATTGAAAAATTATTTTTATCAATTGCTTCAAATGTTGTTATTGATGTTTCTGTTTTATCGGCTGAGTAAAAAAAATCTGCGGCCATTAATGATACATGTTTATAATCCAGATGGGCGGCATCAAATACTTTTTTTATTTCCTTCTGCTTTTCATCTCTATAGGCAAATGAATTGTCCTTCAGTTCAATTTTCCTCACTAAAACCTTCCAGTCACTTTTTTTTCGCGTTGGCATTTCTACTGATTCTGCAACAGAGCAAGGGAGGGGATTTTTGGAATAATTAATTTTGCTATTCACTAAAGCAATATTGCCTAACAAAATAATTTGTTTTTGTAAGTCGATTGATGCATCCTTTAGGATTAGTTCATTGATCCCGGAAGAGAGTGATTGTCCGCCTAATGAATCCTGAAAAATAAAATCCGTATTATTTACTAAGATTTTAGATGCTGTTATTTTTGGTAAAACGCCTGTTGTTTGTTTCTCTTTTATGTTACTTTTTTTTGTTATCAAAAGACTGGCATTTAGGTTTTCAACAAGCAGTTCCTCAATGTTATAAATTGACTGTGCTAGATTTAGCTCGTTAATTTTTAATTTTAGATTCTTCAAGCGGCCTAATAAAAGGGTGCCTCCAAATTCATCATTATAATTGAATTGAATGTTTTTAAAGCTAACGTTATCCAGTGCAAAAGCCCAGGACGATTTTTTTTTTGGCAGAGCTCTTGAAGCTGTAGAAGTATCGCTGAATGCGGTAATCAGGAAGTTATAATTGAAAAGTGAATCTTTATCCGGGCGGTTTATAATGAGATTTACTTCTTCCAAAGAGAAAGAGCTGATGTGTATCTGATGATTAAACAGATCATTAAATGCAATGTTTATTTCTGCCTTCCCCGCAAATAATAATGTGTCCTTATTTTTATCCTCCAGGTAAATTCCTTCTATGACAACCGATTTTGGGAAGGCGATACTTATCTTTTTAATATTTACAAGTGTATGAGTTTTACCGCTTACAAATGAAACTGCATAATTTACAATTTTTGTCTGTACGGAAGGTATTTGAATTAGTAAAGCAATGCCAATGAATAAAAGCATGAAAAAAGCTGTTATCCATAAAATCACTTTTAATGTTTTTCTTAAAATTTTTATTGCTTTGCTCATTTGTAAAAAATAATTGTCTTGACCTATGATCAAGACATTTTTCAATTGGCTTTAAATGGAGGATTTATAGGCCGATTATTCTTAAAAAACCGCAGCCGAAAAACAGCAGCGGTTTTTTAAAATAGTCTATAGATATTTTAATACAGAAATTGTAATATGAAAAATACAGCTATACCCATTGTCAAGAAAGTCATTAGGAATATCGCCAGGAATTTACTGATTCCAAATTCTCTTACCATTATCCTAATCGGGTATGTGAGAATATTATAAATAAGTGATGATATTTTCTTTTTGTCTTTTTCACCTTTAATAACAAAATCAGCAGCCCCTTTACGGAAGGCATCAATTGCAACGCCGATATCCTCATTTGAAGACAGCATTATCACTTCTGTTTGGGGATTAATTGTTTTTATTGATTGCAGCACGTCATTTCCGTTTTCGCCATCCAGGAAATAATCCAAAATAACAATTTTGGTGTTTTTGTCAACTTTGTTAAGCGCACTTTTTCCTGTGGAAAAAGTTGAAATATTTAGATGGGTCCCAAACCTAGTATGGAGGTAATTCCGCAACCCTGTCAGCAATAGTTGATTATCATCAATAATGAACAAATTAAGACCCTGAGTATTCATTTTATTTAAATTTAAGTTTGTGAATATTTTTCCGGCTTTCTATAGTTCCGTTTTCTGCAACAAAGGTGGGGCGGCATAGAGTCGGAAACGTTATATAACTTTTGCAATTAGTTATATCATTCACACATTAGATTTTATAGTTTATTCAATCTGTCAGCGGAAAACAAAAAGAGCAGTTAAAGGGAGGGGGGATTTATTTTATCTGTTAAGATAAATTGTTCCTTTAAAAATTGGAGTACCGTCACCTAAATCAAGCACGTAGAAATAGGTGCCAATAGGCAATTCATCACCTCCAACTCTTAAACCGCTTATACATCTGCCATCCCAGGAGTTCAAATATGGACTGGCACCAAACACTTTATTTCCCCAGCGATTGTAAATCAAAATTTTATTGTTTGGGTACTTTAATATTCCTCTTATAATGAAAAGATCATTGACAAAATCTCCATTAGGTGAAAATCCCTGAGGTATAAAAAATTCAAATGGACTTATAATTATTTCTACTGATGGCTGGTGAAATCCCTGTGTGAAGAAATTATTTGACGAAGAGTAAGTTTCTATCGTCACTTCTCCTATTGTCCAAGCCATAGAGCCTCCAGGCGCTGCAGCGAATGTTCCGGCTGAACCAATAACATCTGTCGCAAAAGACTGTGCAGAAGCCGTGTTTACGATAGTTCCAAAAAAAAGGAACAGGAAAGCTGTTAATATTATGATTTTAATTTTCATCTCTTTTTTTATATTATTAATTGAACTTTTCAATTTCTGCCGCAAAATATTTCTTTCCTTTTTTTTCAACTTTTTTTTAACAAGAAGGAAGTTTTTGCTGTAAAATTATTTTATCCTCATAATAACAAGATTTGCAGAAACAGCATTGACTCCGCCGGCTATTGGTGTAATAGTTAAAGCTGTACTGTTACCTGCGGGGTTGCGCACCGTTAATATAGAATTAGCGGCAGTTGTTGTAACAAGTGACATTCCAGCAATCTGTGTATTGCCATTAGTGCGCCCCACTGCTGATCTCGCAATTTCGACAACACCCGAACCTGAATCAATACCCAATATTAATTGCCCTGCTTCAGTTATGCTTACCTGAAAAAACACCTGATATGTTCCAATTGCAGGCAGTTGGAAGGTTGATGAAGACAGCCTTGTTATCACACCATCTGATTCTCCATTTTGAGGAAAAAGGACAGCTGCGCCTGTGGCTATTGTTGCGGCATTATCACCGGGCATCAGTGCGAAAAATTCAGAATAATTATTTATAGAATTTCCAGTAGAACCGGTTGAGCCGATAACTCCCTGTGAACCTGTTGAGCCAGTATTTCCGATGGATCCTGTTAAACCTGTATCTCCAGTGCTTCCTGTTGATCCTGTGCTTCCTGTTGATCCTGTATTTCCCGTCGAACCAGTACTCCCAGTTGAACCAATACTCCCACTGGAGCCGGTACTTCCTGTTGAGCCGGTACTTCCAGATGTTCCCGTTGAACCTGTACTTCCAGTCGAGCCTGAAGTTCCTGTTGAACCTGTGCTTCCGGTTGAACCTATAAGTCCCGTTGAGCCGGTACTTCCAGATGTTCCAGTTGAACTTGTACTTCCCGTTGAACCAGTACTTCCAATTGAACCGGTACTGCCTGTTGAACCAATAAGTCCCGTTGAGCCGGTACTTCCAGATGTTCCAGTTGAACCGGTACTTCCAGTCGAGCCTGAAGTTCCTATTGAACCAGTGCTTCCTGTTGAACCTATAAGTCCTGTTGAGCCGGTACTTCCAGATGTTCCAGTTGAACCGGTATTTCCAGTCGAGCCTGAAGTTCCTGTTGAACCTGTGCTTCCGGTTGAACCTGTGCTTCCAATCGAACCTGTAGCTCCTGTTGAACCTGTGCTACCCGTTAAACCTGTACTGCCTGTCGTGCCTGAAGTTCCGGTTGAACCTGTGCTTCCAGTCGAACCTGTATATCCTGTTGAACCAGTGCTACCCGTTAAACCTGTACCGCCTGTTGAGCCAGTACTTCCAGTTGAGCCTGAAGTTCCTGTTGAACCGGTACTGCCTGTTGAACCTGTATGTCCCGTTGAGCCACTACTTCCGGATGTTCCTGTTGAACCTGTAGATCCTGTTGAGCCGGTACTTCCGGATGTCCCAGTTGAACCTGAAGTTCCAGTTGAACCTGTAGCTCCCGTTGAGCCGCTACTTCCGGATGTTCCAGTTGAACCTGAAGTTCCAGTTGAACCTGTAGCTCCAGTTGAGCCGGTACTTCCGGATGTTCCAGTTGAACCTGTGCTACCCGTTAAACCTGTGCTTCCTGATGTTCCTGTTGAGCCAGTACTTCCAGCCGAACCGGTACTTCCTGTTGATCCAGTGCTTCCTGTTGAACCAGTACTTCCCGATGTTCCTGTTGAGCCGCTACTTCCGGATGTTCCAGTTGAACCTGTACTTCCTGTTGAGCCTGAAGTTCCGTTTGAACCGGTACCGCCTGTTAAACCAGTGCTGCCTGTTGAACCAGTACTGCCTGTTGAACCAGTACTTCCGGCTGTTCCTGTTAAACCTGTGCTGCCCGTTGATCCAGTGCTTCCAGAAACTCCAGTTGAACCTGTACTTCCTGTTGAGCCTGAAGTTCCGTTTGAACCGGTACCGCCTGTTGAACCTGTACTTCCAGACGAACCAGTACTTCCTGATGTTCCTGTTAAACCTGTGCTGCCTGTAGATCCAGTACTTCCAGAAACTCCAGTTGAACCGGTATCTCCGGTGTAACCATTTGAGCCGGTGCTTCCAGCTAATCCCGTATCTCCAGTAATTCCGTCATACCCTGTAGAACCCGTTGTGCCAATGCCTCCAGCTATTCCTGTTGCTCCTGTTGCTCCTGAGGGTCCTGAGGGTCCTGAGGGTCCTGAGGGTCCTGTTGAACCTGTATCTCCAGTGTAACCTGTTGAGCCGGTGCTTCCGGCTAATCCGGTATCTCCAGTAATTCCATTATATCCAGTAGAACCTGTTGTGCCGATGCCTCCGGCAACTCCTATTGCTCCTGTTGCTCCTGTTGTGCCTGCATCTCCAGTAGATCCGCTGGAACCCGCTGCTCCTGAATTTCCCTGCGCACCAACGGCACCTGTAGAACCAGTTGAACCATTTATGCCGACTATGCCTGAGGGCCCCGTTGAACCTGTTGCTCCCAGACCTGCATTTGGACAATATAAAGCATAAGGAACACTCAATAACTCTGAAGTTCCCATTGGTAAATATCCCGCTCCAAAATCCGCTTCAATCTGCATCCACTTTTTTCCTGCTCCCCATGCAATGGCTGGGAAAGCTCCGCTGATAATTATACCATTACCTATTTCTAGATTTATCAAACCAAATTGGTTAGTAGTAACTGAATGAGTTTCCTGATAGACTGCCGGGCCCATTTCTGTCCCATCATGAATAGTAGCTCTTACAATGATTGCAGTATTTGCCATTGGATTGCCTGCATCATTGCGCACAATTGACTGATACTTGAATGCCTGAGGTGGCTGAGCGAATAATGTAAATGCCGAGCCTAGCATAACTAATATCATTAGAAAGCGGAATAAATAGGTTGTTTTCATTGATGTGTTTATTTGTTTTTGTAAGCTTTTATTCCATGAAGTTCAAAATGGATTTACTTTTATCGGGTGGATTTTCGAACTAAAGTTTAGACTGCAAAGTTGAAGAGTCACAGAGGTTTTTATGTTACATAAATTTTTAAGACATTTATATAATTCACACCTATCTGTTTTTGTTTTAATAAATTTTGAAGGATTATATCTATGGGCAGGCGAAGTTTTAGAATTCAAAGCTCTATTAATTTTTCATTTTTAAAATAAAAAACGTCGTCCTCTTTTTAAGAACGGCGTTTTTTATTAATTCAACTAATCAGAGCTTGATTAATTATGCAAAGCCAGTTTTGTTATTTCTTAGAAACACCTGCTTTATCGGTAAGCAATGGCATATCAATTTTTTTAATAATAATAAATTCGGAGCGTCTGTCTTTCTGAAACTCTTCATCCGAACAGTTTGAAACCACTTTACCTTCGCATGCACAGCCGCTTACTAATTGTGTTTCACCGTAACCTTTACCATAAATGCGAGATGGTTTTGTTATTCTTTTCTTTACATACCCTGCAGTTGTAGCCGCTCTTTTCTCTGATAATTTTTGGTTAAAAGCTTTGCTTGCCCTGCAGTCGGTATGTGCACTTAACTGCACAACCATTTCGGGATATTCATTCATAACCTTAACAATTTGATCTAATTCAATTGCCGCATCGGGGCGGATATTGAATTTTTTGTAATCGAAATAAATAGCATTTAATGCTAATATTTTTCCCAGATCTGCTCCCACTTTTATTTTTTCAGCAATTGGTTCTTCTTTTTGAAGAAGCGTTACATCTGCTTTTATAATATACTCTTTACCAAAAGTAGTAACAGCAGTTTCACCATCGTTATAGTTTTCTTTTTTGCCGGTTAATTTATAATACTTATCCGAATCAGCTAAGAATGTATAAGCACCATCGCCTTTTGTAGTGAGCGAATCAATTGCTTGTCCTCTATTATCAAATAATACGATGGCTGTTTGAGGAATGACGCTTCCTTTATTATCTTTTGCAAAACCTTCAATTTTTTTGCCGATGTCTAATTTTAATAAGTCAACAGAATAAATATCATCAGCCCCGTTTCCGCCGTTTCTGTTGGAAGAAAAATATCCTGTTTTTAAATTTTCATCAACAATAAGCGCAAAATCATCTGATGAAGTATTTAATGGTGCCCCTGCATTACGCACCGTTCCGAATTTAGAACCGTTAACAGCACAGCTGAAAATATCAAGCCCGCCCAAACCAAAACGTCCGTTGGAGGAGAAAAATAATACACCGTTTTTTTCTTCATAAAAAGGATACAGTTCATCGCCTTCCGTGTTTATTTTATCACCCAGATTTTCAGCTTTTCCCCAAGCTCCTTTTTCGTCTTTTGAAATTCTGTAAATATCTGCTCCGCCAAAACCGCCCGGCATATCACTTGTAAAATACATTGTGTTTCCGTTTGCAGTTAAGCAGGGATGTCCAACCGAATAGTCTTTATTATTAAGTGCGAAAGGTTCCGGTGCAGTCCACTCTCCATCTTTTAATGTGCTGAAACAAATTTGAACTTTATTAACTCGTTCTTTTCTTTTAAGATCATAATTGTTTCTGGTAAATGCCATATAAGTTCCGTCTTTATTGAAACTTGCAGGACCGTCGTGCAATTTGCCATTCAGATTTTTACCGAACTTCTCCGGAGCTTTTAATTGGCCGTTTTCTATTTCAGAAACATACATATCTAAAAATGGTTTGCCGTTCAAATTGTATTTTTTCTGCGTCCATTTTGGATTTGCTCCAGTAGATGCAAATACAATTTTGTTTTTATAATAGCAGGTTCCGAAATCATCGGCATCAGTATTAACTGTCAACGTATTGATTTTGTATTTACCGTCGTCTTTTGATAAACTGCTAAACTCAGTTTTATTTGCTGCATAATCTTTTACACGCAAATCCGCTGGTTTCAGAGCAGCAAATTTATCCATCCATTTACCTGACTCATCAAATTTGCCATTGGATTTTAAAACCATTGCATAATTGTAATAATCTTCAGGAAGTATTCCATTAGGTTTGGCTACGAGCACGGAGTAAGCTTCTTCCGATTTAATGTTTTGATTAATGCTGCGGTAACTCTCGGCCAGTTTGCGCTGCCCTTCAGTACTCAAGTGTTTTGTGCGGGTATAAGAATCAATCGCTTTGTCAAAAGAATAATTGAAAGCATATTTATCTCCTCTTTTTTCTTTGCACGCTTTTTTGGCTGGTGCTTCTTGAGCATTAAGGTTAAGGCCGATTCCGATAAACAGAACAAGGGGAATATATAATTTTTTCATGGTTTTAGTTTTTAGTTTTGCGTTATTACGATCTTATGAAAATTTAGAAATTTCTTGGAGAATGAATTTGTTTTTTACTAATCAATAGGAAATCATATCTTATAACAATTTCGTGGCTTCCCTGATTATACTTGGCTGTCTGCAGGCCAAACGACCAATCGTATGAATAACCAATATGAAACTGATCTGTAACATCATATCCAACTAATGCACCGACAGCATCTCCTGTGCGGTACATAGCGCCAAGGAGTAATTTTCTCATGATTACAAATGATGCTGTAAGATCTGCTTCAACAGGTGCACCTGCAGTTACTTTAATTAAAGTGGTTGGTTTGAAGGCAAGGTTGTCTGTTATTTTTAACATTGTTCCTGCAATTAAAAAGTAATGTCTCTGCTCTTGCGCAACTAGTGTATTTCCGCTCTCCGCTTTTACTGAAGAATAATTATTCTGTAATAAATCGGGAACTGAAATACCTGCATAAAAACGCTCTCTGGAATAATACGCTCCAAAACCGAAATTAGGAGTTGTATGATTGCTGATATTGTTTTGAAACACTGCATCGGTCTGCTGATCCAATTGAAGGGTATTTAAACCAGCCTGCCATATATTCAAGCCGGCACTTAAGCCAAGCGCTAATTTTGACTTAGGGGTTAAGTGCATGATGTATGCAAAATCTGCAGTAACCGAAGTGTTATTGGTAGGTCCTATTTTATCATTCAACACTGAAAGTCCAACGCCGATGTGCTCGTTAGGCAGCGGCGCATGCATGGTTAAAGTCTGCGTCATTGGTGCGCCTTTAAAATCAACCCATTGCATGCGGTCGAGTGCAGTTACTGTTAAAGCATCCCTGCTTCCGGCATATCCGGGATTAACTGCTAAGGTATTATTCATGTAATGAGTGAACATGGGTGCCTGCTGTGCATTCATGGTTAAACTCCCTGAGGCTAGAACCAATGTGAATGTTATATTTTTTAATGTTTTCATTTTATTTTTATTTTTATTTCTTGTTAATTTTTTAGTTAATTAAATTATCTATTTAGATAAATTGTTCCTTTAAAAATATCTGAACCATCATTCAAATTAAGTATGTAGAAATATGTACCTACCGGCAGTTGATCCCCTCCTGCTCTTAAGCCCATTTCTGATCTGCCATCCCAGGTATTTTGGTAAGGGCTTGCTTCAAACACTTTATTTCCCCAGCGGTTAAAGATTACAAATGAATTGGCTGGATAATTTAAAATTCCTCTGATTACAAATAAATCATTTGTTCCGTCGCCATTTGGAGAGAAGCCCTCAGGAATAAAGAAATCAGTTGGGATTGGTTCTACTGAAGAAACATTGTTTGCCATAATAGGGTCAGCTTCGCTGCCATATATAATTGCTGTATTCACATAATTCCCGCCTGCAATTACTCTTACCGTTACTGTTAATGTTGCAGAGGCTCCATTATTCAAAGTGCCTATTGTCCAAACACCCGCTGCCTGATCAAAAGTTCCTGCTGTTGCAGATGATGAAACATAAGTGTATCCGCTTTGTAATACATCATTAACTGAAACGCCTGTTGCGTTATCGGGACCATTATTAGAAGCCGTAATTGTAAATACAATAATGCGTCCGATAAGCGGTGTTGAATTATTTACTGTTTTAACAATGCTTAAATCTGAAAGGCAGTTATTAACTACAACCGGAATAGTTGAAGTGCCCGATGAACAGCCATTAAGTAAAACAGTTAAAGAATAATTACCTGCATCTGCAGTTGTTGGAGCCGGAATTACAGGATTTTGCAATGCCGATGAAAAGCCATTTGGACCAGTCCATAAATATGATGCGCCCGTAACAGTTTGTGCTGTAAGGTTTATAGAGCTTCCTAAACTTCCTGCACAAATTGGCGAGTTACTGCCTTCAATAGCCGGCGGTACTGGATTTACTGAAAGCGATACATTTACTGAAGCGGCATTTGGCGCGCATGCTCCGCTGATTACAACATTATAATTATATGCTGTATCAGATACACTCACAGGATTAATTGTAAGCACAGCAGAATTTGCTCCTGTAATATTTGATAATCCCCTTCTCCATTGATAAGTAAGACCGGTACCCGATGCAGTTACCGAAAAATTAACCGAAGTTCCTGCACATACTGTTTTATTAATTGGCTCGATGGTAATAGCAGGTGCCGTATTAACTGTCAAAGAAACATTTATTGATGTGTCTTTAAGAGTACATGTACCAGTAACAACAACATTATAGTTATAAGCTGTATCGGTAATACCAACCGGGTTAATAGTAAGCGAAGCAGTGTTTGCTCCTAAAATATTTGTTATGCCTTTTCTCCATTGATAGCTGAGACTTCCTCCAGAAGCAGCTGCTGAAAAAATTACGGAACTGCCAGCGCATACTACCTGACTTGCAGGCTGTGTGGTAATAGCAGGTGAAGTGCTGACAGATAAAGAAACATTTATTGAAGTATCTTTAAGTGCACATGTTCCTGAAACAACAACATTATAATTATAAGCTGTATCGGAGATGCTTACCGGATTAATTGTAAACGAAGCAGTGTTTGCTCCTAAAATATTTGTTATGCCTTTTCTCCATTGGTAACTAAGACCCGTTCCGGCTGCAACAGCTGAAAAACTTACAGAACTTCCAGGACATGCTGTTTGATTAGCAGGCTGCGAAGTAATGTTTGGAGCGCTATTTAGTCTTAAAAAAACATTTACCGATGTATCTTTCGGTGAACATGTTCCACTGACAACAACATTATAGTTATAAGCCGTATCCAAAATTCCTACTGGATTAATTGTAAATATTGATGCTGTTGCACCCAAAATATTTGTTAATCCTTTTCTCCATTGATAAGTGAGCCCAGACCCAGATGCAGCAACGGAAAAACTTGCCGAACCTCCCAGACATAACGTTTGATTAGCTGGCTGAGTGGTTATATTTGGAGCAGTATTAACAGTTAAGGAAACATTTATTGAAGTGTCATTTGGCAGAAGAGAGCCGCTTACAATAACATTGTAGAAGGAAGATGTATCAGAAACATTCGCTGGAAAAATAACAAGCTTTGCAGAATCTGCCCCGGAAATATTTCCAGCATTGATTAAGTCAATATTTCCTTTTCTCCATTGATAAGTGAGACCAGACCCTGTTGCACTTACGGAAAAATTGGCAGTATCACCACTGCATACAATTTGATTAACCGGCGGTGTTACAATTATTGGAGAAGAACTGCAGCCTGGAGGCATTATAGCCACTAATCCGGTTGTTGTAATTGCTCCGTTCATTGTAAATGCTCTGCCATCCAATACAACTCCTGTATTAACCAGGTTTATTGCACCCACCGGGACAATAATTGTTCCTCTGAAAACAACGTAATTATTTATGTCCACATAACCGCCCTGCACCATCCAAAAAACATTTTGCGACTTGGTGCCGTTTATCAATTTAATGTTTGCATACGTACCGGTTGTAAGGTTGCCGCCGGTTATCTTAATCACAAATACTGCATTTGGATTACCTTCAGCATTAAGAATAAGTGTATCAGTGATAAATGCATTGCCTCCCATATGATAAGTATGAGGCGTAAGAACTAGACTGTGACCAAGCTCCATAGGAGCTAACAGCTCAATATCAATTAGCAGAGCGTTAAGTGCATTATAAGCATTTGACAAATCAACTGCACACGCTATGGTAGAAGGATCCTGAATAAGATGCAGTGTACCCGTTACCATCCCGGCATTCCAGCCAGTAATAGAACCCCCTCCATTACTTCCAACATCACCAATGGAAGTAGAATTTGGTGCACCATTTACAAGTGCACCATTACTTGTAAAAATTGCATAGCAGGCTGCAGAATTAAGTGCAGGCGCTGCAGGTCCAGTAAGAACCATGCTGGCACAGCCGATTGGGGTATATACTAAAACGCCTGTAACATTGATTGCGCCGTTAATCGAGAGTGCCCTTCCTTCCAATGAATCAAGAGTTGCCATGTTAATAGCTGCATTATTTGCAATAATAGTTCCTTTCATGGAAGTTTGTGTTGCCATATCAACAAGGCCTTCTACTTTCCAAAACACCTTACATGCCAATGCCCCGTTAATCAACTTAACTTTTGAACCAGCAGTTGTAGAAAATGCACCTTGCAACTGGAAAATAAATACTTTACTTGAATCTCCCTGCGCGTCCAGAATAAGATTTTGATCCAATGTTATTGAAGCATTTGTTATGGAATATACACCTCCAAAAAGAATCTGCCCGGGTCCCGATCCGAGCAAAGGGGCAAGGGTATTGTTAGTTGGAGTCACTGCATTCAGCTGTCCATATGCAGCAAGCAGATCTGTTGCAGCCTGAGTGCTTAATGGGTCTGCAGTGTAGGCCATTACACCATCTACATTTCCGAAACCTGTAACAGGCCCTATGTTCGAACCAACATTACCCGTAATATGAGTAAGATAAGTTGTGCCTGTGTTTTTCACTAACCCATTAGTAGTGAAAAGCGCAAAATTAGCTGCAGTCCCTAAAGACGGCGCCTGCCCGAAATTTACATTCGGTATTAAAAACAGAGTAACTGCAGTTAATATATTTAGTAGTTTGTTTTTCATTTTATTTAAATTTATTAGTGAATTAATTTTACGATACAAAGGTGGGGTGGTAAAGAAATAATTGTGTTACAGAACTTTTTTAATAAGTTACATCATTCACACTTATGTTAAATTAAATTAATATTCACAAATAATAAAGTAATTGATTTAATCAGGAGCAATTGTTCCAACACAATTAACGAGCTGTGCACAGCCAATAAATTCAGACCATTGGGGAGCATCGTTTTTTAATTCTTGACTTCAGAGGTCTATAATTATTTAACAAATTGAGCTGCCCGCAAATTTATTTGATCTTAATTATTCATGCTGAAATAATGGTATCTCTTTCGTTTCTTTTTCAGGCATTTCTAATTTTTTAGAAGTATTTTTAGGAAGACCTGTATATTTAAATTATTAAATAACCAATATTATTTTCGAGAAAAGATTGCTTAAAATAAGCATATACCAGTGCCTTTCCAGATTTGGTTTTACATTTCAACTTCGATATTTTTTATAAAAAAAATGACCTGTGGATCAGGTCATTTACAGGTTTCAAAAAAAGTAACTTTAATTAAAAATATTGGGGGAAATCATTTCTTAAATTTTTCTGGGAATTGTTTGACAATTGCGTCAGAAATGACATCCGACATTTTCAGAATTTGATTCTGAAGCTTATCATAAGAAATAATGTCGGAATCATAATCTTTTTTGATACGCTGCATCGCCTCATCAGTAGTAAGTTTGAGGTGATCATGCATCATTATCTTCATTTCAACTAATTCCAAATTTGGATTTGCTTTACTGAAGAAAACTGCGATTTCATCGGCGTTTGACAACCACTTTATATCTACCTTTTGAAGTATTGAAGGATCCCCTGAAGTTTCTGTTTTAACAACTTCTTTTGATGTATTTCTGTGTGCATACAACACTTCAGTATTAGCTTTTTTTGCTTCGCTAATTACTTCGGCAAAGATGTTTACGTGTTCATACAAAAGACCTGTTATTTTTTTGGCTGCATCTTCTCCATAATAGGAATTAAGAACGAGGCCAATGTCAGTTTGATTTCGAAGCAGACGTTTTAGGGCCTGATCCTTCCCTGGAAGTTCGTCAACAATGCAAAAAATAACATTGCGTGTCCAAATAATGTGTTCTACCCAAAGTTTACGCATGCTGATTTTCAATTCAGTTTCAGAAACTGCTTCCGTTGAAATTTTATCAATTGAATTTTCTTTGAAACCGTCATTCGCAGAATATGAGGAAAAGCCCAGAGGAATAACTATTGCCAAAATCAGGAAGAAGGCTGAAAAATAAATTTTTGTAAATATTTTCATTGCTTTAAATTTTACCCGCGAAAGAAATTTCACGAGACGACAAAGGTGTGCTGAATTAAAATTGGAAGTATTACATAACTTTTGGAATATGCTGCATCATTCACACATTGGAAAAACCGTTTTAATAAATAAAAAAACTATTCCTTTTCAAGAATAGTTTTCTAAACCTGACAATATTAAAATTTAACAAAGCCCTAAAATTAGCAACCCGAGCCTAAAACTGTACGTCCCAATTTAATCCATTTTTTCAGCCTTAACAGACTGTTCCAACACATATTTATCTAATGCTGAATTCAATGAATCATAATATAATTTTAAATTTTTTAATGATATTTCGGGACTTTTTTGATCCGGCATTGTTACTGCCATTTCATCTATGAACTTATATAATTCAGGATACTGCTCTTTTATTTTCATGGTAATTTTCAAAATTTTTGAATTCAATTCTTTCTTAGTATCCATTTTAACCTCAGTTTTATCGAAACTTTGTTCATAGAGTGCCGGTTGAATCTCCCTTTCGATTTTTTGGATCTTTTGGTTTAACTCTTCATTTGCCTTGGTATTAGTTTTCATAGTTTTAAGTATTTTAATTTCTGCCCCAATTTAAAAACATTTAGAAGCGGAATAATTTTAACATATTTTGTCGCTTGTAATTTGAACCCATGCTATTGAGCGAATTTCCAAAACCATTTTGTAAGGAAAAATTCAAAATTATTGTTTAGAAAAATAGTCCCTAACAAAAGCATGTTTCTGGTTCTCCGTCATTTTATCAGCTTGTTTAATTTCAATTTTTATTTTCGAAAAATGCGGATTCCCTTTTAAGAAATGAAACAATTCAACTTTTGCGTCTGTCGGTCCAAAGAGAATAACTTCATCTTGATTTTTTATAATCTCAGACAATTCTTTATAATATTCTGCCTGTTCATGCTGCTCTGCGTTATGCATTAGCTTTTCACTCTCGTTCAAAGTACGTTCTTTTTCCTGATGAGTAAATTTTGATGCCACAATGGTGGTTACAATGGGATCCTTTTTAAATTGAATTAAATGGGCATTTGCATGATCCATCCAAATACCTAATTTTTTTGATGCTGTCATTTTTGATTGTTTTAGGTTTACTTTATTAATTACATTACCAATATTTCTTTTAAGAATTAATTATAGCGCAAAGATGAAAACTCTTGAAATCACAAGTGTTACATTATATTTAAAATTACTTACATCATTCCCACTTACTTCATGGTAATAAAAAAGCATCCCATAATATAGAGGATGCTTAAAAATACCGTTTTGAAAATAATTTTTAATGAATAAAAAACAAAAGAACTTATTTCTTATGAGTTATTTTGCTTGAGCCATTGCCTTTTCATCAATGGAAACACCTAATCCATTTGAGATCGCCATTCCCAATTGAAAATCGGCACGAAAAAAATGACACAACTGGCGATTAATAATTTCATCTTTTTTTTCTGAGATTATACTACTCATTGAATTCACAATATTGGAAACTAAATTTTTTCTGTCCTGTTCGTTCAGAGCTTTACGATATAATATTCCCGGCTGGGTATAATGATCATTATCATTTTCGTTCCGGTCGAACCAATCCGCAGTGACTGCTTCCAACGGCACAGCCGACTGCTTGTAATTTTCATCAACAAAAATAGTGTCATAGCTATTTGGCCGGTAATTAGGACTGTCATTCCCATTATCACCAGTCTGCATAGATCCATCGCGCTGATAATTTGCAACCATGTAAGGACACTTATTTACAGGAATCTGCTCGTAATTTACACCCAAGCGATATCGATGGGCATCTGGATAAGAAAGTAAACGGGCCTGAAGTACCTTATCAGGTGAATAGCTTATACCATTAACAACATTAGCGGGAGAAAATGCTGCCTGCTCCACATCACGAAAATAATTCTCCGGAGTTTCATTCAGCTCCATTACGCCCACATCAATCAACGGGAACTCTTGATGGCTCCAGACTTTTGTAAGGTCAAAAGGATTGAATTTAAATTTTTTGGATTGATCCTCAGTCATCACCTGAATTTTCATTGCCCAAGCAGGAAAGTCTTTACGATCTATGGCTGCCGCTAAATCTCGAACAGCATGATCAGGGTCTGTACCTCTCATTTCATTAGCTTCTTTGCGAGTGAAGTTTTTTATTCCCTGCAGCGAAACGAAATGAAATTTTACCCAAACCCTTTCATTGTATTTATTGTACATAGAGAAAGTGTGGCTTCCAAAACCATGCATGTAACGATAGGAAAATGGAGTTCCGCGGTCGCTCATCAATATCAATACCTGGTGAAGACTCTCTGGATTCAGGCTAAAGAAATCCCAAACCATTGCAGGACTTTTGCAATTTGTTTTCGGATCCCTCTTTTGAGTATGAATGAAGTGAGAAAACTTTTTTGCATCCTTAATAAAAAAAATGGGCGTATTGTTTCCTACCAAGTCCCAGTTGCCATCTTCCGTGTAAAACTTAAGCGCAAAACCTCGCGGGTCCCTTTCGGTATCTGCACTTCCTTTTTCTCCGCCAACCTGTGAAAAACGGGCAAACATTTTTGTCTGTTTTCCTATTTCCGAAAAAATTATTGCTTTTGTGTAGCGGCTGATATCGTGCGTCACAGTAAATGTACCAAATGCTCCTGCTCCTTTAGCATGAACCACTCTTTCTGGAATTCGTTCGCGATTGAAATGGGCCATGTCTTCATGCAGAAAATAATCCTGCAGTAATATTGGCCCTCTGTTACCGGCGGTCATGGAATTTTCAAATTCGGTATAGGGGACGCCTCCAGCAGTTGTTAGCTTTTTCTTTTTCATTGTAAATTGAATTAAAAATATTTTATCAGATAAAAAATATTCATAAAGAAATCAAGAGTTTCTCGATGCAGGAATACCTAATTTCAGTAAATTCAAATTTTTAAAGCAAAATCACCAACAGGATAATAATAAGAATAAGTGCCCCTGCCGAAAGATACACTCCACCACCTAGTCCATCAAGCCGATGTCTGATTGAAAGCACTTCACCTCTAAGATTTTTTCTATCTGACGATTTCAAATTTGATCTATCCATCTGATTTATTTCGTTCAATCTAAGCAACAGGGTTCTTGCTTGAGCAGCTTCTGTTGACTTTGAATCAGCTGTAAAAGATACAGATTCTCTTGTAACGGAACTTGACTGCGCCGGGTGGAAGGTTAATAACAATCCTGTTGTCATTAAACAAAATGTGATTTTTTTCATAGTGTTAGGTTTTAATAATTAATAATAAAATTACTTCTCAAAATTATTTCTAAGTATTTACAAATTATTAAGATAAAGGCTCAATTAATTTACGGGCCGATACCTTTTATTTTTTATTACTTGATGCAATATCTTTCAGCTCGATGCTGATTTCATTTACATTATGATTAACCGCCGTTTTAAAGCTTTCCCATTTCACTTTCACTTCCTCATTGTATTCATTCATCTGCCTTCTAAGGTCGTTATTGCCTTTCTCTAAATGGGCAGCCTTCTTGAGCAATTTAGTATTAGCGTTAGGAATGCTCTTTATCTCTTTGATTTTATTTTCATTAGCAATTATTTTCTTTTCAGTTTCTAATTTAAATTTGATCCATTCATCCACAACTTCAATTTTCTTAACAGGAAAAGTTTTCTTTTCCTCCTCAATTACCGGCATACCAATGTCCACGGTGTCTTTTGAGGCAAGCTTTTCAACCTTTACACGTTCATATGCTGCATCTGTTTTTTGTTCGTGTGATTCGCAAGAAGCTAAAATCAAAGCGGTAAAGCAAGCCATCATTAATGGTGTGATAAAATTTGAGTTAATAGTCATAGAATTAATTTAAAAATATTTTTCAATACTAAATCTAAATTGCTTTTTTTGAACGAAGGTCGTTGACCTGTTGTTCCAAGGTAAATATTTGTTTATAGGATTTAGGTTTGATCCCCAAAGTGCCTGTATATGGATGGTCGAGCATAATAATTATAAACAGGAGCATGCCAATGAATGTGCCAAGCAGCGCATTTAATGTGATATGCATGCGCGTATGTTCTATATCTAATAGTACAGCACAGATAATAGTTATAATTGCGCCAAGCATAATAGGCAGCCAAAGAGGAGGAGGAATTTCCGCTTCCATTGATGCAGTTCGAAGTCCTCTAAATGCTGCCAGCTGGTTCAGATGCCCAAACATCTCAGCGACCAGTTGTATTTGAAATTGGTTTTTTGGATTAAGCCGTTCCATCTTATAAAAGACTTTGTTAAATGATTCCGGCGTTTTAAAAGCAGGCTTCATGCTTTCCATATTTGGGAACTCTTCGTCTACAACATTATAAACAAAATCAAGGTAAACTGTCATGAGTTGTTTTGATTCAAGGGTATCAGGATAAAATTTTATATCACGGTATAAACCCATCGCTGAACTACCCTCTTTACTTACATTATCCTTTGATTCGTTCAATTGAGTCCATACCATAAAAACAACAAAACTTAATAGCAATGCATAAAAGCTTGCAATGGCTAAAAAAAGGAAACCCGTAACTTCATTATGCGCTCTGAGTATTTTAATATTGATGTATTTCCGAAAAAGAAAGGTTGTAAGGCCGGCAAAAATTGCTCCAAAGCAACAAATCAAAATAAAAAGCAACAATGGAGGTATTTGAAGCATGTAAAAGGTAATCGCCATTATTTAAAAATATTTATCGTAATGAATTAATGTTTAATGTCCTCTGCAAAGGTGTACATGTTTCAATAAGCTGGTGTTACATAACTTTCAAAAAAATTTATATGATTCACACTTTACACAATAATTTCCATTGAAATATTTGGCGGATTTTTGAAAATCCGATAGGGCCAATCTAATATTGAAGAACAAGATTGAGCATTTTTTGAAAAATCCTGAGCCGTATGCGCCAGAGTTTTATAAAAGCAAAATTTGTATAAAAATTAAACTCTTCAAAAATTAAAAAAAGCCGCAAATGAGAATACCAATTTTTTTCGGGTGCTGACATTCACGGCTTTTAAATTAATTATGACCTGGAATTCTTATTTAGTAGAGATAAATTTATTTAATTCTCTCCGCTTTTGATGCCTGGCCATCTTTCATAAATTCACTCGATTTGTTCTTAACAAT
The DNA here is from genome assembly GCA_903847205.1 of uncultured Bacteroidota bacterium. Lineage (GTDB taxonomy): Bacteria > Bacteroidota > Bacteroidia > 2-12-FULL-35-15 > 2-12-FULL-35-15 > 2-12-FULL-35-15. The sequence goes on from CAINDA010000056.1 coordinate 98,781, forward strand.
TTCTGCCTCTTTGTTTATTCCCTCAAGGAACTCCGCAAATTTTTCTTTCATTGAATCAACCAGATCTTCGGTCTGTCCGGAAATATTTTTTCGTGTTTCTGATCCTTTTCGCGGTGCCAAAAGAACCCCGGCGATTCCGCCTATGGCTGCTCCCAATAGAATTGCTCCAATAAGTTTTCCTGTGTTGTTATGATTTTCCATTATTTTATATTTTTATTTGACGATTAATATTTGAAAACACATTATTTTTTAACTGCAACTAGCAAAAAAAAATATTTTCTCGGAAGAATAGGGTGTTAAGCTATTTCCTTTTTGGCTGAATAGGAAATGTTTCTTTTTTTGTCTTATCCGCTTTTGTATCTATCCCTGTTGAGTCAGGATCAATTTCCAACTTAGATTTGAGGGATTTGTTTTTTTTTACTGTTTTATCAGCGTCATTATCTGCGCCGGACTTGTCAGAGTCAATTTCAGGACTAGTGAAATCAGCTGAGCGATTTCGACTATTTTTTCCAATACTTTTTTTCGGGATTTCCAAATTTTTCATTTTTTCATTTATTTATAATTAGCTAATTTAATTGCTTCTGTATTTGTGTATGCATTAATGGAATCTCTAACATTCCGCTTTCTCCCTAACATCATTTCTTCGCTGTGAATACAAGCACTCTCATTTTCATTTTCTAAAGCTTTAATATATACTGCTAATTCAATAACTTCGAAATCAGTAAATGAATGGGTATGATCGTTAAGCAGTTCATCAATTTGTTCTTTTGCAATTACAGCGTATTCGGAGGATGTCCGGGCAGTATTTCTGTTTTCAAGGTCAATTATATAAGCCGAAAACTTTTTTATTTCCGCTATAGAATAGTGATGCGCCGAATCTATCTGTGCAAAGCCGAATGACACAAACTGAAGAATAAACGCCGCTAAAAAAAATGTTCTTTTCATTTAAATTTTACAATTTGCTTCTTATGAATAATACCCAATCAACTTTTAGCAATTTCTTTTTTATCTTCTTCTTCTTGCTTCCACCAATCAGCTGCCCAGATAGTAAATTTGTTCAATCCTTTGTTTTGTAAAATGAAAAGAGACTCAATTTGTGCGTTTATGCTCTTGCAGAATTTCTGATTAAAACTTACTGCAAGGCTTGTATGCTTATTATAGAAATCAAGAATTTCTTTTGTGTTTTTAATTGTCAGCTGGTGTGCATCATGAAAATTCCCATGAATTAATTCTAATACTTCTTCAGGATGCAATAGATTTGCTGATTTGATTACATCAACCAGCTTTGTATTAAAATCAACAGTCATCTCCATCTGCTTGGTATATGCGTTAATAATACTATCGAGAGCATCTTCGGCTAGTTCTATAGATTTCCCAAAGGTACTATTCATTGATTCTGTGACAGAATCTTCAATATCCTGATTATTTAGTTTTTCCTTTATTGAATCGACAATTATTCTATTTGAATCCAAAGCATCACCAATATATTTATTATTTGAAGAAATCATTTCCCTTATAGTTTCTTTTGACTTTTCCGCAGTAACGTTGATACTGTCTTTTATTCTGTCTGATTTTTCATTTAGTGTATAGTTCATTTTTATTGTTTTTATATTATTTTTAAAATTAGATCTTTAAAACTGTCATTAGTTTACGTTAGAGGGCCTAGCTTATTTAACAACGGCCTTGTCTGCTGAATTTTTCAATTCCATTGTTAAATCTTTTTGACCGGCATTGATAAGTTCTATCTCGCATAAGATTGTTACCTCATCACTCACCATTAAGCCGCTTTTTTCGATTGATGCATTCCAAACAAGCCCCCAATCACTTCTGTTGATTTTTCCAGTTACAGTAAAACCAGCTTTTTCATTCCCCCAAGGATCATTTATTATCCCTCCGAATTCTACAAATAATTGTACGTTTTTAGTAACTCCTTTAATCGTGAGACCTCCCCACATTTCATGATTACCATTCTTGCCTGATTTCTCAATAGTGGAAGCCGTGAACGATATTTGTTTATGATTTTGTGTATCCAGAAAATCGGCTCCTCTTAAGTGCTCATCACGTTTCACATCACCCGTACTTATAGAAGCCGCATCAATCCAAAGGTCTATTTCAACCGTTGTAAAATCTCTAGCCTCTGAATAGATGCTTGCATCAAATGTTTTGAAACTACCTTTTACATTAGCTATCATTAAGTGTTTCACTCTAAAAGAAATTTCGCTGTGGGCTTGGTCTATTGACCATTTTGTTTGATTTGTCATGGATTGATATATAAAATTTATTATTAATTTATTACAATAAGATGAATACATAGATCAATGCTGAGAACTATAAATTTGTTATACAATTGTAAAAACAGTTTATAAAATTCACACTTATTTATTTTCTGAAAAGATAATGTTTGCAATCTTTAAGTATTTTGAAATACTAACTGGATCATTCGTTTTGAACGCATCTTTAACATTAGCAATCATTAGCTGACCTACATTATAAGCAATTCCGCTTTGGGTGGGGGCTGTTACCCGATTTTGTTTGTTTGTCATTGTTTATATTTTAAACTGTTTATTAGTGTTTTACCGCCTTCAAAGGGAGGAGCCCACTTTCATTTTGCTTCAATTCCGCATGATTTAAAGCAGTGTAAATTCCTCCACACCCGCAGATGCAATCATTTAACAACAATTACATACTGATTTGTTAATCGATAATGATAAAAGTTTTCTTTAGAAAAATAATTGCATTTCCCAACATCTGCAGTCAAGCAGAACCTGTTTGTACTTGCTGAATAGTTCCGGTCAAATAAAATTATCTGCCCTTTTAAAACTTTATAAGGTTTACCTGGAAAAAGAAACTTGTTTTCAGAATCATTTAATATTGTTCCATACACACCCAATGAATCTGAAGTAAATATTAGGTAAATATTATCAATATCGGCCTCACTTTTTTCATAGGAAAAGGAAGACAAAATGATTAAAGAAACAAGGAGGAGAAGTAATTTCATAACAAATTAAATTTCAAAAAACTGTTATTTATATTTTTCAGAAAGATTTACATTATACTATTTAACTGAAGGAATTGCAAGGTCTTTAAATGCTTTACCTAACTCATCCATCCCTCTGCTGAAATCGGCCTTGAATTTTTGCCATTGCTCTTTTCCTTCAGCCTTATAATCATCCATTTTCTTTTGGGAATCACTGTTTTTTTGTTCTAATTCTGCAATCTTTTTTTCCGAATCCATTTTAATATTATTTTTTTCATGCTCTATCCTTTCTTTAAACTGCGAAATGCTTTGGTTGTTGGCCTCAATCTTATCTGCAGTTTCTTTCCGGAAATTCTTAATGTCAGTGAGGTATTCTTCATTAGCTTTATCCAAATTTTTATTCGCCTCTAAGACATTTTTTTCTGCCGTATCAACTTTCTCTTCAGGACTGTTACAGCTTATTAAAAATATGGTTGAAGCAAATAGTGATGCCGTGAGTACAAAAATTATTTTTTTCATTTTTTATTGTTTTAAGTGATTAATAATTAACTTTTTTTCAGATCTGAAATTTATAGTTCAGAAATAAGTTTGAAAATTTCTTCTTTTGATTTGCCAAGTTTAGCCTGAAGCCGATCTAACATTCCATCCTGTTTGCTATCTGCGAGCAAACCCGACACTATAATAGAAATTGAAGAAATATCTGATGCTTCTCTCTGCTTGTCTTCTGAAGACGATAAATCACTTTCTGGATGCATGATGTATTTTGTTTTAGTTTGTTTGATTCTTGAACCCTTGCGGCTATTAATTCAACTTTACTTTTATGATTTATTCCTGCGAATTTGAATTTGTTTTCTGAAGCAAAGGTCGATAGTTAAGTATCTTTTTGTGTTACACAACTTTTTCAATTAGTTACAACATTCATACATACATTTAAGTATTACGTTAACCTTATTCTAAATACTGAAGTGATCAATGAGGGTGATTTTATCCCTCAAATCTTTGCGCAGGCCAAGCCAGCCTTCTTTGTTCCAACAGTTGATGTGAATAAATGAGCGTAAAAAAAGCATCCAGATCTTGCTGGATGCTTGAAAATAAAAATATAAAAGAATCGTATTTGCTTTTGCTAAGTTTACCTTTCCTTCCAAGAAATTTACCTTATGCACTAAGAAAAAAACATATTGTGTACCGCATTTTTTCCAAATACATTTTTACCGCTGCGAAATCAATTTACCTGATTGTATTATTTGACAGTTGTTGATTACTTTATAAAAATAAATGCCGGTTGGAAGCATACTTGTTTCCAAAACAGTCAATTGTTTTGTAATTGTTGTACGCAGTACTTCTGATCCTAAAACATTAAAAATTCCTACCTCAGTTTGGTTTTCTTGAGCAGGATCATTTATACGAATACAAACAGATGTACTAAAGGGATTAGGATAAATGGAAGCAGTTTCATTACTAGTTTCAGCATCAAGAGAGGAAACACCTGTTGTTAAAGGGGTGCAGGGAGATGGCATAACAGCTGTAATCGCAGATGTTGATAACGCTCCTGTGGTGGTTAGAGCTCTTCCATCAAGTGTAACTCCAGTATTTAATGCTCCCAAAGCTCCATTGTTACAAATTAGATTCCCGCGGAAAACAGAAAAATTATTAATGTCAACTGCTCCCTCAATTTTCCAAAACACATTTTTTGACTGTGCTCCGTTAGTAAGGATAACCTGCGAATAAGTACTTGTTGAAAGAGCACCGTTGATCTGTATAACGAATACAGCATTTGAATTCCCCTGAGCATTCAAAAAAAGAGTATCAGTAAATGATGCTGCCCCGCCCATAAGATAGGTGTGCGGAGTAAGTACCAAATTATTTCCAAACGCTGCAGGATATAACAATTCAATGTCATAAGGAAGTGTGTTTAAATAATTATAAACATTTAGAAGATCCAAAGCACACTGAGCAGTAGAGCCATCAGGAATTGTATGAAGAGTACCAGTTATGAATAATGGATTGAAGCCGGCAGCAGATCCATTATTACTGCCAACATCGCCTGTAATATGTGTTATACCAGAATTTGTAACAGCTCCGTTAGTAGAAAAAATTGCATAACAGGAAGTGGCTGCCAAATTTGGAGCCGCTGGCCCCATAAGAACAGGGCTTCCACAGCCAATGGGAGTATATGCTGATACACCGTCAATAGTTATTGCGCCAGCTGTTGATAATGCCCTGCCTTCAAGTGTACAGCCTGTATACATATTAATCGCAGCGTTGTTTGCAATAACTGTACCTTTCAAGGAAGTCCCGGAAGCCATGCTTACCAGGCCTTCTACTTTCCAAAACACATTACATGCCAAAGCTCCGTTAACCAATTTAATTTGAGAAGATGCGTTAGTTGAAAAAGATCCTTGAATCTTAAAGATAAATACCGCATTCGCATTGCCGTTAGCGTTTAAGTAAAGATTCAAGTTTAATGTACTTGAACCTGAGATTGCATATACTCCAGCAATAAGAGTGTCGCCATTTCCAAGGAGGGGTGCGTGGCTGAAAGTGGACGTTGTGCTGTTTAACTGATTATAGGCAATCAGCAAATCTGAAGCGCATTGAGCACTTGTACCATCGCCATCATGCATAACACCGTTAACATTTCCAAAGGCTGTGCTTGAACCATTATTAGTTCCAACATTTCCCGTAATATGTGAAATCCCGGAGTTACTCACTGCTCCATCAGTTGAAAAAAGTACAAAATTTGCTGCAAGTCCTAAAGGAGGAGCCTGTGCAAAATTTAATGTAGGAATCAAGAACAGTATAACTGTAGTTAATTTAATGCATAGTTTAGTTTTCATTTTATTTAAATTTACATTGTGAATGAATTTTCACATCCTGCAAAGGTGCGGTGGTATGGTCTCGTAGATGTTACAGAACTATTGTAATAACTTACAACATTCACACATTATTCAACATAATTTTTATCAATTACTGTTCCTCATTGAAAATCATAAAATACAAAACATTTTTTTCAAGTTTATAGCATAATAAATTTAGCATTTACCTTCCCGAAAGGAAGTAAAATCGATGCTTAGATTGCAGTATCATTGATAAAAAAAATCCGCCATATGACGGACCGAATAAAATAATATATAAAGTTAAACCGTGACCTTTGAATTTTAACAGCGCTAAGTTTACCGTTCAAGTTTTGAATTGCAATTACAAAGCCCTTAACTGATACCAAATCCAGGTGTATCAATACTGTAATGACCTTCGGAATGCTTGAAACTCAAAACAGGAACTTTAGAATGATTTACGATTTGCTGTGCAAATCCGCCAAGAAAAATACCAGTACTCTTTGACTCATGACCGGTGTTTATTACAATCAAACTGCATTTATTTTTAGAAGCATAGCGAAGTGCAGCAGCAGCAAGGTTTTCTCCGCCCGCTATAGTTGTTTTACAAGGCAACTTATCCGCATGCACAATCTTTTCAACTGATTCACATTTAATTTTAAATCTATTCAGATCCAATTTATCCTTTGAGGGAGGAAGACCAACTATATGAATTTTAGATCCAAACACATTCGCTATAATCATCGCTAAATTCACCTTTTCACGGCTATGAAGCGAATTATCAATAGGAATCAAAATATTCTTAAAGCGCAATGCCCGAGCATTTTTCTGCAATGTTAAAACGGGAACTTCTGAAAGAGTAACAACCCGCTGTGCATTACTTCCAGTAAACAATTCTTTATAACCAGATACACCGTGTGTTCCCATCACGATCAGATCGATTTTTTTCTTCTTAGAATAATCAATAATTTCAGTATGGATAAGTCCGGATGCAATATATATTTTTGATAAAATGCCGAACCTTTTCTTAATGTCTGATCTCATTTTATCCAATTTTTTCTCAACTACTGTCTTCAGCTCCATGAGCGGTGGATATATTATGTCTGTTTCAGGTGTCATAGAAAAATGATACCCGTTAAATTCAATAACATGAATTAGAAATAGATCCGCATTTAATAAACGAGCCAATGTTACTGCGTTGGAAACTGCCACGTCAGAATGTTCTGAGAAGTCAACAGGAACAAGAATTTTTGTAATTTCAATTTTTTTCATGATAATAAGTCTATTTGATTTTTTGCACAATTACAGCCGCACCCCTATTACTAAAATATCGTCAACCTGTTCCTCACCAGCCTTCCAATTTTCTATAAAGCTGTTTAAATGATTTTCCTGCTCCAGCATCGGCTTGTGTTGAATTTCAAGCAAAATTTCCTTAAATCTTTTCGTCAATAATTTTTTTCCGCGCGACCCGCCAAATTGATCTGCGTAACCATCAGTAGAAATGTAAAAAGTATCTCCTTTCTGCAATTTTAATTCGTGACTGTCGAAATACTGATTTTCATCAGTAAAACCACCTATTCCTTTTTTTGTTCCTTTGATTTCTTCAACCACTGATTTTCCTTTTCGGATAAGCCAAAGCGGTCGGTTAGCGCCGGCATATTTTATGATTCGATTATCCAAATCTAATGAGCAAATCGCTATGTCCATCCCATCTCTGGTAGATTCTTTACCGCGGGTTTGGTGCAACGAATTTTTGATGCCGATATTTAAGTGTTTCAAAATTTCAGATGTATCCGTGCTTTTGGCAACTGCTTCTTCTAACTTTCCTGATCCAATCATACTCATAAATGCACCGGGTACTCCATGTCCTGTGCAATCAGCAGCAACAATAAATAGAACATCACCTTTTCCAGTTTCAAATCTATTAGTTGATTTATGAAAAAAATAAAAATCACCGCTAACAATGTCTTTCGGTTTAAAAAGGATAAAACTTTGAGAAAGTGCAGCATATATATCTTCTTTCCGGGGCAATTTTGCAAGCTGTATTCTTTTTGCGTAATTTATACTGTCAGTAATATCTTTTACTGTTTTTTCAACAAGAAGTTTAGACTTTTCAATTTCTGCTTTTTGAATATTAGCAATAAGTAAACCGGTAGCCAACTTTTCTTTTTCGGCATTTTGCCTCTCAAGTAATTTGCATGCAATAATGGATTCAGCAGCACGCTTTTCTTTTTCTTTTCTTTGAAAACCCAATTCCTTATCAGCCATAATCAAATCCACAGCGTGTTTTTCTTTTTCAATATTTTGAAAAGCAAGTTCTTTCTGAGCAAAAATTTTAGAAATAGATTCATTAATTGTTTTGAATTGACTTTCTGCTTTGAGAATATAATCTGAGGCTCCGTGATGAAATGATTTTAAGGCAATTTCAATTTGATGATTGCTTGTGAGCATAATTACGCTTGTATCAAAGTTGATTAGCTTTATCTGATCTAAAACCTGGAGTCCGTTGGCTGCGCGTAAGGAATTGTTGTTTAGGTTATAATCCAAAATAACAAATTCAGGTAATATTTGAGCAAATTGTTGCATGCATTTTTCGCCAGTTTCAAATGAATATATTTTAATTAATCTATTTTGAAAAGCCGTCTCGATATATCCTTTAAGTGCCAAGGCAAAAATTGGATTATCTTCTACAATAAAAATATTTGTTTGATTTTTTGATTTCATGATATTTGGCTGTCCGCTGCAAAATCTATCCGAACATTTATTTTTTAATTTACTAAAATCCCTTGCTTGTGGAGTTTTAATTTTCGCGGTTAAAAATACTTTTAATTAAAGCTTCAACTTTGTAAAATGAATGCTCGTCTTTTTGCAGATAGATGCAGCCAAATTTTGCTATTGATTTGCCTACAACATCAAATTCCTTTTGCGAACTGAGCAGAATAACATTAGTTTTGGAGCTCACAGATTTAATATTTTTTATTGTTGAAAGAGCCGTTGGTGCGCTGCTAATATTTTTTTTTATGAGGTCATCCATTATGATTACGGTTGGGTTTTGTTTGAGTTCCAGTAAACAAGATTCTCCATTTGAGAAAATTTTTATATTGTTAAACTCGGGGAGACGTGTTATTAAAAATTTTTCTAATGATTTTGCATACAAATCATTGTCTCCAAGTATAAAAATGGTTTTTTCTCTTGACCCTACTCTCTTAAACATTTTAGCGAACATATTCATAGCTTCAGAGTGTTAATGTGTTAAAATATATTATTTGCTGATTTGTTTCATCTATAACTTTTAAATGCCTTTTTTAAAAATTTAAGTATTATACTACCTCTCTCACTTTACCATTAAGGCGCTCCGTGCGGGGCGAACATCTGAACGACTTTAATACCGGCCATAAAAATTAAAACGAAGAAAAACAAAACAAAAAGGAGGCGTTTATATCTTCTTGCTTCTGTTTTAGCTTCCCTTGTTTTAAACAGGTTTAACAAAGAATAATTTATTTTTTTGAATTGCGTTTCGGTTTTAACAACGTAATCTGAAGCTCCATGTTTTAATGATTCCAGGGCAATATCAATATGGTCATTGCTGGTAAGCATTATCACATCGGTTTTATTATTTTCTTTTTTAATCCAATCTAAAACCCTAATTCCATCTACAGCGTCGGCTATTTTGCTGTTTAAATAAAAATCCAGGATTACTAATTCAGGCATCACTCTTCTGAACCTTTCTATGCAGCTTTCACCAGTTTCAAATGTGTATATCTTTATAAACATATTTTTGAAAGCCATTTCAATATCAGCTTTCAGTGCCAGAGTAAAAACCTTATTGTCATCAACAATAAAAATATTAATTTGATTTTTTGTATTCACGCTTATTATTTTTTGTGTGTTAGCAGAGGGCTCAGATATTTTTGAATAAATAAAAATCAAGCCTTTCCCTCTAATTCAGAGATTCAATTGCTGGGAAATTGTTTCGATTAAAAATTTGGCTGATCAAATGCTCAACTTTATTAAATGCATTTTTATCTTTTCTGATGTAATAACAATCGGTTTGTTTTACTGTTTCTAAGGCAACTTCAACCTCCTCTTGTGCACTTAAAACAATTATGTTTGTGAAGGGTCTTTGTGTTTTAATCCGCTTAATTATTTCAAGCCCATTATCAGCAGCTTTATATTTTGAATTCAAAAAATAATCCATAATAACGATACATGGATTATGATGTAATTCCATTAAACACATTTCTCCTATGCGGAAAGTTTTTATCTCTTTTACATCTAGGAACCGATTTTGAATAAATGTCTGAAGTGATTTTGCATAAACTTCACTGTCTTCCACGATGAAAATTATTTTTTCTTCCGGGCTCATGCTTTTAAAAAATTCCGTTTCCATTTATTTATGGTTTAATAGTTTTAAACATAACTATGTTTCGCAGTTTCAATTTCTGAAATTGCGCGCATACATATCTGATTGAGTTTTAGATTGAGTCCTTTTATTTTTTCAATATTTTCAGCCTCTTTTGCCAAATCAACCATTTCCTGCAAAATCGGTCCCAAAATAGAAATACCCATTATTGAAACTGAGGATTTCATTGTGTGTGCAAGGCTTTTTACAATGGGATAATCAGCTTTGGCAACGGAATCGTTTATACATTGAAGTTCTTCGGGTATCTGTTTTAAAAAAACATCCATTATCTCTTTGATCAAATTTTTTTTTCCGCCCATTATCTCCGAAAGATAACTTAGGCTGCATACATTTTCTGTTCCGCTTTCTGTCTCGTCAGTTTTCATTGCATTAAGAATTAAGTGTTAATTCATATATTTTATCAAAAAGCAAGTTGGCATTTATTGGTTTTGAGATATAATCGCTCATTCCTAAACCCAGACATTTTTCCCTTTCACCTGCCATTGCATGCGCTGTCATTGCAATGATTGGAATTGGATTTTTTAATTGCTTCCGGATTATTGTAGTAGCCTCATAGCCATTCATCACAGGCATTTCCATGTCCATCAAAATGATATCAAATGATGAAAGCTGCGGACTGGAATCATTATTTTCCATAAGTTTTTCGATTCCAACATTTCCGTTCTCAGCAACTTCAACTTTTAGCTTGTTTTCAGAAAACAAACTGTAAATTAATTTTACGTTCAATAAATTATCCTCAACAAGCAATATTTTTAATTTGCTAAGATCCTCCATTGTATATTTTTTTGCTGCAATTACAGGGGCTGCCGGAACAATCTTTGATTTTTTATAAAGTATATGAAATGAAAAAACTGAACCTGAATTAAATTCACTTTTGACTGACAATGTGCCTCCCTGAAGTTCCACCAGCTGTTTCGCAATACTTAATCCAAGGCCTGTGCCCCCGTATTTTCTTGTGGTATGTGACTCCGCCTGACGGAACCTCTCAAAAATATTTTCTAACTTATCCTCCGGTATCCCTATCCCAGTATCTTGAATCAAGAATTCCAATAGGGTATTGTCATCAACTTTGCTGCTATCAGTGATTTCAGCATTTTTCAGAACTTTAACATTCACTTGTACTTTTCCTTTTTGTGTGAACTTAATTGCATTTCCTGTAAGGTTGATTATTATTTGAGTAAGCCTTGTGGAATCACCAAGCAGACTTTCCGGAACATTATCATCTATACTGAATGATAATTCAAGATTTTTTTCTTTGGCTTTTCCAATAAGCATTCCATTAATTGATTTGAAAATTTCCTTCACACTGAAGGTATGTTCTTCAAAAGTCATCATGCCCGCCTCAATCTTTGATATATCAAGTATATCGTTGATAATTGTCAGTAGATTTTCTCCAGCTAATTTTATTGTTCTTACATATTCTTTTTCCTTTTCGGCAAGTTTCCCTTTGGAAAGGATATCCGAAAAACCAATAATTGCATTCATCGGTGTACGGATTTCATGGCTCATGTTCGCTAAAAATGCCTCTTTTAATTTGGTTGCTTCCTCAGCTTTTTCTTTTGCCTCACTATAATCTTCAAGAATATTAAGAACCGCACGCTGCGTGTTTTCCATATTTATTTTTTCTTCACTGTAATCGTCCAATATATTCAATAGAGCTCTCTGCGCATCTTCTGAGTGATATTTTTCTTCTGAGTAATCATCCAAAATATTCAGCAGTGCCTTTTCTGTTTCCTGAAGATCAATTTTTTCATCCGAAATAAATTCTTTATTCTCCGGTGAATTATTTACATTTTCCCATGGGTTATAATCAACTTTGGTATTTTGTAAAGAAGATTGCATTTGGCTTTGAATTAATATTCGTTTAAAAACAAAGATTTTTACTAATTAAATTTTACTTTTTAAAACTTCGATTTCTTTTTTCAATTCAATCATTTTTAATTCCCGGCCCACTGTTAACTTTCTGAACCGCTCTAACTCTTCAATTCTCATTAATTCTTTTTCACGTCCTGCAATTTCTCTTTCAGCAAGCTGTTTTTGTTCAGTAATATCTCTTGCAACTACCACCGCACCAAGCACGTTTCCTCTGTCATCTTTATAAACGGAACCGTTAAATAATACATCGGTAAGCTTCGCATCTTTATGACGCAGTGTAAGGGGGGAATCAGCAACTGAACCTTTTGCATATACTTCCTGGTAAACCTCCCGAGCTTTTTGCGGTTCAGTGAAATAATCAAAAAAGTCTGAGCCGATCAATTTTTCCCGTTCTATACCTGTAATGTTTACTGTTGCCTCATTCATGTCAGTTATTTTGCCGTCTGTATTTATTGTAAATAATGGATCAAGACTTGCTTCAATCAAACTAAGTGAATATTTAGAAAGTAATTTTTGGGCAGTTACGTCTCTTGCTACAATAACCACCCCTAGTACATTCCCTCTGTCATCTTTATACACTGAGCCGTTAAATAAAACATCTGTAAGTTTTCCATCCTTGTGGCGAAGCGTAAGCGGGGAATCGGCAACAGATCCTTTTGCAAAAACCTCCTGGTAAACCTCACGCGCCTTTTGCGGCTCAGTAAAATAATCGAAGAAATCGGAACCAATTAATTTCTCCCTCTCAACCCCCGTAATGTTTACCAATGCTTCATTCATATCTGTAATTTTCCCTTCTGTACTGATAGTCACCAAAGGGTCTAGACTTGCCTCAATCAGGCTAAGGGAATATTGAGAAGCTAATTTTACAGAATAACTGAAAGCTTCTAATTCTTTATTCGCAATTTCACGCTTTTCTTTTTCCTTATTTTGAAAATCAAGTTCAATGTCAGCAATGACAAGCTCTGCAGCACGTTTTTCTTTTTCTCCAGTTTGAAAAACCAGTTCCTTGTTTGCTATAAATAACTCTGCTGCCCTCTTTTCTTTTTCATTATTTTGAAAAGCAAGTTCTTCGTTTGCTATGATTAACTCTGCCGCTCTTTTTTCTTTCACTTCGTTTTGAAAAGCAAGTTCCTTATTTGCAATTACTAATTCTGCTGCTCGTTTTTCTTTTTCATTGTTTTGAAAAGCAAGTTCTTCATTGGCAATTACTAATTCTGCTGCTCGTTTTTCTTTTTCATTGTTTTGAAAAGCGAGTTCTTCATTGGCAATTACCAATTCTGCTGCCCGCTTCTCTTTCACCTGATTTTGAAATGCGAGTTCTTTGTTAGCTATAACTAACTCTGCTGCTCGTTTTTCTTTCTCATCATTTTGAAAAGCCAATTCCTTATTTGCAATGACTAACTCCGCTGCACGTTTTTCTTTTTCATCATTTTGAAAAGCAAGTTCTTTGTTAGCAATGATTAATTCTGCAGCCCGTTTTTCTTTTTCAGCGGCTCGTTTTTCCTTTTCTTCATTCTGAAATGCCAGCTCTTTGTTTGCAATAATTAATTCAGCTGCACGCTTTTCTTTTTCTTCGTTCTGAAATACAAGTTCTTTATTTGCGATAATTAATTCTGCCGCCCGTTTCTCTTTTTCATCATTTTGAAAAGCAAGTTCCTTATTAGCAATACGCAATTCTATCGCCCATTTTTGTTCGGCGACATCTCTTGCCACAATCACCACTCCAAGAACATTTCCCTTGTCATCTTTATAAACGGATCCATTAAATAAAACGTCAGTAAGTTTTCCGTCCTTATGTCGCAGTGTAAGCGGGGAATCTGCAACTGATCCTTTTGCAAATACTTCTAAGTAAACTTCCCGTGCTTTTTGCGGCTCAGTAAAATAATCAAAGAAATCTGTGCCGGTTAATTTTTCTCGGGTCAAGCCGGTAATGTTTGCCAAAGCCTCATTCATATCTGTAATTTTTCCTTCGGTGTTTATGGTGACCAAAGGATCCAAGCTTGCTTCAATCAGGCTTCGCGCATATTCTGAGGATTGCTTTTGTGCAACAGAATCAATTGCGACGATTATGCTACTCATCCCAACTATTGGTTTAATTTTTTGTGAAGACTTTGCCATAATATTTATTATTGGATTATTCAGCATTAGGAAATCTCTTAATTTTATAGTTAATTTTTTCAAACAATCCTTTTTTAATGTCTTATCCGGCGATTTGCTTTTGTTAAACAAAGGACGTTACTTATACCGCCCTATGTGTTACACAACTTTGAAAAGAAGTTACATCATTCACACCTTTTTATGGAGAATATGGCTTTAAGAATATAAAAAAAAGAGCACTGCTTAATAAGCAATGCTCTTATTTTTACCCATTAAAGGTTAAGTAATTTTAGGGTTTTAAGTATTCAGGTATTTCGAATTAATTAAATTGAAATACATTTCTCTTTAGTCCAAGTTCAAAAATTTAAATCAGAAATTTTCTTTCTTTAAATAAATAACGGCTGCCCTCAGCAATTATGCTGACGTTTAAATTTTCAATAACAATTGGAGTTAAATGATTAACAGCTGCAATGTTGGTGTTGTCAATTTTACTTCCGTCGATAAGAATTACCATACCCGACCCAATACATTCCGCATGGTTTCCTTCTGAAATTACTAAAGCTGTGTTTTCCTCTAATCCTATCCCAAGGCTGGAGGGATTCAAGGCAACAGCATGTGCTAATCGAGCAAATCGGCCTCTTTTAATAAAATGAGTGTCAATAATTACATCATTTATTAAATTAAATCCTTTGCCAATTTCAATATCATCCTTGAAAAGAGCCTCTCTTATTAAGCCGCCGGTAATAATTGTTTCTGACATAACCATTGCTCCTGCGCTTGTTCCGCCAACAATAAAATTTTTATCAGAATAGTATTTATTTTTTATTGCACTTAGTAATTCTGTTTGCCCTATCATTGATACAAGTTTAGACTGATCTCCCCCGGTAAAAAAAACGGCATGGGCGCTTTGGACTCGTTTTATTGAAACGAGATTACAAGCATCCTCTATACTTTCTACTTTTATAATTCCAACATGAGTAAAACCTTCGCGCTTGTAGGAGTCAATGTACATACCTTCCATTTCCACCGGAATAGAGGAAGCGGATGCAATAATCTCAATGATATGATGTGCTCTGGGAATCCTTGAAATAAGAGTTCCTAATATTTCAAAATGCGATTTCGAAATCTTTTTTTTATGAATCGTAAGGTTTTCGCCGCTAATATCTCCTTTGTCTTCGTGCCCTCCGACAATTAGTAATTTCCCTTTAGGTACCATGCTGCCTATGCGATTTAATTAATTCGGTGATGCGTTCAAGCCCCATCTTTAAATTTTCTTCTTCCGGCCCGAATGAAAATCGGACATACTGGTTAAAGTTAAACTCTTTTTTTTGACTGCCGGGATGTATATCAAAAATATTACCAGGAACTGTTATAACCTTATGTTTGAGCGCTTCTTTAAAAAAGCAATCTGAATTATTCAATGGTGGCGGCAGACGGCTGATATCAGCCCAGATATAAAAAGTACTTTCAGAATCATCGGAGCAGATAATTCCGTTTTCTCTCAGGGTGTTTAAAATGATGTTTTGCTTTCTTGCAAATACTTCACGCAAAGCATTAGATTCCTGATCTGCCCTTTCAGGTTCGAATAATTGAATGGCAGCTCTTTGGATTGGAAGGCTCGGCCCTCCGTCAATCGCGCTTGCTGCACACCCAATATCTTCTATCACTTTTTCCGGACCGAGTATCCATGCGAGTCTCCATCCTGGATATCGGAAGGATTTGGTTAAACCATCGACAATTAAAATGGAATCTGAATTGACATCTTCTACAAATGCAGCAGATGAAACTGGACCATCAGCTGGCTTTCCATTCTCATAAATAAAATGCGAATATACTTCATCCACTATAAGAGTGCAGTTTTCTTCTTTTGCAATTTTCAAGTATTCATTCAACTCTCCGTCTTTTATTACATGGCCGGTTGGGTTGCAGGGGTTGCTAAAGAGGAACGCATCCAAATGATATTGCTTAACCGCCTTCTTAAATGAAACGGAAGGAATTGAAAAATTATTTTGTTTTTTTGAAAGAATGCACACAGGTGTAATTCTATCCAGCTGGTAATTTAGCATATCTTCATAAGCAGGATATTCTGGAGTTTTATAGCCCAGCCGGATTTTTCCCAATATTGTAAAAATGCGTGTAAGGGCAAGCCGGCCCCCCATCGCGATACTCACATTCCCGGCAGTGTATTTCGAGATTTTATTTTTTCGATACAGCCTATTGTAATGTTCAGCAATAGCCTTTCTCAATTCAAGCATTCCATTTAATGGGCCGTATCTGTCATCATTGGGTTCGATTGAAAACTGTTTAATACGCTCCGGCGCTCCTTTCATTTCCCCAACCTCCGGCTCACCTTGTCCAAGGTTTGCCCATTCTGGATTTCCATTGTAAAAGCCAATTTTTTTAGCTTCATCCATTACCCATATTACACCAATATCATTGACTTCAATAAATGCGCATCGGGCTGTAATTAATTTTTCCATTATTGAAATCTTCTTTTGTGTTTAGGATCAGAGAGGTTTTAAAATTTGCAGTATAAATTTTGTCACTGATTTATAATTTTTTGTTAAGCTGTTTTAATTCGTAGCTGAGTATTACCAAAATATAAAAAGTAAAATCGCCGGCAATCTTTCCAACAAGAATTCCAAGCGGGAAATTTTTCAAATAAATGGGAAAGAGATACATAAAAAACGGCCGAAGAAACAGCCCGTCAAGAAGACCGGCAGGTCCAAATTCTAAAACAATATTTGTTATAATCTTAGGGAAATTTAAAAATGAGAATTTTATATTCTCCGTCTTTTTCTTCTTATAAACAATTAAAATGTTTTGAATAAAAATGGTTGAGTAGAAACCAATTGCCTCGCCTAAAGACCCTGAATATGCTGTAATAACAGGGTTTACATAAAACATATGGGTTATGCCGGCAACACTAACAGCTGTTATTGTACCAGCGATTTCTGCAGGTAAATATCTTTTTATCCATTCCTTAATTTTTCTCTTTATCATTACTATTGATGATAACCTATATCACTGGAAATGCCTGGGCGATTTTAGTTCCCATCTTATAATGTAAAGTTTTCTGGCAAGTGAAACTCACATTGCTTGCGGATTCAAACAGAACAATAATATCGGAGCCCCCAAATTGAAAATACGATAACTCTTCTCCTTTGCGGACAGTTACACCTTCTTCGGCTGTAATGATAACCGAGGAAACCTGCGACATTCCAATTGGTAAAACAGCCACAAGACCTATAGGAGTGTCAAGAACGATCAATCCTCTTGTCTGAGCAAACTGGTACCCTGGTATGTCAAACGAATCGTAATTTCTTTTAAGATGTAAAGTATGTTTTACGGAATTTTCATCAATTACTCTTGCTTCTACCTCCTGATATACCTGCCCTTGAATAACCCTTGCTTCAATAACTCTGCCTCCTACAGGTGCATGCTGGCGGTGATAATCTGTGGGGCCGAGATAAGAATGCATAAATAGTCCGTTTTCAAAACGGTCTTTGTACGGGCTTCCTTCAAGCAATTCGCTGACTTTCCAATTTAAATTTTTTACAGTTACATTTGAATCTTTTCTGATTTCCCACTGCCCCCCAAACGTTGAATCTGCAGGCATCACAATTATCGATTGATCGGATATTGCAGCAATAGGACGGTACCCAGGTTTAAAGTGCCGTGCAAAAATTTGGTTAAAGGTGCTCCATCCTCCATGCGGCCTTGTATATTCATGCATGTTGTAATAGGGAGAATCGTAAAATGTTTTTTCCGATGCTTTGGTTAATGATTCAGGAGTGTCGAGGAATTCACCCATTGCATTAGCATATTTTACAAGCCATTCAGAAAAGGGGGTGAGTCGAAGTGCTTTGTCATAAGGGATAACTTTGTTCTGCAGCGACAAAACCGGTTCTTGATCTGCAATAAAATAAAATGCACTGAGATGATCGTTGACGTTTTGCCCAGATGAATTTTCAGTTGGAACCCAATACAAAAATGCATTGATCCAATCCAAATATTGATCAAGAGTTTTAACATTCTCTAATAAGGGTACATTTTTACTATGTGCTTTTTTTATCGCATTTTCAAAACCCTTTTTCCAATTGTTTACCGTAATCATTTTAACCAAAATCTCCACCACGGGATGATATATTTTTTTTTGTAACATTTTTTATAGATTTATTATTTTGAGTTTTCGGATTCCTGATTTAATTATTGACGAAAATATTTTACAAATTGCAACAGCGAAACATTACTGAACTAAAGGACTTACATGATGACTCAGATCTATCAGATATAACTCAGGCCGATCAGCTTTTTAAAGGTTGAAAAATCTTGATTAATAAAATAAATGAGATACTCTCGAAAGCAATTATACCAGCTCTTTCTTAATTGGCTTAATAATCGTCACTTCATCCCTTGCTGCAACAATACATTCCAGAACATGGTCCATTATTGCAGGAGTTATATTTACGTTCATTGGAAACATTTTAACAGCATAAATTACGGCTTCACTGTCTTTCATATCTCTATTATATTCAGTAGTGCGAAAGCCTGTACTGAAGCTTAGGTAAGGGGTGCATTGTCCGTTAATTTTTTTGCCGGAGCGAAACCATTCGAATAATTTATCGCCAATTGCATGGGTCATTTTGTTATGTTTGATCAAGGCTCCCCGAAACGCAGGGTCATGCAGTTCAGAGTTGAACTGAGCGCGTGCATCCATACCTTTGGGATATATTCGCAGCAATGTTACTAATCCATAATCAGAAGGATTAACACATACCATTTCGAATTTTTTTTCAATTTGATTTTTCAGATATACTTTGTTTTCAAGTATACCGCCTAATACAGACTGGAATCCTTCATGACCGAAAAATTTAAGTGTTGCCCATCCTGCAATTGAGCCTGTTGCAGCTCTTGAAACTTCTAAGGTATAATTTAGGGGATTGTAAGGCGAACGCGGCTGGAGATAGGCTGAAGCTCCTCTCGAAAGCAATGTTTCAAACTCTTTTGCATTTTTATAAACGAAAGTACTGCTGATATAAGGCGAAAAACCGGTTTTATGAAAATCAACTCCGAAAGCATCAGCATAAAAAATTCCCTTTATTGCATTGTAATTTTTTTCAATGTAAGGCAGTACTGTTTCAGAAAAACCTAGCGGATTTTTTTTGAAATCATAATTTTTAAAAGCAATCCATGACCAGCCGATAACTGAATCACAGTATAGCAGGGACTTTCCATATCCTTTTGGGTTTGGATACTTGTCCATTAATTTTCTTACCTCTTCTACTGGATCAAATGCGTTTGCATCCGTAGTTCCCATTGTACAGACAACCGATGCAACAGGAATATTTTTTGCCTGGCAATCTTTCAAAACTATTTCAAGATGCTTTGTATCCATTGCATTTGTATCAGAATCTGTTTTAATTCGAATAATGTTATCCATGCCTAAACCCATCCAGTCGGTACTGTTAAGCATGGTATAGTGAGCCTGCTGTGAGCAGATAACTTTTGCATCTGTCCGCACTCCTTTATATCTTGAATCGGGAAGTACCCGCGTAAGAGCATATTTTAAATGATAAGTCCAGCAGCCTGAACCGCCGTAAGTATAAATACATCCTGCTTCCTTTGGTTTCCAGCCTGCAAGGTTCGCTAATATTCCAGCAGATTCTAATTCAGCCTGATGCGTATTCCATGCATATTCTCCTTCAAGAATATTGGGCGCAAATATTTCTGATAAAATTGCCGCAACTATTGCAACAGTGTTTCCCTGAGGGTTTACATTATTCATTGTAAGCGGATGCCCCCAGTTAGGCATGCCTTCGAACAATTTTATAACTTGCTTAATTACTTCATCAGAAGTACTCATCTTTGGATTTAGAGAAGAATCTTTTACATTTTCAAAATCAATGGTCAATGCAGGATTAGTACCAAGAAAAGCTGCGCCTCCTTTTTTTTTCGGTTTGAGCTTATCCAGCTGTCTTATGGCTTCATTTATGCCGTCAGCCAAAGAATCTCCTCCCCCCCTATAGGGAGAAGGAAATGATTTAGCCATCTCTGAACGAAACTTTGCGCGTTTCGGCATTATATGGCTGTTTAATCCATCTTCCTTTAAAAACTCTTTTGATTTCTTTTTCATATTATTCCACTGAGTTATAAAATTATTTTATTTTAATCACGGGCAATACACAAGACAAAACACTACTATAACTAGAATAAATTAATAATGTACTGCCTTTTGATCTTATACCGCATTAAAAAAATTACATCATCCTATCCATTCGTATTTTTAATTGTACTTAAAAATATTTAAGAAGCAATCACTTTTGCTTCAGGATATCTTCTAAGCCATATCTCTAGGGATGCCTTGCGCGATAGAGTTATAACTGTTTTATAATCCAGCTGAACCTTAATTGACTCGAGGCCTGAAGCTGCTGTGTACTCTTTGATTTTATTTTTCATTTGTTTTATATTTTTTAGATTTATTTATACGGCAAAGATAGATTAGGTGATTGCGATGGGTGTTACATAAATTTTGAAATCTGTTACATCTTTCACACATTTTTTACGATAAAATTCAGTTAGAAAAACAGTTTTCGATTGCTGCAGAGAATGTTTTGAGACAGGGCTTCAGGAAAATTTTGCAGGAACGTTATATAACTAATATAATCTAAATATTAAACTATGATAAATTAAATAAATCCATTTGCGAATTTTATCTATATCGCCTGGAGAAATATTAATGTAAGGGATATACCGATTTAGAAAATTCATTCATTGGAACCCTATCTAATTTGCTGTTTATTTCATTGAGCAAGGAAAATTGTTTTTCCTGAGAATTAAAAAGGGTTTTGATTTGTTCTTCTAATAACAAGTCCATTTTTTGATGCAGGCTGCGGATTTGCATCTCAGCTTTAAGATTTATCAGGTAATCGTTTTCGCTTCTCATTCTGTCTTTTTCTTCCTTTCTGTTTTGGCTCATCATAATGATTGGGGCTTGCAGGGCAGCAATACAGGAGAGAATCAGGTTCATTAAAATGAATGGGTAGGGGTCAAACATGAATTTTGAAATAACTGCAACATTAAAAATAATCCAGAGAGTTAATACTACCCCAAATAAAATAATAAAGCGCCAGCTTCCTCCGAAGCGGGCTACTTTATCTGAAATTTTTTGTCCATGAGTAAGTGTTTCTATCGGCGGATTCAATAGATTATGAATAATAAGCTCTTCCGCTTCAAGCGTGTCCTTCACAATTTGATGCAGTCTTTCAAGGTGCTCATTCTCATCAAATAAAAGCCCGTCAATATCGCTGTCAGCCATAAACTTTTTAATTAGTCAATAAAAAATGCAATTATAATTACTAAATTTATTAAATAGAAAGAGCGCCTGAATTAATCGAAGCGCTCCTATTTTGATATTGATATTTTACTGGCATACGATGGTATTGCCACCCATAACAACCGCACCGGTTCTTGCCAATCCTTTGCCATCAAGCGTTGCACCAGTATTGAAAGTGATAGACTGCATTACCATAACTGTACCTTTAAAAACAGAAGTCGTTCCAAAAGTTGCAGAACTGCCTACCTGCCAGAAAATATTGGATGCCAATGCGCCTCCGCCAAGTATTACTTTACGGCCGGATGTGGCGGTGAGAGTTGATGCAATTTGAATTATAAACACAGCATCTGAATTTCCTTTAGCATCGAAAGTAAGATCGCCCGAAGATACAGCAAGCGAGGATGTTGATTTATAAAGTCCCGGCGTAAGTGTAAGGCCGCCGATATTTCCTGATAAAGTAACAATATCTGTGCAGGTTCTTCCTGCAGCATCATTATATGCTGCAGTTAAATCTAATTTAGCCTGAACAGCAATAGGATCGTTGATGTGTTTGGTTCCGATTAAAATGCCCGGAGGAAAGCCGCCAATTGAAGAACCTGGGCAAAGCCCAATGTCACCTGTAATTGTAGTAGCTCCTGTGCTGCTAATTGCAGAACCGGCAAGAATTGCGAGGTTTGATAAACCGGAAAGGGCCACTCTTGCCTGCACTGTTGTTTGAAGCGGGATTGGAGTTAAATTGACGGGAGTTGGCTCATCTTTTTTTTTGCACCCGGCAATTAAAACAATGGCTGCTATTACAAAAGTTGATAGTAGTTTTTTCGTTTTCATTTGTTTATCGTTTCTATTTCCGCCGATGGCGGGTCAGATGAAAATTATTTTTCACACTGCAAAATTGAGTATCATAAGAATTTTATGTGTTACACAACTTTTATAATAAGTTATAAGATTCCCATATTGGGAATTACAAGAGGCTTTAAAATACTATAAAATATTTTTAACTTGGGCTAAAGTATCGGATTTAGCAAGTTCAGTCGGGGGCACTTTGCCCGAATACATAGCTGCATAGGCTGCAGTAAATTCGGCTCCAAAAAACAAAATCATAGATGAATACGATACCCACAAAAGAATTAATATTACAGAACCGGCTGCGCCATACCCAGAGGCCGGCTGCGCTCTTCCAAAATAAAATGCAAGAGCTGTTTTTCCCATTGTAAATAATAATCCAGTAACTAATGCTCCAAGCCAAACATGTTTCCATTTGATTTCCGCATCCGGCAGAATTTTGAAAATGAGCCCAAAAAGAATTGATATTACTGTTAAGGAAAAAATAAAATTGAGGCCGGCAAAAAACAAGGTTGTTAAAGCATTTGCATCACCTTTAATCCAATTGCTCATTGCAGCAATTACTGTAGAGATAATAAGTGAGATTAAAAGTAAAAAGGCGATTGCCAAAATTAATCCAAAAGAAAAAAGCCGCGCTTTTAAGAAAAGTAAAATTCCTTTTTGAGGAAGCACTTTCACCTGCCAAATTGTGTTTAATGTTTTTTGCAATTCTACAAAAACTCCCGTTGCTCCTACAAGAATGGTTGCAATGCCAACGATTGAGCCCCACATTGTGGATTTAACCTGACCAGCACCTGCCAGCAATTCTTTTATCTGCGCAGCAGTATCAGCCCCCATTGTTCCTGATACTTGTGCTAATATATTTTGATCAACCGCCTCTTTTCCAAAAAAATATCCAGTGAGGGTTATTATGAGAACTAATAATCCAGGCAGACTGAATATTGCATAGTAGGCAATAACAGCGCTTTGCCTGAATGGATCCTTCTGATTCCATTCTTTAAAGGCTGCTTTAAACAATTTCCATAAATCACCAAATCTAAGCTGCATATTGTAAGCTGATTATAAAATATTTTATTTTGAGGTTTTAAAAAACAGCAGGCGGGAGAAAAACAAATCCCCTAATAAACTGGGATTTGAGCGAACGTTTTATAATTTACACTTGTAACATCTATAAAATAAATTTGCAATTTTATACTTACCAATCCCAGACAATTAACTCCTTTTCTTTAGAGAATATTCCTAAAATTTTTTTTATACAGGCCTTCAGTCGAAAAAAAGTATTTAGGTTTTTTACAACGTAATCAAATGCGCCGAGTTTAAGGCTTTGGGTTGCAACATCAATGTATTCCATTGCTGATAACATTATAACCTGGGTATTGGGCAATGTTTCTTTTATTATTGCCAATGTTTGCAGACCATCCAAAGCCCTTATGTTTACTGATGATAAAATGTAATCAAGTATAATGACATCGGGTTTCAAAATTAAATTTTTAATACAGTCTTCCCCGGTTAAAAATGTTTCGATTTTAAGATTAGGGTTTTGACTGAACTGAAGCTCTAAAGATTTCAAATACAAAGCATCATCATCAACAATAAAGATGAGAATACTTTTTTGATCCGGCTGGATTATGTCTTTCATATCAATAATTCCGGAATTTGGTAATTTATGCACTGGTGTCATAGGTTTAAGTCTGATTTATCTTGAAAATAATTCTTAATTAAATAATAGCATCGCTGTTATTTAACGATGATGTTATGTTCCAAAATGTATTTATTCAACATTGAATGAAGTGAATCATAATATGCTTTTAAATTTTGAAGCATCATTCCGGAATTGTTTTCATCTTGAATTGATTCAGGCATTTCTTCAATATATTTATACAGTTCAGGATATTTTTCCAGTATAGTCATTGTAATTTTCAGGATTTTAGAATTCAATTCTTTCTCAATACTATTTTTAAGAATGTTCTGAGTCCGAATCAATGCTGTTTCGCTTTTTACAACATATTCATAAGCTCCATTTGAGATAGAGTCGGTTGCAATTTTTATTTTATCTTCTGAAGACAGCATGATGACAATCGTTCGAAAATTAATTTCTTTAATTTTTTTCAAAACTGCTATTCCGTTCATGGCATTTTTAGACTCTGTATTTAAATGATAATCCAGTATCACTATATCCACCCCTTCAGGACTTTGCTTAATTTTTCTTAAGCAGTCTTCCCCAGTCATAAATGATTCAATTTGGATTTCTGATTTAAAACGTTCATTCAAAGAGAGCGCAAGTGTTTTAAGAAACACTTCATTATCATCTACTAAAAAAACTGATATATTATTTTTCGAACCCATTTTTTTGCTGTTTAGTATTAATATTTGATTTTCGTAACACTGCAAAGATGGCTGCATTAAAAGCCTGATGTATTACACAACTTTTTAAATATGCTGCATAATTCACATGTTTGTTTTGAATTATTATATTTTTTAATTCCACTAAAAATTATTTAACCCACATCGGATTATACTTCTCATAATCTATATAACAAAAAGAGCGCAGCATAAATTTGCTGCGCTCTTTTTTATCATGCTAATTTTATCAGTTTACATCCATTAATAATTTTTAAGGGTATCAAATTCTTCTTCCAATTCTGCGCATGCCTGAGCACAAATATTTCCGAGCTGTAAAATCAATGCTGGTAATTCACTTTTATGTTCCTTGCTGATTGAATATTCATGAATTTTTTTCGCTGTATTTTCAAAATCTATACTCATTCCTACGATCGAAAAGGAGGGAATCATTTTATGGGCTGCTGCATGCATTGAGTCCCAGTCTTTATTTAGAAGGCTTTGTTTAATGGAATTGATTAACGAGGGTGTTTGTTCCAGATAAAGCGATATCATTTCCCTGAGCAGTTTGGGGTTGGATTTTGTACGCTGACGTAAATAACTTAGGTCGGTACATTTGGATTTTTTAATTTGATTGTCAGGATTTTCTTTCAGCTGGGCAATCACTGCAGGTTTCTTTAAAATCCCTACAATTTTACTGTACAATAATCTTTCGTCAATTGGCTTTGCAATATAATCAGTCATACCCACAGCTTTGCATTTTGCTAAATCAACAGTTGTTACATCGGCTGTTAAAGCAATGATGGGGATCTTTGACTTCAGCGTGTTTCGAATATAGTCTGTGGCTTCAAACCCATTCATTACGGGCATCTGCAAATCCATTAAAATAATGTCGTACGATTTAGTCTGCAGTTTTTCAATGGCCATTTTTCCATTAGAAGCAATATCGCGCTCGAAACCAAACTCATCCAGCAGGGTTTTCATCAATAGCTGATTGAGTGCAATGTCTTCCACCACCAGTACTTTTATGTTTTTAATTTCAGCATCCAAATCCACTATTCCTATTTCTATTTCTGCTTCAGCGACAGATTTTTGAAAACTTAAAATAAAACTAAATGCTGCGCCTTCACCCATCTTACTTTTTACATTAATTGTCCCCCCCTGGGCTTCTACCAGCTGCTTAACAATGGCGAGCCCTAATCCTGTGCCGCCGTATAACCTGGAAGTATCGCTTGATGCCTGCTGAAAATTTTCGAAAATGGAGGCAATTTTATTTTCTGGTATTCCAATTCCTGTATCTGTAACAGCAAAGCCGATATTTACATTCTCCTCATCTTCGTTCAATAAATAAACGCTTACGGTAATTTTTCCCGTTGTTGTAAACTTAACTGCATTACTCACCAAATTTAATATTATCTGGTGCAGACGCATAGGGTCGCCGACAAGTACTTCAGGAATTTTGCTGTCGTATTTTTTAACCAGCTCTAAATTCTTTTCCTTAATTTTTGTCTCAAATATATTAAGCATGGCTTCGATGGATGATGCCATTTTGAAAGGTGTTTTCTCAAAGGTCATTTTTCCAGAATCCACTTTTGCAAGATCGAGAATATCATTTATGAGCACTATTAACGCGTCGCCGCTCACTTTAATTGCGGCTAAATATTCTTTTTGTTTAACTGTCAAATCTGTTTTCAATACCACTTTTGTAAATCCGATTATTGCATTCATCGGCGTACGGATTTCATGGCTCATGTTCGACAGAAACTGCTGTTTAGCTTTTACTGCATCTTCGGCAATTAATGTTAAACTTTCTGCTTTTAATTTTGCATCTTCTGCAATCTCAGTTGCCTGCTCAGCAAACAGTTTTGCCTCCAAAAATTCTTTTTCAATTCTATTTCGATCAGTAACATCGCGCGCAGCAGCAAAAACGCCGAGAACGCTGCCATTGTCATCTTTATAGACGGAAGCATTGTATAATACATCCGTTAAGTTTCCATTTTTATGTTTTATTGTCAAAGCATAATCTGAAACAAATCCTTTATCAAAAACCTGGCGGTAGCCTGCCTGAGCTTTTTCCGGCTCTGTAAAATAATTTGAGAAATCGGTGCCAATAAGTTTTTCTCTGCGGATACCTGTAACTTTTATTGATGCTTCGTTCACATCTGTTATTTTTCCCTCAGCGTTTATAGTTACCAGCGGGTCTAAACTTGCTTCAATCAGACTGCGGGAATACTGCGAAGCGGCTTTTATAGAAAAGTTATATGCTTCTAATTCTTTGTTTGCAATTTCTCGTTTTTCTTTCTCTTTGTTCTGAAATTCAAGTTCTATGTCAGCAATGGCTAACTCTGCAGCGCGTTTTTCTTTTTCACCGGTTTGAAATATTAATTCTTTATTGGCTGTGAATAATTCCGATGCCCGTTTTTCTTTTTCTTCATTTTGAAAGGCTAATTCCTTATTCGCAATGATTAACTCGACTGCCCGTTTTTCTTTTTCTTTGTTTTGAAAGGCAAGTTCTTTATTTGCAATAATTAATTCTGCCGCCCGTTTTTCTTTTTCTTTGTTTTGAAATAAAAGTTCCTTGTTAGCAATGATTAACTCTGCAGCCCGTTTTTCTTTCTCATTGTTTTGAAAGACAAGTTCTTTATTTGCAATGATCAATTCAGCCGCACGTTTTTCTTTCTCTTCGATTTGAAATACTTTAGCTTCTTTCACCTTAAGTTCTAATGCTAATTTCCTGACATCGGAAACATCAGCAATAGCAAGCAGTATTAATTGTTCGCTGTGAATTTTTTGAATAATAAGATGCGCATTCAGCAGCATTATTTTTTCACCGATGCCGGGAAATGTATGGGTAACTTCGAAATTTTCGAAACTGCTGTTTTTGGAAATTATATCATTCAGCACCTTGCGCAGTTTTGCAATATTCCATTGCTTATTGCCCAATTCAAACAATGATTCTCCTTCTGTTTCTCCTTTTTTAACCAGGAATTTTTTATAGAATGATTTGTTGGCTGATTTTACGCGGAAGTCCCTGTTCAGTATAAGCATCGGCTCATGAATGGCAGCCATAATGGCTTCGGAATATTCATGCGATTCTGTGAGCAGGTCATTGCGTATTTGTAAATTCTGGTTAGTTGAATGGAGTTCTTCGTTTGTGGCTTCAATTTCTTCTTTTGATGTTTCAAGTTCTTCATTCAAGGTCTGAAACTCTTCATTGGATGAAACAACTTCTTCATTGGCTGCCTGTAATTCTTCGTTGGTTAATTCCTGGGCCTCAATGATGGAGCTGATTTCTGCACGTGTTTTATTCAATTCCTCAGCGAGCTTTTTTATTCGCCGGTCTTTCTCTGTTGAATTATTTTTCCGGCTGTTATTTTCATCAGGTTTTTCTACCTGCTCCTGAAGGGTAAAAACAATAAGCAGCAAAGGTTCGTCCCACTCAATTTTAAGAGGGCTTACATCCAGAGACATCATCCGCAAAACCGTTTCAATTTTTATTTCAATGCCCGGCTTGTAAACCGGCTGTTTTGTTTTTATTGATTTTTGAATTGCATTGCGGAGTTCAAAAGCAAATTCAGGTTTTGCCATTTTTAAAATATTCAAACTGGCTTTGCCCGGTGAATGTCCTAGAAATAGGGAGACGGGACCTCTGAACTGCAGCACTTCCATATCCTTGTTAACAACAGCACATGCAGGCATATAATGGGTGAGAAGCGCTGTATCAATTGCGTTCTCTATCCCGGTAGGATTTGTATTTATGCTTTTAACAGGAAAACTTGTTTTTTTATTGCTAAAGTTTGCGCCTGGAAAATGCGGTGTTAATTCTGGTATCTTTCTTATGCCCGTATTTTTTTTGCGGGAATATATTTTTAATTTATTATTTATCTGTGTAAACAGCTGTGATGGTGTTCCTATCGTTTCCGCTTTGCCGAGCAGTAAATATCCTCCTTCATTTAATGTAAAATGCAGTGTTGCAAATACTCTTTTCTGAGCAACAGCATCAAAATAAATAAGAAGATTGCGGCAACTGATAAAATCCATGCGCGAAAAAGGAGGGTCGCGCAGAATATTATGAGGCGCAAACACACATATTTCACGGAGTTCTTTAGCAATTTGATAGTTATCGCCCATTTTTGTAAAGAAGCGGTCCTTATACTTTTTGGGAATATCTTTCACATCGCTTTGCGAATATTCGCCTATACGCGCATCACGGATTACCTGTTCGCTGAGGTCAGTTGCAAAAATCTGAACAGGTACTTTTCTTGTTTTTTTATCCTGCAGCTCTGCAATCAGCATTGCAATTGAATAGGCTTCCTCACCTGTGGAGCAGGCGGGTATCCATATCCTCAGTGTTTCGTCTTGGGTTTTGCTTTTAAGAAGCTTTGGCAGCAAAATGGTTTTTAAATATTTGAATACTTCAGGATCTCTGAAAAAACTAGTTACGTTAATCAGCAGATCTTTATAAAGAATATCTACCTCAGTGCTCTTTTTAAGCAGTAACTTTTCATACTCTTTTATTGAATTTACGCCGCCTTGAAGCATTTTATGGTTCAGCCGTCTTCTGATAGTGGCCATTTTATAATGGCTGAAATCCACACCGGTTTTTTTATGAAGAATTTCGAAAATGCTTTTTAGATCCGGGTTAATATCACCAAGTACGCTTTCATTTTGTGTTCCTTTCCCATGAGGTCTTATAAAACCATTTTTGCTGAGACGTACTAAATACCGTGCAATTTCTTTGGGAGGTAAAATAAAGTCAACAGCTCCCACAGCAATCGCAGATTTGGGCATGCTCCCTGCCTGTGCCGTGTCATCCTGCGCAAAAGTAATTCCACCTGCATTTTTAATTGCTTTCAGCCCCATCATACCGTCGCTTGCATAACCCGATAGAATAATGCCGATAACATTTTCTTTATGTGTTTCAGCAAGGGAAGAGAAGAGAACATCAATAGAGAGGTTTGTGATGCGGGGCAGCAATTGAATGTGACCGTCGGTTACTTCAATAGCTTTATTGTGAGGGATTACATAGACATTGTTGGGTAGTATATGCTCCATGTTTTCAATCTCCTGTACTTTCATTTTAGTGATCTTGGATAAAATAGAAGTGAGGAAACTTTTGTGATCAGGGCTTAGGTGCTGTACATATATAAATGCCATGCCGGTATCGGAAGGTAAATTTCGCAGCAAAACACTCATTGCTTCCAGCCCGCCAGCAGAAGCCCCAATGGCTACAATAGGGAAAGATTTTTCTTTAGAATGCACTTTAGATTTCTTGGGGGCTGCAGCTTTTTTCTTTTTGATAACGGCTGATTTCATTGTATTTAAAATTGAAAATGAATATTGTATTTAAAATTCTGTACGAAGCCTATAAAAAAATCTCCTGCGGGTCAACATTTATAGGCATTTTTAGAATAAATAAAAAAAGGCGGCGAAAATTTTCTTTAAATTGAGATAGGCTCTGCTGCTTTAAAATTGTGCGGAAAATTTATTGCTGTGCTATAATAGAATATATCAATAAATTTTAATGCAGGTGAAGATACGTTATCTTTTCCCCGTATCTGGCTTTTTTGTAAAGATAATTGGATTTTATGTTTTCGCGTTTCTTATGGGGATGGACCTGGCTGTAAAGGATTGAATTTGATCTGAATTTTAGCACATTCTTAATTTATGGAAATGTAAATCAATCCGATTAAAGCCGGCTATAAAAAAAGAGCGCAGCTTATTTTAAACTGCACTCCTTTAATTAGTATGTAAAAATAATTGGCTTGGTTTTAAGAGGCATATGCTGCATATACGGTCTCATTTTTAACTGAATTTTTAATTTCCAGCATAATTGCATATACCGAGATACTTATAATTGACGCAAAAAAACACCAGACAGAAACAACATACTGCTCATAAAATATATCTGAAATTATGTAAGAAATAAGTATTGTTACTCCGAGCATCCACATTCGCTTGATATGCGATATAAAGGCGGGAACTATGGTTGCAATTATATAAAACCATAATCCATAGGTTAAGTTCACAGCCGGATAATCCTGCTGGTAAAATATATGATGTTCGATTATTTTTGCTTCAACATGAAATGATATTAAACAATAAGCAAGATAGCCTGATAAGAGCATACCTATGCCCGCAACTATTTTTTGTATTTTTCCCCGTTTCTCTTTCTTTTCGAGCAATAGTATTGCAAGAGGAACCCATAGGGGCCAGACAATTTGTGCGAAGAACAAAAAAACATAGGTTATTATCTGCTGCAGCATAAGATATGCCGGATTGGGCAAAGCAAGCCATAAAATACCTTCTGAAATTTGCTGGACAGCAAAAATTAATGGCAAAGCAGCAAAAGGAATCTGCGATGGATGCTGCACTTTTTTTATCGCGGCAACGCCTATTACAGAAAGAACTATACCTGCTCCGAAACTTGCACCGGCTGAAAAA
Source organism: uncultured Bacteroidota bacterium (assembly GCA_903847205.1). Lineage (GTDB taxonomy): Bacteria > Bacteroidota > Bacteroidia > 2-12-FULL-35-15 > 2-12-FULL-35-15 > 2-12-FULL-35-15. Next base: position 129,950 of record CAINDA010000056.1, read on the forward strand.
CACATAATGATTGAATTTTAAATTAATGAAAATAAATTACCTCTCGGGGATTGCTGATAAATTGTATTTAAACCTGTCAGTGTTTTAAATCTGACAGGTTTTGCTGTGATAATTGATAATAGGGAATATTGGATACAAATCTGGCTAGCCAGCCAGAATTTTTTTCTTTTCCTGGTATTCTTCATTTGTAATCTGCCCTGAAGCAAAGCGCTTTTTCAAAATATCGAAAGGAGAATCTTTCTTTTTTTGCTGGAAGGGGATATAATAAGGTGCTGCAAATATCCAAATAATAAATAGCAGCCAAATGAACCACCACACCAGGTGCATTCCCAAGAAATTATAATCGTTATACATATTCATAATTTTTGATTTTAAATTGTTTTGATTTTTTTGAATTAGGCATTTAAGTAATAACATGTATGTATTGCCCCCCCATAGTCTTCGACAAGCTCAGACTGACCTCGAACACTCAGTCATACTGAGCCTGTCGAAGTATGTGCGCAGGGCATAGAATTAACAGTATTTCTTATACGCCTAATTCAATAATTTTTTTAGAATGCTATTGAGTTTTATAAAAAAAGGAAAAGGCTTTTGCCTCTTCCTTTTTATTTTTTAATCAGCGTAAGAATAATCATATTCAATAGCCAATTCATTATCTACGTTATTAATACCTGGAGTATTCCAGGCAATTTTTCCTGCTTCCTCTTTTTGATACCATGAAGAAACTGTGCCGGTAAGTGTTACTTTAGTGCCGGCAACTTTAACATTAACATCCTGATTATTTATAGACCAATTTCGGGCAAGTGCTTTTTCTACATCTGCTTTTTCAATTGCATCATGAGTTTCAGATATAATTTTGATGTTGTTGGTTACTCCTCTAACACCCTGAAGATGTGTTAATGCATCTTTTGCTGCCAGCTTTTGAAAATTCCATGAAAGCTCACCTTCCAAAGTAATCCATCCATTTTCTACTTTTACTTTTACTTTGTCGTTTGGAACTTCCCAGCGCCCTTTCAAAGCAGTTAATACCTCATTAGCAATATCGGCATTACTCTTCTGCCATGAACTGATGAATTTAATTTCAATTTTTTCTACTATAGCTTTTACACCGGCTACGTTTTTAGCTGCATTTTCAGCTTCTAATTTCTTAGAATAACTGTCAACAGTTCCTGTCAGCGAAATAACACCGTCTTTTGCGGTAACGCCGATTTCTGCAGCATTCAATAATGGCTCCCATTTAATAGCATCCTGAACATCTTTTTGCAGCATTTCATTTGTTTTCATTTGTTTTAATTTATGGTATGAATGAATTTTCATAATGGGACAAAGGTGGGCGCTTTAATCACAATAAGTATTACACAACTTCAGAAACAAGCTGCATAATTCATACATTTTGTTTTGCTTTAGAAGTTTGTTTAAATTCTAATTAAATTTATAAAATATATTTTTTTGAAAAGCCTCCCGCATATTTCGACAAGCTCAATATGACAGCGCTCGCGGGTCAGTCTGAGCTTGTCGAAGACTTTGCGGTGAACATACCAATGTTTTATTATAAAATTTAAACAGTCTCTTCAGCTCCGATGATTTGTATATAAAAAAGCATTTTCATTATACTAATGAAAATGCTTTTTTGAATTTAAGACTACTAATTATGAGCAATAATTAATTAACTGCTGCATGACTTTTTAAATCTTCTTTGTGAGCTTCTGCTGCATGAGCAACATGCCCATGTGCTTTAAGCGTGCTTGCACATGCTTTGTCATGATTACCTGCTTCACAATGTTTAGCAGCATCTAAATGATGATCTGCTGCTGCCTCTAAATGAGTGGCTGCTTTTTTGTGGTTTTCAACTCTTTTTTTTGTTTCGGCAGCCGTGATTGTCGGCACTTCCTTTTTGATTGGTGTTGCTGTTGTTGACATTGTGTTTAATTTACCTTATGAATGAATTTTCATAAGGACACAAAGGTGATGGCTTTAGCAGAAATATATGTTACACAATTATGACAATAAGTTATATGATTCATATATTATCAGCTTGTTTAAATTTTAATGAAATAAAATAAAGTTTGGAATGCCAAAGCCGCCGCACCTATTTCCACAAGCTCAATATGACAGCGCACAGTCAATCTGAACCTGTCGAAGATATTGCGTGTGCCCTGATAAAATAGTTGAAATGGTTTTGTTAAAATAAAAAATGCCATCCTTAATAGGAATGGCATTTTAAATAAACCTGAATTTAATAAGGACATCGGCCTAAGGCTTGACTAATTATACAGCCCCTATCAAGCAGAAACTGTTAAATTATTTTTTAGTTTCCTTTTCAGCTTTTATATCCGCTTTATTAATCTCTGCCTTTTTCTTATCTACTTTCATATCCGCCTTTTCCTTGCTTTCTCTTTTCTTATCCAATTTGCGTTCTGATTTCTGCAGGCTTTCTGATTTTTTACTTGCTTTTCTTTCCGCTTTCTGAACCTTTACTTCTTTCTTATCCTTTTTCTCTTCGGCTTTGTTTACTGCTGCGCCTTTTTCATCTGCTTTTTTTTCATCTTTTTTCAATTGCTTTGTCAGCTTCTGCGATTTTTCTTCCGCTTTCTTCTCTTCTTTTACCTGCTGTTTTTCTTCTTTTTCAGTTTTAGCGGGACTGCTTTTTTCCTGCGCTAAGGCTGAACCAGTCATCATTATTCCGTTTATGGCCAGTGATAATACTATACGTGCTGCTGTTTTCATAAAGTTTTTTGTTTTTAATTGTGAATTAGTTTTCACGCTGCAAATTTGCGGAGCTTTAAACAAGTGAGTGTTACACAACTTTAACAATAAGTTACATTATTCATATATCCGAAAGGAGGCCGGTAGAAATAAGTCTGAAAATAAAAAAGCGCTCTGCACTGTGCAGAACGCTTTTGAGAGAGTTTAAAATTCAACAATCGGGCGTGAACCAATACTACATTTACTTCTATTATATGTCCTTTGGCAACAACTATTGATACTGTTTGTGAGATCATATTGGCTGCGCTGAAAACTGCATTATAAGTGCCTGCTTTTATTCCCTGTATATTTATAAGTCCGGCATCATCGCTGAGCGCGCTTTTGGTTAATTCGGCTATGTACATGGTAACTCCTGCTAAAGGCGCGGCAATAGCTGCAGGCGGAACAATGGCTGTAACCGTGGCAGCAATGCCTGTACGGTGTGCGGCGGCAGTGATTACATGCTGTGCCGCATCAAAAAGATTAACTAATGAAGCATTAGTAATATCATCATTAAAATTGCTGTATAAAATATCGTACATATTTGAAATTGCTTTGTCGGCTGTAATAATGAACGATGGCAATACATCAGTAGCCGTGGCTTTGGTAATTTGAATTATAGTAATCGGCTGGGCTTGTATTACCTTATAAGCATTAATAGCTGCCGTTATATCGGTAATATTCTGACTTGTTATATTATTAAAAATTCCGTTAGGATTTGTATTAACATCATACCTATTATCACTCATTGCTTTACACATCGCTTCTGCATATTTAATAGCATCCTGTTTAGTTGCCCCGGTAATATAAGTTTTAGGATGAGCTAATGATGCTGCAAGGTTTGGAAAGCCCTTTCTGTCGGCTTTTATAGATGTAATACTTGCATATTTATAAACAATTTTAGCCACAAGTATGAATTATGCAATTGTTTACCTAAATTATGTAACACCGAAACTTTATAAAGAGCCCACCTTTGCGTCCACAATTATTTATAAACCTTTTAAACAAAAAAATGAAAAAAGTAATCTTAGCTGCCGCTGTTTGCTTCATTGCAATAGCAGGATCAGTAAAACCGTTATTCTCAAATGAGAAAGCAGTAAAAAGTACAAAGTATGAATTATTGGAAGCTAAATACAAAGCTTGTATTGATGCCTGCAATGAATGCGCAGCTTCTTGCAAAAGTTGTGAGACCGCATGTTCAAAAGGAAAAGATGAAAAAATGGCACAGTGCGTAAAGCTTTGTAAGGAATGTGCAGCAGCCTGCACAGCCTCAAGCACACTGATGACTTTAAATAGCGACAATGCTAAGGAAATGTGTGCAGTATGCGCTAATATATGTGATAAATGCGCTGTTGAATGCGGTAAGTTTACATCGGATCATTGCAAAAAATGTGCTGCTGACTGCGTCAAAGCGGCAAAGTTGTGCAGAGAGATGTAGTCATTTTATTTGCATAACTTCTATATTAAAAAAAGGATGAAATTTGTTTCATCCTTTTTTTCGTTTTAAATCGTCCTTGCGCAATTTATTGTCCACTCAATTTTCATACGTCTTGCTTTTTCTTAACTAAACCTGCTATTTTGCTGTATAGTAATTTCTCGTCGATAGGCTTTGCAATGTAATCATTCATGCCAACGGCTTTGCACTTTGCTAAATCAGCCGTGGTTACATCGGCAGTTAATGCTATGATGGGGATTTTAGAGTTCATGGTACTGCGAATATATTCGGCAGTTTCAAAGCCATTCATTACCGGCATTTGCAGATCCATCAAAATAATATCGTAAGCTGCAGCCTTGATTTTTTCGACGGCTATTTTTCCGTTGGCGGCGTAATCACTTTCAAACCCGAAATCATCCAATAGTGTTTTCACCAGCAGCCTATTGAGTGCTATGTCTTCTACAACCAATACTTTTAAATTTTTAATAGAAGCATCCAATTTTATTATTTCTTCTTCTGAAGGCGCTTCGGCTTTTGTTTTTTTAAAACTTAAAATAAAACTAAAAGCTGCGCCTTCATCAATTTTACTTTTTACACGAATGCTTCCTCCCTGGCGTTCTACTAACTGTTTAGCAATGGCAAGTCCTAATCCGGTTCCGCCGTAAAGTCTGGAAGTATCATTAGCAGCCTGCTGAAAGTTTTCGAAAATTTTCTCTATTTTATTTTCTGCGATACCTATTCCGGTATCTGTAACGGTAAACTCAATAACAGCTTTATCTTCATCTTCTTTCAGTAAAAGTACGCTGACTGTAATTTTCCCTTTCGTTGTAAACTTTACCGCATTGCTCACTAAATTTAAAATAATCTGGTGCAGCCGCACTGAGTCGCCGATCAACACCTCGGGTATGCTGTTGTCGTATTCTTTAATCAGCTCTAAATTCTTTTCCTGAATTTTAGTTTCAAACAAATGAAGCATTGCAGAAATGGATACTGTTAACTTAAACGGGGCATGTTCAAATGTCATTTTCCCTGCGTCTACCTTGGCAAGATCAAGTATATCATTAATTAAAACTATCAATGTATCGCCCGATACTTTAATTGCATTTAAGTACTCCTCCTGTTTTTTATTCAAATTTGTTTTTAATAAAACCTTTGTAAATCCGATGATGGCATTCATAGGAGTTCTTATTTCATGGCTCATATTCGACAAAAACTGCTGTTTTGCTTTCACCGCATCTTCTGCAATCTGCGCAGCACTTTCAGCTTTACTTTTTGCTTCGTCAGCAATTCCTGCAGCCTGCTCGGCAAATATTTTCGCTCTTGTCAATTCTGATTCAATTCTTTTTTGCTCGGTAATGTCTGTCCTGATAGCCATATACTGGTATGGTTTTCCGTGTTCATTCAGGAAAGGAATAATAGTACTATTTACCCAATAAATGGTTCCATCTTTTGCTTTATTTTTCATTTCTCCTTTCCATATTTTCCCGCTTGCAATTACTGCCCATAAATCGCGGATAAATTCTTTCGGGTGATAGCCGGAATTAATTATTCGATGATTCTGCCCGATTAATTCCTTGCGGCTGTATTTTGAAATCTTACAGAAGTTATCATTTGCATATTTGATAATTCCTTCTTGATCAGTTATGGCTACAATTGAAGATTCATCAAGAGCATATTTGTAATCCGAAATTTCTTTTAAACTCTTCTTTAAATTCTCTTCGATCCTTTTTTGGGCAGTAACATCGCTGTTAAGCGTTTTCATTTGGTCTGCCTGCGCCAATAATTCATGGGTTTTTTTATACAAATCTATAAAAACAGCCACTTTTGCTTTTAATATTTCCGGAGAAAATGGTTTAATCATATAATCAACTGCACCAGCCTTGTAGCCGTTAAAAATATGCACAGGGCTATCCATGCTGGCCGTTAAAAAAATAATCGGAACATGCTTTAATTTTTCGATTTCACGGATTAATTCAGCTGTTTCAAATCCATCCATTCCAGGCATCTGCACATCCAATAATATGATAGCAAAATCCTGCTGATGGAGAAGAATTTTTAATGCTTCATTGCCTGAACCGGCTTTCACGCATAAATAATTTTGGCCTGAAAGAATTACTTCTAAAGCAAACAAGTTTTCTGCTCTATCATCTACCATTAAAATTTTAACAGGGCTGTCTGTTTTCATTTTCAATAAAAATTATTTTCAGTAATGTTTCTTCATGTTACCCTGAATAGCACGCTTTGGCAGCAAAGTATCTTCTATCTGCCTGCTAAGCTTCTTCCTCCTTCCAAACAAATTCAAAGGCTCCGAATAACAGGGCAGCTAATTATAAATCAATGCCGTTTAGTTAAAAGTTTGTAATTAAAACATCTGCCAAAAGTCTCCTGCAAGCATATACTGCCAGCGTGCTGAACATATTGAGCCTGCTGAAATAGGTGAGATCGCTTCAAAAAAAAACGATAGTAATTTAAAAAGAAAGTCTTGTTTTTGTTTTATGTTAATACAAAACTCTGCTCTTCAATTCTTCAATCTCTCTTTTCAATTCAATCATTTTTAATTCCCGTCCTACAATCAGTTTTCTGAATCTCTCTAATTCTTCAATTCTCATCAGTTCTTTTTCACGTCCTGCAATTTCTCTTTCTGCCATCTGTTTTTGAGCTGTGATGTCTCTCGCCACAATTACAACTCCCAGTACATTTCCTTCATCATCCTTATAAACCGAACCATTAAATAGTACATCGGTATGTTTACTGTCCATTATGGTTAATGGATAATCTGAGACAAAGCCTTTAGCAAAAACCTGCAGATAACCTTCACGCGCTTTTTCTGAGTCAGTGAAATATTCAAAAAAATGAGTGCCGATTAATTTATCTCTTGCAACCCCCGTTACTTTAACTGATGCATTATTTATATCGGTTATTTTTCCTTCAGAACTAATTGCAAAAAGCGGGTCATGGCTTGCTTCAATAAGGCTGAGAGAATATTTCGAAAGTAATTTATGCGCTGTAACATCGCTGTCCAGCTTTTTCATTTGTTCCGCCTGTTCCAATAATTTATGCGTTTTCCTATATAATTCAGCAAAAACTGCCACTTTTGCTTTTAATATTTCGGGTGAAATAGGCTTAATCATATAATCAACTGCACCAGCCTGATATCCTTTAAAAATATTTACAGAAGTATCCAGATTGGCTGTTAAAAAAATAATCGGCACTTGTTTATGTTTTTCGATCTGCCTGATCCGCTTCACTGTTTCAAACCCGTCCATTATTGGCATTTGCACATCCATTAATATGATGGCAAAACTTTGTTCAAGGTTAAGAATTTCCAGGGCCGCCATTCCCGAATCAGCTTTCACGCATAAATAACTTTCGTTGGAAAGAATTACTTCTAAAGCAAATAAATTTTCTGCTCTGTCGTCGACCATTAAAATTTTAACCTGACTGTTTGTTTTCATAATATTAATATTTAGGATTTAGGAATTGAGATTTAGGATTATCTTTTGCATGCATTATTTAAAAATCCTTATTCCCAATTATTTTTCCTTATTTACTCATCCACACGCGCATCAATGACAGCAGCCGTTCTACATCAATTGGTTTAGTGATATAATCGTTGGCTCCTGCATCAATACATTTTTGTTTATCGTCTTTCATCGCTTTCGCGGTGAGTGCAATTACGGGTAATTTTTTGAACTTTGGCTGAGATCGTATTTGTCTCATAGCCTCGTAACCGTCCATTTCCGGCATCATAATATCCATCAGTACCAAATCAATGTCAGGATGAATCTGCAGCATTTCCAATGCATTTTTCCCATTTTCTGCTTTAATAACTTCCATGCCCCTTTCAGCTAATATTTTTGATAATGCAAAAACATTCCGCATATCATCATCAGCCAGTAATATTTTTTTTGCATGAAATATTGTTTCTTTATCATACAGATTATTAATAATTAATTGTTTTGATTTCGCCAGGTTGCCAATAGTCCTGTGAAGGAAAAGAGCGGTTTCATCCAGCAGCCGTTCTTCTGATTTTATTCCTTTTATAATAATGGTCTCTGCATATTTCTGAAGCTCACTGTTTTCTTCTTTTGTAAGTTCTTTGCCTGTATATACGATAATCGGCGGCATATTATGATCTTTTAATTCCTCTAGTTTGTGGATAAGGTCAAACCCGCTCATGTCTGGCAAACCGATGTCAAGTATGATACAATCGATTTGGTGCTGCTCATACATAATCAGAGCCTCTTTACCTGTTGCTGCTTCCAGGCATTTTACATCGCCGTTGCCGATTAGGATACGCATTGCTTTTCTTGAATTTTCACTATCTTCAATGATGAGCAGATTTTTTATTTTTCTGCTGATGAAATTTTCAATTCTGGTAAATGTTTCTTCCAGATCTTTTTTATCTATCGGTTTCATCAGGTACTCTACAGCTCCATCTTTGATTGGTTCCAGCGAACGTTCATCTGCGGAAATAATATGTACCGGTATATGTCTTACCGAAGGATTTGATTTTAATTCATGAAGAACATTATGTCCCTTAATCCCCGGCAGACCTAAATCTAGAATAATTGCATTCGGTTTGTATTTTACGGCCAGCCGCAACCCGTCTTCTCCTGTTGCAGCAGATAAACATTTGAAACCTTTATTATTGGCCTGTTTTAAAAGTATAGCAGCAAATTTTAGATCGTCTTCAATAACAAGTACCACTTTATCGTCCTCCGTTATTGAATCTCTGTCGTCTGCAATGCTTGGATAATTGATGTATTGTGGATCATTAGCCGTTCTTGCTTTATACAAAACCGGCTTAATTGTATTTGTTCTTGCTGTGTTCGCTTCGTCAACTATTTCAAGCGGAATAAGTAATGAAAAAGTGGAACCTCCATTTATTTTACTGCTCACTTTAATTTCAGCTCCTAGTAACTTTGCAAGTTCACGTGAAATTGAAAGTCCTAAACCTGTACCGCCGTACTTTCTGGAAGTTCCGCCGTCAGCCTGCTGAAAGGCTTCAAATATTGCCATTTGTTTGTCTTCCTGTATTCCGATACCTGTATCAGTAACCGAAATGTTCAATCTGCTTTCTGTGAATCTGTCAACACATAAACTTACACTTCCTTTTTCTGTGAATTTTACAGCGTTAGATAATAGATTTTTTAATATCTGATTTAATCGCTGTAAATCAGTACGGATGGATTCAGGGAGTCCTTTTTCTAGATTGCAGATCAGCTGCAGTCCTTTTTGTTCAGCGTGATGTTTAAAATCGCGCAGTAGATCATCGGTAAAATTTTTGAGAGATACTCTTTCAATATTGATTGACATTTTTCCTGCTTCAATTTTAGAGAGATCAAGAACTTCATTAATCAATACAAGCAGATCATGACCGCTTTTGTAAATAATTTCAGCACTTTCTACCTGTACGCTGTCTAAGTTTTTCTTTCTGTTTTCGGATAAATCTTTCGACAGGATAAGTAAACTATTAAGCGGTGTCCGCAGCTCATGCGACATGTTTGCAAGAAATTCAGATTTATACTTGCTGCTTATTTCCAGTTGTTTGGTTTTTTGTTCAATATCATATTTTGAAGTTTCAACTTCTTTGTTTTTAGCTTCCAGTGATTGTGTTTGTTCTTCCAACTCCTCATTGGTCATTTGTAATTCTTCCTGCTGCTGTTTCAGATTTTGAGTCTGCTCCTCCAGCTCTTCATTCATTTGTTTCATCTCTTCCTGCTGTGACTGCAGTTCTTCTGTTTGAGCTTGCGCTTCTTCAAGCAATTCCTGGATACGTTTTCTTGCAAGCGCTGAATTAACGCTGATACCTATGCTGTCCATAGAAATAGTAATAAATTCTTTTTCTGTTTCGTTGAAAGCAGAAAGTCGGCCTATTTCAATAACACCGGCTGTTTTACCTTCAAACAAAAAAGGGGTGATAAGGAGCTGTTTGGGTTTGGTATCAAGGATGGATGAAGTGATTCGTGTTTGAGCTTCAGTTATATCCGTTAATGAAATCTGTTTTTTTTCATATGCAGCCTGACCGATCAGCCCTTCATTAAGTGCGAATTTTTGTTTTGTATTTTCTTTAGAGGAAAAAGCATATTGCCCGCTGAGTACAAGGTCGCTGCTTTTATCATTGAATAGGTAAACCGCACCTATATTTGCTTTCAGGTAGGTACATAAAAAACTGATTGTATTGCCGGCAAGCTCTTCTATACTTTGATCTCCGATTAATTTTTCATTAAGCTCAGTGTTGCCGGTGAGCAGCCAGTTTTTACCGGCAGTTTCCTCTTCAGCTCTTTTAAGTGCTTTTAAATTTGAAGTAACTATATAATAAACTATAACAAGAATCATAATAATGATCGACAATAAAACGAAAAAAACGAGATTAAAATTTCCTGCATCATCATCACTGGCTTGTCTTCTTTCGATAAGCAGCGTATGTTCAATTCCCTCTGCCCTATCAATTATTTTTCTTATCCTGTCTTCTATTTGTTTTCCTTCTCCGGAAACAGTTAATTCTTTTGCTTTTTCAAAATCTCTTTTGCGAGTGTCTACAAGCCTTTTAAAATAAGCATTATGCAGTTTGAATTCCTGCTCAAGTTCCCCGATATTTTTTTGCTGAATGGGGTTGTCTTTGGTTAATTCCTTTACTTTATCTAAATGTTCAGATGCATAAGTACCTGCATTTATATAAGGCTGAAGATAATTTTCATCAGCGGTAATAACAAACCCCCTTGTGCCTGTTTCGGCATCAATGGAGGAGATTAGTATTTGTTCAAATTCATACAATACCTGATTAGTATGATCTACCCATACATTGGAAGCAATAAATTTTTCACTGTTTTTAAATGAGAAAATTGCAACTCCTAAAAGTATAAGGGCACAGGTAATAAATCCCAATAGTATTTTTCTGTCAAGTGTCATTTTCATTTTATTAGTTGTAATTTGAATGATTTATTTTTATTAGCAGCTTAATTATTTCCTCAAGGCATAAAATATGATCCGGTTTAACGGCTGCAATAGCAGAAGCCGGCATATAACCGGACTCCGCTGTAGCCGGATCCTGAGCGATGGTCAATCCTCCGTATTCCTTTATTCTTTTGAGACCAGCTGTTCCATCTGCATTTGAACCGGTAAGTATTATTCCAATCAATTTATCTTTATAAGCTTCTGCAGCTGATTCAAATAAAACATCAATTGACGGCCTTGCATAATTTACCCGTTCATCAATTGTAAGTGAAAAAGTTTTATCTTTTTCTATCAGCAGATGATAATTAGGGGGTGCGATGTATATAGCTGCATTTTCAATTTTTTCTTTTTCATCTGCCTCTTTCATTTGGAGATTAGTCTTATCATTTAAAAGCTTTATCCATTTATTATTTGAGCGGGGGCTCACATGCTGCACTATAATTATCGGCAGGCTGAAATCCTGCGGCAAATTTGAAAATATGACATTCAGCGCATTCAATCCTCCGGAAGAAACTCCTATTACAATTGCTTCGTAACTCATAACTCATAATTCTCGACTCTCAACTAATTAGTATTTTTTTTTAAATATTCTCTGTTTTTTATCAAGTTCAGTGTACTCTTCATGCAAATCAGTAAATCGTAAACTTTCTTTTGAACCCAGACATAAAATACCGCCATTTATCAGGCTGTTGTAAAAAAGTTTTTGGACTTTATTTTGTAAATTTTTATCAAAATATATAAGTACGTTTCTGCATAATATCAAGTGTACTTCTGCAAATACGCTGTCAGTTACTAAATTATGATTTGCCCAAACAATGTTTTTTTTCAGTGATTGATTCATGATAACGTTATCATGATCGGATATATAATAGCTCGAAAAAGATTCTTTTCCTCCAGCGGACTGATAATTTGAAGTGTATTCTTTCATCAGACTATTTGGGAAAATCCCTTCTTTTGCACGTTTCAAAGCTTGCGGGTTAAAATCGGTAGCATAGAGGGTGGTCCTCTCATACAAGCCTTCTTCCTGCATAATTATGGCCATTGAATAAGCCTCTTGACCCGTAGCACAGCCGGCATGCCATATTTTTATGAAAGGATAGGTTTTTAAAAGAGGCAGTACGTTTTCCCGCAGCGACCTGTAAAAATCTGGGTCACGAAACATTTCGGTTACTGTTATTGACAGGTCCTGTAATAGTTCAGAAGCAAATGATTCATCATTAATTACTTTCGACTGCATTTGAGAAATATCGGATAAGCCCGACATGGCCATCCTATTCATTACCCTGCGCCTGATGTGAGCCTCGGAATACTGCCTGAAATCATAGCCGTATTTCTGAAAAATTGCTTCCAATAACAATGAAATTTCTAATTCCGAAGTGTCGTTATATCTCATTTTAGAGCTTTTCTCAGTTATATTGCAGATGGTTGCAAATTTGAGAAAACTGCTACGAAAATTGTTATACAACTTTAGAAAAAAGTTACATAATTCACACTTCTGAGTTCCGAAAAATAATTTAAAAAAAAGTGCTGCCCGCCAGACGGCCGACAACACTTCACAAGTACTGTATTCATTGTTAAATACTGAAGAATTCTACATTCTATCCATGTACCAGCTCAATTCTTTTTCCATTTTTTTGTATCGGAAAATGGTGGTGATGATTTTTTGCAGACGAACAAAGGCGGTTTCGCTTTTTACAACATAATCAAATGCGCGATGATGCATACAGTTTATCGCCACATCAATTTTATCCTGCGAGGACAGCATCACTACAGGAATATCCTGGTTATAAGCTTTTATTTTATCCAAGGTGGCCAAGCCGTTCATTGCATTTTTGTCAATACCATCGAGATGGTAGTCTAAAATGATTACATCAGGATTGTGTGATAAATTCTCCATGCAAAGTTCGCCTGTGGCAAATGTTTCTATAGTAAAATCAGCATGTTCAAGGAATTCAATTTCCAATGATTTTAAAAACAGAGCATCGTCATCAACGAGGAAAAGTTTTATTTTATTTTCGTTTTTCATTTTTCGTGTTTTTAATGGTATTAAATTCTTCTTCTAATTCTGTGCATGCCTGGGTGCAGACGTTTTCAAGCTGTAAAATTAAGTCATGCATTCCATCTGTTTCCTTCTGGGCAACAGCATATTCCTGCACTTTTCTGGCAATGTTTTCAAAATCTGTGCTGATACCCATTATTGAAAACGACGGAATCATTTTATGAACAGCAGCGTGCACCATCGTCCAGTCTTTTGCGGAGAAACCATCTCTCATTGCAGCAATCAATGGCGGCGTTTGCTCCAGATAAAGCGCAATCATTTCCATCATCAATTCTGGATTTGATTTTGTACGCTGCATTAAATAAGCCATATCTATGCATCTTAACTTTTTAATTTCAATAGCCTCTATTTCTTTTGCTTCATTATTTTTTAGCAGGGCTGGTTTCGATACTAAGCCTACTATTTTACTGTATAATACTCTTTCATCAACAGGTTTTGCAATGTAATCATTCATACCCACAGCTTTACATTTTGCCAAATCTACAGTGGTTACATCTGCTGTTAATGCAATGATGGGTATCTTCGATTTCATTGTATTGCGGATATATTCGGTAGCCTCAAACCCATTCATTTCGGGCATTTGCAGGTCCATCAAAATAATATCATACGATTTCTGCTGCAGCTTTTCGATTGCTATTTTCCCATTGGATGCAATATCACGATCAAAGCCGAAATCATCCAATAGCGTTTTCATCAGTAATTGATTCAGTGCAATGTCTTCAACTACTAATACCTTTATGTTTTTAATTTCGGTATCAAGCTCCGCTAATCCAGTATCTAATTCTGCTTCAGCACTTGTTTTTTGAAAACATAATACAAAACTAAAAGTAGAACCCTCATCAATTTTGCTTTTCACGTGTATGCTGCCTCCCTGCGGTTCAACTAATTGTTTAACGATGGCAAGCCCTAATCCTGTTCCGCCAAACAACCTCGAGGTACCGCTGGATGCCTGCTGAAAATTTTCAAATATTTTTTCTATTTTATTTTCCGTAATTCCGATTCCTGTGTCGCTGACTGAAAATTCAATGGTTGCCTGCTCTTTATCTTCACTAAGCAAACGAACACTTACTGTAATTTTTCCTCTTGATGTAAACTTTACAGCATTACTCACCAGATTTAAAATAATCTGATGAAGGCGCACCGGGTCGCCTACTAAAACCTCCGGAATTCTATTGTCGTATTTTTTTACCAGCTCTAAATTCTTTTCATGGATTTTTGTCTCGAATAAATGAAGCATAGATGATATGGAAGCTTTTAATTTGAACGGTGTTTTCTCAAATGTCATTTTTCCTGCATCCACTTTTGCTAAATCGAGTATGTCATTAATCAGCACGATTAATGCATCACCGCTGGTTTTTATGGCTGACAAATATTCCTTTTGTTTTACCGATAACTCTGTTTTCAGAACTACTTTTGTAAATCCAATAATCGCATTCATCGGTGTTCGGATTTCATGACTCATGTTAGATAAAAACTGCTGTTTCGCTTTTACCGCATCTTCAGCAATTCGTGTAGCGCTTTCGGCCTTTCCTTTTGCTTCTTCAGCAATTTCGGTTGCGAGCTCCGCAAATACTTTTGCTTCGTTTAATTCTGTTGCTATTCTTTTTTGGTCAGTAATATCTCTTGCTACAATTACCACGCCCAGTACATTTCCTCTATCATCTTTATAAACCGATCCGTTGCATAATACATCGGTGAACTTACCATCCATTATTGTTAATGGATAATCTACCACAAACCCCTTTGCAAATGCGTGCTGGTATGCTTCCCGTGCTTTGTCAGGCTCAGTAAAACAGTCAAAAAAATCAGTACCGATTAATTTATCTCTTGATACTCCAGTTACTCTCACAGTTGCCTGATTCATATCAGTTATTTTCCCTTCCGGACTGATTGTAAATAATGGATCGCGGCTGGCTTCAATAAGACTGAGTGAATATTTCGAAAGTAATTTTTGGGCGGTTACATCTCTAGCTACAATCACGACACCCAACACATTTCCATTGTCATCTTTATAAACTGACCCGTTGAATAAAACATCGGTAAGTTTGCCATTTTTGTGGCGAAGTGTCAACGGAGAATCAGCAACAGAGCCTTTTGCAAATACTTCCTGATAAACTTCACGTGCCTTTTGGGGCTCAGTGAAATAATCAAAAAAGTCAGTTCCTGTAAGCTTTTCACGGGTCATACCTGTAATGTTCGCCAGGGCTTCATTCATATCCGTAATTTTCCCTTCGGTACTGATGGTAACCAATGGGTCGCGACTTGCTTCAATCAGACTAAGCGAATACTGCGAAGCTAATTTTGCAGAGTAGCTGAGTGCTTCAAGCTCTTTATTTGCAATTTCACGTTTCTCTTTCTCTTTATTTTGAAAGTCCAATTCTATATCAGCAATAACTAACTCCGCAGCCCTTTTTTCTTTCTCGCCTGTTTGAAATACCAGCTCTTTATTGGCTATGAATAACTCAGCAGCGCGTTTTTCTTTTTCATTATTTTGAAAAGCAAGTTCTTTATTAGCAATTCCCAGCTCTTCTGCCCGTTTTTCTTTTTCATCGTTTTGGAAGGCCAGCTCTTTGTTGGCGATACCTAACTCTGCAGCACGTTTTTCTTTTTCATCATTTTGAAAAGCCAGCTCTTTGTTAGCAATGCCTAACTCTGCTGCTCGTTTTTCCTTTTCATCATTTTGAAAAGCAAGTTCTTTGTTGGCGATGCCTAATTCTTCGGCTCTTTTTTCTTTTTCATCATTTTGAAATGCAAGCTCTTTGTTGGCTATGCCTAATTCGGCCGCACGTTTTTCTTTTTCGTCATTTTGAAAAGCAAGCTCCTTGTTGGCAATACCTAATTCCGCAGCACGTTTTTCTTTCTCATCGTTTTGGAATGCCAGCTCTTTGTTGGCAATGCTTAACTCCGCAGCACGTTTTTCTTTCTCATCATTTTGAAAGGCTAGTTCTTTATTGGCAATGCTTAATTCTGCTGCACGTTTTTCTTTCTCATCATTTTGGAAGGCAAGTTCCTTGTTGGCAATGCTTAATTCTGCGGCACGTTTTTCTTTCTCATCGTTTTGGAAGGCAAGTTCTTTGTTGGCAATACTTAATTCAGCTGCCCGTTTTTCTTTCTCATCATTTTGAAAAGCAAGTTCTTTGTTGGCAATACCTAACTCAGCTGCACGTTTTTCTTTCTCATCATTTTGAAACGCAAGTTCTTTATTGGCGATGCCTAACTCTGCCGCCCGTTTTTCTTTCTCGTCGTTTTGAAAGGCAAGTTCTTTGTTGGCTATGATTAATTCATCTGCCCGTTTTTCTTTTACTTCATTTTGAAAAGCAAGTTCTTTATTCGCGATGGCTAACTCAGCAGCGCGTTTTTCTTTCTCATCATTTTGAAAGGCTAGTTCTTTATTGGCAATAGCGAGTTCGGCAGCGCGTTTTTCTTTCTCATCATTTTGAAAGGCAAGTTCCTTATTTGCTATAATTAATTCTGCAGCTCGTTTTTCTTTTTCATCATTTTGAAAAACAAGTTCCTTGTTGGCAATTATTAGTTCAGCTGCTCTTTTTTCTTTCTCCTCATTTTGAAAAACAAGTTCTTTGTTGGCAATAATTAATTCTGCCGCACGTTTTTCTTTCTCATCATTTTGAAAGACAAGTTCTTTGTTAGCAATTATTAATTCAGCAGCTCGCTTCTCTTTCTCTTCGTCCTGATATGCAAGTTCAATATTAGCAATGATTAACTCTTCTGCACGTTTTTCTTTCTCTTCGTCTTGAAAAACAAGTTCTTTGTTAGCAATGATTAATTCTGCCGCACGCTTTTCTTTCTCTTCATTTTGATAGACTAGTTCCTTGTTGGCACTAATTAATTCATCCGATTTTTTTCTCTTAGCCATCTGCTGCAGCAATAAGTTTATTTTAATTTATGCAATTTGAATTCCCAATATCTTCAATCGGGCTTCTTCTTTTGTCTTTCAGCTGTTTAAAATGTGAAGGCGAGAGTCCCGTTACTTTCTTAAATTGATTGGATAAGTGTGCAACACTGCTGTAATTCATTTTCCAAGCTATTTCAGTAATGTTCAGTTCACCGTAAATCATCAATTCTTTTATGCGCTCAATTTTATGGGAAATTATGAATTGCTCAATCGTTGTTCCCTGCACCTCAGAAAATAAATTTGCCAGATAGGTATAATCGTGGTTTAGTTTTTCACTCAAAAAAGTAGAGAAATTTGTTTTGATCATTTCATCTGTATGATGAACCATTTCAATAACTACATTTTTTATTTTTTCAATCAAAACAGCCCTTTTATCATCCATTAACTCCAGCCCAGAGTTGAGTAATGCGGTTTTGAGCTCCAAACGCTGCTCCGAAGTTATATTTTCCATTATCTCAACTTCACCTAATTCAACCGGGGTGAAATGCAGACCAAGTTTTCTCAACTCATCTTTCACGGCCATTTTACAGCGGGCACTTACCATGTATTTGATATATAATTTCAAAATGATCTATATTAATAACAGTTAGGACAAAGTTGCGCTGATTTGTGCAGAATTGAGTTACATAACTTTTAAAATAACTTACACAATTCACACATTTTATATTAGAATAAAGCTATAAAAAACCATTCTTCACTTTTGCAGAACATTATTTTAGAGCTCTTTCACATTTTGTATTGCTCCAAGGTACTCAATCTAAAAACAGAACCTCAGATATTTACTAAGTAAGTGGGACTTCAAAATTTTGAACTGACGGGCAGATGCTGGATGAGAGGCCTAGAAAATTGAATAAGATAGCATGCCATATCAAAGTACGAAGAATACAAAAGCTCTACTATTTAGATTCAGTAAGCTTAAAAAGAAAGGTATTTGTTTTACGAAAGAGTTCTTTGATACCAAATGTCTAACAAGAAAGAAGTCAGCAGAGTAAATAGTGAACGTCAATGGCAGGAACGAAGCAATCTCAATAATAGTATTATATCAGATTGTGTCGTTCCTCGCAATGACATCAAAATGGGAATTACGAAGTAGGGAAATTTTTGAACCTAAAACAGCATCAAACCAACGAACTGAAACAATAAATTTATGCAGGCTCTAATTATTCTTCTTTGATTTTCTTTTGAAAAATCTTACAAGCCCATACCCAATCAATCCCAGGATAATCCACAAAGGCCAGGCATAAACAATACCGACAAGAAAACTTAAAAATCCGCTCCATCCGTTTCCGAAAGCACTGCCCATCCTGCCGAAGAAGCCTGGTTTATCAGTGGGCGTATATTCAAACTCCTGGTGAAAATTCAAATTTATAGTACTGTAATTTACCTGGTCGGCCAGATATTTTAACTCTCCCTGTTTGGCTTCAATCTCTTCGCGTATCTGTCCTAATTTTTGCTCTATCTCCAATATATCGCTCACTTTAGAAGCACTTTTTAAAATATCTAAATACCGTTTTTCAATTTCTCTTTTTGATTTCAGCCTTGATTCAATATCAATATACTGCGCAGTAACATCTTCGGCAGAAATATTTTTTGAATTTACATTGCTCGCTGCTGTTAACAGGTTATTTATCATGATGTCAAAATCTTTATTCAGCACACGTATCACCATTGTATTGGAAATGCTGTAAGTATTGTTTTGTTCATTTTCACTGCCGATATAGGCGTTTCCGGACTTAACTATTTTCTCGATTTCAATTCTTGCCTTTTTATAATCTTCTACAGTAATATTTATGTTGGCAGTTTTTTTAATTTTTTCAGGAATCTTAATTGATGCCTGAGTGTTGGCGACAGGCTCATCGGCAGCGGGCTTACCTGCTTCTTCAGTTGTTTCTTTCTGTATCCCGTTCCCTGCTTTTTCAGGTGATGGCGGAGGAGGAGGCGCCAAATCCATACCTGAAGCGGGAGCTGATCCCCCTCCGGGTAAATAACTAAGTTCGGCAGATTTATTACTGCATGAGGTGAGCATTACAAATGCTAAAAGAAGAGAATACATAGTTTTCATTTTTAAAAATTTTAATTGTTAATTTCCTGATAGGGACTAAAGTAAAATTAATCTATTTCATATCACAGATGCAATAATTTACAAAATCCATAAGCGAATTCTTCTTAATTTCGTTCAAAATAAAATATATGAGCATTTGGTACAGACCTTATAAACTTGAAGAGATACAGTGGGTGTTAAAAAACAATATGTCTGAAGCCCTTGGTATTGAAATTATAGAAATTACAGAGGACTCGGTTAAAGGACGTATGCCTGTTGACCAGCGAACAAAGCAGTCAAGGAATATTTTACACGGCGGCGCTTCAGCAGCCTTAGCCGAAACGCTTGGAAGTATTGCTTCTAATTTAGCTATAGACAGTACTACACATACCTGTGTCGGCTTGGATATTAATGCCAATCATTTAAGGCCCGTCAGCAGCGGTTTTGTTTACGGCGAAGCTAAGCCCATCCACCTCGGTAAAAAAACGCATGTATGGGCAATTGAAATAAAAAATGAGCAGGGCAAACTGGTCTGCATCAGCAGGCTTACAATGGCGGTGCTTGAATTGGAGAAATAGAGATTTGATGATTTAGAGAATTTTAAAATCTCTAAATCTCTATTTCAGCATCTATCTAATTCTCCATTTCATAAATTCTCCAATTCTATAAATCACCAATTCTCTAATTCAAAAAATTATGTGGAAAGACGAAAATAACCAGTTAAAAAAAAATTTTAAGTTTAGTAATTTTATTGAAGCTTTTGGTTTTATGACCAAGGTGGCACTCATAGCCGAAAAAATGAATCATCATCCATACTGGAGCAATATTTATAACGAAGTTGAAATTGCCCTGTCAACGCATGATGCAGGTGATATTGTTACTGATAAAGATTTAAAACTTGCCAAAGAAATTGATACAATTTTCAAAGGAAAAACTTCTATTTTTAAAGGATAATAAAAAACACAAATAAACTCATCCTGTCAAAGCCTTTGTCCGTAGGAAGAACATGCACCAGCAAACTCTTTTTTCAAAACACAGCTTACCATACTATTCTTTCCAGCGATTACTGTAAAACACAATTCAAAAAAATGATTTTAAAAAAATTATTTATCTTATTATTTTTCTCGCTGCACTTTTTTTTTTATTCAGCTGCTCAATCAAAACTAAGCACTGAAATTGAACTGTTAAAAAAGGATGAATCGCTGAAACATTCGGTATGGAGCATCTGCGTGATGCCTGCAGAAAAAGATACCATCATTGCTGAATACAACAGCGCTGCAAGTTTAGTACCCGCCAGTACATTAAAAATTGTAACCACTGGTGCGGCACTGTCAATTCTGGGAAGTGATTTTAAATTTCAAACAAAACTTCAGTACGACGGCAGTTATGATTCCTTAACCGGAATCTTAAAAGGTAATTTATACATTACCGGAGGCGGTGATCCTGCACTTGAATCAGAATATTTTACAGACGAAAAAGACAGCCTGAGCACCACCGATAAATGGGCGCGCATTATCAAAAAGAAAGGGATAAAAAAAATTGAAGGCGCTGTAATAGGCGATGCTGAAGTGTTTGATGACAATATGATTCCATCTCAGTGGATCTGGGCTGATATCGGCAATTACTTCGGCGCAGGAGCCTGCGGACTAACCTACCACGATAATAAATATACTGCCCTTTTTAAAACAGGAGCAAAAGGAAGCAAGGCTGTACTCACAAAAACCTCACCTGTTATTAATGGCCTGCAGTTGATAAACAGCGTTACATCAAATGGTAAAGACGACAGCGCATTTATTTACGGCGCGCCGTATTCGTATTACCACACTGTTCAGGGCACTATCCCAGCAAATCAGAATAATTATGAAATAGAAGGCTCAATCCCTGACCCTGCCTTGTTTTGTGCACAGTCGCTTGAACTGTCCTTAAAAGCAATCGGCATCAGCACCGCCGGCAAAGCTTCAACTGTACGGGTTTTAAAAGAGGCGGACAAATACACACCTCCAGCCAAACTTACATTGTACACAAATTACTCTCCTCCCCTTTCTGAAATTGTTTATTGGACAAATCTTAAAAGCATAAACCTTTTTGCTGAACATCTCCTGAAATATATTGCCTACAAGAAAGAAGGCTTCGGAAAAGAAAATGAAGGAACAGAAATTGTGACTAACTTTTGGAAAAACAAAGGCGTTGATGTAAGCGGTTTTTTTATGAATGACGGCTGCGGATTATCGCGTTCAAATGTTATCACAACTAAAACCGAAACAGAGATTTTACGCAAGATGATAAAGGATAAAAACTTTAAAGCATTTTACAATTCCCTCCCTGTTGCAGGAAAATCAGGCTCTTTGGAAAATTTATGCCAGGGAACCTGTGCGAAAAATAACCTATGTGCAAAAAGCGGTTACATAACCCGGGCAAGAGGATATGCAGGTTATGTGAAAAATAAAAAAGGTGAAATGCTTTGTTTTTCAATGCTTGCAAATAATTATGAATGCACGCCTGCCGAAATGAAAAAGAAATTTGAGAAGTTAATGATTGCCATGGCGGAGATGGAGTAAGACTTTTTAAGTTTAAAGTTAAAAAGTTTAAAGTCTAAAGTTCTGTGTATGACAGCAAACATGAAATTTAAAATTCAAATTTGTAGCCGATGCCTTTTATCGTTTTAATGTAATCTTCCCCGATTTTTTCACGCAGTTTGCGGATGTGTACATCAATTGTTCTGTCGCCGACTATTACATCTCCTCCCCATACCTGCTCCAAAATCACTTCCCGTGTAAATACTTTTCCGGGCTTCGAAGCAAGTAATTCAAGCAATTCAAATTCTTTTTTTGCCAGGTTTATTTCTACGCCGTCTTTAAGAACATTATAACGCTCACGGTCAATTTTAATACCTCCAAATGCGGCAACATCCGGTTTGTCAGCCTCTGCTTTCATTCCCCTTCGCAATAATGCTTTGATGCGGCTCACTAAAACTCTCGGCTTAACGGGCTTATTAATATAATCATCAGCACCTGCATCAAAGCCGGCAATCTGCGAATAGTCTTCACTCCGCGCCGTTAAAAAGGCAATCATCACATTTTTTAATTCCGGTGTTTCGCGGATCTCCCGGCAGGTTTCAACACCATCCATACCGGGCATCATTACATCCAGAAGAATAAGATCGGGAATTTCTTTTTTTGCAGCAGTAAGAGCCTCTTTACCATTGTTAGCGGTATAAACAATGTAGTTTTCTTTTTTCAGATTATAGCTTAGAAATTCTAATATATCCTGTTCATCATCAACCAATAATATTTTTTGTCTTTTACTCATATTTTTTTCAATTATAAACAACCCGTAAAATCAGGCACTACAGGATGTTTAAAGAAACTCAATCACTTTTTCTAATTTAATGCCGCGAGAACCTTTAATTAAAATTGTTTTATTTTTCACAAGATTCTCTTTAAGAAAAGCTGCTGCCTGCCCGCTGTCCGCAAACGTTTTTGCTCCTATTGCTTTGCCGGCTTCCATAAAAAAAGGGCCGACCAAAACGGCGTTCGTCAATTTTTTTCCCCTTAGCAAAGCTGCAATTGCATCATGCTCTTTCGCACTGTCTTCACCCAGTTCAAGCATATCGCCTAATATCACCATTTTATCAGAATGCTCCATCTGCGAAAAATTCTCGATAGCAGCATTCATGCTTGCAGGGTTTGCGTTATATGCATCCAGCAGCAGCAGATTATTTTCCGTTTTCATCATCTGAGAACGGTTATTGGATGCTACATAATTTTCAAGTCCGGTTTTTATCTGATCGTCTGAAACATCGAAATAATGGCCTATGCAGGCTGCAGATAAAATATTTTCGAAATTATAACTGCCTATCAGCTGTGTTGAAATAACAGGCTTTTCATCCATCGACTGAGTGTCATTTTTTGCTTTGCATTTCAATTTTACAAAGGGGCTGCTCTCTAAGTACTTCCCTGCAAAATCAGCAGCATCAGAAGCGCCGTAAGTAATTTTTGCTGCACCATCCGAAAGTTTCTTGAGCAATTCGTTATCAGCATTCACAAATAACTTTCCGCCTTTTTCTTTTATGTAATTATATAATTCGCTTTTAGCTTTCACAACTCCTTCATAACCGCCGAAGCCTTCTAAGTGCGCCTTTCCGATATTTGTTATCATTCCGAAATCAGGTTCGGCAATTTTGCAGAGCATCGCTATTTCACCCTGGTGATTGGCACCCATTTCAACAATCGCTATATCGTGTTCTTTAGTAATATTAAGAAGCGTTAGGGGTACGCCGATATGATTATTCAAATTCCCTTTTGTTGCAAGCACTTTATATTTTTGGCTCAATACCGCATTTAACAGCTCTTTTGAAGTTGTTTTTCCATTCGAACCTGTAATGCTGATAACCGGAATTGTTAATTGTCTGCGGTGGTAATTTGCTAGTGCCTGCAATGCGCATAAAACATCCTTTACTAAAAAATAACGCTCGTCCTTTATATATTGTTCATCATCAATCACAGCTAATGAACAGCCTGAATTCAGGGCCTGCTCCGCAAATTTGTTGGCGTCAAAGCTATCGCCTTTCAATGCAAAAAAAATGGAGCCTTGTTTAATGTCCCGTGTATCAGTGCATACAAGAGGCTGTTTAATGAAATGACTGTAAAGCTTTTGAATCATAATAGTTCTTTATCCGAAATTTTTATTTTAATTCAGCAGGGATTTTACAAACCGGAATAGGAATCATCTTATGCTGATTTGCTTTATTCATGCGCGTATAAATATCTAAAACCTGTCTTTGACGGCTGGTTAATTCAGTAAAATTACCAGGGGTTTCAATAAATTTCATCGCTGCTTCGAGTTCATCGTATGAGGCCCCAATTTGATCTTCATCACTTCTTCCATCGGCAAATAAGCCATCTGTAGGCTTTGCAGCGATAATTGATGCTGTTATCCCTAACTCTTTGGAAAGAGCAAAAACTTCCGATTTCATCAAATCCGCAATGGGAGACACATCTACGCCGCCGTCGCCGTACTTTGTAAAAAAACCAATTCCGAAATCTTCTACTTTATTGCCTGTTCCGGCAACTAACATTTTTTTATTGCAGGCAAATGCGTACAAGGTTGTCATCCTCAAACGTGCGCGTGTATTGGCTAAAGTCAGCCAGTCCTGGATGTCCGCAGGCAAAGCCGTACAAATACTTTTGAAAGTTTCAGTAAGTTCAACTTCATAAGAACTTACATTGTTGAAATTTTTCTTAAGCCAGTCAATATGTTCATGCCCTCTATCGTATTCATCTTTTTGCTGATGAATTGGCATATTCAGGCATACAACTTGCTCCCCGGTTTTTGCACAAAGGGTGGAAGTGAGCGCAGAATCTATACCTCCCGAGATACCGATTACAAAACCCCTGGTTTTGCTTTGCCCGCTGTACTCCTTCAACCAGTGAACAATATGATTTATTACTTCTTTGTTTTTCATTTTTAATATGGCGGTTGAGCGTTTTGTGACCCTTAGAATTTAATGAGAAGCATTAAAAATATTTTTTTGGAAACTTTAAGAATGCTCTCCCATTAAAAATTTATCTAAAAAAAATCCCGATTTCAAAAATGAAACCGGGATTAAAGATACACAATATTATTTTTTAGAATAACACTCCTACAGTAAGAACAACGGCGTTTGATTTTACACTCTGAGGCATTGCAACTTCAGTAAAAACAGTTGGGTTTATTGGATCATTTACGCGTTTTTCTAGATTAACTGAAGTACTTTTAACAACATTCATAAAACCTAATAGGTAGTTTAAACCAAAGGTCAATGAAGTACTCCCTGAAAGATTCATTTCACCGCCTAATCCAAAATTTAATGATGCTGTATATACACTTATATCTTTAGTAATATCAATTTTTGATTTACCGTCAGTAGCCCCAAGTGTATTTGTGGCATCATTAATCACAGTTAATTTATCATCAGCAGTCGCTTTCCATCTAAAAGAATTATTCACGCCGATTTGTCCGAAATAAATAAGACTCCCGATTTCTTTTGTTTTCATTTTTAACGTAAGAGGAATAGTAACATAAGTTACCCTGTAAATGCGTTCGTTCAATTGATAGTGGGTATGTGCAGGAGAATTGGCAAGAACAGGGTCAAAATTTGCAATTACATCATCCACATTATTATAATAATAATGAACTGTATTTGAACCTGGATTATTTGTTCCGCCGTTATTATATTTTATATTTCCGCCGTCTAAATCAATCTGTGCGCCAGTTTGAAAGGAGATCACTTTCGTCAGCCTGAACTCAGTGATTAACCCGCCGCCGAATTTTGCAGTAGGCCCGTTAGGTGAAATAAGTTTACCGTCAGGCTTGTACCAATTAACTGAAGGAGTAATTTTTAAACCGAACCGAAAATTTTTAAGATCACTTTCAATTTTATCCTGAGCAAATATAGAACCCGCAGTTAAAGCCATGGCTGCTATTGTAAGAATTTTCTTCATGTTTTTTTATACTTTTGTTTTTTACAATAATTAATATCCGAATTAATTTTACTACACAATAGTAAGTAAATTTTTATTAAGTTTAGTCTTTATATGAAAAAAATCCTTGTTTATTTATTTGTATTATCAGCACTGTTTTTGGCATCATGCGGGGGGAAGCCGCTGAATGTTGATACTTCTGGAATTATTATTCCGGAGATTAAAATCAACCGCCTTGAGCGGGATGTTTTTAACATGGATACCATAGATATTAAAACTGCCTCAGAAAAGCTTCAGAAAAAATACGGGCAGTTTTATAACTCCTATACTGCAGGAATAATTAATAACGGCGGACTGCATGATTCATCATTCCAGTTACGAATGAAGCAGTTTGCAGCTGATAAAGATATGCGTGAAGCCTATGCTGACTGCCAAAAAACATTCCCGACAACCGACTTGATTAACAAAGACTTTACAGATATTTTTAAACATTTTAAATATTATTTTCCCAACAGAAACCTGCCGAAAGTAACCACAATGATGTCGGGCTTTAATTATTCTGTTGTAATGCTTGACAGCACACTTGCTATCGGCCTCGAAATGTACTTAGGAAGCACTAATAAATTTTATCAAATGCTCACTCTTCCGCATTATAAAACAATGTTTATGAATAAAGAAAACATTGCACCTGATGCTGTGCGGGCATGGCTGCTTTCTGAATTCCCTTACAACATGAACAAAGGTGATTTTTTGAGTGAGATAACCTACCTTGGAAAAATAATGTATCTGACAGATGCCCTGCTTCCCAGTGTTCATGACTCATTGAAGATTCAGTATTCGCAGCAGCAACTTAACTACTGCAGACAAAACGAATTTAACGTCTGGAGTTATTTTGCCGCACAAAAATTATTATATACTACTGACCAGGCTGAGATAATGAAATTTACAAGCGAAGGCCCTTTCACTTCTGCATTCAGCAAAGAAGCTCCACCGCGGATTGGTTACTGGATGGGATGGCAGATAATTAAACAGTATATGAAAAACAATCCAACTGTTTCATTAGAGGCTTTGATGAAGGAAACTGATGCTCAAAAAATATTAATTAAGGCAAAATATAAACCAGGAAAGTAGTTCAAAGTTAGAAAGTCTAAAGTTGGAAAATTAAACAACAAATTGTAATAGTGGATAATATGAATAGTAGATTGAAGGAAAGGGAAAACAACTTAAAACTTTCTAACTTTGAACTTTGAACTAAAATGATATGAAAAAATCTGAAATAAAATTCACAGTAACCCTTGATGAAAATAACCTGCCGGAAAAAATTGACTGGAGCGCTTCTGATAATGATGAACAAAGCACCAGCAAATCGGTAATGATTGCTCTATGGGACGCGAAAGAAAACAGCACTTTACGAATTGATTTATGGACCAAAGATATGGTTGTAGATGAAATGAAACAGTTTTACCACCAATGCCTTTTATCAATGGCAGATACTTTCGAGCGTGCTACTGGTGAGGCAGAAGCATCGAAAGATATCCGCAGTTTTGCTATGCGCTTTGCTGAAAAATTAAATTTGATTGCAAAAAAACAATCGTAAAAAATTCCTGAAACAGTCATAAATTCAGCAGGGCACTAGTTTAGGTTTAGATACCGTAACTATTGCGCTGTATTATTTCCATTGCCGATTTCAAATTACAAAATCAGAATATAATTCTGCGCATTCCTGAAAAATTTATTTCAGCTATTTTTCCTTAAGAGGAAGGAAGTACTTTCAATCAGGCATAAACTCAGCGAAATTGGAGAAGGAGTGTATATCTCAAGAGAAGCATTACTGCTGATTATCATTCTGCAGATAATTTTACTTTAAAAAATAAAAAATCTTTCAAAAATATATTATTTAGTCGAATACCAAAAAGTTCTATAGCCTAACGATATCAACAATATCGGTTAAAAAGATGTTATAAAAATCTGCAAGAAAAGCATAAAATTATTCATAAAACTTGCAGATTTGTATATGCTTTCAAAACCAAAAAA
>CAINDA010000057.1 GCA_903847205.1 uncultured Bacteroidota bacterium
AATGAACTTTAAACGCGTAATGAACCTTTGGAAGCTGGGACTTAAAAGTATTATTGAAAATTTATTCTTATTAATAATCAGATACTGGTGCACTTTCTTTATTCAAAAATTAAAACCGACTTTTTGAGTGCCGACTAATTATTAACAAGTTGCATATTTATCTCTTCAGCCTTTTTAGTTAAGCCGTAAATAGGCTTAAACTATACTTAGTTTATAGATATTACTACCATGGAGGATATCCTCTTCAGAGATTCACCAACATTGCATATCATTATACTTTGAAACAAAACTCGAAAACAGGCTATAAGCACTATCGGATGAGCTTTTACACTGCCTGCTTTTATTACTGGTTTAAATAAAGGTAACGTCATTATATATTGCTAAAAAAATTAACACTCGAAATGAATCTGAGTGTTGCTATTTCGGACGGAGTAAGAACGCGGGGTAGTTTTATTTTTAGAAAACATTTTAGAATTATGAAAGGGGGCTGTCTTTCCAAAGCGATGTCATCTCGATTGGCTTTTCGCCAAGAGAGATCTTGTTAATCATCAGCAATATCATTTCTGAAAAGAAGATTCCTTCGCGGAAAGCTCAGGATGACAATTAGAGTGGTATTATAATACAGATGGCAACCAGAAAAAATTTAATCTAAGAATATCAAAGAGTGGATTGCAGGCTGATCAGCCTGTTCTTAATCAGCCGCAGCTTATTTTCTATTTCACTGAATTGATTTTTTTCTGCTTTAAATTCGTGCTTAACAGTTTTTCTGTTTTCTTTTATATATTTTTTTGCACCTTCTAAAGTCAGCCCCTGCTCTTTTACCAGGTTATAAATTACTTTTAAATTATCAATGTCTTCAGCGTTAAACAGCCTGTTGCCTTTTTTATTTTTCTTCGGTTTCAGAACATCAAACTCCTTTTCCCAAAAGCGGATCAGCGAAGTGTTTACATCAAACATCTCAGCAACTTCACCTATAGAATAATATAGTTTTACAATTTCAGTTTCTTTATAAGGCATCTGAATAAAATGTTATCTGAATTTAAAGTTACTAAAATTCGGCGGATATTCTTTATTCCGGCTGAACTCGTAATTGTAAATCGTTTTTTCTAAATCCGTTAAAAAAGGGAAGCCTGTACGGTAATATTCATAACGGCCGCTGTTGATTACATTGTTTTCATTTACATAAATTACTGTGGACAGAAAAAATTCTATTTTTTTATCGATATTCACAATGTAAGAGCAGTCGCTCATAAAGCCGTAAGCAAGTCCTACCACATTAAATATGCGTACACTGTCTTCCGTTATTTTTTTATATACTGTATCCGATTCATAATATTTTTTGTAATTATCAGGATATTTTTTTTCATCATAAAAAGGATAATCCGATTCCCTCGGATACATCTGCATGTATTTATATATAAAAGTATAATCATCATCCGTTAAATTAAACCTCTTCTTGCTTTCAACAGCTAAAGGGAAAAACAAAGAAACCAAAACAGAATTTATTGTTGAGAGAGGCAGGTAATTATTCTGGCTGAAATCCTTGGGCTGTTTCACCAGTCTTCGCTTTTCATTCATAAAACCTTTTCCTACTTTAGGCTCTAAAGGGTTACTGTAAAGTTTCGGGCATACAGTAAGTGGCTGCTGATAAACCGCCTTTCCGGATGCATCAAAAAATGTAAAAGGATTGGTATAACAATTTGTTATCGGTTCGCAGGGAAAAGACAGTCGGTGAAATATTCCCGCATTCCCATATCCCATCTTCGCAAGATGTCTGTTAATATATTCTGGACCTAAAAATTCAAACAGCCTGTTATAGGCATTGTTATCGCTGACAAGCAGCATTTTTTTTACGTAATGCGCAATGGAGGGATAGTTATCTTTCGCAGTAGAATCATATAATACAGGCTTCTGACATTGATAAGCACTGTCAATTTTAACTCTCGAATATTTATTTAATCCCGGAATATTAAGGCTGTCGAGCTTTTCAAGAGCAAGTGCAATAGTGGGCAGTTTAACTAAACTTGCAGGATAAAAATATTCCTCATCATCAAGCCCCATTGAATACTGCTTGAAGGAAGGCACATTATTTTTATCGCGGTTAACCTGAGTATAAATAATCTGCAGCCGGTATTTTCTTTTATTAGCAATTACTTTTTGCGTAACCAAAGAAGTCCTTTCTTTTAGAAGGCTGCTAAGTAAATCCTGCGCAGAAGAAAAATGAATAATGAAAAAAAACAGTGCTGCAAAAAAGATTGTTTTTTTTTTCATTACTCTCAGTTCCTGATTGCCCGTAATAAATTTTGATTTTTATCACCCCAGTGATAACCTAAAGAGAAAGGCAATGCCTGCTTGGTAGAATCCTTGTCGTATCGCTGCTGCAGATCTGTTTGGTAAACCCCCGAAAAATCTTTTACCGGCATAGTGTACTTGCCGTAAATATAAACTTTCCAGTCTTTTGAAGGGAAGCTTTTGTAAGGAAGTCCGGTATCATCTTCCAAAATAGTTTTGCTTTTTTTAAGAACAACTCCCCTGATGGTGCTGAAGAATGAATAATGCAGCAGGTAAGACGCTGATTTTATATAGGTATTACAGGAATCCATTTTATTTAAAAATGCCAGCATACCCGTGTTTTTATCTAAAAACTTATCGCCGAAATTTGTTTTAAAATAATAAACCGACTGCACCTGCGATGCGCCTTTTTTTCTGAAATCAACTTTCACAGCGGTTTTCAGAGAGTCGTCAGCTGTTTCTTTTAAACTGCCGTCGGTATCAACATGATAATATTTAATTTCTAAAACTTCGTTTTCCGTTCTTGCTAAAAACACACATATCAAAGGCAGTGTTCCGTTAACATTGGGTTTCGAAAGATCGTTCATCATTTTCCTTGTGATGAAATAACTTTTATTAAATATATCCTGAAGCGAATTATTTATAGAACTTAAATAATTTTTTGTCATAGAGCTATCCATTTCAGAAAGCTTTGGAAGGCTGCCACATTTTTCAAGAGCAAATAAATAATAGTTTTTCGAATTAGGAAAAAGAGCAAGAGCATGCAATATGTCCGGACCGGAAAACGGATAAAACAAATCCAGTTTTTTATCATGCTCTGTTTTTAATTCTTTTTCAGCCCAATCCTTCATCTCCTTTAAACGGTTCGCATTCACTTTTTCCCATTCTGCATCCGATTCGCCTGCATATTTTTTCCATACACGGCTGCTTGAAAGTAGTGAAGGAATTGTACTACCTGCGCTCTGAGACATCCCTGCTATAAAGCGAGAAACATCATCAAATGAACGGTCGTATATTTTTACGGGCTCTTTTTTTACCGGTGCTGAAGTATCTTTTTTAACTGTTACAGCAGCTGTTTCAGTTTTAGGTGCTGGATGCTGGCCGCAGCAATACATTAACGCTGTTCCGAAAGCAAAGGAAATAAATAATAATTTTTTTTTCATTTTGTTTTTTTTCCTAAAAAATAAACTAATAATCCTGATAAAACAGTTGCGATCCCAACCATCGATTCAAAAGGCTTTTCAACAAGTCCGTAGCACAAAATCCATAAAGTAACTGCTAAAAAAATAATCGGGGTAAACGGATATCCCCATGTTTTATATGGTCTCGGGACTTCCGGGTGTTTTATTCTGTAAATAATTAATCCCAATACGGTTAAAAAAGTAAAAATATTTAATGTAAAGCCGACGTAAATTAATACCTGCTCAAAAGTAGAAGTAATAATTAAAATAATTGAAATAACGGATTGAAAAATAATTGCTGCATAGGGAATCAATGATTTATTTTTGATCGATAAATAACGCAGCAATGAATTGTCTTCTCCCATAACCTGTGCTACACGAGGACCTGCTATAGTCATAGAACTTACCGAAGACACCAAAAGCAGCGCGATAATTAAACTGATCATCTGCCCGCCCATCTTTCCGAAAATATAATTTGCCGCTATATAGCCAACCTCCTTTTGCCCGGCCATGGCAGACATCGGCGTGGTGTATAAAAATATAAAATTTAATAAAATATATAAAACAGCAACGAAAAAGGTACCTACGAATAATGACCGCGGCACATTTTTAGCGGGAGATTCAATATCACCGGCAATATAAGTAGAAGCATTCCAGCCCGAATAAGAGTATGAAACCCAAAACAAAGAAATAACAAATGATGAACTCGCAATTTCCGAAAGAGCAGACTTGTCTGGAATTATTTGAATAGCCTGGTGTGCAGGTAAAATGAACCCTGAAATAATAATAAACAGTATCAGCACAATTTTAAGTGTTGTAAAAACATTCTGAAAACGGCTTCCCGTTTTTAAGCTGACAGAATGTATAATAGCCAATAGAATAATAACGCCGACAGCAAGCCAAGTAGAATTAACTTCAGGGAAAACCTTTGATACATAGCCTCCCAGAAGCATTGCCGATAATGCAACCGGCGCGGCAAAGCCCACTGTCATTGAAACCCAGCCCGAAAGAAAACCAACTGCAGGATGATAAATTTTCGACAGGTAATTATATTCCCCTCCCGATCTGGGAAGTGCTGCAGCAAGTTCACTGTAACACAAAGCGCCGCATAAAGCAACAACACCGCCCACCAGCCATAGAAATAATAAAGTGAAAACAGAATGAAGGCCTAAAACCTGAAACCCGATACTGGTAAACACCCCTGTACCAATCATATTGGCGATAACAATGGAAACGGCTGTATAAAAACCGATACTTTTTTTTGTCATAGAGTTCTTACGAAAAAGGAGTATGTGCTGATTTGAAATTCATTTGGGCGGCAAATTTAGTCAAACGATTGAGAGGATTGTGCGGAAAGTTCAATCAATTTTTGATATTGTTCCGGACTTAAATCGTTATAATAAAAATTTATAGGATTCACAATCTGTCCGTTTTTATGTACTTCGTAATGTACATGCGGTGCCGTTGAAAGTCCTGTACTGCCTACATACCCTATCAGCTGCCCGCGTTTAACCTGTTGTCCGGGATGTACTATAAATTTTGTCATGTGTCCGTAAAGCGTTTCATAGCCGTAACCGTGATTGATTACAACGTGGTTTCCGTAACCTGAAGCTGTAGCATCTGCACGTTCAACAACCCCGTCGCCCGTAGAATGGATTTCAGTATTTTCTGCTGCAGCAAAATCCATCCCAGGATGAAATTCAGGTGTTTTATAAATCGGGTGCGTGCGCCAGCCAAAACCTCCGGGCTGGTGTTTCAGATTCTCATTAGAGATTGGCTGTATAGCCGGTATCGATGCAAGAAGCTTTGCTTTCCCTTTCACTAAATTCGACACCTCATCAAATGATTTTGATTGTATGTACAGCTGTTTGCTGATTCTGTCCAAACGTTTGGTTGATTCAATTATTAAAGCAGAATTATTATACCCCTGCAGCTCCTTATATCTGTCAACACCCCCGAATCCGGCCTGGCGGATACTTGCAGGTATCGGTTCTGCTTCAAAAATAGTGCGGTACACATTATTGTCACGCTCCTGAATATCGCCGAGCACCTCAGTAACCTGCCCCATGCGGTTATTTAAAAGCTCATACTGCAAGGTTAATTCAGAAATTTCGCGCTGTAATTGTTTTTCTTTTGGAGAATCTAAATACTTATATGCAAGAAATATAGTCAGAGTCGCAAAAACCAAGCCTGTTGCAAGATAAGACAAGACCTGCCCCACGCGCTTACGCAGAGGCACGGTAATCTTTTCGAAAGAAAGCGACTTACTGTTAAACTTATAATTTATCTTGCTCAAAACTTAATAACGAAATAACATAATTGATGATGAAATTTTCAAGAACTGCTCTCCTCTTCTATAAGAAAAAACATTTTTCTGCCGGTTTCTTTTATTCATCTAACGCGAATTTACACAAATAAACTAAATTTGCAATCCGTTTAAACCAATCTGCAATTGTGCAGCAGGCAATGGGCAAAAAATTAAAACTAAATTCAAACAATAATCCGTTTAAATAATTCGAAATCACAAATCCGAAATCCGCAATAAAAAAAGATGGAATCAAATAAAGTAAGGCAGACATTTTTAGATTTTTTTCAATCAAAAGGACATCAAATAGTGCCTTCAGCACCTATGGTCGTTAAGAACGACCCCACATTGATGTTCAACAATTCCGGCATGGCGCCGTTCAAAGATTTATTTTTGGGCAATGCCCCGATCAAATATCCCCGTGTTGCCGATACTCAGAAATGCCTCCGTGTAAGCGGTAAACACAATGACTTGGAAGAAGTAGGTGTTGATACTTACCACCACACTATGTTTGAAATGCTTGGCAACTGGAGCTTTGGCGACTATTTCAAAAAAGAAGCCATCACCTGGGCATGGGAATTATTAACCGAAGTTTATAAAATTGATAAAGAAAGATTATACGTTACAGTATTTGAAGGAAGCGCTGACGACGGTCTTGGCTTTGACGAAGAAGCATATAACTTATGGAAACAGTTTGTTCCCGAAGAAAGAATTCTGCGCGGAAATAAAAAAGATAATTTCTGGGAAATGGGCGATGCCGGCCCTTGCGGACCATGCTCTGAAATACATTATGACGGGCGCACAGATGAAGAAATTGCAAAAATAAGCGGCGCACTGTGCGTAAACAATGATGACCCGCAGGTGATAGAAGTATGGAACAATGTGTTTATGGAATTCAATCGCAAAGCCGATGGCAGTCTTGAAAAACTCCCCGCACAGCATGTCGATACAGGTATGGGATTCGAACGCTTAGTCCGCGTACTGCAAAACAAACAGTCAAATTACGATACGGATGTTTTTACTCCTTTACTGCATAAAATAGAAGAGTTAAGCGGACAGCAGTATAAACCATTTGATGAAGATAAACATCCAAAACAATTGATAATAAATATTGCAATGCGTGTGATCGCCGATCATATCCGTGCAATATCATTCAGCATTGCCGATGGGCAGTTACCTTCCAACACTGGCGCAGGATACGTCATCCGCAGAATTTTAAGACGCGCCATCCGTTACGGATACCAATCATTAGATTTAAAAGAACCGTTTATGTACCGCCTGGCTGCTGTGCTTGCAAACCAGCTGGGACATGCTTTCCCTGAGCTGATTTCACAAAAATCATTAATTGAAAAAGTGATTAAAGAAGAAGAGGCTTCTTTTTTTAGAACACTTGAAAAAGGTATTCAAAGACTTCAAGTACTAATTGATTTTGTAGAATCAATTGAAGATTTAAGCAAAAATAGAATTTTAAAAGGACAACACGCTTTTGAATTATATGATACATATGGTTTTCCGTTAGATTTGACAGAACTTATAGCCCGTGAAGAAAATGTAGTAGTTGATGTTGATGGATTCAATAAATGTATGGAGGAGCAAAAAAACCGTTCCCGCGCAGCAACAGCAATAGATACGGGAGATTGGGTTTTAGTGGATGGAAGAAAAGCTGAAGATGGTGGTAGAACATTTGTTGGTTACAAAACCTTGGAAAGCGAAACTCGAATTATTCAGTACCGGAAAGTAAAAGCAAAAGGAAAAGAGCAGTATCAGTTGACATTGGATAAAACGCCGTTCTACGCTGAAAGCGGAGGACAGGTGGGCGATACTGGTGTGCTGGAATCCGCAAATGAAAGGGTGATTATTACTGATACAAAAAAAGAAAACGGAATCATTATTCATTATGCTGATAAACTTCCTGAAAATTTTTCACAGACTTTTATCGCCAAGGTGGATGGAGAGAAAAGGATATTAACCGAAAACAATCACAGCTCCACACACCTGCTGCATGCCGCATTGCGAAAGGTATTAGGAACACACGTAGAGCAGAAAGGCTCTTTAGTGAATGATGAACATCTGCGTTTCGATTTTTCACATTTCGCTAAAGTGACAGATGCAGAAATTGCAGAAATAGAAACAATTGTAAATCAAAAAATCCGCGAAAATATTTCATCGGATATAAAAGAAATGTCAATTGATGATGCCCGTAAAACAGGTGCTATGGCCTTGTTCGGCGAAAAATACGGCGAGGTGGTACGGGTAGTTACATTTGATAAAAACTATTCAATTGAGTTATGCGGAGGCACGCATGTCCCTGCAACCGGGCAGATCGGGCTGTTTAAAATAACTTCAGAGGGAGCTGTTGCTGCCGGCATCAGAAGAATTGAAGCAATCACATCTGTGAAAGCAGAAGCTTTTTTTAATGATCAGACAGCCTTGGTAAATGAAGTGAAGGCGCTGCTTAAAAACCCTAAAGATGTTTTAAAAAGCCTGCAGGGATTGATGGATCAGAATTCTGATCTGCAAAAGCAGTTAGACCAGCTGCTTCGTGCAAAAGCAAATACAATAAAAATTGATTTACTTACAAAAAAGCAGCTCATCAACGGTATTAATTTTATTGCTGAAAGAATTGATTTGGATTCTGCCGATTCAATAAAAGATCTTTCGTTTGAATTACGCAGCCAGGTTGATAATTTATTTATGGTGCTTGCCGCCGAAGTAAAAGGGAAACCAAGTTTATCGATTATTATTTCTGACAATCTAGTGAAAGAAAAAAGCCTGAATGCCGGCACCATTGTAAGGGAAATAGCAAAAGAAATTCAGGGCAACGGAGGCGGTGCTGCATTTTATGCAATTGCCGGAGGAACCAATTCTCAGGGAATTGCAAAAGCTTTAGAGAAAGCAAAAACTTATTTGAATTAAAAACTGCACCCCTGACAGGGTTTGAAATCCTGTCAGGAGTAATTACTTCTAATAAGCAGTCAAAACTTAAAATTAGCGGAGCTGATAGATTAATTATTTTTCAATCCTCCAATCAATAGGCAGTATCCCCTGATGCTCCAGTATTTTATTTGTTTTAGAAAAATGCTTGCAGCCGAAAAAGGCTCCTCGGGCTAAAGGCGAAGGATGCGCCGCTTTCAAAATAAAATGTTTGTCTTTATCAATCAGCTCTTCTTTTGTGTGTGCAAATCTGCCCCACAATAAAAATATTACACCTTTCTTTTGTTCTGAAATTGTTTTTATCACAGCATCGGTAAATATTTCCCAGCCTTTTCCATGATGAGAACCTGCCAAGCCCTCGCGCACAGTCATTGTAGCATTGAGCAGTAAAACACCTTGATCGGCCCAGGGCTCAAGGTTGCCGCTCTGCGGAATAGGTATGCCTAAATCGTCTTTCAGCTCTTTAAAAATATTTACCAGCGAAGGCGGCTTTGAAACACCATCGCTGACAGAGAAGCTGAGGCCGTTAGCCTGCCCGCGTTTGTGATATGGGTCCTGCCCTATTATTACCACTCTGACATTTTCAAACGGAGTATGGTTAAATGCAGCGAATATCCGATTGCCTGGAGGAAATACAGTGTGTGTGTTTTTCTCATTTATCAAAAATTCGCGGAGTTTCAGAAAATAAGGCGAGGCAAACTCAGTTAGTAAAACGCGCTTCCAGCCGGGGTGAATAGCTACATTTATTGCATCGGTTAATGTTTCCATATTTGATAAATTTTTAAAACCAAAAGTACTATCATTAAAAGAATTTTTTCGGCTTTATGATAAAATTTTTTAGAAAAAAGTTGCTTAAATGAAGAATTATCATAATTTTGCACTTTCATAAGCATTTTTTAAGAAAACAATATTCACTTTCCTGTCATGAAAAAAAATTTAGTAATTGTTCTATCGGCTGTTTTTTTTATTGCTGCTACATCTTCGTGTAAAACTCACGAACGCTGTGCTGCATACGGGAAAATAAACAAAATCGACACCGGAAAATCTTTCACAGATAAAACAAAAAAATCAATATAGGTCTTTGTTCCCTTACCAAAAACATTTTTTGAACCAGCTAACATGAAAAAAAACCTTGTAATTATTCTGTCAATTGTTTTTGTAAGTGCTTTTATTACTTCCTGCCACACCCAGCACGTAAACTGTGCTGCTTATGGAAAAATAAATAAAATCGATACCGGAAAATCTTTCTCAGATAAAACCGTAAAATCGATCTAATCCTCCATTCTTATGGATTGGTTAATCCTTGCTTCTGAAAATCAGCTCGAGGAAATAATTCAAAAATCTTTCGAACCACGTATAATTGGTATCTTGCTTTTCAAGCACAGTACACGCTGTTCTATAAGCTCAATGGCGCTTAATCGGCTTGAGCGTAACTGGACATTTTCAAATGAACTCTTTCCTGCTTATCATCTCGATCTGCTGCAGCATCAGCGCCTTTCAGCTGAAATTTCAGCAATGTTTAATGTGCAGCACCAATCACCCCAGGTTTTAGTAATAAAAAACGGGAAGTGTATTTATAACGCTTCCCATTCAGATATTTCTTCTGCAGCTATTGAATCCGCCGCAAGCAGATCAAACTAAGCCCAATTTTATTTTGTGAGTTTCAGCCTGATTTCCTGCTGCACTTCATACGACTTCTTCTTATCCTCCGGCAAAAAATCCATTGAATACGTTTGATAGCCGCTGCCTACTGCTGTAAATTTATATTTTATACCGGGAGGCAGCACCAGGATGTATTTCCCGGTTTTTGGATTAGGCGTATAAATACCGGTTATACTGCCGGTTTTCGCTTCTGTAACAGTAATGCTGGCATTCATATAAATTTCCTGCCCATTATTGTTTTCCAAAACAACTACCCCTCTTACTAAAACATCATTAGCGTCTTTGGATGTGCTGAGCCGTTTATACTGCTTCTGCAGATTTTTTTGTTCGGCGGAATCAGGTGAACTGCTTTCCATGAAGGAAGTGAGCAGGGTACGGAGTTCTTGAATTTTTGCTGAACTTGCTGATGGATTATCCAGTAAGGATTCAATATTTTCAAGAAGCTTTTCTTTAATCAAGCCGTTCAAGTCAGGCATGGTGTTTTCGTAAGCTTCAGTGCTTTCGGCATCTTCCTTCATTTTAATAATTTTTTTATTCTCAGAAGTCCCTTTGTTTTCAGATGCCACTTTGTTTTCAGTGCTTCCCTTGTTTTCAGAAACAACTTTATTTTCTGCACTTACTTTATTTTTTTCATTCTGTCCTTTAGATTTCTTCTGTAATTTATCAGCAAGCGCTTTCACTTTTTTCTGACTAATGGCTAGCTCATCCTCTAGGCTGTCAATGCTTCTTTCATAAACAGCGCTGGTATTATCAGGTTCTGGGATTTTATCAAGCGGAGGTTCTGGCAGGGGCTTTTTATTTTTTCCAAATCTATAATTGATCATTATTTCGTGACTCATCCCTGAATATTTACCAATACTGCCTGTGACAAAATCATAGGAATAGCCCACGCAGAGCTGTTTTCGAATGCAGAAGCCGGCATTGGCAGCAACAGCATAATCACTTTTATAAGTTGCGCCTATCCAAAATTTATTGTACCAGTCAAATGTCACATTGCCGTCATACTGAAACGGAGTATTCGGCACAAAACGAACCAGGCCCTGAGGCGCGATTGAAATCCCTTTTTCTTTAGCGATAAAAAATTTATATTTAAGTGAGGCCATGTAATGACGCGCCTGCTCATAGTAACCCCGCACATTGATGGTGTTGTCGATGTATTTTACCTTATTTGCCAGTATCTGAGGTACAGCGGCGCCGAGTTCTAATTCTTTCCAGACAAACACCATTCCGGCATTTCCGTCAAATGAAATTTTATGCTGAGAGTCGGGAAATAAATTTTGATCCGCGGAATTTTCAACCACCACTTTCGAAAAATCAATTGCCTGATCAAACACACCGAAAGATAAACCAAACATCATGTGGGTTTCACTGTTTATATTCAATCTGTAAGAATAAGATAAACAGCCCTCCGTTTTATTTGTGATTCCCTTTCTATCGCTTATTAAAGTGAAGCCCAGGCCGATTTTTTTATCGATTAAGCTGCCGTCAAGAGTAAAAATGGTGAGTTTGGGAGAGCCGTTAAAACCGTTCCATTGGGCACGGCTGATTAATACAGCATTCGCTGCAGCATCTGAGGAGCCTGTAAACGCAGGATTATAAACAAAGGGATTGTAAAAATAATGGCTGTATGAACCTACCTGCTGTGCATTTGCAATGAGGGCCGGAAACATAAATGACATTATAATTAAAGCTTTCCCCATTGTATCCTAATGTTCTTAAATAAAATTGCGGATGACGGACATCTTCATTTTAAAAAATATTTAATCTGTTAAATAAAGAACCCATGCATCGGGGACTGTGGTTATCACTTCTTTTAATTTTGCAGCGGCTTCTTCTTTTGTATTTAATTTTTGTACAAAAACATAATTGTTCTGTTTCGATTCAGAATAGAGGAAGCTGGTTTCTTTAAAGCCTTTTCCGTTAAAATTTTTCACCTCGGCATTTGCAAAATCACGGTAGAAAAATATCCCTACAATAACATAATATCCTGTTTCTGCCGAAACATTTTTATCTGTTTTAAAATCATTTCTTTTAGAATTAAATGCGCCGTCCTTTTCTTCCAGCCCTTCACGCGGGTTCTGCCCTGTTGCAGCAGCGGCTGCTGCTGTTTTAATCTG
This sequence comes from uncultured Bacteroidota bacterium, assembly GCA_903847205.1. GTDB lineage: Bacteria > Bacteroidota > Bacteroidia > 2-12-FULL-35-15 > 2-12-FULL-35-15 > 2-12-FULL-35-15. The sequence continues at coordinate 12,492 of CAINDA010000057.1, forward strand.
GTTTTTACTCTGCTCCTCCAGCTTGTCGCTTAACTCCTTAAGTTTATCCTCGTTCTTTTTGAGCTGTTCCTGCAGCTCATTCATCTTGTCCTCATATACCTTATTATCAACAACAGGTTTTTGTTTTTCAGGGATAACATCTGGAACCGGCGCAGGTCTTCTGTTTTTGCCTAATTTAAAGTTGACCATTATTTCATGGCTGATGCCCGAGTATTTGCCAATACTTCCGGTGATAAAATCATAGGAATAGCCTACATACAGCTGTTTGTAAACACAGAATCCTGCATTGGCTGCAACAGCATACGCGCTTTTATAGGATGCACCTATCCAGAATTTATCGTACCAATCCATTGTTACAGTACCGTCATACTGAAGAGGGGTGTTGGGTAAGATACGGACTAGAGCCAGCGGTGAAATTGAAATACCCTTTTCCTTAGAGATAAGAAATTTGTATTTAACGGAAGTCATGTAATTACGCTCTTGTATGTAGTAATCGCGAACATTGGAGGTATTATCTGCAAACTTAATTTTATTACCAAGAATCTGCGGTACAGCAAAACCAAACTCTAAATCTTTCCAATTTAAAGCCAGGCCGAAGCTTCCGTCAAATGCTGTTTTATGCTGTGAGTCTGGAAATAAAACCGGATCAGAACCTGTTTCAACAATCGACTTTGAAAAATCGTATGTTTGATCTATAATGCCCAAGGATAAACCAAAAGCTAAATGTGTTTCATCATTCAGTTTTAATTTATATGAATAGGATAAATTACCTCCTACCCTATTTGTAATCCCTTTCCTGTCGCTGATCAACTGCAAACCCACACCGGCTTTTTTTTCCATAAAGTTTCCATCCAATGTAAACAGCGTGAGCTGAGGGGCGCCCTTAAAGCCTGTCCATTGCGAGTGGCTTATCAGCATTGCATTTGCCTCATCGCCGGCGCCGGTGAAAGCAGGATTATAAACCATAGGTTTGTAAAAAAAATGGCTGAACACACCTATCTGCTGTGCATTTAAAGCAAATGCACAGAACAAAATAAATAATATGGCTGCTGCCTTTCTCATCAAATTAATCTTTTCTTTTAAAACTCAGCCCGTCTCAGCCCTGCCGGTATGCAGGCCGAGAGGGGCTGTTTTAATAGCTGTAAAAACTATTTGTTTCTTAAAATATCTAAGGATCCTTTGTTTAAATAATCTGTATCATCAAATTTTAAAACATAATAATAGGTGCCGTCAGGTAATGGGGATCCGTTGTAGGTGCCCTGCCAGTCGTTGGTATAACCTTTTTTTGTATATACCAGGCTGCCATAAATATTATATATAAAAACTTCATTTGCAGGATAATTTAAAATATCTTGTATATACCAGCTGTCATTAACCCCGTCGCCATTGGGTGTTAACAAGTTAGCAACAATACCTTTAAACTCCCGCAGTTTGATTGTAATCTTCACCGAATCAGAAGCAATGCAGGAATGGCGATCAACTACTGTAAGCGTATAAACCGTTGTAACAGCCGGGCTTGCAGTCGGCCTAAAAATGGCAAAGCTGTCTAATCCCAATGGCGGAGACCAGAGCGGGGTACCGCTTCCTGTGCCATGCAGTTTTATGGCCTGCCCTGCAAAAAGAGTAGTATCAACCCCTGCGTTTACGGGGCTTGGAGGCACTACGGTAATGGAAGCAAAAGCAGCCGTATCGCTGGGGCAGGCGCCGTTTTTTACAACTGCTGTATATCGTGTTGACTGAAGTAAATTAGTGTAAGTATCAGAGGCTGTTGTATCCGGAATACTGCTCCAAGTGCCGCCATTATTTATGGATGACATCCAATTTAATATATGGCCGTTATTGCCTGTTAAATGCAAAGTACCACTGTTTATACCGACGCATACAGTATCACTGCTCGTTATTGTTCCGGCAACGGAGACTGAATCAAAAGTAAATGATGCCTTGACAGATGTATCGGTTCTGCATTGAAAAGGGCCATTCCTAACTATTGCCCAGTAAAGTGTGGGTACGGCAATGTTTGGATGATTTAGTAATGTCGTGTCGGAGCTGGATATTGAATTCCAGGAAGTACCGCCGTTTATGGAATACTGCCAATAAATGGTATCACTTGTATTGCCGGTTAAATGGAGCTGTCCTGCGCCGGATCCGGGGATTCTGCAAAAAGTACCACCGCCGCTTATAGTGCCGCCGACACTTGAAGGATAAATATTGATACAGGATACAGTAGAAGCCGAATCTGGAAATGTTCCGTCCTTAACTAATGCTCGATAGCATGTGGATACCAAAAGATTATTGTAGGATTGCTGAGTAATTACAGTTGTACCCGTTGGCTGCCATGTCAGACCGCCGTCAATAGATTTCTGCCATGTAATTGTGGTTCCATGATAGGTTCCAGCATCTAGATTAATAAACCCGCTGTTAGCAGACGCACAGTAAATATTACCCCCAGATGTCGTTCCTCCAACAGACTGTGCATCTGCTTTTCCGCAGTAGAAGAACACACTAGAAACAGAAAATAAAAACAAGCAAAGCCTTTTGATAAAATACTTCATTATAAATTAATTTGTGTTTCGCCGCCGTTTTTAATCGGCCTCAAAATTATATAAAAAATCCGGTTATTAATAGGCATAAGGACATTGAAATAAAAACACTAGGTGCAATATTCCTAAAGTAATACGCAATACTCGCTTGATTTGTTATTGGTAACGGATTACCTACACATGATATAATCCAAAAGAGCATGCCTTAAGTATTATTTTCTAAGAAAGTGGCAAGGTAAAATAAACAGCCGGCTGCTTTATTAACAATAGTTTAATTGGCTTTTTTATTTAATGAATTTACCTCTGCTGTTAAAATAATTTTTTTGTCTAAAAAATTCCAAACGCGGCATGATTCAAGAGAAGCAGCAATCGAAATATGAAACTCCGGCCGGTTAATGCAACGATTCCCTTTATTCCTGCATCATTTAAACAAGATAGAAAAGACATCAATTATTTATTTCAGCATTTTAAAAAAAATTAATTAGAAAGAAAGGCTGTAAGGATTTCAAACCTTTTTTCCCTACTTTCGTACACGCAAAGGCTGATAACTAATTAATGAATGGAATCGGCTGTATTCATTGGCAAAGGGTCAATTTTGTGTGCGCCTATTAAAGTAAAAACCAGAGTGTAATTTTAAGAATTTAAATAAAAACAGCCGAAAAAAAGAATGAGAAGTTCAGCAGGGCATTGATTTTATTAATAAAATAAGCTGGCTGCGAAATTTTTCTTTTTTATCGGCTTAAAATAAAATTCGAAACTGCCGCTGTTATTATAAATTTAATAATAGAAAAATTCTTTTACTTTAGAGACATACAGAATGGGAATTAAATTACTTAAAAAGTCGAAATTTCTATTTTTTGTACTGCTGTTTTCTACCGGCATTTCAAAAACAATATTTGCCACCCACGTACAAGGCGGCAATCTCACCTATACCTGTTTGGGCGGCAACCAATTTCAAATAACACTGGCTCTTTACCGCGACTGTGCCGGCGTTTCGGCACCCACATCGGTTTTAATAAACAGAAAATCGCTTACTTGCGGTATAAACAGTAATTTTATTTTAAATAGAGTTGCCGGAACAGGTATCGAAGTTTCTCCGATTTGCCCTAACCAGTATACAACATGTTCGGGCGGAACACTACCCGGAGTGCAGGAGTATTTATTCAGCGGAATTATCACACTTCCTCCCTGTTCGGATTGGGTTTTATCATTCACTATTAGTGCCAGAAATAATGCTATCAATACCATAGTATCCCCGGGTTCTCAGAATATGTATATTGAAGCAACCCTCAATAATCTTGCTTTCCCCTGCAACAATTCACCTACATTTACTAACAGGCCGGTTCCCTTTATCTGTGCAGGCCAGCCATATTGTTTCAATAACGGAGCGCATGACCCTGACGGGGATTCACTCTCTTATACTCTAATAGCACCGCGGACTACAGCCACAACAAATGTTTCTTATATATCACCTTATTCAGCTAACCAGCCCTTAGCCTCCACACCCGCGGCCACTTTCAATCCGCAGACGGGAGATATGTGCATTACGCCGACATTGATACAGGTAACGGTTTTCGCTATGCTCGTAAAAGAATGGCGGCATGGAATTTTGGTAGGCAGCATTGAGCGCGATATTCAGGTTAGAACAGTTACCTGCAATAATAATAACCCCTATGTAAACGGTATAAACAATACCGGGGTTTATTCAAAAAACACGTGTGCTGGGGTTCCATTGACTTTTAATATTCCTTCGTTTGATGCTGACAGCCCGCAAAATGTAACGTTATCATGGAATGCCGGAATTTCCGGAGCTGCATTTAACATAGGATCCGGAACTAGACCTATTGGTGTATTTTCATGGACGCCGACATTGGCGGATGTAAGCAGTGTGCCTCATTGCTTTACAGTTACTGTTAAAGATAACTACTGCCCTTTTATCGGCAGCCAGACTTTTTCATTTTGTATTACAGTGGGAGGATTTACGGCCGCAGCGTCATCCATAAATACGGTATGTACAGCCTCCAACGGATCGGCCTCAGTCATCGTTACCGGCGGAGTGGCTCCTATCACTTATAATTGGACGCCGGCAGGAAGCTCGGCTCATACAGCAATAACTTCAGGCCTTGCCGCAGGGTCATATACCTGCACTGTAACCGATGCTGCAGGATGTTCAAACACGTATCCGATTACAGTTAATACAACTCCGGGAGGCACAGCTGCAATCAGTTCATTCGCAAACGTAAAATGTCACGGAGCAAGCAATGGTACAGCAACAGTTACTATGGGGGGGACAGTATCCCCTCCTTTCACATACGCTTGGACGCCGGTTTCTGCAGGGACTTCCGCAACTGCAGTCAATTTAGGCCCTGGAACTTATTCGGTTGTTGTTACTGATTCACACGGATGCACAACTTCTGTTTCTCAGGCTATCACAGAACCTCCGGCATTAACGGCAACCCAGACTTTTACAAACGTAGGCTGTTTTGGAGGAAGTACAGGAACAGCAACTACAACTGCAGCAGGCGGTACAGGCCCTTACACTTATCTGTGGATGCCGGGGGCATTTAATACAGCATCAATAGGCTCTTTAGCTGTTGGAACGCATACCGTTACTGTTACTGATGCGAAAGGATGCATCGCAACAGGCACTGCCAATATTCAGCAGCCGGCCGCATTGGCAATTACGGCAGTAACAATCCCGGCAAACTGCGGATCTACAAACGGTTCAGCTACGGTTACCGGAACAGGCGGGTTTTCGCCATATACTTGGCAATGGTCGAACGGGCAGACCGGCGCATCGGCACCAGCACTGTTACCCGGCACTTACACTGTAACCATAACAGATTTAAATCTTTGCACAGCATCAATTCCGGTAACAATAGCCGCTATTGCAGGACCTGTTGCTGTTATATCTTCGTTTTCAAATGCCTCCTGTTTCGGCGGGAACAACGGAAATGCGACAGTTGGGGTAACCGGAGGAGCAATGCCTTTTACTTTTTTATGGAGTAACGGGCAGACAACACCAACAGCAGGCAACCTGGCACCGGGTATTTATTCTGTGGCAGCAACTGATGCAACAGGCTGTGTTGCTTCTACAAGCATTACAATAAGCCAGCCGGCACTATTGGATGTTAATGCAGTAAGCAGCAATCCTTTATGTTTTGGAAATACAAATGGAACGTGCGCTGCAAGCACTGTAGGAGGTACTGCGCCTTATAATTATATCTGGACTACACCGGGAAGTCCGACAACTTCAAACGTTACCGGCTTGGGAGCTGGAACCTATTCAGTAACAGCAACCGATGCTCATGGATGCGTTGCAACTGCATCAGTAATATTAACAAACCCTGCAACCTTAAGCACAGCAATTACAAAAGTGAATATTTCCTGCAAAGGTGCCTGCGATGGCACAGCAGCAACTGTTGTAAGCAATGGAACACCGCCTTATACCTATCTATGGAGTAACCCTGCTGCTCAGACAACTCCCGGAGCAACAGGATTGTGCCCCGGAAATTATACTGTTACTGTAGCTGATGCACACGGCTGTCCTTCCCAGGGCCTCGCTCATATTACTGAACCTGCTTTATTAACCAATTCAATATCATCCACAGGAAACCTTGCATGTTTTGGTGTCTGCACTGGCTTTGCTCAGATAACAGCTGCCGGCGGAACGGCACCCTATTCTTACAGCTGGATGCCTGGCGCTGTTACAAGTGCTACAGCGGCTAATTTATGCGCAGGCGCCTACACCTGCACTGTTACCGATGCTAAAGGATGTACAAGCATTGCTGACACTGTCATTACACAGCCTGCTCAATTAACTGCAGTTGTCAGCGGAACAAACATCAGCTGTTCCGGTTCCTGCAATGGAACAGGCAATATTTCCTTCTCCGGCGGAACAGGCCCCTATACTGCATTCTGGACACCAAGCATGGAATCGATTTTTAATCCGGCTGATTTATGTATAGGTGTTAATACAGGCCGTGTAACTGATTCGAAAGGATGTTCCGTAAGCGGCAGTGTAACACTTACTCAGTCTTACACTCCTGTGGTTGTTACAACTTCAACAACAAGCTCCAACTGCCACCAGTCGAATGGAGGTGCATGTGCAGCAGTAAGCGGGGGGCTTCCTCCTTATACTTATATCTGGAATGATTTAAATGTAACCCAGGCGCCATGTGCCAGTTCAATTCCGGCAGGGACATACAGTGTTGATGTAACCGATGCGAATGGCTGTTTAGTTACAACTGTTGCAAATGTAAATGACATCTCTGCTCCCACTGTTTTAATTACATCTCATACAGATTTGCTTTGTTATGGATTATCGAATGGAACGGCTGTCAGCAGCATTACCGGCGGGGTTAGTCCTTACACTGAATTGTGGACGCCGGGTGCGCAGACAAACGCAAATCCAACAAATTTGGCCGCCGGTGTAAACACAATGACGGTTACTGACGGTGCAGGATGTATTTCTTCCGCCTCGGTAAATATTTTATCGCCGTCGATAATCAACCATGCTGTTTCAGCCCTGACAAATGTGACTTGTCACGGCATCTGCGACGGGTCGGCCATAATAGCCGCTTCCGGCGGAACAGGTTCACTGTCATTTGCTTGGAGCGACCCCGGTTTGCAGACAACTGCCACTGCTACTGGATTATGTGCAGGACAATGTAATGTAATAATTACTGATGCGCATGGATGTACAGCCTTAGATTCAGCAACTATCATTTCACAGCCGAATTCCCTTGCAATCACAAGCAGCACCTTTGTTGATGTTACCTGTTTCGGCGATACTGATGGAAGCATAACACCTGTGATCAGCGGAGGAACGCCTTATTTTATTTTTGCGTGGACCCCAAGCGGCGGGAATAACCAGTCTGCAAATGCCTTAGGAGCGGGAACCTATACACTTACCGTTTCTGATCAAATGGGCTGCAGTGTTAATCAACACTGGACAATCAGCGAACCTCCATTGTTAACAGCCACTTCTTCCTTTACGTCTTCTACATGCGGGCTTGCGAATGGAAAAGCTCTTGTTACTCCTTCTGGAGGCACGGCACCCTATACCTATCAATGGAACGACCCGGCGCTGCAGACAAGTGCTGCTGCTACAGGTTTATCGGCCGGAACTTACAGCGTACTTGTAACCGATTTCCAAAACTGTACTAATGTGCAAAACGACACTGTGACCGATAAAGCGGGGCCTGTAATCGATTCGGTTACCTCAGTACCTGTTCTTTGTTTTGGCGGAAACACAGGAACAGCCGCAGTTACAATAGTTTCCGGAACGGGAACTGCACCATTTGTTTATTCATGGAATCCGCCGGCACAGCCTTCTTCATCAGTTACGGGTTTAGCACATGGCACCTATAGTGTTACGGTGACAGATTCGAACAGCTGCACAGCAACAGGGGTTGTTATTGTAAATGAACCGTCCCAGTTACTGCTCTTTGTGAGCCCCAACGATACTATCTGCTACTCGGACACAGCACAGGTTTATGCAGCTGCATCCGGCGGAACTCCAGCATACATTTATTCCTGGACAGGTGCATCAGGATCAGGCTTTACCGGTTCGGGTCCATTCATGGTTACGCCCGTTGCTGCAACAATGTACACTGCTTCGGTTACAGATAATAAGGGATGCAGCGCGGGGCCTTTAAATATGTATGTTGTTATAAAACCGTCTATATCACTCATAGCTTCAGATACCACAATATGTGCAGGCACAGCAGCAAGCATTCATGCCAATGCATCCGGCGGTACTGGGGGGCCTTACACTTATTCCTGGGATAACAGCAATACTTCACAATCGCAGACGGTAACACCTCCCGCAGGTTTAACAACTATTAATTATATTGTAACTGTATCAGATGGGTGCTCGAAGCCTGCTGTTGACACCTCAACTGTGATAATTAATCCAGGATCAACAGGGCAGTTTCATGGAACGCCAAAAGAAGGCTGTGAGCCTTTAAGTACAGCCTTTTCAGCAACAAGCAACAATGGGATTACATACGCCTGGAATTTTGGCGACGGGCATACCGGCAGTGAAAACATGACATCGAATACTTATACAACTCCTGGAGTATTTGATGTAACACTTACTATTACTACTGCTGCAGGCTGTAAAACAATAATCGACAGTATTGCTTACATTACCATACATCCTAAACCTACAGCAAATTTTGAGACAGCACCGATCTCATCACCTTCTGTTTCGTTTAACGATTTATCAACTGTCATCATTACAAACTGGAGCTGGAATTTTGGCGACCTGACTAGCACTTTGGATACTTCCAGCATCAAAAACCCGACCTATCAATACCCCGGCGCCGGAACAAATACAATAACGCTGTTTGTTATGAATCAGTTTGGCTGTATTGATAGTACGGCAAAATCAATTACAATTATTGACAACTTTGAATTCTACGCTCCAAGCGCTTTCAGCCCGGATGGAAATGATGTAAATGATATTTTTTTACCGAAGGGAATTGCTTATGATGCTTCCACATTCAGAATGATGATATTTGACCGCTGGGGCAACCTGATATTTTATTCAGATGATAATACAAAAGGCTGGGACGGCAGAGCTAACCACGGCACCCAGATTGCTGAAATAGATGTGTACGTATGGAAAGTTGAGCTTACAGACAATCAGCGCATAAAGCACAGCTATATTGGAAGTGTGACTTTGTTAAAGTAATATTCCAAGAAAGAAAAATCAATTACTAAGCCGATTGACAGCTGAATTGAATACTCTTAATAAGTTCTTTGAAGCACAAACCAGGAGAATGCACGCAAATTAAGTTTCACCATTGAATCGTGCAGGAGCGGATCTAATTTTTTCCATGCTTTGTCTAAAATATTTTCTGCTTCTTTTTCACACAACTCAATTACGCCGTACTTGTTAAGTAATGTGATTGCTTCACGGATTAGTTCAAGGTCAGCGGTTTTCAAACTTACTATTTCCCAAAGACGCCTGCGCTCCTGCTTATTGATTAGCCCCATTGCTTTTGCAATAGGATAGGTTATTTTTCCGGCAGTAATATCTTCAGCTTTTGATTTAAGATTATCTTCAAAACCCTTCAGATTAAGAGTGTCATCTATTATTTGGAAAGCTATTCCAAGTGCTTCATAATAATTCCCTAAGCCATCTATCTGCTCTTGAGTACCGTCGCCCAGCAAAGCTCCGATACGGGCCAGATAACTTGCCGGAGCTGCGGACTTAAGGCGGTGTATGCTGTAAACACTGCGGCAGAGGAGTCGGGCGGCTTTGTCATCATTTAATACTTCGGGCATTTTATAATCTAAACCATATATGTCCATTGCCTGACCGCTATGGCAAGCACGCATGGTTTCGAAATACCAATTGTATATCTGCACCTTTTTTTCAGCAGACAAATCGGCTTCATAAATACAAATCTGACCGATAAAATAACAGGCTGTTCCTGAATTAATCGCAGTTGCTTCACCATGAATTTTATGCGCTGCTGGCCCGCCTCTGCGGATATGAGAGCGATCCTGTACATCATCAACAATTAATGAACCTACGTGCATTAATTCCGGCAAAGCAAGCCAGTCGATAGCTTTTTGGGAATTACCCCCTACCACATCAGCACAGGCAATTGTTGCATAAGAACGCCATGATTTTCCGCCCCTGTCGGTTATTTCACGGATAGGCTTAATAAATGTGTTGATATATGCTTCTTTATCGAGCCCATCGGTTAAGTGCTTGTTGCCTTTTCTTGAAACTAATTCTTCAAGTTTTTCCTGTCCGAAAGAAACGGGAACTATTTTTTTCACTGATTTTAGTGTTTCGTAAGAAACCGCTTTCAGGAAATCTTTGAGTGAATTATTTTTAATAAAGCCGTGCCTTTCAACATATCCCTGCCCGTTTATTTTCTTTCCCTGAAAAGTTCCAGATGCTTTTACATGTCCTTCCCAAAAGGCTGGTTTAGAAATAACGGTGCCGAATTCCTGGTTAGCAAAACTTGATTCAATTTCCGCTTTAAATTTAAATTCAGGAATCTCAATAAGCCACTTAACGGGGTATGAGGCGAACGTACGGGTACTGGTCCATTCTTCGCCGATTGGTTTTAATGTAAATTTATTTGACTGACGGCGTTTCCCGTTTTTATCGATGAGTATAGAATAGGATCCGCAGCTTTCGTTTGTTTTTAAATCAATAAGATCATAAGCGGTGAGCTCGCATCCGTTATTCAATTGCAAAGCAACCCAATTCCAGGAAACGTCTTTTTCAATTTTAGATTCTTTGTTTTTCGGAGGACAGCCGAATTCATGATCATACCACCCTTTGGCCGATTTTATTTTAAGACGTTCTTTTTTTATTCTTATCTCTCCTGAAACATCGCATTGAGGGATGAAATAGTAGAACATATCTTCAGCTGAAACGCCTTTTACTACTCCATTATCGCCATGCCGTACCGGCAGCTTCCGCGGTTTAAATATTATATCAGCACTTATTTCTAATTTATCATGCTTGAGCTTCAGCAGGTAAGAACCGTCCTTTTGTTTTTTAAAGATATTGCCGTCGTAATTAAGAGATAATTTATCAGGCGTAACAACCGCTTCTTTTTTTAGAAGCTCATCAGGGTATGGCACAACGCCCTTTTTAAGCATTTCAATTGCAGCACGTTTAATGTAAGGATCTTTCACAATTTCTCCCTTGTTGAGACGCTCTAATCCTATTTTGGGCGCACGCTTATCTACAAGCGAAACAGTATGATATTCTTTTTTGTCGATATCAGAAACAGCCCAAATAACAGAGTGGGCATAAATTGGGCTTTTGTTTTTTTTATCATATCCAATCACGGCGATGAAAAAAGAAGCAAACAGCGATAATTTACGGTTAGATTCAGTTGTAATATGCGTGTGCATATACCACCATTCAGTAGTGGATGAAACATGCGGTAAATCATGAATGTCAATATCTACAGGTCCCTCGGCAGGCCAGTCAAAACGGCGGGAATCTGAGGCGGGAGATGTTTTTTTCTTTATCATTTTGAAGTACATTAATTTTATTTGTAAAAACTATTCAGATGCATTGAGATTTTCTTCGACAAAAAAACAGGCAGGCAAAGTATTAATAAAAAAAGAATAAAAGAAATTGTGATGTTGAAATAAAAAAACATTTAACAAAATTTTAATTATAAAACCTAAGATCAGGCGTGTACCTGGCAAAGATAAAAATTTGACGCTTCGTGATACCGTGAAAATTTGGCTGGAGTTGTTCTTTAAAAATAAGGTTCATGTTTTTTTATTTCCAAATTTAAAAATAAATCATTTAAACCCAGATTACGCATTAGAAAAATGAAAAGGAAATTCAAACAATTTTGAATGATTCCATATTCCAGAAAACCAAGCACGCCTTTTCTTATTTAGTGCTATTTTTAGAACTATTTTACCATTTATTTTTTCAAAGTAAG
>CAINDA010000058.1 GCA_903847205.1 uncultured Bacteroidota bacterium
ATGAACTTTAAACGCTTAATGAACCTTTGGAAGCTGGGACTTAAAAGTATTATTGAAAATTTATTCTTATTAATAATCAGATACTGGTGCACTTTCTTTATTCAAAAATTAAAACCGACTTTTTGAGTGCCGACTAAATAAGTTAGCGGCCCTTTTAATTCCTATCACATAAGTATTTCTTCGAAGACTTATATTGTATTCTTAATTACTGGTCTAGTTGAGTAACTGCTTTAATCAAAAACACGGTTAAAAAACGCCTGCCGCAATTTAATTGCAGGCAGGAGTTTGACTAAAAAAAATAATTTTAATATGCCGATTTATATATTAGCAGCCATAGATTCAATAACTTCCATATTAAAATTGTCTTTGGTTTGAATATAAGCAACTCTTGCATGTGGCACAGCGCCGTATTTATGTTTTTCAAAATCAGCTGATAAACCTAAATAAACTTTTGATAAACCAAGCATACGTGCACGTTTTAATACCTGGTACATGGCTTGTTTGTATACTTTGAATTCATTATTGTAATTATAATCCAAACCGATAATCATTGGTGATAAATGTGTATCAGGAATGTAATGCCATCCCACCGCTACTGCTTTTCTTTCATTACGGTTATCATACTCAGGTTTTAACTTTACTTCCATGAATTCCCAATTAGGATGTTTAGATAATTTTTTTAGAATATCTTTTGGATAGTTGAACATATTAAATCCCCTATTTCTTTCTTCAACATTTAGATATAAGCTATAATAATATTCTGCCTCTTCATCTGTTAATTTGTTTTTATATACTATTTCAAAAACATGTTCATATTTGAATACATCTGTTCTGATATGAATTCTATTGCGAGCAGAGACTGTTTTTATTAATTCCTCTTTCGTATTCCATATCAACTTTTCGATAACATTTGAATTCGGCATATTTACTGGGGCAAATCCTTCCTTAATAAATAGTTCTTTTAATGCAGTATCTTCTTTATCAAAATCCCGAAGCAGTATTGAATTGGCATTTATGGATTCCTGAATTTTTGCAACTCTTTCCAGAAGCTGGGTAAATGCTTCTTTCCATTTTGTATTTTTTCGGTTAATATAATAATGATGCCCTTCTGTAAGCATAGAACCCATCGTTACAGTTTTAGAAGTGAGATAATATGGATCGGTTTTTCGTTTTTCTTCAATCTGGATAGATACAGATTCTAAAGCCAGCATATCATCTTTTAAAATACCTGCAGTAAAAAACGTTGCAATTACAGGCTGTTTGTCTTTATCTCGGATAATAAAATAATAAAAGTCCCAGTTTTCTTCCGGTTTGGAGTTATTGCTGAACACATCTTCTAAAGCTAAAAGGCCCTGCCAATCAAAATTTCCATTTTCTCCTAAAAGCTTATCCCATTCCTGCTTATCAATGTTTTTAATACTACGCGCTTCCTGAATTTCAAAATAATCAGCAGAGTTTTTTAAAATCGGATTAAGAATAGAGGATGCGGATTTTTTTTCAATCACTGTTTTAAATGCTTTCCTTACATCCTCCATGGTTTTGTTTTCTTCTTCCAGTACTTTAGGATAATGATAAACCAAGGCATCAACAAATTGTTTTATTTCATTTTTATTAACCTGCCGGCTGATAGAGCATCTTACTCCCGAATTTTTCATAGAAACCGAAGGGAACAAAGCAGGATTTACAAAAAAACCATCCTGCAACAGCCTCTTGACCATATTGAAGGTAACTTTGGGATGCCCCATCGCAATAAAATTGATGGGGGTAGCCTGGTCTGAAATTACTATCAATTCCGTATTTGAAAGCAGCTGCTGGCAGTAATTTATGTTTTCCCTCAATTCATTTTGTATTCTGTAAATATCATCCGATAAATGAATTTTCGCAGAAGCTGTTGCCGCTCCTATTATAGGGGGAGAAAGAGGGTGTGAATAAACCAATGGACCGCCGAAAATACGTACTTTCCTAGAGGTTTCTTCATCTGGAAAAACTGCAGCACCGCCCGTTACACCGAAACCTTTTCCCATGGTTGTCATTAAAATAACTTTTTCGTGTTTCCCAAATTTGCTGTTAATATAACCTGTTCCGTTTTTTCCATGCCAGCTCATTCCATGCGCATCATCTACATAAACATAAAGCTGTTGGTATTTATTCATCAGGTATAACAGGCTGTCAACAGGGGCTGTATCGCCATACATTGAATATACCCCGTCTATCAGGTACCATACTTTTTTATATTTACGGCATAATTGTTCCAACTGCCTCTCTAACATTTCCATATTGCTGTGCCGGATCATTTCAATAGGGACGCCTTTCTGACGAAGGAGCTGCGCGGCAGTCTGCACACTCATGTGTACCTGCTGATCTAAAATCACAGCTTCGCCGTGCTGTATAAGAGTTGGAATAACAGAAATGTGGGCGCTTGATGTGGAAGAATAGGTAATTACAGGCCGGTTATACATCTGCGATAAATAATCCTCTAACTGCCCATTGATTCCGGAAGAAAGAAAACCGCGTGATATGCCATACTGTGTACCGTATTTTTGAGTGAAATCAATAGCACCATCTTTCAAACGCTGATCCAGTTCTAAACCAAGATAACCGCAGGTACCGAAATTTAACAGCTCGTGATCTGAAACAGACAGTTTTCTGTCAGAAACATTGGGAATGTCAGCTGACAGATGAATAACACCTTGCTTTTTTGCATCTGTCAATAATGCATCAATTGTATCTAAAGAGTTATTATGATTGATTTTTGCCATATTCTTGATTGGTAAATTTTTAAAATATATATTTGCAGAAACAGCAGAAGCCCATTACGAAATTGACACAAACAAGTTACATTTACTCGAGACAATGAAAGAAACACTTTTAGACAATGATGAAATTACTTTTGAGTTGGAAAATGGAATACTTATTGGAACCGGGAAATCGCCCTTTCTTGATATCCACGTTGCTATTAAAATTACTAATTATAGATTAGAAATACAAAAAGGAAAGTCTAATCCAATATTATCTAATATTAAAATGACCAAAAATTCAACAAAAGAAGCCAGAGATTTTTTAGCGTCAGAGAAAGGCTGTAAAGGAGTGATCGCAGCTGCAATACTAATTAATTCAGATGTTACTAGCATGATTGCAAACTTTTTTATGCGCATCAGCAGACCAATAGTTCCTACCAAAATATTTACAGATGAAGCTGAAGCCAAAACATGGCTTTCTCAATATGTGAAGAAAGATTGAAAAAAAATCAGGTCAGGCTGCTGCTTTTTTAATAAATATTCATCTAATAATTAATAGATTCTTTTAGATAGACATTAATGATATGAAAACACTGGCCGACAACGAATATCACAAGATGCAGCTTGAGAATGGTATTGTTATAGAAACTTTCAAACCAAGCTATCTTGATTTAAAAACGACTCAAAAATTAGTTGAGGATAGAGTAAAGACCATGGGCGGGACCTCTTACCCTTTGCTTGCAAACATTAGATCTATTAAAACTTCTTCGAAAAGAGCGCGTGATTTTTTTGCTTCAGAAAAAGGATGCGATGGACTTATAGCAGCGGCATTGCTTGTGGATAGTACATTAGGAAGCATGATTGGTAATTTTTTTGTTAAAGTAACCAATCCAAATATACCAACTAAAGCTTTTTCGAAAGAAACAGAAGCTAAAAAGTGGCTTGCTCAATTTGTGAAAAAATAATTCAAATCAGGATGAAGCTTCAAAGCGAAATTGCAAATACTTTTTTTGAAAATGACTATGTTAAAATTGCATTGGATAAAAATATTGTTACAGGAACATTTAAGTCTGAATTCATTGATTTAAGCCTTGCCCAGATGATTATCAAATGGAGATTGGAATTTCAAAATGGAAACTGGTATCCATTATTATCGAATATTAAATCAATAAAGAACAACACAAAAGAAGCAAGGGATTATATGGCTTCAAAAGAAGCCTGCGAAGGAATTACCGCTGCTGCTATACTAATTGATTCACCTGTTGGAAAAACAATTGGTAATTTTTTAATTTTCTGCAGTAAACCGGTAGTTCCTTCAAAAATATTTACAGATGAAGCTGAATCCATACAATGGTTGCAGCAATATACGGAAGTTTGAAAATTTATTTTCTTTATATTAAATATTGCTTTTTTATTCTCTAGAACACCATCCCGTCTTTCTTCCGGTCCTTTTTAATAACATTTTCGTTTTATTAACCCTAAATAAACAGCTGAGTTACAAATATCGCTCGTAACCCTTATCAACAATAGATTTAATTGATTTTGATAGTTGTAATATTTCCAACTACTATGCAGTTGGAAATATTTATAAAAAACAAAGTCGTATCAATGGTTTCAGTCCAATCCTTTGGTTCAAAAAAGGGGTACAGTCTATTTACGGATTAATGAATTACTCCCCTAAGACTTACATTGCTTCCCTTTTATGAAACCTGATAAATTTGTTTATTCAACTGCATTTTTTACGTAAGCTTTTAATCAATCAAAAGTATTATTTGCCGATTTTTTGAAACTAATTTCCGAAATTCTTGTTAAAATATCCCGTCAACTGGAATCAGACTTTCGGTAATTGGTAAATAACACCTCGTTTTAATGGTTTTAATCGGGTCAAATCTATTACTTGACGAATTCTTGAAACATATTTGTGAAATTATAGTTCTAATGGGAAATTTTTTATTTTTCTTTGTTGCAACAAAATTACATTAACTGGAATCATACTTTCGGTCATAAGTAAAAATAATAATATGTTTATAAAAAGTATTTTTAAAATATTTGTAACTTTAATTTAAACCTCCCGTTACGGTGACTTGTAATAAAATAAAATAAATTAATTAAATCCATCGGTTAATCAAATTAATTTATCGTTATTTTGAAAAATAAAATAAAAGTTCAAAAAACACAAATTTCTTAAATCAAGTTTTATTAAATTATCTACGAAAAAAAACTATGAAATGAAACTAAACTAATTTCTTTAATTAAAGCTAGGCTTCGATTAAAGACGCATTTTGCAGGCTTAGAATACAAAGTAGTTTAAAATTAAATCATTAAAACCCCTAAAACAAACCAACCATGAAAAAACTTACAAAAATTTCAGCAAGCGCAATCATAGTGATTGGCTTTTCTTTAAACTCATTTGGGCAGGCAACTGGTCATGCTTCTGCAAGTGCAACCATTATGATACCAATATCTATTGTCCATGTTGCAGATTTGGCTTTTGGCAATGTTGCAGTTCAAGCTGGTACCGCCGGTACAGTTATTATGTCAACTGCAGGTGCGAGAAGTACTGGTGGAGCCGGCGGTGTCACTCTGCCAAGCGTAACTGGTACATTTAATGCTGCAGCTTTTACTGTTAATGGGGATGGAGCTTCTACATACGCTATTACTCTGCCTGCTACAGTAACTATTAATAGCGGGGGTAATAATATGACAGTTAATGCTTTTACAAGTAATCCTTCTGGCACAGGAGCATTAACCCTTGGTACTCAGTCTTTACTTATTGGTGCTACATTAAACGTTTCCGCAGGTCAGGCACCGGGCACATATACAAATGCTTCTTGGGATGTAATTGTAAATTATAATTAATCTATAATTAGGAAAAGGAACGTCATGCTGCTGCATGACGTTTTCAATTTGCCCTGCATTTTAATTAACATAAGAAAGTGTAAAACTTTTCATTTCAATAAATTAAGGTTTGTTATCATTTTGACATATTAATAAGGTAGGACAAAAAATAATTTCAGCCACAGAATATTAATATTCCAAGTAGGTAGGCTGCCACAAAACTTAATAAATAAAATATGAATAAAATGTTGTATAATAAACAAGGTCTTAAAAACAAAATTAAATTGTTTTTATTGGGAGTTGTATTGATAGTTTCTTCAATGAAATTAAAGGCTCAAGGTGATTTACTTATTTTTCCAAAGAGATTAGTTTTTGATGAAACTAAAAAGTCTCAAACAATTAATTTGAGTAATGATGGAAAAGATACATCACGATACATAGTATCCTTTATTCAAGTTAGGATGAAAGAAGACGGCAGTTTCGAAAATATTACCGAACCCGATCCCGGACAGTATTTTGCAGACCCATACCTCCGTATTTTCCCACGCAAAGTTGTTTTGGGACCAAAGGAGTCACAGGTTATTAAAGTACAACTGCAAAAAACAGAACAGATGGCGCCAGGTGAATACAGGTCTCATCTTTATTTTAGAGCTATTCCAGATGTGAAGCCTTTAGGTGAAAAAGAAATTAAAAAAGAAGATGCATCCATTTCTGTGAAATTAGTCCCTGTTTTCGGTATAACTATTCCAATAATTATTCGAAAAGGAGAAACAACAGCCAAGGTTAGTCTTTCAAATTTAACTTTTCAAAAATTTAATGACTCCATTCCTCTGATTAAAATTGATTTTAACAGAAGCGGAAATATTTCTGTTTATGGCGATATAAAGGTAAATCTTGTATTGGCTAATGGCAAATCAACTAAAGTAGGGGAAGTAGATGGTTTTGCCGTTTATACACCAGGAACTTTAAGGAAATGCAAGATAGAATTAAAAAAAGGTATTGATTACAGCAAAGGAAAGTTGGTTGTATCTTTTGAAGCAACGGCAGAAGATAAGAGCGTTAAGTTAGCGGAAGCATTGCTGGAATTGCATTAATTTTTTTTCAAATTAATATTTTTAGTTTGGAATCTATTGATTAAATCATATCAAAATCATTAAAATCAGCTTTTGAATTCAATTTCTTCAGCCTTCCAAAAACTTTAATTTAATGATTACCCAGCCGTTTTTTTTCACGTGGGCATCTATGTAAATATAAAATTGTTTCATAGAAGCATCCTACGCATTGACGTATCATTAGGAAACCAGCTGAATCATAAATACAGATAATTCACGAGCATAGACCATAAATATATACTTTAAAATGAATTTTTTAAAAATCATATTGTTTGTTTTTTTTGTTTCAGTTTTTTATACTGCTGTTTCTCAAACCATTTCTAAAACAGTGGATATGAGTTTTGGCAATATTGCTGTTTCAGGACCCGGAACGGTTGTAATAAACCCTAACGGTTCAAGAGGATGTACTGGAGGAATAACACTTCCAGGTTTAACTGGTACTGTTACTGCTGCTTCTTTTGATGTTTCAGGCACAGCTCTTCATACGTATAGTATAACACTTCCAGTAATTGGCTCCTCCATTAGCAGCGGGGGCAATACTATGACAGTTGATACTTTTACCAGTGACCCTTCAATTACAGGCACATTAAGTGCAGGCGGCACACAGCAATTAAAAATTGGCGCTACTTTACATGTTAATGGAGCTCAAGCTTCAGGCACTTATACAAGCGGCTCTACATTTGCTGTCACCATTAATTATAACTGAACAAATACTTTTTATAGTATTAATACTTTTAAAAAGTAATTATCAGATCAGCGCTAAAAAAACAGATACTTGAATTCCGGACCAAATGAGTGAGAAATCCTATATATGGAAAATAATACTATTCCATTTTTAAAAACTCGGTCAAGCTTTCCTAAATTTATTTTGGGATTTTTTTTCTTTTGTATTTTACTCAGCTCTTTTATTATCCCCTCAAAATTATTTGCAGAAACTAAAGACCCTGAACCTCCGGTTGAAACCGATGAAGTATTAATCGTTTTATATGTGAAAAACCTCGGAACCTGTGAAATACCTGCCGCAATCAGAGATCAGGATATCTACCTTCCGGTGGTTGATGTCTTCAATTTTTTAAAAATCCGAACAGTTTCAGGTAATGGATTTGACATGATTTCAGGCTTTTTTGTTGACCCGAAAAATGTTTACCAAATTGACAGAGCAAAC
Organism: uncultured Bacteroidota bacterium; assembly: GCA_903847205.1. GTDB lineage: Bacteria > Bacteroidota > Bacteroidia > 2-12-FULL-35-15 > 2-12-FULL-35-15 > 2-12-FULL-35-15. The sequence continues at coordinate 7,854 of CAINDA010000058.1, forward strand.
AAAATAATTATTTACCAGGGTAAAAACTATGCCCTGCGTTCCTCCGATATTATTGTAACTGAAACAAACTTATATCTTAAAGCTAAGTATTTCGATCAAATTTTCGGATTAGAGTGTAAATTTAACTTCAGGGCCCTTACTATATCTATGAAGTCTAATTTAGAACTTCCGGCAATTAGAGAGTTGCGGTTGGAACAGATGCATTCTAACTTTGATCGCTTAAGAGGAAATATGAAGGCGGATACAACCATTGCCAGAGCGTACCCATTGTTTCATTTTGGAATGGCGGATTGGTCAATAAATGCAAATCAAGTTGTTAATGGAATAAACACAACAAGACTCAATTTGGGGCTTGGCGCAATTTTAGCCGGAGGAGAATTAAATAGTTTACTCTTATATAATGCCAATCAGCCTTTTTTAGAAAAACAGCAATTTTACCAGTGGAGATATGCAAATAATGAAAATCAAGCTCTGCGTCAGATAATATTGGGCAAAATTGCTGCCTCGCCTGTTTCATCAGTATTTTATCCTGTTGTAGGTTTGCAATTTACTAATGCCCCTACTATTAACAGAAAATCATTTGGTACATATACGTTGAGTGATAATACCCAGCCAAACTGGACGGTTGAACTATATGTGAATGGAGTATTGATTGATTATGTAAAAGCGGATGCCTCTGGCTTTTTCACTTTTGATGTTCCTCTTATTTACGGCAGCACCGATGTTACCCTGCGCTATTATGGCCCTTGGGGGGAGGAATTATCTTCAAAACAAAATTTCACTATCCCCTTTAACTTTCTGCCGCCAAAAGAAATGGAATATAAAGTAAGCTCTGGAATTATTGAAGACGATAAAAACAGTTTATTCGGACAAGCCAAGATGAATTATGGGGTAACGAAGTCCTTTACATTTGGCGGAGGCTTAGAATATAATTCTTCAATTGCCGCATCAAAAAATATTGCTTTTTTTAATACCTCTCTAAGGCTGGCTTCTAATATACTTTTTAATGGAGAGTATGTTTATGGAATAAGATATAAAGGCTTATTGACTTATCATCTCCCCACTAATCTTCAAGTAGAACTGTATTACAGCAAATACAATCCTGCCCAGGATGCTGTTAAATTAAATTATACTGAAGAAAGAAAATTAATGATTTCTCAGCCTTTCCATCTCATAAATATTTCTGCACTTTCAAGACTAACAGTTAGTCAAAATTTACTTGAACATCCTTTAACTGATCTCCCTCCGACAAAATATACTATTCCTGAGTTTTCATTATCAGGAACTGCGCATGGAATAAGTGCGAATATATCAACTTCAGCATTCATCATTGATAATTATTATACTACTGTTTTTAGTGATGCCTCAATATCTACAACTCTTCCTGCAGGTATCCTTTTTACCCCTCAAATAAGATTTGACTACAAACTTAATGAAATCACTATTGTTAAATATAGTTTAGAAAAACGTTTTATTAAGTATGGCGTTATTAATGCTTCATACCAATACAATTTTAGTACAGGTTCTCCAATTTATCAACTTGGTTTCAGATATGATTTTTCTCGTGCCCGCGTTGGTTTCTCAGCTTTGCAAAGTAATAATACAAACTCCATTTCTGAATTTGCTAGCGGCAGTTTGATTTACCAGCCGCAAATAAATTACCGCGACTTTAATGTAAACACAAATGTGGGCAGAGGGGGGCTGATATTTATTCCATTTCTGGATATAAATAATAACGGAAAAAAAGATGCAAATGAACCAAAAGTAAGCGGCTTAAATATTTTGGTAAGCGGCGGTGGTATTCAAAAAAGAAATAATGATACAACAATTGTTATTTCTGGATTAGAGCCCTATACTAATTATTTTGTGGAAGTTGATGCAAATAGTTTTGAAAATATGGCGTGGAAAATTATTAAACCCAAAATGAATATTGCAATTGAACCAAACAAATTAAAACTGATTGAAATCCCCGTTGCCATTGCTGGTGAGGTTTCCGGAACAGTTTACATAAAAAAGCAAAACGAAGAAAAAGGTTTAGGTCGTATTTTAGTCTGCTTTTATACAACAGATTCCGTTTTGATTAATAAAACATTAACAGAGCAGGATGGATATTTTAGCTTTTTAGGATTACTGCCTGGTTCCTATTATGCAGCAATTGAAATGCAGCAATTAAATAAATTGCAAATGGTTTCTGTTCCTTCATTTATACCCTTTAAAATAAAAGGCGGTACTGAAGGGGATGTTGTTGATGGTTTAAAATTTATACTTCAGTCTAAATCAAAAGGAGCAGTTGTACCAATTGCCGAAAAACAGATTGTGTCAAAAACTGATAACCTGACTGAACTTGCCCAAAACAAACTGTTAAACAAAGAGCCTCAGATAAACACAGTAAACCCTCCGCAAATTTCTGACACACTTAAAACGCTTTTACCTTTAATGGTTAAAAAACAAACGGATTCATTAAAACAAGCTAATAAACAGCCTGAGATAAAAACAGTAAATCCTCCGCAAATTTCTGACACACTTAAGACGCTTTTAGCCTTGATGGTAAAAAAACAGGCGGATTCAATAAAATCTGCCAACCTTAATCCTATTGTAAAAACAAATCCTATAGTAATTTCTAATACATCTTCGGGCCCGAATGCTTTGGCAGCCAAGAAACATTCAGATTCTTTATTAGCTTTGGCTAAAAAGCCGGAGGTAAAAGAAATAAATCCTCCACAAACTTCAGAAACTGTTAAAACGCCATCTACATTAATTGTTAATAAACAGGTGGATTCACTAAAACAAGCGAAAAAACAAGCGAAAACAAATATTGCAGAAAATCTGATAATAGATGAAAAGGGTAGTTTTGCAGTACAGGCCAGAGCACACAGTCAGCTGTCGGATGCGCAGGCAGCTCAAATAAAACTCAGTAAAATATTTAAGCAGCCGGTTGTGATTGTTAAAGAAGGAGGATTATACAAAGTACGTATTGATGGATTCAACAGCCATGATGAAGCCGCTTCTGTAATTCCTAAACTCACTGAGGCGGGATATGCCGGAGCTTTTGTTATAAATCCTTCAAAAAACGAAACAGCACCTGTTAATATCATTGAAAGCCCTGTTATAAAGGAAAAAGGAAATGTTGCTATTCAGGTTAGGGCTAATCGCAAACTGGCCAATGCGAAGGAAATCCAATCAAAACTTAATAAAATTTTTAAACAGCCCGTTATAATTACTCAAGAAGGCGATTTATTCAAAGTTAGGATTACAGGCGTTAAAAACCTCGAAAAGGCCGCTGCGATGCTGGTTAAACTAGCAGAACTTGGGTATAATGATGCATTTATAATGAGCCCTGGAGTGAATCCCGGCGGTTTAAAAACTGGAGCCGAATTAAATAAATCAAATGAATATATTCATACTGATCATCCTCCGTTCGAAGTTCTGCTTGAAGTGCTTTCAGGAAAAATTAAATCAGACAGACCTTTATCTCCGGCTGAACTTAATAGAATTGAAGAAACAGTAGTTACTAACAATGACGTATTAAAACGATCGAAATTTGGCGATAAGCCTATTTATTCAATACAGATTGCTAAATATGAAAATGGACTTCCGCAAAAATCATTGGCAGTTGTATTAAAATTGAATACTCAGGTGGAATCATATACTAATAAAAAAGATGGTTTAACCAGATATTTTACCGGAAGCTTTGCTTCGTATAATAAAGCACTAAAATATCAAACTGAATTAATAAAAAAAGGATTTAAAAACCCATCAATTATTGTTATAGATAAAGGAAGAATAATTCCAGCAAGCGACTATAAGAAGCAAAAAAAATAATGGTGCTTTAATCAATTCTAATTTAAAAAAGTTCATACTCAATTCCGATATCAGGTTAATTTTTTGCAACAGAAAATAGCGATTTTGATTTTTTATTCATAAAAATCAGTTTCTCAGTCTTAAAAATGTTTTTCTCGATCTTAAAAAGCGATTTTTCAATCGTGAAAGATAGTTTTTCAGCCCTGAAAAGCAGTTTCACAATCGTAAAAACGGTTTTCTCAACCTTAAAAATATTTTCTGGATCATAAAAGTGATTTTTTCAATCGTCAAAATGGTTTTTTCAATCTTGAAAAGTAGTTTCACAATTGAAAAAATCACTTTCACGATCATAAAAAATATTTTTTCGAACAAAAAAACAGGTTTTTCGATTGAAAAACCTGTTTTTTAATAATTGTTGTCTTTTTCTATGAATCGCCTTGTTATTCTTCGTTCAAGATAAAGAATAATACAGGTATTAATCAAGGCCCCTCAATATATTTCCAATTTTACAGCATGTACTCTCAATATTTTAGCACCATTGACTAAAGCAATTATGTTTAAAATAGATGTACCGTTTAATGCTTCTCCGGATTTAATGTTTAATTTGTAAATTTACAAATTCACCAATCAGCAAATGTTGAAACATCTTACGGTTATTTTTTTTATTTGGGGAATCAATACTTCTTTAGCACAATATTTAACTGCAAAACAAAAAATTCCATCAGGACTTGTTTCCGGAACTAGTTTTATAGTTAATGTTACTATCGACAAAGGTAAGCTTAACGGCATTTTAAAATATTCACAGCCCCTTCCGAAAGGGTTCACAGCAAGCAATATTGACTGCAAAAACGGAAATTTTGCATTTGAAGATAATACAGCAAAAATTATTTGGCTTAAGCCTCCTTCAGAAACATCCTACACGATAAGCTACCAAATAACCGTTCCCAAAAATGCATCCGGTTCAAAAAGTTTTGGAGGTAAAATAATTTACGTCACTAATAATAATGAAAGAAGAGTGTTCGATTTTCCTTTAAAAAGGGCAGTTATATCAAATTTTAATACACCCTTAATAACTGAAAAAAAAACACAAAAGCCGATTATTGCTCCGCCTGTAAAGCCTGTAATAGCGGTTATTTCACAAAAAAACAAAAACATACTAAAATCTGAAAATTCAAAGAGCAGTATAGTTCAAAAGGATTTCCAAGATGTGGAAAAGAAAGATATATCGGGCTATTTAAATGACCCGAAAATATTTTACAGAGTTCAGATCGGAGCATTCAAATCGGATCATAAAATAAATGGAGTACCTGAACAGTCAACCTTTAAGATTAATGAAATTACAAAACATTTCAGCGGTAATTTTTCTTCCTACAAAGCAGCCACAGGAAGAAAAATGATGATGATTAATAAGGGATTTAAAGATGCGTTTGTTGCCGAGTTTATTTTAAGAAATCAAATCTTCGTGCAAAAAAACAATACTGCTTGTATGCCAGGTGAATTTATCATGGGAGAACCTCATATCTGCTATGTCTGGTGGGATTTAGTTTCAACAACTAATTAGACTCAAATAAAAGCCGAAAAAAAAATAAGAGAGTTGAAATTTTTATTATGAATTTTCAAGAAAAAACTAATTCAGTTCTTCCATATATTTCCAGATTTTTACAGCCTGCACGGCTTCCTTTACATCATGTACTCTCAATATTTTAGCGCCATTGCATAATGCAATTGTGTTTAAAATAGATGTGCCGTTTAATGCTTCAGAGGATTTAACAGCTAATAATATATTTATCATTGATTTCCTGGAAACACCCGCTAATAAAGGGAAGTTTAACAACTTAAACTTATTGAAATTTTTAAGAAGCGTATAATTGTGTTCAGTAGTTTTTCCGAAACCAAAACCTGGGTCGATAATAACTTTTGAAAATCCTAACGCTTTTAATTCGTTTATTTTTTCAGTAAAAAAAGCGAACACTTCATCAGTTACATTTTCATACTGCGGATTTTGCTGCATAGTCTGGGGTTTACCCTGCATGTGCATTAGTATATAGGGCACCTGAAGTTTCGAAACAACTTCAAACATTTTCTCATCCATTGTCCCGCCTGAAATATCATTGATGATATCAGCTCCTGCTTCAACCGCATTCACCGCAGCCGCCGCCCTGAAAGTATCGGCAGAAATAATTATTTCAGGAAATTGTTTTCGGACAGATTTTACAACTTTAACCAGCTTTTCTATTTCATCAGCTTCAGATATCCCCTCTGCACCCGGGCGGGTTGAACAGGCACCAATATCAATAATTGCAGCGCCTTCGTCAATCATTTTTTTTGTGTGAGCCAGCCATTCAATTTCAGAAGTATATTTCCCTCCGTCAAAAAATGAGTCAGTTGTAATATTCAAAATTCCCATCACCAAAGGTGCAGCATCAGGATTGAAAATACACTCTATTTTTTGAGAAAAAACTGTATCTTGCGGGCTCATTTAGAGATTTATTAAATTAGAGATTTGGTGAGTTAAAGATTTATTGAGTGAGAGAAATAGAGATTTAGTAACTTTTTTTTATTCTCCAATTCTTCGTTTTTTATTTTATGAATTTCTATTTCTCTAAATCTCCAATTCTTTAATTATTTATATATGAATAAAACTGCTGTTCAATACAATACTGCATTAGCTCTCTGCAAAGATATTTTCATTAAAAAAATGAAAGATTACGGAACCTCCTGGCGTATTTTGCGCACTAGTTCCATTACAGATCAAATTTTCATCAAAGCACAGCGTATCCGCAACATCGAGGACAAAGGTACTCAAAAAATAAATGAGAATATCCGGTCGGAATATATCGGCATCGTTAATTATTCAATCATTGGATTAATTCAATTGAGTTTAAAAAATGACAGCCGTTTGGATCTCCCTGTTGATGAAGTAAATACTTTTTATGATAAACATGCAAACGAGGCAAAGTTTTTGATGGAAGACAAAAACCATGATTACGGCGAAGCTTGGCGCGATATGCGTGTGAGTTCACTCACTGATTTAATTTTAATGAAACTATTCCGCATCAAACAAATTGAAGATAATAAAGGCGAAACAATTATATCTGAAGGGATTGATGCTAACTTTCATGACATGATTAATTATGCTATTTTTGCTTTGATCAAGCTGAGTGAGTAAAATACTTTCCCACTGCTCTGCAAGAGAATGGGATGGAGATTGAGAAAAATATAGAAAAACAATTATAATACAAATCATAACCGGCTCATCTGCTCGCTTTCCCTTTGGGAGAGATAAATATGAGGCCTTTTAGCTTTTTACACATGAAAATATTAATTGCTGTATTCCGAATTATAGTAGGACTGTTATTCATCTTTTCAGGCTTCATTAAAGCCAATGATACACTCGGGTTTTCTTATAAACTCGATGAATATTTTGAAGTGTTCGGAACTCATTGGCTGCAACCCCTGTCGCTGTTCATTTCCATTTTTATGTGTGCAATGGAAATGCTGCTGGGTTTTATGCTGTTGATCGGTGCAAGAATTAAACCTACTCTGTGGCTGCTGCTGCTGATGATTTTATTTTTTGCCGCTCTCAATTTTTATTCGGGCTATTTTGATAAAGTGCGCGAATGCGGCTGTTTTGGAGATGCAATTAAAATGACCCCATGGCAGGAGTTCCGAAATAATGTGATAATGCTGGTGATGACAATTTTTATGTTATTTAAGAAAGACTATATCCGTCCGCTCTTCGGCAGAAAAATTGAGAATGTATTTGCAGTAATAATCATAATTGCATGTTTAGGTTTTCCCCTTTATACGTATAATTATCTTCCGATTATTGATTTCCGTCCTTATGCAATCGGCAAAAATATTCCGGAACAAACCAAAGGCGTGCCTGATGAAGTAAAATTCTTTTATTCGCTGAAAGATAAAAAAAACGGGGAATTAAAAGAAGTTACAGCATGGCCCGAAAACTGGGACCAGACTTATGATTATGTCAGCAGCAGAACAGAAGTGACAAAAAAAGGCATTGAAGCTAAGATCAAAGATTTTACTATTTCAAACCTCGACGGCTCAGATTATACTCAGGATATAATTGAAAACCCCGACTATAATTTTTTATTAATCTGCTACGATTTGGGAAAAACAGAAAAAAGTGTATTTGGCAAAATCAATGATTTTGCAGCGCTTTGCAAGCAGGCAAATGTACAGTTCATTACACTCACTTCTTCTTCTAAAGAAACAGTTGAAAAATTCAAGCAGGACGCAAAAACCAATATCGACTTTTATACCTTAGACGGCACCGTTTTAAAAACAATGATCCGCTCTAACCCCGGATTAATGCTGTTAAAGGGAGGTACAGTAATTAATATGTGGCATTACCATTCTTTCCCATCGTTTACTGATGTGAAAGAAAAATACTTTAAAAGCAGCAAGTGATAAAATTCATTGTAAAGCGTTTATTTTACGGTTTCCTTGTTTTGCTTGGAGTAATTACTGTAGTATTTCTATTGTTTAATGTGCTGCCCGGCGATCCTGCCCGGATGATGCTTGGCCAGCGCGCTGATCAGGCTTCTATCGATGCCATTAATAAAGATTTGGGTCGTAATAAGCCGATGACTACCCAGTTTTTAATGTATCTGAACGACCTCTCCCCTATTTCAATTCATAACACAGTTGATAAATCACATTTTTTGTATTTGAACCCCGATAAATACACCCATTTCCAAAAATTATTGTCGCTGTCAAAAACAAAAATATTGGTTCTCAAATTGCCTTATTTAAGAAGATCGTATATCACAAAGCGTAAAGTAGCCGACATCATTGTTGAAACCCTTCCTGAAACAACAATACTTGCATTTTCTGCTATTACATTCGGTTCAGTTTTGGGAATTTTGCTTGGCATATTTTCCGCTTTGAAAAAAAACTCATGGTTTGATAAATTGTCATTGATCTTCGCCATTTTCGGAATGGCCCTTCCCTCTTTTTTCATAGGATTAATTATTGCATGGTTATTTGGTTTTATCTTACGTGATTACACCGGCTTAAACCACGTGGGTTCGCTGTTTACCACCGATGATTTTGGAGAAGAGCATCTCACCTTAAAAAATCTGATTCTGCCTGCTGTTACGCTGGGGCTGCGCCCTTTAGCAATTATTATTCAGCTGACACGCAGTTCATTATTGGATGTGCTTTCTCAGGATTATATCCGCACTGCAAGAGCCAAAGGATTAAGTTTTTATAAAGTAATATTCAAGCACGCTTTAAAGAATGCTCTTAACCCCGTAATAACAGCTATTTCAGGGTGGTTCGCAGGTTTAATGGCAGGTGCAGTATTTGTTGAAATTATTTTTAATTGGAAAGGGATTGGATATGAAGTGGTGGATGCACTTAACAAAAACGACCTGCCTGTAGTAATGGGAGCTACACTTGTTTTTGCCGTAATATTTGTAATTATAAATATCGGAGTTGATATTATTTATGGTATTTTAGACCCCCGGGTGAGAATGCAGTAAATCAATTAGCAATTTGGCGATTTAACAATTAAGCAATAGGCAATTTAAAATACTGCCTTTTTTGCAGCGAGAGTCCGGGATAGTATTGTATTCCCCTTAAGTTTAGTAATCGATTTTATTAATTTTTGAAGTTTAACCTCCCACCCTTTGGTGAGGATGCGAAGTGTAAAGTATATGAGAAAAAAAATAGTTGTCGGAAACTGGAAAATGAATAAAAGCTTTGATGAAGGATTAAAGCTTATTGATGAAATAGTGAAAGAACTTGCTTCGCAGCCGGCTGATAATGTTCTGAAAATAATTGCTCCATCCTTTCTGCATTTAGCAGCTGCATCCCAGAAATTAAAATCTTTAAAAGGATTTGAAACAGCAGCTCAAAATTGTCATCATATTGCAAACGGGGCCTACACCGGCGAAATAGCAGCTGCAATGATTGCTTCAACAGGTGCAGATTACGTGATTATCGGGCATTCAGAAAGAAGATTATATTTTGGAGAAAACAATGCTCTACTGGCTCAAAAGGTGAATATTGCCTTAGCCAATAACCTGACACCAATTTTCTGCCTGGGAGAAAATCTGGAAGAACGCAATGCAAAGCAGCATTTAGAAGCTGTGAAACAGCAGTTGAAAGAGGGGCTTTATCATTTAACTGCAGCAGATTTCAGCAGGCTTATAATCGCTTATGAACCTGTATGGGCGATTGGAACAGGTGTTACAGCCTCCATCCACCAGGCGCAGGGTATGCACAATTATATCCGTTCCGAAATAAATAAAAAATACGGTAAAGATATATCTTCAATTATCCCCATACTTTATGGAGGAAGCTGCAATGCACAAAATGCAAAAGAATTATTTGCATGTATTGATGTTGACGGCGGACTCATTGGTGGAGCGTCGCTTAAAGCAGTTGATTTTGCCGCAATAATTAATTCTTTCTCCGAATAAAAATAAAAATCAATTGATATTAATTTCACCTGTTTACATTTTTTCAAAAAAGACGAATGCCATCGGCAGAAAATAATTAAAATGAATTATACTGAACTTTCAATTTCTGTTGAACCCAAAGAACAAGGCAGTGATGTATTAACTGCTAAATTATCTGAAATCGGTTTTGAAAGTTTTGTCGAAACCGAAAACGGGTTTTCCGCCTACATTAAGGAAGAACAGTGGAATGAAAGTGAAGTAAAAAAAATATTTTCAGAGTATTCCGGTTTCTTTAAAATCTCGCACAATTCAAAAATAATTGAGCAGCAAAACTGGAATCAGCTTTGGGAAAGCAGTTTTCAGCCGATTGATGTGGAAGGCAAATGTTATATACGAGCGCCCTTTCATGAAGCTAAGGAAAATTATCTTTATGATGTTATCATTGAACCCAAAATGTCCTTCGGAACCGGGCATCATCATACCACACAGCTGATGATTCAAAAATTAATGAAGTTGGATGTTTCAGGAAACTCTTTATTAGACATGGGCTGCGGTACAGGAGTGTTGGCTGTAATAGCTTCATTCATGGGCGCAGATCCAATAACAGCAGTTGATATTGATGACTGGAGTTATGAAAATAGTATTGAAAACCTGCAAAAAAATAATATTAACAATGTACTTGTTCATAAAGGCAATGCCGAAATTTTGGCTGGGAAATTATTTCATACTATTTTAGCGAACATCAATAAAAATGTATTATTAAATGATATACCCGTATATGTTCAATCGCTTGAAAAAAAAGGCAATTTGGTGTTAAGCGGTTTTTTTGAAACTGACGCTGATGAGCTGACAAAAAAAGCGGCAGATTATGGTTTGAAAATTAAAGAAAAAGCCGTAAACAGCCAATGGACAATGCTTCATTTTATTAAGCATGAAAATTAATTTTTTCAAACGGACAGCGAGAGCTGGTAATTACAATCAATACAATAGAATTTAAATTTATTTTAATGAAAAATTTCAAATATTTACTACTTCTTTTTTCCATTCTCCTATTCACTCACAAGGCAGCTGCACAGCTGAATCCAATTAAACAATATACCGAAGACCCAATAACATTTCTACAGGAAATAAAAACCATGTTTGAAGTAACAAACATGAGTAAAAAAGAAATAAAAGAGTACATGGAGCTATTCACTTTGGCCTGGAATTCTCCGAAGTGCAGTGATAATTTAAAGAAAGCAGCCTATGGTACTTGCAATCAGATGATAAAAAAGAAATTGCGTATTCTGCCTGAATATAAGAGCTACCTTAACTCTGTTATGAACTTTGTGAATTCGAATCAAAGTGAAGATAACTTTAACTCCTGGCAGGAATGTATCAACAAAATTTTAAACGGCAAGGTTATAAAGTACTACTCTGAATATTTAGAAATGAGTGAAAACCTGTTTGCTTCAAACACTTTTTATAAGTCGGCGGTAGTGCAATTTTCATCAAACAATAATAATTACAAATTTGAATATGACAGTGTGCCTATTGTAATATTTCCCAGTTTAAATTTACGCTGCTTCAACAATCAAAACGACAGCGGTGTAGTGTATAACACAAAAGGCACTTACTATCCCTATACCGGCCTGTTTAATGGTAACGGAGGCAAAGTAAACTGGACCCGTACCGGCTTGGAAGAAAACAGGGTTTGGGCGGAGTTAAAAAAATACCAGGTTACCCTTAAAACGAGTGGTTTTACTGCTGATTCCGTATTGTTTTATAATGACAATTATTTTAAAAAACCTTTAAAAGGACGGTTGACAGAAAAGGTTGTTTCCGAAAAAGGAAATAACATTTCATATCCCCGTTTTGATTCTTACAGCAAAAGAATGCGGATTCCGGATATTGCAAAAGATGTTGATTACGACGGCGGTTTCAGTATGCGGGGGGCTAAATTTATTGGTGCAGGAAGCAAAGCAGAAGATGCACTTTTAATTTTTAAAAGAGAAGGAAAAAAATTTTTAGTAGTAGGTGCAAAATCACTGGGAATTACCAAAGAAAAATTTTCGGCAGAGACCGCCAATATCAAATTTTATTTTGACAAGGATTCTGTCACACATCCAAGTCTCAGCATGAAATTTATGCTTACAGAACGCAAGCTGACACTTGTTAGGTCGAATGAAGGAATCTCCAAATCTCCATTTCTTAATTCTTTTCATAAAATTGATATGTTTTTCGAACAACTGACCTGGAAAATTGATGACCCCAAAATTGATCTGAGCATGTTAGTTGGTAATTCGCAGGAGGATGCATTGTTCGAATCCGCAACCTATTTCCGTAATGATAGATTTGACGGACTTCAGGGCTCTGATCCAATTAATCCATTGATTCAGATTAGGGATTTCGTTAAGAAAAATGCAAACTCCCGGACTTTTTCAGGCAATGAGTATGCAAAGTATTTAAAATATTCACCTAATGAAGTCCGCCCGAATTTAGTAAGATTAGCAGCACTTGGGTTTCTTTCTTTTGATGCAGAAGATGATATAGTGGATGTTAAGGAAAAATTATATAATTACATTGCTTTCAGGTCTGGAAAGATGGACTATGACGTGATTCAATTCCCATCCGTTGCAAGAGGAACCGAGAATGCTAGCATTAATCTGCTGAATTATGACATGACAATTTTTGGAGTAAAACAAATCTTTATGAGCGACTCCCAAAATGTTATGATTTATCCAGCTGAACAAAAAATTCTTTTAAGGAAAAACCGCGATTTCACCTTTGCCGGGATTGTTCATGCAGGCCGTTTTGATTTTTTCGGTAAGGAATTTTCATTCGACTACAATAAATTTATTGTTGACCTGAAAAATGTGGATTCACTTCGATTAACAGTTAAATCACGTGAAGCGAATGCTTATGGCGAGTTTCCATTAGTCAGGGTAAAAACGGTTATCGAAAAAATTAACGGCGACCTTGAAATTGATAATCCTGCAAATAAGTCTGGACGGAAGCCCTATCCAAAATATCCGGTGTTTAACAGCTTTAAAGATTCCTACGCGTATTACAGCAAAAAGCAAATTCAGGGCGGAAAGTATCCAAAAGATAAATTTTACTTTCACCTTGAACCTTTTACAATTGACAGCTTGGATAATTTTACAAATGAAGCTTTACATTTTAAAGGCGAGATGGTTACTGCCGGGATATTTCCTGTTTTTAAAGAATCGCTTAAGCTGCAGCAAGATTATTCATTAGGTTTTATTTCTATGACACCTGCTGCCGGTTATCCTGTTTACGGTGGAAAGGGAACTTACAACAACGCAGTTAAATTGAGCAACCAAGGATTAAAGGGGGCCGGCTCATTAAGCTATGTTACATCAGTTACAAAGTCAGAAGATTTTACATTTTATCCCGATTCCGCGAAGGCTATTGCACAGGCTTTTGATATCAAGGAACAAAAAATTAAACCTGAATTCCCAAAAGTACACGGAGCAGATGTAAAAATGCTCTGGATACCTGAAAAAGACGTTATGTATGACTGGAATAGTAAGGATAAGAAATTTTTAGCCTATAACGGATTGTCAGAATTTAACGGGAAGTTATCACTTACACCGAAAGGGCTTACCGGCGGTGGAACGGCTGATTTTTCCAGTGCAAGATTAGATGCAAGCTTAGTCGTTTTTAAATCGCTTTCATTTGATTCGGATACAGCAAATTTTTGCCTAAAAGATTTGGCTACCGGCACCTTAGCTTTCGCAACCTTCAACGTAAATGCACACGTTGATTTTGAAAAACGTCAGGGAAAATTTAAATCAAATGGTAAAGGCTCTATAGTTCAGTTTCCAGCAAACCAATATGTATGTTTTATGGAAAGTTTCACTTGGTATATGGATGATAGTAATATTGAAATCGGCGCAGGGAAATCACCGGCCGCTGCCTCAAACGGAGACACCAAAAGCGATTTGGATTTGGAAGGCCCTGAATTTATTTCTATTCATCCAAAACAGGACTCACTTCGTTTTAGAGCATCTTCGGGTAAATATGATTTAAAGAAATTTGTAATTTCTGCGAAAGGTGTTACCTACATCAATGTTGCTGATGCCCGTATCTATCCTGATAAAGGAGATGTGTTTGTTGATAAGGGAGCTGTAATTCGCACCCTCCATGATGCTAAAATTATTGCAAACTCAATTACCAAATATCACAATTTGTATAACTGTACAATAAACCCGACAGCCCGCAAAAACTATTCCGGTTCAGGATATTACGATTATATTGACGAGCTTAAAACCAAGCGTACCTTTTATTTCAGCAATATAGGCGTTGATACAACTTATCAGACTTATGCGGAAACTGAAATTAAGGACACTTCAAAATTTTCTTTAAGTCCAAGTTTTGAATACAAAGGGAAAGTTAAACTCAAAGCTGCAAATAACTTTTTAGTGTTCGATGGTTCGGCGCGTATATCACATGAATGTGCAGCTATTCCAAAAGTGTGGTTTAAATTTGAATCAGAAATTAATCCAAATGCTATTTACATTCCTGTTTCAAAAACTCCGGTTGATGCAGCAAACAGGCCTCTTGCCGCTTCGTTTATGGTTACAACTGATTCAACACGTTTTTATTCTACTTTTTTATCTCCTAAAAGAACCAGCAGCGATCCTTATGTTTTGCCTGCCGACGGTTTTATATTCTTTGATAAAGCTTCGCAGGAATACCGGATATCAAACAAAGAAAAATTGGTTGAGCAGTCGCTTCCCGGAAATTACTTAAGCTTGAGTACCAAAGAATGCAAGGTTTACGGCGAAGGAACAATTAACCTTGGCGGAGATTTCGGTCAGGTGCAAATTCAATCTTTCGGAAGTGCCACCCATAATTTAATTTCTGATTCATCGCTGTTTGACATGATAATGTCTCTCGATTTTTTCTTTGACGACAACGCTATAGATAAAATGGGAGAAGCATTAACTGCATCTACAGATTTAAAGGCTACAGATATATCACGCCCTGTTTATGAAAAAGGATTACGCGAAATGCTCGGCAAAGAGCAGGCAGATAAGCTCATATCGCAATTAAATTTATACGGTTCATTCAAAAAATTTCCAAGCGAATTAAAGAAAACTTTATTTCTTAACGATATAAAAATGAAATGGAATAAAGAAACCCGCTCCTATACTTCAGTCGGTGATATTGGTATCGGCAATATTTACAAAACCCAGATAAATAAATTTGTTGACGGACGCATTGAGATTGTAAAAAAACGCGGCGGAGATATTTTAAATATCTACCTTGAGCTGAATCCGAATAATTGGTATTATTTTAATTACACCCGCGGTACAATGCTGGCAGTATCGTCAAATGAGGCATTTAATACTATTATAAAGGATTTGAAAGCTGATAAACGAAAAAAAGCCGGAGCTAAAGGAGAACCGGATTTTAATTACAATATTTGTCCTCCTACTAAAAAAACATTGTTTTTACGTAAAACTAAAGGCGCAGAAAAAGATAAAGAAGAATAGTGCTGACAAAAATTAACATATTATTTTTAATAGGGGCCTACCTGCTGGGCTCCATTCCGTCTGCTGTCTGGATTGGGAAATACTTTTACCGCATTGATGTGAGGGAGTATGGAAGTGGAAATGCCGGTGCTACAAATGTTTTCAGAGTATTAGGTAAAAAGGCAGGTATTCCGGTTTTATTGATTGATGTATTGAAAGGATTTGCTGCTGTCAACCTGGCTTATTTAAGCCATTACATCCCTGGCTCTAATCAGTTTATTAATTTACAATTGGTATTAGGAATAGCATCTTTAGTAGGTCATATTTTCCCAATATTCGCTTCGTTCAGAGGCGGCAAGGGCATTGCAACACTGCTTGGGATAATTCTGGCAGTGCATCCTTATGCTGCCTGCATTTCAATTGTAATCTTTATAATAGTGCTGCTTATCTCAAGCTATGTGTCATTGAGCTCAATGTCTGCCGCAGTAGCGTTTCCTTTAATTGTTATTTTAATTTTCAAAACAACAACTCCTTCCTTAATTATCTTTTCAATATTGATTGCTATAATGGTTTTAATTACTCATCAAAAAAATATTGAACGGCTTCTCCGAAGGGAAGAATCAAAAGCCAATTTGATTAAAAAAAAGACAAAGCCTTCCGACCAAAAAGTTGAAACTGAATAATTAATTAAGAAAAAAAACGTTTGTGATTTTTCATCCTGAATTGAATTACATTTAAAATTTCAAAAACAATTTGAATAAATCCAGCCTTATAACAGCCAAAATTATAATTGCATTTACCGCTTTCTGCTTTTGTTTTCGCAGCAGCGCACAGACAGCTTCTGTTACTATCAGCGGGCAGGCATACGACAAAGAAAGCAAACTGCCCCTTCCAAGATTAATGATAATTAATAAACGTACTAACAATGGTATGTTTGCCGATGCTGAAGGGAAATTTTCAATTTCGGCATTGCAGACAGACACCATTATGCTTTCGGCTGTGGGCTTTAATCTCAAAAAAATATGTTTAAAAGATTCGATTTTTAAAAAGCAGTATTTTGTTTACGTTCCCCTTGAAAAATTATATTTCACTTTAAAGGAAGTAAGCGTATTTGCTACGAGGAATTTGAATGAAATACAACAGGATATAAATAAACTGGGAATAAAAAAAACATATACAGTTCAAGGGCTTGATGGTATCGCAAGCCCAATTACGTGCTTGTACGAGAGGTTCAGCAAATTCGGGAAGTCGAAACAAAAAGTGGCAGAATGGGAAAACGAAGATTTTAAACGTGATATCTTAAAAGATTTATTCCGATTATATATCAAGCATGATATAATTGATTTGAATGAAGAAGAATTTGATGCATTTATAAAATATTTGAACCTGAGTGATCAGTTTATGCAAAACTCAACACAGCTTGAATTAATTATGGCAATAAAAGGAAAATACGAAAGCTTTAAATACCGCTGGAAGTGAGGTAAAGTACAAAGTATTTAGTACCAAGTATTATGATATAATATTTACTAATTATACTTCGTACTTAATACTCTATACATAATACATAATACCTTAATCAATTTATGAACGTCTGGAATCAAGCTCCTATCGTACGTTTAATAATTCCTCTTATAGCAGGAATACTCGCTGCTGTCTATTTCCCTTTTCAATTTGAATACGGTATTTTAATTGTCGGCCTCCTGGCTGTAATCATTTCAGCATTAATACTCATTCCTAAATTAAATTTTTCTTATAAGCAGTCGTCTTGGTTTGGTATTGTTATAACAGTTTTTTTGTTTGTAATGGCTTACCAGCTGACCATTCTGAAAACTGAAAAATTTGCATCTGATCATTTTTCGAAATTTACAGACAGCACTGAATATGTTTACGGCAGGCTTGCCGAACCTTATTTAGAAAAGGCAAAATCATTAAAAGCTGTAGTGAAAATTCTCGCTGTAAGAAAAGGAAATACATGGCAGAAGACTTCGGGAAGGGCAATGATTTATTTTAAAAAAGATGTCCATTCTCTTAAACTCGATTACGGCGATGAAATAATAATGAAAGCCGATTTCAAGAAAATTCCCGCTCCTCAGAATCCCGGTGAATTCAACTATCAAAGCTTCCTGGCTTTTCACAATGTATTTGAGCAGGCTTATATTAAAGAAGGGAGCTGGGTATTCAGCGGAAACAACGGCGGGAACAGCCTGATGCATTATTCCATTAGTCTGCGGAACAGTTTATTAAAAACACTAACAGCAAATCATCTGCAGGGTGATGAATTTTCTGTCGGCGCTGCATTACTGCTCGGTTACACAGATAAATTAGATGCTGAAATTATTTCAGCTTATTCAAGCACCGGTGCGCTGCATGTATTGTCAGTATCAGGTTTACACGTTGCTATAATTTATATTGTTTTCAGCTGGCTGTTATTTTTTATGGACAAAATAAAATACGGAAGCATCATAAAAGCTCTTATACTAATCGCGTTTCTTTGGTTTTATTCAATGCTAACGGGTTTGTCGCCTTCGGTTTTAAGATCAGCTGCAATGTTAAGTTTTATAATTATTGCGAAAACTTTTAACCGGCATACCAATGTTTATAATACATTGGCGGCATCGGCTTTTTTCCTGCTTTTATTTAATCCATATTTAATTATGGATGTAGGTTTTCAATTATCATATTTGGCTGTGCTTGGCATTGTATATATTCAGCCGAAAATTCATAAATGGCTGGAGACTGATAACTGGCTTCTGGAGCAGATTTGGACAATTACCTCAGTATCAATTGCGGCACAGATAGCAACATTTCCTTTGGGTCTTCATTATTTTCACCAGTTCCCGAATTACTTTTTAATATCCAATTTTATTGTGATACCGGTTTCTACAGTAATTATGTATTCGGGTATTGCGCTGTTTGCATTCGCTAAAATTTCATTTATCGCATCTTATCTTGCATTAGCTTTTAATTGGAGCATTTGGTTTTTAAATGCTTCGGTAAAACTTATTGAAACATGGCCTTATGCTTTAATGCGGGGCATTTCTATTTCTGCATTTGAAACATGGCTTATTTACGGGTTGATTATTTTATTTTTTGCCTACTTTACTAAACCGAAATTTAAGTATCTGCTATATGCTTTAGTTTTAACTGCAGTAATTTTATCTATTCGAATCGCAGAGGACTATCAGCATAGCGGACAAAAAAAATTGATTGTTTATAATATTCCAAAAATCAGCGCTGTGGATTTTATTTCTGCCAAAAGTAATGTACTGCTTACTGATACAGCCTTAGCAAATCACGAAAGCGCTTTATTATTTCATGTAAAGCATAACTGGTGGGAATTGGGTTTGAGTAATTCAACCGTAATTACAAGCAGCATTACAGCAGAAAATATTAAAATCAAAAATAATTTTATTCAGTTTATGGATAAGCGCATCGCCGTTCTAAATGATAAATCGGAACTGAAAAATGCAGAAAAATTATCAGCTCAGCCAATAAATTTGGATTATCTGATCATATCAAAAAATGCAAAGATTAAAATGGCCGCTGTTCTTAAACTGTTTCATGCAAAAAAAATAATTTTCGATTCTTCTAACTCTGAGTATATTGTTAACAAGTGGAAAGCGGACTGTATTAAATTAAATCAGCCGTATTATTCGGTAACAGATTCAGGTGCTTTTATTGTAGATATATAAAAGTCTTCTCGACAATTGATTTGTAAAACCACAAAGAACGCAAAGTTATTACGCAAAGAACGCAAAGAAAATTTGAAAACATTGCTTTTGCGAACTTTGCGGTTTTACTCCGCGTCTTTGCGGTTATTTTTTGAATTGTGAGAAGTGCCCCAAAATGATTATCATAAATCATTAACTTAGCAGAATGAATTTTAAAATAGGTGATAAAATAAGGCTTCTCAACGAAAAAGGAGAAGGAACTGTCAGCAGGATTATTACTAAAACTACTGTTGGGGTTACTCTTGAAGACGGTTTTGAAATCCCATACCCTGCAGCAGAACTGGTATTAATTTATGATAAAACTAAGGCCGGTGAGCCTGTTATAAAAGCTGAGGCTGTTTTTCAAACGTTTGAAGTGCCTGTATCAGATTCTAAAACATCTCACAAGAAAAAGGCTGAGCCCAAAGGAATTTACATTGCTTTTTCGCCTGAAAAAATAAATGATATTACACATTCAGATATGAATGCCTGGCTGATTAACAATACAGAATACAGCCTTTTATTTACTTATTCTTTATTCCAAAACGGAAATTTCATAACTCTTGAAACCGGAACTGCAAAGGCACATGAATCGTTACTGATTGAAACAATCGACAGAAAAGAACTGGCAGATTTTTCTAATTTTAAAATTGATGCGCTCTTTTTTGATGGAAAGGAACACAAACATTTACTGCCGGTAAGTGAATTGGTAAAACTAAAACCAATTAAACTTTATAAAGAAAATGCTTTTACAGTAAACAGCTTTATCTCTGAAAAGGCTTTAATAATGAATGTTTGGTACATGGATAATTCATTTGAAGAAGAACCGAACTATGAATCAAAAGCAGATTTATCAAAAATATTATTTCAAAAGAAGCACCATTCTGAAACTGCAAAAAAATCAAAACCGAATGCCTCCAACAACCCGGCTGCAGAAATGGAAATAAATTTACACATTGAAGAGTTAATTGATAATTACGAAGGGATGAGTAATGCAGAAATTGTTATTGTTCAGTTAAAACATTTTCAAAATGCTTTAGACACAGCGGTAAATGAGCATTTCAGAAAGCTGGTTGTGATTCACGGCGTTGGTAACGGCCGGTTAAAACAGGAAGTGCGAAACATACTTGCTTCTCATAAAAACCTGCAATTTTATGATGCTTCTTACAGCAAATATGGTTTTGGGGCTACAGAGATATTAATAAGCTGAGAAAATTGGAAGATTATTATTTATTGTTTAATAAATTTCTTTCTGCTTATGCTCTCACCCGAACTTATTTGAACTACATGCAGCCCGCCTGCAAAAGCTGAAATATCAATATCTGTTTTTTGTTTTGATGCTTCTGCAGCATATTCTAACTCGCCAAGCATATTATAAATTTTAATTTCTGTTTTTGAAATATTTTCCGGGAGTTCTAATGTTAAATTATTTATGGCAGGGTTTGGGAAAATGCTGAAAGAAAAAGTATGGGGTTGATTAATTTGAATTCCGGTGGTGATATTACAATTAGCGGTATCAATAGGCATAATGGTTACAAGCCCGTAATTAATATTATCATATCCATCATAAATTTTTGCTTCAATAGAAGCAGAATCAGAAGTACACCAATAGTTATGGCTTGCATTTATGCTGGCACTTGCTCCATATTTTAAATCATAAGTAGTATTGCTGCAAATAAGGTTGCAGCTAATTGCAGCATTTGGGCGGCTTAAATTAATGCCAATATCATTATACTTTATAATATTATTTGTAATCGTAAAATGTCCTAAGTTATTATTAATTCCAACACTTCCGTATTGAATTGTATTTCCTTCTATTACTGCAAATCCATTTGCATTATAGCTGTTGTCAAATATATTTCCTCCGGAATTGTATTCAATATTGTTTCCAATAATTACAGAAACATCACTTTGAATACCTTGTCCATTATATCTTATGCTGCAATTAATAATTGAGTCGTCATTTGCAATTATTCCAATAACACTGTTTGAATCAATGCTGCAATTTTTAAAATGGTTTACACTGCCGCTATTAATGCCTGTTTGGTTGTTTTTAATAAAACAATTATTGGCTTTGATATACGACCCAGCCAACCCTGTTTGATTCGAATTAATAATGCAATTAGTCATTGGACCACCCCATTGCAACCCTGTAGTTTGATTCGAGTTGAAAATGCAATTGGTAGTTGAACCTTGGCCTTTCAATCCTGTTCCATTAAAAGAAAAATTACTATTATTTACTTTTGCTGAAGCTACACCTATGATCATACCATAGTTTATGTTGTTTTTGAAAATACAAGAGTCTATAATACCGATTCCGTTATTCTGAAAACTATTTCCATAGCCATTAAAATTTGCCCCCGTGTTATTATAATTGAAATTAGAATTTTTAATAATTATTGAATCGTGAGGGAAAGTGGTATTAACAACACTATTTTTAAAATTAATAGCCGTGTTCGCGTATAGGAAAGTACAATAGTTAAATTTCGAAGGCATATTTCCTCCATTCAAGAATATTTGATTCCAACTCCCAGCTGATGGAGTAGATGAATTGCTAGTGAATGTAATTGATTGAATTAATGAACCTAAAGCAATGAGAGATGCCTGTCTGATTTCCAATAATTGATTATCTGCGAACTTTACTAACACCCCCGGCTGAATAGTAAGCGTAACACCCGGAAAAACCACAACCGTATCAGTAACAATATAAGGGCTATTAGCCAAAGTCCAGGTTGTGTTTGCATAAATACCACCGCTTACATTTGTCTGCCCTTTAACAGCTGAAGAAATAACAGCCATAAAAATAAAGACGTTCAAAATTTTTTTTGTACTATTTTTCATTTCAATTTATTTATTAATGTATCCATAAAGGTAGGTCTAAACGCAGCTAATCCTCTATTATTGTCCAATTAATCATTATCTCAAATATATCTCCGCAAAAAAAAGACGAAGCAATATGCTTCGTCTTTTTAAAATTGAATTGATTTTAATTTTAAATATTAATTGTTTCGGGAGCCGAAGCAATACCTACTTCTAAATCGTTAATAACAAGTACAACATAATACTGGCGCTGTTCGGCTGCATTGCCTGCCAGGTTGGGGCGGGTATCAATACTATGCGGATGAGTTACATGTTTAAAATAAGTAAAGGCAGTTTCGTTACCGCGTTTGCTGTAAATATTACCGCCTTCGCAATATTCGAGTCCGAATTTAATATCAACGCCGGTTGGTACTGCGGCTAACTTAATTTTAGTTTTTACTGTAAGTGTATCAACAATAATTTCGCTTCCGATAATATCGAGCGCTTCACCAATAGTGGTAGAATACCCGCTGTTTTTTTTCATTGAAACTATAGCAGGCCTAAGCACCGCCATTTGAGTTTTTACAGTGTTATCGCGCTCGGCAACTTTTGCAACACCTGCTGTAAGTGCAGCATCGGCTTCATCAATTTTGTCGATCATTGCCTGGCAGGCATTCTGCAAGGCAGTGATTTGTAAGGGAGTTAATCCAAGTGCGGCACCATGCACTAAAATTAAGCCTTTGTAATTTACCAGCCAGAGACGCTGCCCGGCAATGTTTGTTGGGAAATATGGTTTGTGTTCCATTTGTTTTTTTAGGATTATTTGAAATCCCTCGTCGAAATAAAAAAATATTTTTTTAAAACGCTAGTCATTTTTAATTTTATCGAACATTTAATTGCATTCAATGTAAAATCGCAGCGTTTCGTCATATTATTTTATGATGTAACGATAATGGACTGCAAATAATTCAGCAATTTTTTAAAATATATGTCCTTTAGCAAATTTTTGACCGCCGAATTATAAAAGAAAACGAATGTTGGTTTTTAGTAAACAATTGTTGGTTTTAAGTAAACATGTGTTTACTTAAAGTAAACTTTCGTTTACTTTGAGTAAACGGTTCTCAAATTAAAAAAAACGGGAATATTACTTCAAGTAAACGGAAGTTTAATTGAAATAAACAAGTAAATGATGCCGGCAAACAATTGTTTATTAAAATCAAACAATTAAATATTTTTATAATTCTCTCCACAGATTTTTAAAAACGGCCGTTTATTTTAAGCAGACAGCCATTTACCGGCATAATAAAAATGTTAAAAGAGGCCATACTGATGATTTACTTTGTACAACAATTATTTGCTTTATTAATAAGTCACAGCAAGGCTTTTAATTCCCGGTTTTTTTCCAAAAAGTAAATATTAAATACTGTCTGATTTTAAAAATCCTTATTCTTTGAAAAAACACCTAATGCCAATTTGTCCAAATTTCTCCCTTGGCATAACGATTGAAACCCATCAGTATATTATTTTATTTTTAAAACTAATTTTATTCCAATATGTCTGATAATTTTAATTTAAACCTATTAGTACCAATGATTAACGACAACATAGACGAAGACACAGAATTTATTCCTTTGCTTTCAACAGAAGATGAGGATCAAATGAATTCTGAAAAAGTGCCTGAGGAACTGTCAATTTTACCTTTGCGTAATACAGTCCTGTTTCCAGGTGTTGTAATTCCGATTACTGTCGGCAGAGATAAATCCATAAGCCTTATTAAGGATGCTTATAAAGGAGATAAAATCATTGGTGTTGTTTCTCAGAAGAATGATAGCATTGAAGATCCGGCACCTGAAGACCTGAATAAAATTGGCACAGTTGCACAGATTATGAAAATGCTGCGTATGCCCGATGGTAACACTACCGTTATTATTCAAGGCAAAAAACGTTTTGAGCTGAAAGAAGTTAAGCAGACAGAACCCTACATAAGAGCTGCAATCACAGCATTTTCTGAAACTGCACCTATTAAAGATGATCAGGAATTTGTTGCTTTAACTTCCTCTTTAAAAGATCTGGCTTTGCAGATAATTAAGCTAAGTCCGCTTATACCGAGTGAAGCTGGATTCGCGCTTCGCAACATTGAAAGTCCTTCCTTTTTAGTGAATTTTATTTCTTCCAACATGAATGCACCTGTTGCTGAAAAGCAAAAGATGCTGGAAGTGGCTGATTTAAAGGAACGCGCCACTATGGTGCTCTCAAATCTTACCAAAGAACTTCAGATGCTGGAGTTGAAAAACCAAATCCAGTCGAAAGTAAAAGTAGATTTAGACAAACAGCAGCGCGATTATTTTCTGCAGCAGCAGATGAAAACCATTCAGGAAGAATTGGGCGAAAACAATTTTGCACAGGATATTCAGGGAATGAAAGAGCGTGCAAAAACTAAAAAATGGTCCAAAGAAGTTTCTGATTCTTTTGATAAAGCTCTTGGCAAGCTGGAGCGCATGAATCCCAATGCTGCTGAATATTCTATCCAGACTAATTACTTAGAAGTACTGCTTGATCTGCCATGGGCTGAAACAACAACAGATAATTTCGATTTAAAATTTGCTGAGAAAGTTTTGAATAAAGACCATTTCGGAATGGATAAAGTGAAGGAACGTATCATCGAACATCTTGCTGTACTTAAGCTGAAAGGCAATATGAAATCGCCTATACTTTGTTTATACGGCCCTCCGGGTGTCGGTAAAACATCCTTAGGAAAAAGTATTGCAGAAGCGCTTGGGCGGAAATATGTTCGCATGAGTCTTGGCGGACTTCGTGATGAAGCAGAAATCCGCGGGCACCGCAAAACCTACATCGGCGCTATGCCGGGCCGTATTTTACAGAATATTAAAAAGGCCGGAACATCTAATCCTGTTTTCATCTTAGATGAAATTGATAAAGTAGGACATGAATTTCACGGCGATCCGTCTTCAGCACTGTTAGAGGTTTTAGACCCAGAGCAGAACAATACTTTTTATGATAATTATGTTGAATTGGATTACGATTTATCCAACGTAATGTTTATTGCAACTGCAAATTCATTAAGTACTATTCAGCCCGCTTTGCGCGACAGGATGGAAATTATTGAAATTACCGGATACACTATTGAAGAAAAAATGGAAATAGCAAAACGTCATTTATTACCCAAACAGCTGGAAGAGCAGGGTGTAAAAAAAGACCAGATTGCTTTGAGTGCAGCTATTTTTGAACACATTATTGAAAACTACACCCGCGAATCAGGTGTAAGAGGTTTGGAAAAAGTAATTGCTAAAATTGTACGTCATGCTGCCAAGTCAATTGCAATGGAGCAGAAGTACAATGTGAATGTTGCTGAAAAAGAACTGATCAAAATACTCGGCCCTGCTCATGCAAAAGACCGCTGGCAGGGAAATGATGTTGCAGGCGTTGTAACCGGCCTTGCATGGACATCCGTTGGCGGAGACATTTTATTCATTGAAACCAGCATTACTCGCGGCACTGGAAAGCTCACATTGACAGGCAATTTGGGTGATGTGATGAAAGAGTCAGCTGTTATTGCATTGGAATATTTAAAAGCTCACAGCAGTATTCTCGGTCTAAAGCCGGAAGTATTTGATAACTGGAATGTACATATCCATGTGCCTGAAGGAGCTACTCCTAAAGATGGACCGAGTGCCGGGATTACAATGCTTACTGCAATTGCATCTGCCTTTACCCAGCGTAAAGTTAAAAAACAGTTAGCCATGACCGGCGAAATTACACTTCGGGGCCGTGTATTGGCTGTCGGCGGTATTAAAGAAAAAATATTAGCGGCAAAACGCGCCGGTATCAAAGAAATTATTTTGTGCATCGACAATAAAAAAGATATTGAAGACATAAAAAAAGAGTACATCAAAGATGTAAAATTTCATTATGTTGAACAGATGATTGATGTTGTGAAATTAGCGCTGTTAAAAGAAAAGGTTGCAAATCCTATTGATTTTACAATAAAGGAAGACAAGAAGAAAAAATAAAAAAACAGTTAATATTTGAGATGCAGGATTAGAGATTGTCTCCCTTTTCATGCATCTCATTTTTATGCCCCAAAACTTTGAACTTGAAACTTTAAACTGTTAACTCATAACTCTGTACAATAATTCCTCATTAACCTCGTTTCTAACCCGAATATTTTTATTTACTTTGTGTTAATGAACATCAGAAAAATACTTTTCTTTTTTTTAACCGCAGCTGTGAACATTACAGCTTTTTCCCAGGTAGGCGGTAATAATACGTATGAATTTTTAAACCTCCCGATTTCGGCCAGAGTTTCAGCTTTAGGCGGTAATCTTATTTCTGTAAGGGATAATGATCTCAATGTTTCTCTAACCAATCCCGCTCTGCTTACCGATTCAATGGATAATAATATAGCCCTGAGTTATATAAATTATTTCGGGGGTGTTAATTACGGTTATGCAGCGTATGCTAAAAACATAAAAAACATCGGGGTTTTCAGCGCCGGTATTCATTATCTGGATTACGGCAGATTTATCCGGGCTGATGAAGCCGGATATACCGACGGCACTTTCGGAGCCAATGAAATGAGTTTTAATTTGTCCTACGCCCATTCTGTACTTGATTCGAATTTAACCGTAGGCGCAACCCTCAAAACAATTTATTCACATCTTGATTCCTATACTTCCTGGGGGTCGGCTGTTGATCTCGGGGCAATTTATACTGTTCCCAAAAAAGAGCTTGCTTTTGCAGCTGTTATAAAAAACGCCGGAAGGCAATGGAAACCATATACGGCAGGCAACTGGGAAAAGCTTCCGTTTGAAGTGCAGATAGGTCTGTCAAAAAAACTAAAACACGTACCATTCCGCTTATCGGTAATATATGAGAACCTTGAAAAATGGGATTTAACTTACGTAGATCCTGCCAATCCGGTATTAACTGTTGATCCGCTTACAGGAGCTGCTATTAAACAGAATAACAGCAAAATATTCGGCGACAAATTAATGCGCCATATCGTACTCGGCGGCGAGTTTCTTATTACAAAAAATTTCTTCCTTCGTTTAGGTTATAATTATCAGCGGAGTCAGGAATTGAAAATACCAGAAAAAAGAGGCTTTACAGGCTTTTCATTTGGATTTGGATTTAAAGTTTATAAATTTCAATTCAGTTACGGAAGAGCTGTTTACAGTATTGCAGGCGCCTCAAATAATTTTTCAATTAGTTTTGATATTAACAGTTTTTATTCAAAAAAATAATTGTACTATTGTTATCCGTTTCTGCGGGTAACATTGCTCTGTGAATTGCGGTTTTTAGCGCATCTCAATATCTCTGCTGCCCCTTTTAAAATTGTTTCACCGGTGCATAAAAATACCGGTATAAAGCCAATAAAATTATTTTATGCGTAAAATCACCATAGCTATTGATGGTTATTCCTCCTGCGGGAAAAGCACTTTAGCGAAGGCATTAGCCTCTCACCTGCATTATACTTATGCTGATTCAGGAGCAATGTACCGCTGTATAACCCTCTATGCACTTAGAAAAGGTGTTATAAAAGACGGCAGTTTTCTTCCTGAAGAAATCATCAAACTATTACCTGAAATTAAACTTTCTTTCGAATTTAATCCTGCTACCAAATCATCCGACACTTTTTTGAACGGCGAAAACGTTGAAAAAGATATCCGCTTAATGATTGTTTCAGAAAATGTCAGCAGAGTAAGCGCCATTCACGAAGGGCGGGTTCACATGATTGCAATACAGCGCGAACTAGGCAAAAACAGGGGAATTGTGATGGACGGCCGTGATATTGGTTCTAATGTATTTCCGGATGCCGAACTTAAAATTTTTATGACTTCCGATATCGAAATCCGAACACAGCGCAGGTATGATGAGTGCATTTCAAAAGGGCAGCATGTTTCGTATGGTGATGTAAAATTAAATTTAATTCACCGCGATTATGAAGATACTCATCGAAAAGAAAACCCGCTGGTGCAGGCCAAAGATGCTGTAGTGCTTGATAATTCTGACCTTACCCGGGAACAGCAGTTAGAATTTGTAGTAAACCTGGTTCATGATTTAAGGATTCCGCAAGATTAATTTTTAAGTCTGCTGCTATTTTAAATTTTCTGCATCTATTGAAAAACAACTTGTTGATGAAACTATTTGTAATGTTTACATTTGCAAAATATTTTTAATAATATTATTGACGGATTTGGCAGAAACTGCCGGGTAAAATATTAAACAAAAATTTCTGAAGTCCCATAAGCATTGCTCTGATTTTTAATACTTCAAAGAATTAAGCTAAAATGAAATACAGCCGTTCCAGATTTTTATTTTTATTTATTGCCGGCTGGCTTTTTGTTACCTCGCTTTCTGCCCAGGAATGCAATATAATTTATGTAACTCCCACCGGTGCTTCCAGCGGAAGTGCCGGTACAGTTGGCACTGTTTCAAATCCTGCAAAACTATCTTTTGGTTTGACATTAGTAACGGGTAATGCAAAACAGCTTTGGCTGGCAACAGGCACCTACCCTATTTCAAATACCCTGACAATCCCAAGCAACGTAACCATTGAAGGCGGTTTTAATCCAGCAGGCTGGGTTAAAAGCAACGTTTCTGCAACTATTATTGACAAGGATAATAATAATGTTCTTCCTTCTCCTGCTGATGCATTAGTGGGCTTGACTGCTGCCGGAGCTTCAAATTTCAGATTGCAGGATATTACTGTAAACGTTGCAGCTGCCCCTGGAAACGGTATTTCTGTTTATGGAATTTATTTATCGGGGTGCTCAAACTACAGCTTAGTACGCTGTTTGGTAATTACAGGTGCAGGATCTGACGGGCTTGCCGGAACGCCAGGAACTGCAGGTGTTCCAGGAGGCGATGGAGGTGCAGGCAATCCAGGCAATCCTAACGAAAATACTCAGCCTGGCGGTACGGGCGGAGTTGGAGGCGGCGGAGCAAATAATGGAGGAGATGGATCTGTAAGCGGAAAATGGAAGGCAAGCAATAATTCGCCAGGTTCACCCGGACTGCCAGCGGGCTGCGGTGGAGCAGGCGGAAGTACTGGTTCTGGCCCTTCATGCAGTTTTTTATGCGGTGCATGCACTGATGCAAGTCCTGGAGGTGCCGGAACAGCTGGGCAAAGCGGGGTTGCCGGAACTGCCGGAACAGCAGGCTCACCAGGAGCAATAACGTTAGGATATTTTGTACCTGGAACCGGTGGCGGTGCAGGTACACCCGGAACAACAGGATGCGGCGGAGGCGGTGGCGGAGGCGGAGGCGGTGATCAGCAAGGCGGACTAGATGGTGTAGGCGGCAGCGGCGGTGGCGGCGGAGGAGGCGGCGACGGAGGTGCGGGCGGTGCAAGCGGCAGCGGCGGAGGTGCTTCATTTGCAGTTTTTCTTTATAATAACGGTGCAGGAAGTATCATTCAGGATTGTTTCTTAAATCAAGGCGCGGGCGGTGCTGGAGGTCCAGGCGGCATCGGCGGCGCAGGGGGGGCAGGCGGTATAGGCGGTATAGGCGGTGTTGGCGACTGCGCCCAGGAAAACGGAGCAGCAGGCGGTAACGGCGGTGCAGGCGGTATTGGCGGAGCCGGTGGTATTGGGGCAGCAGGCATAAGTACCGCTCTCAGCGAAAATGGAGGAACGCCGATATCAAATTTAGGAATTACTGCAGTACCGGGTAACCCGCCGGTAATAAGCGCTGCATATAAAGGCTGTACTAATTCAGAAGTTTTATTCAGCGCAGTTACCAGCGGTACCTGGAATTTTGGTCCCGGCGCATCTCCTGCAACGGCAACCGGTACAGGACCTTTTTCTGTTTATTATTCTTCAATGGGCCGGAAAGATATTACTTTCAGCGGAACAGTATTCAGCGGTTATATAAATATTTTTCAGCCGGGTCCGGTAACGCCGAGTATTAATCCGGCAAACGGAACTGTAATACTAGGCTGCCCAAATAACTTTACCACTTCACTGGCCGGCACTTATTATGAATGGATTTTTGGACCATCGGCTACACCTGATACCATGCTTGCAGTGCAGTCGCCGACAAATGTTTACTTTTTTTCTCCGGGAATACATACAATTTATGTTTACGTTACTACAGCCTGCTGCGGAAGAGTTTTAGATTCTACTACAGTTACTGTAACACCGAGCAATTATAATGTAACCTTGACTGCTTCGCCGACTCAAAGCTGCATCGGCGATCCTATTACTTTTACTGCAAGTATCGGCTCACCGCCATTTGTCGGGTTTTCGTTTTTTGTGAACAATACAGCTGCTCAAAGCGGACCAAGCAATGTATTTACAACTTCATCTTTAATGCCGGGCGACAGTGTAGTTGTTATTGCAATTGAGGGAAATTGTTATACAAACCCCAGCGCAGTTTACAGACCGGTTATTTCTCCCATCCCGGTTGTATCTTTAATAAGCGGGGATGCCGACAGCACCATCTGCCAAGGCGATAATATTCTTTTTATTGCCCTGCCTCCCGGAAATACCAGTTATGAATTTTTTGATAACGGCGTTTCTGTTCAAAACTCCAACAGCATTTCATATACCACCACAACTTTACAGCCGGGCAACAGCATTACCGTTGTGGCAACAAACCTGGGCTGTGTAAGCCTGCCGAGCAATGCCAAAGTAACTACTGTAAATTTAACCCCTGTAACAGTATTAACCAGCTCTGATGCTGATAATATTTTATGCGGCCCGGGAAACAGCGTAACGTTTACGGCCACTCCTCCGGGGTTTGCCAATTATCAATTTTTTGACGGAGGAAATTCGGTACAGAACGGAGCAGGCAATACTTATACAACTACCACTCTGGCGGCCGGCAACAGCATTTCAGTGATTGCAACAAGTGCAGCAGGCTGCGTAGGGCCAACAAGCAATGCCATCGCCACGGCCATTAACCCTATACCAACAGCAGTTCTCAGCAGTTCGGATGCTAATGACACAATATGCCAGAATGCATCTATCACTTTTACATCGACCCCGGCCGGGTATGGCAATTATCAATTTTTCAATAATGCAGTTTCGATACAGAACGGAGTTTCTAATACATTTACAACCACTGCACTGGCTGCCGGAAACAGCATCACGGTTGTTGCAACAGCCCTAGGCTGTTCGAGCCCGATAAGCGATACAATTAAGGTAACCATTATTCCTGCTCCGCTGGTAAATGCAGGGCCTGATTTTGCGGTATGTATCAATGTGCCGCCTTATACGCTTACAGGGTTTACTCCGGCTAACGGAGTTTGGACCGGGATCGGAATTACCAATGCCGGACTTTTTAATCCGGTAACGGCAGGAGCTGGTATTCATCAACTCCTTTACGCTTTTACCAATATCAGCAGCGGATGCACCGGTTACGATACTTTAAATGCCGCAGTTATACCAATACCGGTAATTTCGGTTTCGCCTGCTTCTCCGGCCTATTGTGCGGGCAGTGCTGTGATGTTAACGGCATCGGGAGCAAATACATATACATGGTCTCCGGCTGCAGGATTAAGTGCTGCTGCAGGTTCTTCTGTTTCGGCAAGCCCGCCGGTTACTACCACTTATACTGTAATAGGAACCAGCTTTGGCTGTATGGATTCTACCACAACAACTGTTACTTTTAACCTGGTGCCTTCGGTAACAATTTCGGGAAATACTACTATTGATGCCTGCGAAACTACGGTGCTGACAGCCATGTCAACTTCTGTAGGAACCTATTCATGGGGCCCTCTTATAAATTTGACCTGCAATACCTGCCAATCGGCAACAGTATCTCCGCCGGCATCGCAAAAGTATTATGTTGATTTTATTTCTCCGCAAGGCTGCATAGGTTCCGATACTGTTAAAGTGGATGTTGTAAGTATTTTCAATTATTTTATGCCTACTGGTTTTACGCCGAACGGCGACGGGCGCAATGATTCAATTCATGTTCACGGACGGGGTATTGAATCGGTTGATCTTAAAATATTTGACAGGATCGGGGAAAAAGTATTTGAAACAACTAATATTCATGAAGGCTGGGATGGCAGATATCATGATGTGGAAATGAATGACGCGGTATTTGTATATATGCTTGAAGTAAAATACTGTAACGGGCAGGTTGTGAAGGAACAAGGGAATTTGACACTAGTAAGATAAATGATATGCCAATGTACTGATATACCGATTTGCCGATGTGTAGATGTACCAATTAACAAATGAAAAAATCAAAACTATATCTTGTGGTTCTAATATGCGCATCTGCATATCTGCATATCTGCACATCTTCTTTCGCTCAGGATCTTCACTTTTCCGAATTTTTTTATTCCCCTTTAACTGTTAATCCTGCTAATACCGGTGTTTTTAACGGCGATGTAAGAGCTTCTACCATGTACCGTATGCAGTGGTTTACAATAACCAATCCTTATAAAACGGCTTCGGTGGCAGTGGATGCCCCGCTTGTTAATAATACTAAAAAATGGAGAAGCGATGATTTTTTCTCGGCAGGATTCAATTTTAATAACGACAATGAAGGTTCGGTAAATTTAAAAACCAATTCGTATAACGGTTTATTTTCATTCACTAAATATTTAGGAGGCCGGAATAAACATTATGTAACTACTGGTTTTTCTTTGGGATACAATACCAAAAGCGCCGGGCTTGGTTCATTAAAATACGACAGTCAGTTTGACCCCGCCACCGGGTCATACAACAGTGCTTATGGTTACGGCGAAGCCGGCGGAGGCCGTTCAATAGGCTATATGGATATGAACGCAGGTTTAGTATGGAATTTTAATACCGACCGTAAATTCAGAAGTGCCATTGGTTTTTCAATCAATCATATTACATCGCCTGATGTTTCAATTGACGGCGGTAATGATCCTTTGCTGCGCAAATATTCGTTTCAATGGAATGGGGCGTATAAATTAGGTTATAACAGCAACGCTGTGCTGCTGCCAAATGTATTGGTTTCGAGACAGGGGGCTTCAACATTGCTTGATGCAGGCGCAAACGTAAAATATTTACTGCAGGAACGGTCGCGATATACTAATTTTCAGGGTGAACGCAGTATGTCTATCGGCTTATATTACCGGCTGGGCGATGCCATGTTTGTGAATTTACGCTTAGATTATTCTGATATTGCCTTTGCTTTTGCTTATGATATTAATATTTCGGGCTTAACCCCTGCTTCAAAAACCATTGGCGGATTTGAACTTATGCTTCAATACCGCGGTATATTCGGCTATAGACAAAACACAAAACGGTCGAGCGAACGATTTATGTAACGTTTTTAAAAATTAATCCCCGATAAAAGCAACATCCTGCCCTATTGCCTTATAAAATACCCGCCTGATTTACCAAAACAACCGATTTCCTATTCTTTAATCATGTTTTTTTATGATCTAAATCATAAATTGCGATTTTTCTGAATTTATAGGCATATTTTATTATGTAAGTACGAATTAATTTTTACATTCGCATCCGATAAAAACAGGTTTTGATATGCTTACTATTGCACTTCATACTTCAAATATGGCTTATCTGCCAAAGCCTACAGCCTTTTTCAGCTTCATTTTACGCTGTGCTGAAATCATTTTACGCCGGGCAAAAATCATTTTATCCAAGCCTTCGGTGATTTTATGCCGGGCTAAAATCATTTTACGCCGGGCTAAAATCATTTTATTCTTCGGAACCAGTCATTTTATCCCGGGCAAAAATCATTTTATCCCAGCCTTCAGCGATTTTATCCCGGGCAAAAATCATTTTACG
This sequence comes from uncultured Bacteroidota bacterium, assembly GCA_903847205.1. Classification (GTDB taxonomy): domain Bacteria; phylum Bacteroidota; class Bacteroidia; order 2-12-FULL-35-15; family 2-12-FULL-35-15; genus 2-12-FULL-35-15. The sequence goes on from CAINDA010000058.1 coordinate 41,834, forward strand.
CCGGCCTTCCGTGATTTTACGACGGGCAAAAATCATTTTATCACAGCATAAAATCAATGGGCAATGAGCAATGGATAATTGGAAATGGATAATGGATAATGGATAATGGATAATTGACAATTAGCAATAAAACAATTCAACAATAAAGCAATAAAGCAATATAACAATCCAACAATAAAGCAATAAAGCAATATAACAATCCAACAATAAATCAACAAACAAAAAAATCAAAACAAAATGAAAAAAACACCTTACATGCCGACCGACGATGCCGGCAAAAAAGAATGGCTTGGTAATTTTAACTCGAAATTTCCGGGAATTGCAGCCTTATTTAATTTCAGTGCTGCCGATGTTGCAGCCGTGAACGATGCAACACTTGTGTATAATTATTTATGCGACTGCAGCACAATAATTATCAGCGCTAAAGAAAGTTTTGTGAATCATAAAAACTTAATCCGCAGCGGTAAAATTGGCAGTGCAACAGGCAGTCTGCCTACAGTGCCTGTGCTGCCGGCAGTTCCGGTAACTACAAACCCTGTAGGAGCAGGTATTTTCCCCACAATTGCAAAAATAGTTTCAACAATAAAAAGCAGCAGTAAGTACACCGATACTATCGGACTTTCTTTAGGCATCATAGGTGCCGACCAAACAAATGATATTAATGCCATGAAACCAGTATTAACCCTTGTGCATTTGGCCGGGAAAATTGAAGTGCAATGGGTTAAAGGCAATGCACATTCAATACATATTGAAGTTGACAGAGGTACAGGATTCCAGTTTTTAGCAATAGATTCGATACCGCATTATATCGATACTTTTGCCATAACAGTTCCCGCCGTCTGGAAATACCGCGCCATGTATATTATTGCCGATGAATTAGTAGGGCAATGGAGCGATGTGGCTACCACCAATGTTGGATAAAATATAAAAAAACTTAATCCCTCAATTTTATCATAACTTTGAGGGATTATTTTTTAATAACGGGAAATGCCGAAAACCGGGTAGAGTAAGCAATAAAAAATGTTTATGAAAAAAATTGTACTAGTTTTTACAGCGGGGCTTAGTTTGAGCTTTGGATTTTTAAGTTTTAACTCTAATGCACAGTTGAATTTTTCTCCCGCAGCTGCATTTGCAACTGGCAATTCACCTTATTCAGTTAACAGTGCCGATTTTAACGGAGATGGCAAAATAGATTTAGCAGTAGCTAATTATTCGGGTTTTACTATATCAGTATTATTGGGCAATGGAGCAGGCAGCTTTGCTCCTGCTGTTACATACAATGTTGGGACTAATCCTCATTCAATTATTAGTGCTGATTTTAATGGCGATGGTTTTGCCGATTTAGCAACAGCAAATGAAGGTGGAACTTATATCTCAGTATTGCTGGGCAATGGCAACGGAACCTTTAATACAAGTATTATGGTTCCATTAGTGATAATAGATACTACTGGTACAGTAACTAACAATAGTCATCCTGAATCAATTATTAGCGCTGATTTTAATGGTGATGGCAAAGCCGATTTAGCAACTGCCAATAGTTATGGAAATGGCAGCGTATCAATATTACTGGGTGACGGAACGGGTCATTTTGGCGCTGCCACAAGCTATAATATGGTCGGTGATTATCCCATTTTTATAATCAGTTCAGATTTTAATGGAGATGGCAAAATAGATTTAGCTACAGTTAATAATACTTCGAACAATGTTTCGATATTGCTGGGAAATGGAAGTGGGGGCTTTGGCAATGCAACTAATTTTGCCGTAGGAAATAATCCTTTTTCAATTGTCAGCAATGATTTTAATGGAGATGGCAAAATAGATTTGGCCGTAACTTGCAATGCCGCTAGCAAGGTTTCGCTATTATTGGGTGATGGTGCTGGTAACTTCGGAGCAGCCATTAGTATTCCTACAGGAATTGATCCTTTTTCAATTACAAGTGCTGATTTTAATGCAGATGGTAAAGCAGATTTGGCAGTAACTGGCCAAATTTCAAGCGCTATATATATTTTGTTGGGCGATGGCTTAGGCAGTTTTGCCACTGGAATTAACTTTTCAGTAGGCAATCAACCAAGATCGATAATTTATGGTGATTTTAATGGAGATGGTAAAATTGATTTGGCTACGACTAACGAGTTTGATAATAATGTTTCCATATTATTAAATACCACGCCGACAATTGCCCCTCCCATCTGCCTTGTAACAGTAGATTCCACCCATACCCATAATTTATTAGTCTGGGAAAAAACAAATTTAAACCTCACAGCAATCGACAGCTTTGAAATTTACCGCGAAATAACAACCAACAACTACCAGCGCATAGGTGCAGTTTCAAAAGATTCGATGAGCACTTTTGATGATTGGGGTGCTAACCCGGCTTCAACAGGCTACCGCTATAAATTAAAAAGTAAAAGTGCAGCAGGTGTAGAATCTGTTTTCAGCAACTACCACAATACAATTTACCTTACCAATACAGGCGCAAATTTCAGCTGGACGCCTTATCAGATAGAAAATAACCCCACACCGGTAGCAGCATATTATGTTTACAGAGATGATAACTCAACCGGTAATTTCCAAACCATCGGCTTTACAACCGGCAACCAGTTTGGTTATACCGATGTAAACTTTGCTGCGCATCCTAATTCGCAGTATTATGTTGAAGCAATGATGTCGGGCGGTACCTGCCTGCCAACACGCTCCGGTTATGGCTCTTCACGTTCCAATGTAAAACATTTCGGCAGCAGCGGCATTCAGGAATTAATTGCTGATGCAGGCTTCAGCATTTCCCCCAACCCTTTCAGCACACAAACAATAATTACCTTCAACGAAGAACAAAAAAACACAACAATAAAAATAATGGATGTGCTGGGTAAACAAATAAAAAGCATTGATTTTAAAGGCAGAACATTAATAATAGAAAAAGAAGAAATGAAACCCGGCATTTATTTTCTGCAGATAAGTGATGAAATAAAAAATGGGGTGAATAGAAAGATTGTGGTGCAGTAAAACCTATCATACCTCCCCTCTCCTTTTTTCAAGGAGAGGGGCCGGGGCTGAGGTTTCACAAGAAATATAAAAACAAAATCGTCCCGCAAATTTTGCAGGACGATTTTATTTTAAGCCGATTCAAAATATAAAAGCAGATAAAATAATACAAGTCTAATAAAACTCATACGCTCCCAAATCAGGATATGAAGTATTTGGATTAGGGCGGGGTTTATTATTTAAATCGGTTCCAATAAAAATTACCGGATTGCCCTTATCTATAGCATTTACAGAACCTGCTGTGAGCTGGTAATTATTTATACTTTGGTCTGCAAACATTGGATCCTGATTCGCGATAACGCTGTTAAAATGCAGCGAACTGCCTGTATTCAATGCTGTTTTCAAAAGGCAATAATCAAATTTATAATTAAATACCCCGGCAATAGCAAAAGTATCCAAACCAACTTCATCCGTTAAATCGCCGTAAAGGATGCAGTTTCCGAAATAAGCGCTGTCTAAATTCCGTACCTGTGTTACTCCGTTAATATCAACATAATAATTATTTAAATTCAAAAGCGGTGTGGTGCGCGGTTTCCCTGTCCAATAATCAGCGAACGTACATTGCAAAAACGAATATTTACCGCCTATGGTAAGCGCTGCTGCGTATTGGCCGCAGTTGGCAAATACACAGTTATTGCCCCTGATAAAACTCCCCTGCCCGTAAATTGCCGCTGCACTCATATTTTTAATAATGGTATTAGAAATTCTCAAAGTAGGATTAGACGATGCACCCAGAGTATCAGCCTGCACGCCAATACTGCCGTTTTTAATAACTGCCCAGTTAATTACATTATTTATGCTTCCTGAAGAAAGCCATATTTTACCCCACTGCCCGGGTACATCCTTGTAATCAGCCTCCAAGCGCGCCCCCTGAAAAGTTACTTCCGACCCGTGCAGGCCGTCAACAATCAATGTTCCTCCATGATAAACCCATAATACAGCTTTATTATTTAAGTAAACATGTGTGCCTGCCTGCATTCTCAGCGTGCAGCCTTCATCAACCACCGCATAGCCGAAAATTAAATGAGGTTTATCATTTAACCACGTTGAATTACATTGAATAATTGAAAATGGCGGAAGCCCGTTAATAGGGAAATGATCGGGTTTATGTAAATATACATCCTGCCCTATTGCGGTAAGCATCACATGCTGGGTGTTTCCGTTTGTTTCAAATATAATGGAATCCCTGATTAATAAAGGTGCATTTGCATGCGTAGGATTTACGGTTACCTGCACAAACACAAACAAACTGTCGCCGCCGGGTATCTGAATGTCATTCAACAGTGTTCCCGAAACACCGTCCACATTCATCCTGAATTGCGAATTACTGCCGGTTGCCAAATAAACTTTCGAAATATTCAGCGGCTGACTGTGAAGATTATGAATTTTAAAGGTTTTGGTGGTAGAGCCTACTGTTGTAAAAACTGTATCAAATAAAACTGAATCGGTAGAGAAATTAAGCTTAGCTGCAGAATCGGTAAGCAGCACATCTTTTTTGCAGGATGAAAAAGCAATAAGTACAAAAAAAGACAATGCCGCAATCTGTTTCATAAAGTTCATTTTACAAATATATATAGAAGAATGATTAAACGAATTTTTAAGCCTGATATTGTCCTGTTTCTTTTTTAGAATCTGGTATTTCGCGGTTTAATTTCCTTCTGAAAAAAATAAGCGGGTTTTCTTCGTGGAATTTTGATAAGAATAGCATCTAATTAATAAAAAAACTTAAATTTGTACGTTTCGGCAGCACCTGAAATCCGCTGCCAAAAGACTTTCAAATTAGAATTGCATTTTAAGGCCGGTACTATTTTTTATCTGCCTCTTGTTAATTCGTAGAATTTAAAAGCTAAAGAACAATTCTCCGCTTTGTCGGAAACAATATATGAACAGGCATTCCAGGTTTATTTTTTTATTGTTACTGCTGTTTGGATTGAGCATTCGCACTGTTTGGGCTCAGACAGATTTTGCTTCGGAAGAAGAATTTAAAAAGCAGGCATCCAAACTTTATGAGGATGACGAGTTTGAAAAAGCTTACCCAATGTATTCCCAGCTGGTAAGTCTTTACCGTAAAGATCCCACTTATAATTACCGATTAGGAGTTTGCATGCTCTTTGCCAGCGATGAAAAAGACCGGGCCATCACTTTCCTTGAGTTTGCATCCAAACAGCATGATATAGATAGAGAAGTATTTTTTTATCTTGCCAAAGCATACCATTTGAACTACCGGTTTGATGATGCAATTGCGCAATACGAGGTTTTTAAAAAAGTGGTTTCTGCCGCTAAAGCGGAAAGATTTCAGGTAAACCGCCAGATTGAGATGTGCAATAACGCAAAAAAATTATTAGGCAACTTAACTGATCTCTCAGTAATTGATAAGAAGGAAGTGAACCGCGGCGATTTTTTTCGTTCGTATGATATTTCCGGAATAGGCGGAAAACTGCTTGTGAAGCCCGATGAAAAAGAGTTCAGGACTAATCTTGATAAAAAGAAAAAAGAGAAATCTATTATTTATCTGGCTTCCAATAACAATCAGATTTATTTTTCGAGTTATGGCGATAATGAAGAACACGGTAAAGATATTTACTTTGTTAAAAAACTGCCCAATGGAGAATGGAGCAAGCCTGAATCTCTAGGCAATAAAATAAACACGCAGTATGATGAGGATTATCCCTTTCTTCATCCTAACGGAAAAGTTTTATATTTCTGTTCCAAAGGCCACAATTCAATGGGCGGTTATGATATTTTTAAATCAACGCTCAATGAAGCTGATAACACCTGGAATGAGCCTGTAAACCTTGACTTTCCCATCAACACTCCTGATGATGATGTTTTATACATTGCAAATGCAAATGAGAAAGAAGCCTATTTTTCTTCAGCACGCTCGAGTATAGCAGGAAAAATATCAGTTTATCACATTAATGTTGAACGCAAACCGATTGATGTTACTGTTATTGACGGTGCCGTTGTGAAGAACCGCGACAATCAATCTCTCCAGTCGAAAATCACAATAAAAAATCTGAGCGACAATACCATACTCGGCATATATAATTCGAAAGCTGAGAACGGCGCTTATGATGTTAAACTGCCTAACGGCGGACGTTTTTTATTTACTGTTGAAACCCCCGGTTTCGATACTCAGTCTGAGATTGTTGTACTGCCGGTTCAGAACGAATTCAGGCCGGTGAAACAAGAAATCAGCTATGAGCTTGTAACTGACAAGCTGCTTGTGAAAAATGAAATTGCTGAAGCCAACAGCGATAAAAATTATTTGTTTGCTCTTAATTTTATTCGTCAGAAATCCAAAATGGATGTTGTTGCTTTAGACCTTGCAGCTGCAAATGATGCAAAAACCGCTGCCGATTCAGCCGCCTTAGCTGCATCATTAGCAAAAACAACTCCTAAAACAAATACCCAATTAAGCAATGATGATATTGTAAAAATTGCTTACCGCGATGCAAGAACTGCAGATACCGAAGCTGTTAATATGCGCGAACAGGCCGACATAGCATTGAATTTTGCGAATCAAAAAAATGACAGGGCGCAGGCGAAATCTCAGGAAGCAGCGGCTTTAACTTCTGCGGCTGCAAAAACCGATGACAATGTAAAAAGGCAGGCGCTTACTGATGAAGCAAATGCATCGAACATTGAAGCAGAACAGTTTAATCAGGAAACTGTTGCTGCTTTTAATCTTGCAAAGAAACTAGATGCAGCTGCAATAGCAAAGCGCGAAGAAGCTGATCTTTCGCAGGAATACGCAAAAGGCATGGAGGCTGCAGTAAAATCTAAAAACCCATCTGAGGCAATGGTGAAATTAGATGAGCAGGAGAAAAAATTAGATGCCTTAAATCAAGCCAATTCAAATTCTAATTCTAATTCTGTTTTCAATAATTATAAAAAAGAAGAAGACAATAAAAAACATGAGCTGGATAAGGCTTTGCAGAATTCTAAGGACCTGAAGCAGGAAATGACCGACAATGAAACTATCATCGGCAATTTGCAGAAAGATGCCTCAGAAGCAAAAAGCAGCCAGTTGAAAAAAGGGCTCAATGACCAGATTGCCGGGCTGAGACAGGATAATGTTGATAAACAAAAAGAACTTGCTCAAAACGAAATTAAAACCGCCCAGCTTCAAAAAGAATACAGCAGCATAAAAAACCAAACCGAATTAGTAAGCAAAGTAATTGATAAATCTAAAACAGGAACCAGCGAAACAGCTGCTGCAAGCGTTGCATCTATTGATAAAAATAAACTTGAGAAGCAGGTAAATGAAATTAAAAACACAACCGCATCTAATAATACTGCTTCGGCCTCTAACAATACTGCACCTAATAACACTTCAGCAAATCCAGCAAAAACAGATACCGCAGCTATTGCAGCTAATACTGCCGCTTCAAAAAATACAGATGCAGTTAAAGTGAATAACACCACAGCAGATAAAACAGCAAACGAAAAACAGTATGCTTACAATTCGGCGGCTGTTAATGACCAAATTACAAAAGCCGGCACCTTTAATAAAGAAGGTGATGATTTAATTGCGCAGGCAGATGATTTTAAGGCAAGAGCTGCTAAGCAGACCAAGGCTTCTGAAAAAAAGGCAATGGCAGCACGTTCTAAAGATTTAGAAAAGCAAGGGCATGAAAAGAAACTCAAAGCTGCTAAGCTCACTGCTGATGTTAACAAAACAGAATACGCATCAAACAAAAATCAGGTGGATCAGCTGGCTAAAGCTTCAGAAGGAAACCCGGCAGGTGAAATTTTAAAAGCTGAAATAATTAATAATGAAGCGGAAAATAATTTCGCAAAAGCTGAAAAACTCCGCAAACAGGCCGATGCTGCTGCTTCTTTTGATGAAAAGGAAAAAGCACAGAAAGAGGCTTATGCAAGCGAAATAGCCGCTTTTGAAAAACAGAAAGAAGCTATTGATATTTATAATAAATATACTCCGGCTGCTATTGCTGCAAATAAGACCTCAGCAAATAACACTGCCGGGACTAATACTACTGCTGCAAATAGCATTGCTGCTTCCGCAAATGCAAATGATACAGCTTCAGCAAATACCGTCGCGGCTCAAAAACAATTTGCATATACAGATGCAGCAGCACCTGAAAAAATTTCAAAAGCTTCCGCTGCTGATAAGCAGGGAGATGATTTATCAACCCAGGCTTCTGCTTTAAAATCCAAAGCTGCAGCACAGACAAACAAAGCTGATAAAGCCGCTACACTTGCACAGTCAAAAAATTTATTAAAACAATCTCAGGAAAAAAAGCTGGAAGCGGCACAATTGACAGCTGATGTTAATAAAAACGAATACAGTACTTCACAAAACAAATTAGATAAGTTTGCTGCCCAGATAAACGATAATACTTCAACTGATATTTCTTTAGCGGAGATGTCAAATGATGAAGCAAAAATTTATTTCGACAAAGCGCAGCAACTTCGCAAAAAGGCTGAAACCAGCGATATTTATGATGATAAAATCGGGGTGCTGAATGATGCTTCCAAAAATGAAATGATTGCTTTAGAAAAGCAGAAAAAAGCGGAGAACCTTTATGAAAATTATAAACCTGGTACCGAAGCATTGGCTATCAATAAAACTGTAGTTAATAATCCAAACAAAACTGTGGCTGCTAATACTGCTGCTGCAAATAAATTACCTGTAACTGAAAATAAAACAACAGCCGCTGAACCATCTGCTTCCGGCGGAACGACCGATGAAATATACAGCGCGGATTTAGCTTCCACCGAAAAAATTTCGAATGAAGCCGACCGTGAAAAAGCAAAAGCATATTTATACGGCAAATGGTCTGAGGCTTTAAATTCAGATGTTGTAAAGGAAGAAGAAAATTACAGCGCTGAAAAAAACAAAGACAAAAAAGCACTTCTTGCAAAAAAAATAAAAGACGACCAAAATGCAGCAAAAGAAAAGCAGGCACTTGCTGATAAAAGTTTAGCGAATGCGGAAAAACTGCAATCGCATAATGCAGTGGCTGTAACGGCTAAAACTCCTGATACTGCCGCAACTAATGTTAACACAACTACTGCAGCTAAACAATATAATTATGCTGGTACCGCTGCAAATGACCAGATATCAAAAGCTGTTTCACTTGACGATGAGGCTGATGCACTGTTAGCGCAGGCAGTTGCCTTGAGTATGGAACCGGATGGTAAAAATGCGAAGAAGAATGCCGCAGAAAAGCAGAAGTTAGTAAAACAGGCGCAGGAGAAAAAGCTGAAAGCGACTCAGCTTTTTGCTTCGGCAAATAAAACTGAATATACTGCTAATCAAAATCAAATAGCGGCTTCTGCTAAAGCCAATGCTTCAAGTAAGGCCCCAGAGATGCTCAAGGCAGAAATCATTGGTGATGAGGCGGAAAAATATTTTGAAATAGCAAAGAAAAAACGTCTTGAAGCTGCAGGCGCTGCCAACGATGCCTTGAAGGAAACAGCTCTGAACGATGCCTATACTAGTGAAATGACAGCCCTTGATAAACAAAGGGAGGCAATGGATATTTATAAAAACTACAGCAGTACTGCTGTTACTGCATCTGCAAACACCGCTAAAAATGCCGACAATGTTGGCAATACATTACCGAGTGATAACACCCATACAGCTTCTAATGTGGTACCTGTTGATAATACTGCAGCAAAAAACACAGTTGCTGCTAATTCATCTTCTGTAAATGACAGCTTAAAAAACAGTAAAAATGTAATACCTGCAAATACCAATACTGCATCGGCAGCAAAATCAACTGATACGGTAAAGACTTTAAGTACCGCGGCAACTGAAGAAAATCATTATGTTTATAGCGGCAACCCCGCAGCAGCAGAACAGATTACAAAAGCTGAGCTGAACAAAAAACAGGCTGCTCAGATAATGGAACAGTCTGTTGATTTAAAATCAGAAGCGGTTAAACAAACAAATGAAGATGCAAAAAATTCAATGTATTCTCAGTCTGAAGCTTTAATGAGTGACGCGAAAGAAAGACAGTTAAAGGCTTCCTCGTTATATGCTTCGGCGAATAAAAGTGAATTTACTTCCAACCAAAATCAATTGGATCAATTGACCGGCGCATCAAAAACAAATAATGCACCTGAACTTTTAAAGGCTGAAATAATCGCTGATGAAGCAAAAGCTGATTTCGATAAAGCGAAAAAACAGCGTGCAAAAGCAGAGACAGCTCTTTCATTTCAATCTAAGGTAAATTCTTCAGATGATGCTTATAAAAATGAAATGACTGCTCTTAAAAAGCAAAAGGAAGCAATTGATATTTATAAAAAATACAATCCGGGCTTAACAGCTTTGGCTGTGAATCCTGCTGATAACACGCATGACATGGCTGTGAACAACACAACTCCGCTGGTTAAAGACAATACTGCTGACGCAGTTCCAAATAATAAAGCAGCACTTACTAATAACCCTGAAGATGCATCGAATACATCAGCATCAGCGCCGATTGTACTTGCGCCCAATGAAAAGTTTGAACAAAAAAGAAAAACAGTTTACACAAAAAGACATCCGATACCTATCGATGAAAAATTCCCTGAAGGCTTAATTTTTAAAGTTCAGGTTGGCGCATTCCGCAAACCGATACCTCAGAATTTATTCAGCGGTATGACACCTCTTACCGGCGAGACCACTCCTCAGGGATATATACGTTATACTGCTGGGATATTCAAAAAATTTATAACTGCTGATAAAGTAAAAGGCAAAATCAAAGACTTAGGTTATAAAGATGCGTTTGTTGTAGCATTCCTGGATGGTAAACGTATTCCTATTAATGAAGCTTATGCAATGGCATCACAAACGCCTGCTACCGTTCTGCAAAAAAACACCACTGCTGAAATACAGCCGACAGTTGAGGTAAAACCAGAAATTGAAGTCTTGAAAATAGAGAGTGTTTCAACTGTAGGAGGTTTGTTTTATACAGTTCAGATAGGCGTATTTTCACAACAGGTGGCAGCTTCAAAACTTTACGCTGTTAAACCAGTTTACACTGAACCAGCACCAAACGGAAATTTGCGTTACAATACAGGTGTATATAATAATGTGCCGCGCGCTTTGGAAGCAAAAGAAATGCTGAATGATGTAGGCATGAAGGATGCTTTTGTTACAGCCTATTATAACGGCAAACGCATTACAATGGCTGAAGCAAAACAATATGAACTGCAGGGAATAGCAGCGTTTTCAAATACTTCCACAGTTAATCAGCTGCCAATTTTTACTGCATCAAAACAAAAAACTGTTACTGCACCGCATCCTATAAACCATAATACTAACGAGCCTATTGACACGGCCTCACGGAAGAAATTAAACACTTTAGCTGCTCATAACAATGCTGTTGTTATTGATTCCGGTATTGTATTTAAATTACAGATAGGTGCATTTAAAGAAGAAGTTCCTTTAGAAATTGCTAACAAATTTTTAAAAATTGCCGGTAAGGGTATTAAATATTATAAAGATGATAATGGATTGACAATTTATACTGTGGGCAGTTTTAAAACGTATGAAGAAGCTTCACAGTCTAAAGCAGAAGTTGCAGCTGCTGATCTTACAGATACTTTTATTACTGCCTACCGCAGCGGCAAAAAAATACCCGTTGATGAAGCAAAAGCGCTTCTCAAAAAATAAATTGTGTCTTCAGCCTGAATAAACATTTCAATACTTTCATAAATAATTTTTTATTATAGAATCAAAATCAATAAGATTAGAATGGAAAATTTTGAAAAAAGAGAATACGATTTCGATACAGAATCAGATGTGCTGGTTGAAACTGAAGAAGTGCAGACAGCCGACAAACAAATTATACTTTATAATGACGAGTTTAATACATTTGAATTTGTAATTGAATCTTTGATAAAAGTCTGTAAACATGATACAATTCAGGCAGAGCAGTGCACCTTTCTTGTTCACTACAAAGGCAGATGTTCTGTAAAAAAAGGTTCGTTTGAAGAGTTGGAACCATTGTGCACAGCTTTATTGGAAAGAGGTTTGACTGCGGAGATTGAATGAGTTTTTAATTGAATACAATGTTGATGATTTAAAGATTCACTGCTTAATAATTAAGCCCCCTGACAATGATACTGTCAGGGGGCTTATTATTATTGTTCTTAAGATGTTTGAGTTTCAATTTTTCAGCAGGCCTTTATAAAATAGTTTATCTTTGAAAAGCAATATGAATGTTATGATACATAACACAAAAGAAGTCTAATTGGGGCGCAGCAAGTGAGTCTTTAAATATGTTTTGCATAAACAAAATAAAAAATGAAATCATTTCTTTTTATACTCCTATTGGTTTTCGCAAACATTTGCTTGGGGCAGAAAGATTCTATTGCTCCAAAGAAAATTATTTATGGGTTTAAAGCCGGCGGGCTCATAGATGATGGAGAGCAGGGGCCCGGCGGTTATATACATTTCACAATGGAAAAGGGTCAAAGTTATTTTTCTGCTGGTCCGCTTTTTAGCCAAAAAAAGAAAGTAGTAGGAAGAAGTGATGGTGATGACATCCCTTTTTATTATAACAACTATGGTTTAACCGGCTTTAATGCTGTTTATCAAATAAGCCCTATTCCTAAAAGCAGGGTATTTCAATCTTATTTTCAAAACGAATTGCTTTTCCATTATTTTATGGATAATGGTACAACTGGAAATCCTAATGATGGGGGTGATTATCTAACTACAGCAATACCATACAAATCCCATCAAATGGTTATTGAAGATTTTTTTGGCTGGGGCTTTAAAGTTAAATTTCTAAAAAACTTTTATCTGAACCAAAGCATTTCATTAGGCTTAGCATACTATTCAACAGTGCAAAACTATAATGATATTAATTATAATAGTACAGGTCATAATTTTTTTCCAGCTTTTTTAGCTGAAATAGGGCTCGGATATAAATTTGAATATAAATTAAAACTTCCGGCTATTTCCTTCAAACAGAAAAACCCCATTCTATCCTATTCAGCTTTTTCTATCGATCAGTTAGATTCCATTTCAGCGATTTCATTCAAATGGAAAAATCCCAGTACCTCCAAAAAGAAACCATCACCGCATATTGCCAAAAAGTCCATAGATTCCATTGCAGTTAAATACCCGAATGTACCTAAAGATTCAATTGTACCGCAGAAACCACTTTTGGGTATTAACGTAGGTGCTATGCCTTCTTATTACTTTGAAGGATTGGATTATTATGCAAATTTCAGCATTGAAAAAGGAAAAAACTTTTTGTCCTTTGGACCAATAATAGGCCTGAAATTGGAATTGAAAAATGAATATGAAGGACAAATTAAAGAGCAGTATGGCTTAACCGGATTTTATCTTATCTATCAAAGCAAAATTATGCCGAAAGGGAAAAAAATTGATTTCTATATTCAAAATGAATTTATTTTACATTATTATACCGATAATGGTACAGAATTATATTGGGGAAACAATAGTTTTCCAAATCCAACTTCAAAATCTTACAATGCTCATGCATCTGATATCGAATATTATTTAGGCTATGGCTGTAAAATAAGATTTCTAAAAAACTTTTACTTCGATCAAAGTTTTGGAATAGGAATACGATATTGTTCAGCGGCTAGTCATTACGGAGATAATACCTACAATTGGAGCGCCGTAAGAATAATGCCCAGTGCATCATTAAAAATGGGAATAGGATATACATTTAAAAATAAATCAAAACCTAATGCTCCCCCATCTAAATTATAACCTCAACTCAACAAAACACCTTCAATCACATTTCAATATATTTGCATCTATGAAAACAAAACTATTCCTGCTTTTAACAATCCTTTCGGTTAATTATTCGTTCTCACAAAACACACCTTCTCAGTGGATATCAAAAGGAATCGGCGGAGGCGGTGCTGTGCAGAACCCTGTTATCAGTCCATTCGACAGCAACCGGGTATTTATGAGTGCTGCTATGAGTGAAATGTTTGAGACAACTGATTTCGGACTAAACTGGCAGCAGCATCCTTATTTTAACCTGCAGGGCGGGCTGAGAGGTAAAGTGTGTTTTACCAATAAACCTATGAAACTTTATGGCATCGCGCTTTCTAACGGCGGCACTTATCTTCCTAAAAAAAGTACCGACGGAGGTGCCACCTGGGCTGCAATGATTCCGAACCCATGCATTAATTTCGGTGCATTTCAGATGTACTCCAACCTTGCTGATTACAAGCAATTCACGATAAGTGATAAAAACAATATTTACTTTACCAAGGACAGCGGTTTCAGTTATACAACTATAGAAACCGACTTATCTGTTTCGGGACTGCATTTGGCCGGAGCCTTTTTCGACGGTGCAAACATTTACATTGCTTCCAATAAAAAGATATTTATTTCTAATGACGGCGGCGTTTCTTTCCCGACAGTTATCCTGAATTCAGCTGCCAATATTTCCTCAAACGAAGGTGTTGTAAGCTTTACAGGATGTAAGATTGGAAATGTCACCAAATTCTATTGTTCTACTATTTCAGCATCTGTGCTTACCTGCCAAACCTCGGGCTCTGATGTAAGATATTTTACAGGATTATATACCATGCGAAATCCGTTTTCGGCATGGGTGCCTATTACAGCAAACTTAGCAGCGGTATCAAATACGGCTTCTGCAGAGGCCTATTATGTTGCAGCTCCTGCAGCCGATACCAGTACATTATACATTGGCGGCAGATTAACTTCTATCGGCGCTATTTACGGTACAGTTTTTAAATCCAGAAATGGCGGTGTATCATTTACCAATACATTTTTAGATATTCCAGCAGGAAACAATACCAATATCAGCACCGGCTGGATAGGCACTTCTTCCGCTTCAGGATATATTCAGAACTGGTCGCTTAACAATACTACCGAAGGTTTCTGTATAGACCCGAACAACAGCCATAGAATTATCCGTACTGATAAATCAAATGTTTATTACAGCGTTAACGGCGGAGCAAGCTGGGTGCAGATGTATATAAAGCCTGCTGATGAAAATGCTGCCAATGCTGCCTTTCCGGGAACAGTCGAATATGCTGCAACCGGACTTGAAACAAGTGTAAGCAATTGGCTGACATGGATAGACAGCCTCAATTTGATTACTTCGCTCGGCGATCTTACGGCAGCTAAAAGCAGCAACGGCGGTAATAAATGGGGATTTAATTACGATGCCACAAATATTTTTGAAGGAGGTAATACAAATATCGATGATGTGAATATGATATTGAAACATCCGGTAACGGGCGTATTATATGCTGCCGGAGGAGAAACACCCGGCTATGACGGCACCTGGAGCGACAGCCGTTTAGGGGTTTCGCATGGCAGAATTTGTTTTTCCATTGATCATGGAATCACCTGGAAACTGCTGCATGATTTCGGCAGGCCTGTTACAGGTATTAATTTCGACAGACATCATCCCGATTCACTTTATGCCTGTGTTCAGGATACTCTTGGCGGTGCTATCGGCGGGATATACAGATGTAATTCAGTTTCGGCGGGGTCAAGTTCTTTATGGACAAGACTGAATGCCCCTGCCCGCGCTGATAACCGCCCTCATACTATTTATGTATTAAACGACGGCACATTGATGGCAAGTTATTACCCTTATGACTCAACTGGTAATTTGAATTATGCTGCACAGAGCGGTGTGTTTTACAGCAGCAACGGCGGCACCAGCTGGTCCGACAGAACAGGCGCCGGAATGACAAAGCATACACTGAATATTATTCCGGATAGAAACGATGCTTCGGATTCAACATGGTTTGCCTGCGTTGGTTCAGGAGGCGGAACAGCAGGCTTATACCGCAGTACAGACCGCGGTATTAACTGGGCAAATATTACTCCGGGCGTAGGTACTGTAAGCTGTACTTTTAATCCTGCCAGAAGCAATGAAATGTATATCTGCTCCGAACTAAACGGCTTATATTATGCAGCTGGAACCAACAGCAATTCATTTACTCCTACGTTATTTGCGAATTATAATTTCCGCAATCCGCAGCGTGTTTTCTTTAACCCGTATAATGCGAACGAAGTATGGGTATGCAGTTTCGGAAACGGTTTGAGCAAAGGGACAACCAGTACTAACATAGGCATTGCTAATACGCCGTTTATAGATAAGTCATTTGCAGTTTATCCCAACCCTTCATCAAATGATGTTTATATAAAAACGGCATTGCTTAATTACACACTTACATTATATAATCCGCTGGGGCAGGTTGTTTTCCAGAAACAGAATGCAGCACATATTAATACTGCAGGGTTTTCATCCGGATTGTATTTTGTAACAATTAATAATAAAGAAGGCCAGCAGCAGACCATCAAATTACTTATTAATCATTAATAAAATTTCTAAGTCCTAAATTTTAAATCAATGTTGTTTTTTAAGAAGCCATCGCACATATTTCGACAAGCTCAATATGACCATCGCTCTGTCAGTCTGAGCATGTCGAAGACCATGGGCAGGGTGTTTTGTTAAAATATTCTTTTAAAAAACGACCTTGAATCCTAATTCCTAAATCAATAAATCTTAAATCCCCATTCCTTAACCCATAATTTTAATTGAAAAAATCAGTTTCATTTCTGCTTTGTTTTTTATTCATTGCAATTGCATATTCCCAAAACATTGTCGATTCACTGCAGAGAGAAGGGGTTTCAATGCTTCAGCAGCAGCAGTTCGATAAAGCATTAGTAACTTTTAATAAGCTTATCAATCTGCAGCCATCTAATGCTGAAGCTTATTATAACAGAGGCATTGTACACGCCAGCATGGGAAATATGGCCTTGGCTATTGCCGATTATTCTAAAACAATTGAACTCCTTCCTAAAAAAACAGAGGCTTATGTTAACAGGGGATCGGCCTACAGCGGCTTAAAACAATACAAGCAGGCATTGGATGATTATAATAAAGCAATTGAATTAAATCCTAAAATTGCCGAAGTTTATAACAACCGCGGTTATTTGTACAGGCTTCAGAATAAGCCGGATGAAGCTATGAAAGATTTTGATAAAGCCATTGTCCTTAATCCAAAATACAGCAAGGCATATATCAATAAAGCTTTAGCAAACAGCGAGTCCGGCAAGCATAAGGAAGCTGTTGAAATACTCAGCACCCTTATCGGCCTGAACCCCAATTTTGCACCTGCCTATTTCAACCGTGCGCTTGAATATACCCAGCTCGGCGATAAAAGAAATGCACTGAATGATTATGATAAAGGATTATCATTAGAGCCCGGCGATGTGCCTGCGCTTTATTCAAGGGCGCACATTAGAAGTGAATCAGGTGATAACCTCGGCGCTATTAAAGACGGTACTGCTTTGCTGAAACTTGACCCTAATAACGCCAAAGTTTTTTATTTGCGCGCTGATGCCCAGTATAATTTAAAACATTATAAAGAAGCTGTGGATGACTATACCCATGCCGTGGAAAGCAAGCCTGAATATTGGGAAGCATTTATTCATCGCGGCAACGCATTTGACATGATGGGAAAGTATGAAGATGCCCTCAAAGATTATTACAAAGCCACCGAACTGCACCCCGAAGCTGTGGAGAGTTATGAGCAGAGAGCTGTTGCAAGACTTGCAAAAAATGATGTTACGGGTGCGCTTTCGGATTTGAGCAAGGCAATGAAAATTGCACCAAAGGATATAAAAATAATTGAAAAAAGAGCCATATTATGGGCAGCCGTTAAAGATTATAAAACTGCAGCCGAAGATTATTCAAAAATATTAGAAATAGATGCTGCTAATATTCCGGCTCTTAACTCCCGCGGCGATTTATATGTAAAACTCAATAATAAAGAGCAGGCCTGCCTCGATTACCGCAAAGCCGAAGCTTTAGGCAGCGGTGCTGCTATGAGTAAAAGGATATTTAATTGTAAATAACGCTTTTACAAATCGTGTTTCCGCAGCGAACAGGGAAGATTCCGCAGCGAATAGGGAAGATTCCGCAGCGAACAGAGAAGATTCCACAGCGAACAGGGAAGTTTCCGCAGCGAACAGGGAAGATTCCGCAGCGAACAGAGAAGATTCCACAGCGAATAGGGAAGATTCCGCAGCGAACAGGGAAGATTCCGCAGCGAACAGAGAAGATTCCACAGCGAACAGGGAAGTTTCCGCAGCGAACAGGGAAGATTCCGCAGCGAATAGGGAAGTTTCTGCAGCGAACATGTCTGATTCTGCAGCGAACAGGTCTGATTCCGCAGCGAACATGTCTGTTTCTGCAGCGAACATGCCCATTTGCTGCAACTGACCAAATTTTATTGATAAACTCAGGCAATGGACAATTAAATTATTATTTAGGATTAACAAAAACTGCTGTTCCTGTAACCGGTTCGGTAGTTATCACACTTGCACCTAACACCGAGCAGACAATTGCTGCCAGCGCCTTAGGCGATTTTGCAAATAATCATTATTTAATTGCGGCCAACCCCGATGCCAATTTAACAGTAGCATGGGATTTGATTTAGAATGATGAAATTGATGTATTGATTTTATAAATGCATCCCGAAATATTCGGGGCGCATTTGTTTTTAATAAGATTATATTTGTGAGGTTAAATAATCAGCGGCCCTTTTAATTCCCATCATGTGAGCATTTCTTCGAAGATTTATAATGTATTCTTAATTATTGCTCTATCTTTTGGATGCAATCGGATATATTCTCAAAATGGATATAAAGAACTTTCTATTGACAATGATTCCCTAAAAATTATTTATTTGATAAAAGAACCTATTAAGATAAATAACGAACCAGCTAAATACTGGACTATAAAAGGGAAATTGAAAGTCGAAAACAAAAGAAGTAATTTGACGAAATATGGTAACGGGTTTTCGAATTTAATAATAAATGATTCCTTGCATGCACGTCCATACATTGATACTTATGCGACAATTCTAGTTGATGTTGACATAATAGATTTAAAGCCAAATTCAAAAATCGAGTTTGATGTTTATTGGAAGTTTGATTCGACTATTTTAAGCACTGATAAAATAGAAATCAGGTTTAGAAAACCAAAGTTAGGATTGGGAGATTTATAAAAATAAATATTATTTAAAATGCCGATAGGCGCTAAGTTGTGCCTAATATCTAGCGTTAGAAATAAATTAAATTTAGACTTATGAGTATAAAGCCTATTTATATATGGACAATCACAGCCCTAACTATTGGTATTGGTATAATTCCTTATAAACTTCCAGATTATAATCCACAAATTAATGAACCAAACAAATTATTAGTGCATTATCAAGAATGTACTTGTTGTGGCGCCTTTGGCATTGAAAAAGGCGAATTAGAAGTCCCAAATCAATACAAAAAATATTTTCCAAATAAAATTTATGAATTAACAGTGCCAAATAACGATGAACCATATAAATTCAATCTTGAACTATTAATCAGCAGCGATTTTATAATTTCCGGAAAAATAATTGATATTGATACATCTGAGGGGAAAATACAAAGAGAAGACTGTGGTATTAAACCCGTATTTGAAATTTCAAAATGGGCGCCGACAAAATATTCGGCAAATTTCTGGACTTTTGGCCCTGTTTTTATTTTAATTTATTTTATCGGAAATTTTGGATTAATAATTTATTCTATTATTTGTACCGCGAATTATAAGAAAAAATAATTTCCCTCGCTCAAAAGCCCAACGCAAGGAATCATTTAGCCATCCAATATCTAAATCTATTTCAGGCATAATTCCAGCAACATTTTATTCCCCTCCCAATGTTAAAATGTTACATAATTATGTTTAATTAAATCTCATCGTTCAAAATTTATTAAATTTACACTTTCATTTGAAATTTATTAATCAAAAACAAGAAAAATATGAATGAATTTGGAATTAAAGCCAAAAATGCAAGTGTTGCAAGTTTAGGTTTAGCAAATGTTTCTGCCGCTTATTGGAATTTAAATGCAGCAGAACTGGTAGAAGAAACTATTGTAAGAGGCGAAGGTGTTTTAACCGACACGGGAGCTATAGCGGTTGATACAGGGGAGTTTACGGGGCGTTCACCAAAAGATAAATTTATAGTACTCGACAATAAAACAAAAGATACTATCTGGTGGGGCGATGTTAATTTTAAATTTGATCCTGCTAAATTTGATATTTTATACAACCGTGTCTGCGCTTATTTAGCCGGTAAAGAAGTATATGTACGTGATTCTTATGCATGTGCCGATGTAAAATACCGTTTGAATATCCGCGTGGTAACTGAGAATCCATGGTCTAATTTATTTGCAAATAACCTCTTCCTTCGTCCTACACGTGATGAGCTGATGAGTTTCAACCCTGAATGGACTATTGTCTGTGCACCGGGATTCAGGGCAACACCTGAAATTGACGGAACACGCCAGCACAATTTCACTATTCTGAACATGACCAAAAAGATTATTTTAATAGGCGGTTCAGGATATACAGGTGAAATCAAAAAAGGAATTTTCTCTTTATTAAATTATATTTTACCGCACGAAAAAGGCGTATTATCAATGCACTGCTCTGCAAACATAGGTAAAGACGGCGACACAGCAATTTTCTTCGGCCTTTCCGGTACCGGCAAAACTACCCTTTCTGCCGATCCAAACCGCGGCTTAATCGGCGACGATGAACATGGCTGGAGCGAAAAAGGCGTGTTTAACATCGAAGGAGGCTGCTATGCTAAATGTGTTGATTTAACAAAAGAAAAAGAACCCCAGATTTTCGGCGCAGTAAAATTCGGCGCTTTGCTCGAAAACGTTGAGTTCTATGAAAACACATCTACTGTTGATTTCAGCAATATTTCTAAAACCGAAAATACACGCGTAGGTTACCCGATTCACTTTATCGAAAATGCAGTAGAACCATCGGTTGGAAACATTCCTAAAAATATTTTCTTCCTTACATGCGATGCCTATGGTGTATTGCCTCCTATTTCTAAATTAACAACAGAACAGGCAATGTATCATTTTATTTCTGGTTACACAGCCAAGGTTGCCGGCACCGAAGTTGGTGTTACAGAACCTCAATTGACTTTTTCTGCCTGCTTCGGAAAAGTGTTTTTACCGCTTCACCCTACCACTTATGCTGAATTGCTGGGTAAAAAATTAACTGAAAATAAAGTAAATGTATGGCTGGTAAACACTGGCTGGAGCGGAGGAGCATTCGGCGTTGGAAGCCGTATGAAGCTGTCTTATACCCGTTCCATGATTACTGCCGCCTTAACCGGAAAACTGGATAAAATAAAATACGAAACTCTTCCTATATTCGGCTTGCAGATTCCAAAAGAATGTCCTGAAGTACCTGCCGATATTCTAAATCCGCGCAATACCTGGAAAGATAAAGAGGCGTATGATAATACAGCTAATAAACTTGCTGCATCATTTATTAAAAACTTTGAGCAGTATGCAAGTGCTGCTAATGCAGAAATTATGTCGGCAGCTCCAAAAACTGCTATTAATGCATAGTTAATTTTAAAATGTGCTGATTTGAAAATGTGCCGATTTGCTCTGAATAGCGGTCATACATTTACAAATCAGCACATTTTAAATTTTAGAATTGTTATTGATTTCCCTGAAACATATTTTCATCATAAAACCCCCTCCCCTGCTTAATAATTGTTTTCCAGAAAAAATGGAATTTATTTTTAAACGTTATACTTAAAGGGAATCATAATGCACTTGTTTTACACACCTGATATTTTATTAACCTCTCAGCCTCTTCATGAAACATCAGGAGATAACACTTTTTCTTATACTTTAAATGAGGATGAAAGCAAACACTGTATCCGTGTTTTGCGGTTGACTGATGGTGATAAAATAATATTGATTGATGGCAGCGGCGGTTGGTACGAAGCCCGTATCACGGATAATAATGCCAAAAGATGCAAGGTAAATATCACAGAAACAAAAAAAGAGTTTGGAAAGAGAAGTATTCATCTGCATATAGCCGTCGCGCCCACAAAAAATATGGACCGGCTTGAATGGTTTATTGAAAAGGCAGTAGAAATAGGCATTGATGAAATTTCAATTCCTGCCTGTCACAACAGCGAACGTACTATTGTTAAATCAGAACGGTTAAACAAAGCAGCAATTGCAGCTATCAAACAAAGTATTAAAGCGTATTTACCTAAAATAAATGAGCTTACGGATTTTAAAAAGTTCATCGCTTCAGCAGCTGAATTTAAGGGGCAGAAATTTATTGCGCATTGTTATAAAAACGAAATAAAGCCACATTTAAAAACACTTTACAAAAAAGGAGAAGATGTATTAATTCTCATCGGCCCTGAAGGAGATTTTTCTGTTGATGAAGTAAAAATAGCTGTTAATAATGGTTTTAAGGAAATCAGTTTAGGAACAGGCCGCTTAAGAACAGAAACTGCCGCAGTATATGCCTGCACAGTAATTAATATTTTAAATGAATAACCGGTTAAGTAAAAAATAATCTATCATCAAATTTAATATTCATCAAATGAAAAAAACAATTTTAGCTGCAGCAGTATTTACTTTATTAGGTTCTACTATAATTTTTGGGCAGACAACTGATAATTCAAAGACAAAAGCGCAGGTAACCTTTTGCAATATAAAAAGCGAAGAGAGCGAGATTACCATTAATTATAATGATTTAGGCATCTGCGATGAGCTGACAACTGTAGATAAAAATTTAAAAATAAAATCTTTTGTGATGAGTGCTCCCATACCTTCAAAGGATGACAAAGGAAATGAATCACTTTTGTTCCAGGATCAAACAAATATCGGCGGGAAATTAAGTAAGGAAAACAGAGCATTCCTGAAAAGATTTATAGCCTTAAAAGTCAAAAAAATATTAATAGAAAATGTTATTGTTCTTGATGGGACAACCGAAAAAAAATTACCCGGGCTTATAATTAATTTAAAATAAAAACAAAGCCTTAAACTTTCACTGCAGTATTCTTCTCCTTGTATTTTTCGTAAAGCTGATGCACAATACCGTCAGACAGGCCGATTTGAGGAATAATTATTTTTTCGATATTGGCATTTTTTAAAACGCTCAGCAGAATTTTTGAGGCTGTAATAATTACATCGGCGCGGTCAGGGTTAAGCCCTAGTACTTTTACGCGCTCTTCATACGTATAAGATTCCAGAAATTCGTACAGGTTTTTAATTTTAGCGGTTGAAAGAGGCTTGTTAGGTTTTCTGCCTGACATTCTCCATAATTTATTAATATTTCCGCCTGAACCTATTGCTATTAAAGGTTTATACCCTTTTGTAATTTCACGAATCCAGTTTTTAAAATAGCTCCAGTATTCTTTATCAATCTGGTTGTGAAGCATCCGTATTGTGCCGATATTAAACGACTGCGATACTACCGCTTTGTTTTTTGAGAACAATGTAATTTCAGTGCTTCCTCCGCCGATATCAATATATAGATAGGCGCTGCTTTTATCCAGATGCTCCTCAATATGATTCGCGTAAATTATATCTGCCTCGGTTTTTCCGTCAATAATTTCAATTTTTATTCCTGCTTCCTGCCGTACACGGTCAATTATGTCCCACCGATTTTCAGCATCCCTCATTGCAGATGTGGCGCAGGCACGGTAATCAATGGCATCGTAAACATCAATCAAGTGTTTAAATGCTTTCATTGCAGTTATTAATTTGTCAGTCTTTTTTGGAGAAATTTTCCCATTCAAAAAAGAATCTTCGCCTAAGCGTATGGGCACTCGAATTAACTCTGCTTTTTTAAAAGTGATAATGCCGTTGTCATCATACACATTGCTGAATAATAGCCGCACTGCGTTGGAACCTATATCAATTGCTGCAAATTTCAAATTTATATTTTTATAGAATTAAGTATTATGTACAAAGTATTATGAATGTTAAAATTGTAAAGCCATTTATTATTCAAGTATTTTACGTTTTAATAGTAAATAAATTGTACTTAGTGTTTAGTTATTACTTAATACATAGTACATAATACTTCGTACTTAATACTTAGTACTTTTCTTTTTAATACTTAATAATTTATAAATCGCTTCCTGTGCCCTTACCTTTGTTTTGTTAACAGTTATCCTGTATTCATTATCCTGAGCACTTCCTAAAATTCTTGCTTTGGTATTATCTGCCCAAAGTGTATCAATAATTTTACGTAATTGTTCTTTTATGACGATGTCGTAAATTGGAACTGCTGCTTCTGAGCGGAAATCAAGATTGCGTGCCATCCAATCTGCCGAAGATAGAAAGTATTTTTCATCTCCGCCATTGCAAAATATGAACACACGGCTATGTTCTAAAAATCTGTCAACTATGCTTATTGCTTCAATATTTTCGCTCAGGCCTTTAACACCTGCTACTAAAGAGCAGGTACCGCGTACTATCAATTTTATTTTTACGCCGTATTCGCTCGCTTCATATAATTTTCTGATCATGCCTGAATCAACCAAATTATTCAGCTTTAAAATAATATGTGCCGGCTTATTGTTTTTCGCATTTCTGATTTCCTTATCAATAAGCTGTATTAAACGAATACGCATAAAAAAAGGTGATACAAGCAGATGTTTATAAACTCCGGTTTTTAAATTATCTAAGTAAAAATTAAACATTTTGGCAACTTCTTCTGTGATTCTTGTATCTGCAGTAAGCAAGCTGTGATCGGTATAAACACGGGCTGTGTCGCCGTTAAAGTTACCTGTCCCTAAATGCGCATAATTAACAATTTTATTCGCTTCTTTGCGTGCAATCAAAAACATTTTAGAATGTACTTTTAACCCCGGTACGCCGTAAATTATCTTTGCCCCTTCTTCCTGCAGTTTATTTGACCAGTAAATATTGGCCTCTTCATCAAACCTTGCCTGCAGCTCAACAACGGCAGTAACCTGCTTGCCGTTTTTAAGAGCATTAATCAAAGCTTTTACAACATTCGAATTTTTCGCAACACGGTATAAAGTTATTTTTATGCTTTGTACTTTGGGATCAATAGAGGCTTCCCGAAGCAAATCAATGATATGATCAAATGACTGGTAGGGGTATGTCAGCAGCACATCTTTCTTTTTCAGGACTTTAAAAAAATTAGCCTGCTCTTTCGATCTCGTCTCTCCGGTTGGCAAATCAGGATGTTTGAGCGGAATGATTTTTTTGTAGCTCAAATCAGGGCTTCCTACATTCGGGAAGGAAATAAAATCTTTAAAATTATGGTAACGCCCGCCGGGAATGGGATTGTCCTCTTTACGAAGTTTTATTTTCTTCATTATAAAAGCAAGCATATCAGGCGCTATTTCACTGTCATATACGAGCCTTACAGGTTCCCCCTTTTTTCTGTCTTTTAATCCTTTCGAAATTTTCTCAACAAAACTTTTTGATAAATCATTATCAATATCTATTTCCGCATCCCTTGTGAGTTTTATGTTATAAGCTTCAATATAATCATGCAAAAAATTACTGAATACGTCTTCCAAACAGTAGCGGATAACATCATCAAGGAGAATAATGAAATTTTTATTTTTTTCTTTCGGCAGTACAACAAATCGGGAAATATTATCGGAAGGCACTTCTATAACGGCATATTTATTTTTTTTCGGAAGATCATTCCGCCCGAGTTTTACAAGAAGATAACCTGATTTGTCCTTTAAATAAGGAAAAGGCGAAGTATTATCAACCATGATGGGAAAAAGCGATGAAACAATTTTTTCGCGGAAATATTTTTTTACAAAGCGTCCTTGTTCGCGCGTTAATTGCTTTTCGTTAATAATAAATATATTATTATGGCCGAGTTCTTTAATGATATTTTGGTAAACAGCTTCAAATTTTATCTGCTGCTCTATAACAATTTTTTGAATTTTAATAAGTAAGCTTGCCGGATTTTCTCCGGATAAGCCTTCAATTTTTCTGTGATGCTTGACGATGCGTTTTAAAGTAGCCACCCGAACCCTGAAAAATTCATCACGGTTATTAGAAAAAATGCCGAGAAATTTCAAACGCTCAATCAAAGGAACGGTTTCATCATCGGCCTCCTGCAGCACGCGTTCATTGAACGACAGCCAGCTCAACTCACGATTAATTAATACAATATTCTTCCTTGCCATTTTTTTAAAAAATCATTTTAATTTCACTCTTTATATTTTTAGAGTTTCAGGTTTATGCTTGTAAATAAAATGAAACTTTAAATATTAAAAAGTGAAAATCACTTAGCTTTTATCCTGCCGCTGCTTTTTTTAACCGGTGCGGTAACCGATTTTTTAACCGGGGCAGCTGATTTTGCTGACGCCTTTTTAATAGATACTATTTCCTTTTCGGTTATTTTTGGAGGTGATTGAACCTTTGTTTTAACAATAGGATTTACAGTTTTGAAAAATTTTTTGGAAACAATTTTTGAAGCCTTGTGAGCAGCCTTCCTTGTTTTTTTTGCCGCTTCAGTATTGCGTTTATTTAAAACTTCTTCAATTGCCTTTTCCAGAATAAGTTCAAGTTCCTTGCGTAATGCTCTTTTGTTCATTTTGTTTAAATTATTTATTTAATAAATACCCTGCAAAAATAGCTGTTAAATTCACAAAAAAGCAGCCGGCTTCCTATTCAAAAAAAACTTAATCTTAACTTAACTATCGGATTCCATTATGGTTTTTCGGTAAATCGTAAAAGAACAATTCTCCTTTTTGCCCGCTGAAATTTTTCCAGTCATTGCAGTCGGCCTGAGGACGGATGCCTGTAACACAGCATGTAGGCATGCTTTCCATGACAGGAGCCGTTAAAAAGTTTGCCAAATCACTGATTACAGGGTTGTGGGCAAACAGCATAATAGTGTTAAAACGATTATCAAACTGAGTAACAATCTCAACATACTGTTTTAATGTTGTTTGATATAAATTATGATTAATTAAAATGTCGGAATAGCTTAAGTTAAGGTTTCTGCAAAAAACAAGAGCAGTAGAAACCGCTCTGACTGCCGGACTTGAGATAATTAAATCAGGGTGTATTTTTTTTTCTTTCATCAGGCTGCTCATTAGGTGAGCATCTCTGTAACCTCTATTATTTAAGGGACGGTCAATGTCAGAAATATTTTCATTGCCCCAATCAGATTTAGCATGCCTTACAAGATAAAGTATTTTCATTTTAATGCATTTAAATTCTTCAAAGACGGAGAGAATGGAATTATTAAATCTTTTTTAAATCTGCAATTGTCTGACTTGGATTGTTTGATGAGAATACTGTATTCCCAGCTACCAAAGCGTTTGCACCGGTGTCTATTAATTTTTTATAATTTTTCATATCAACGCCCCCGTCAATTTCAATCAGGGCTTTTGATTTCGAAGATTTTATAATTTCAGCAAGGGCTGTGATTTTCTGATAGGTTCTTTCAATAAATTTCTGCCCTCCGAAACCAGGATTTACACTCATTATTAAAACTAAATCTAAATCCTCAATAATTTCAGATAACAAACCGGCAGGAGTATGAGGATTAATGGCCACGCCTGCTTTCATACCAATCCCCTTTATTGCCTGCACGGTGCGGTGTAAATGAGGGCAGGCTTCTAAATGTACTGTTAAAATATCGGCACCGGCATCTTTAAAATTTTGTAAATAACGATCAGGATCAACAATCATCAAGTGAACATCAAGCGGCTTTTTTGCATGTTTTTTAATTGCTTTAATTACCGGGAACCCAAAAGAAATATTCGGTACAAACATACCATCCATTATATCCACATGAAACCAATCGGCCTGACTTTCATTAATCATTTCTATATCACGCTGTAAATTGGCAAAATCGGCAGAAAGTATTGACGGGGCAATTAGATGGCTCATTTTGATTTTTTAGGATTCTGTAAAAGATTTATAATCGGCGTTAAAAGTACAAAAAAAGAGCGTGAAAAGATTTATCTTTTCACGCTCAAAATCATCATCAGCAAAGTATAAAAATAGTACAATAGTAAGCGATAATTAACCTAAATATGTTTTTAATATTTTACTTCGTGAAGTCTGCTTTAACCTGCGGATCGCTTTTTCCTTTATCTGCCTTACGCGCTCGCGTGTAAGGGAAATCTTCTCACCTATTTCTTCTAATGTCATTGCATGTTCTCCGTTTAAGCCGAAGTAGAATCGCACTACATCAGCCTCGCGCGTTGTAAGTGTGTGAAGGGCACGTTCAATTTCTCTTCGTAAAGATTCATGAAGCAAACCGAATTCAGGGCTTGGGCTGTCATCCGATTCCATTACATCATACATGCTTCCTGTATTTTCATCGCCAGTTGTTAAAGGAGCATCCATTGAAACATGCCGTCCGGTAATTTTCATTGATTCTTTTACTTCCAATTCAGAAATTTCAAGCATTTTGGCAATCTCTTCGGAGCTGGGCTCACGCTCAAACTCCTGCTCCAGCTTGGAAAAAGTTTTATTTATTTTATTAATGGAACCTATTTTGTTCAGCGGCAGCCTCACTATACGCGACTGTTCAGCTAAAGCCTGCAGGATCGACTGACGGATCCACCACACAGCATAAGATATAAATTTAAAACCTCGTGTTTCATCAAAACGCTGTCCTGCTTTGATCAACCCCAAATTGCCTTCATTAATTAAATCGGGCAGACTCAGCCCCTGATTTTGATATTGTTTTGAAACAGAAACCACAAAACGCAGATTTGCTTTTGTAAGTTTTTCGAGCGCAGCTTGATCTCCTGCACGGATTTTTCGCGCCAGTTCGACTTCTTCATCAGCTGTGATTAAATCTACTTTCCCAATTTCTTGCAGGTATTTATCGAGTGATGCTGTTTCACGGTTTGTAACCTGCTTGGTTATTTTTAGCTGCCTCATAAAAGATTTTTTAAATTCCGGTTTTCCTTACGGTTTGGTTTCTTAAATGTTTCAAATATATTCTTTTTTTTACGATAAAACATATTTTTTTGCCGATGGATTCTACTACAGCTCCAATCAGTTTTTTAATTGATATTTGAAAGAAGAGCAATTAGAGGCGATTTTATAGATGCAGATCTCCATAAATCCCATTAAAATGTGAGGACTTGTTTTTTAACAATGGAAAACCTTTGTATTTCTAATGAAAACAAAAAATTTTAATGAACATGCAATCTGCTTTTTACTGTTTAATGCATCCTCTAAGAAGCAGATGAAGTATTTGCTCAACAAAAAACCTTGCAGCTTGTATAAAAGTAAATTTAATTTATCTTTGTTCTCTGAATATGATAAAGCCCCGAATCATTTTAGATAGTAAGCACTTTGAAATTACCATTACCCGGCTTTGCTATCAATTAATTGAAGCACACAACGATTTTTCTGATACTGTAATAGTAGGTCTTCAGCCAAGGGGCATCTTTCTTGCACGTCAAATCCAAAAAAAACTGGCTTCTATTTTAAAGAACAAAAATATACAGTGCGGGAGCCTGGACATTACTTTTTACCGCGATGATTTCCGTCAGAAAGAATTAGTGCCTAATACCACCGAAATAGATTTTATTGTAGAAAATAAAAATGTGATATTGGTAGATGATGTGTTGTTTACAGGCCGTACAATTAGAGCGGGACTAGATGCCATGCTGGCTTTCGGGAGACCGAAAGATGTTGAACTGCTGGTATTAATTGACCGCAGATTGAGCAGGCATCTGCCTATTCAGGCAAAATATATTGGTAAAACAATTGATTCTATTGTATCTGAAAAAGTGAAGGTGGAATGGAAAGAAACTGATGGTTTCAATAGAGTAACTTTAATAGGTGTTTAAGTGTTCAAGTGTTCATGTGTTTTAGTGCGCGGGTTATAGTTCCCTGTTAAGCCAGCTGATGAGCAGCCATTACTTAATACAAAAATACCCCAAACACCAAAACACATGAACACCAAAACACTTAAATACTAAAACACTTTGCAATGACTAAATTAAGTACTAAGCATTTACTAGGCATTAAGGACATTACTCTTGCTGATATCAATTTAATATTAAGCACAGCACAAAGCTTCAAAGAAGTAATCAACCGCCCTATTAAAAAAGTACCTTCCTTACGTGACATTACAATTGCAAATTTATTTTTCGAAAATTCCACGCGTACAAAACTTTCATTTGAATTGGCTGAAAAGCGCCTCAGTGCTGATGTTGTTAATTTTTCTTCATCTTCATCCTCTGTAAAAAAAGGCGAAACACTGATTGATACAGTTAATAATATTTTAGCTATGAAAGTGGATATGGTTGTAATGCGGCATCCAAACCCAGGTGCAGCCGCATTTTTATCAAAACATGTAAATGCGAAAATCATAAATGCAGGTGACGGCGCTCATGAACATCCTACCCAGGCCTTACTTGATGCCTTTTCAATTAAAGAGAAGCTTGGAAATATTAAAGGAAAAAAGATAGCAATTGTCGGCGATATTCTCCATTCACGGGTTGCACTTTCAAATATATTCTGCCTGCAGAAATTGGGCGCTGATGTGATGGTATGCGGTCCGACAACCTTAATGCCTAAATATATCAGCAGCCTTGGGGTAAAGGTAGAACACAATTTGCAAAAAACTCTTGAATGGTGTGATGCAGCCAATATGCTGCGCATTCAGTTAGAGCGGCAAGAAATTAAGTACTTCCCTTCTCTTCGTGAATATACTATGCTCTTTGGTTTAAACAAAGAACTGCTTGATTCGCTTTCTAAAAAAATTATTATAATGCATCCGGGACCTATAAACCGTGGTGTTGAAATTACCAGCGATGTTGCGGACAGCAGCCAGAGTATTATTCTGGAGCAGGTAGAAAATGGAGTAGCAGTGCGGATGGCAGTACTTTTTTTACTGGCTGGAAGAAATTAAATTGTGTTTTCAATAAAACATTAGCCCTGTCAGATTTTAAAAACCTGACAGGGCTAATTAGTATAAAAATTATCGGGATATAAATTTATTGCACAGCCAAATCCTTCTCCACTTTCAAGTTTTCAATAATAAAATCTTGGCGTTCGGGTGTGTTTTTGCCCATGTAATAACTCAGCAGATCAACAATAGTTCTGTCTTTACCAATAATAACGGGCTCTTTGCGGATATCTTTGCCGATGAATAATTTAAATTCGTCCGGCGAAATTTCACCTAAACCTTTAAACCGTGTTATTTCGGGCTTAACTCCAAGTTTCTCAATTGCATTTCTTCTTTCAGTTTCGCTGTAACAGTATATTGTTTCTTTTTTATTCCGGACACGGAACAAGGGCGTCTGCAATATATACACATGTCCGTTTTTTACGAGATCAGGAAAAAACTGAAGAAAAAAAGTAAGCAGCAGCAATCGGATGTGCATACCGTCAACATCAGCATCTGTGGCAACCACAATATTATTGTAACGTAAATTTTCTATGCCGTCTTCAATATTTAATGCAGCCTGTAAAAGGTTAAATTCTTCGTTTTCGTAAACAATTTTTTTTGTTAAACCGAAGGCGTTTAAAGGTTTTCCTTTAAGGCTGAACACCGCCTGTGTATTCACATCACGTGTTTTTGTTATGGAACCGCTTGCTGAATCGCCCTCACAGATAAATAAAGTAGTATCTAATCTGCGTTCATCATTCGATGTTTTATGAATGCGGCAGTCGCGAAGTTTTTTATTGTGCAGGTTTGATTTTTTTGCGCGGTCTCTTGCAAGTTTCTGAATTCCCTGTAAATCCTTACGCTCACGCTCATTCTGAAGGATTTTTTGAAGTATAGCCTGAGCTGTTTCCGGATTTTTATGAAGAAAGTTATCAAACTCGCTCTTTAAAAAATCTCCGACAAAAGCCTTTACCGAAGGGCCTTTAGGACCGATTTCCTGAGACCCTAATTTAGTTTTTGTCTGCGATTCAAAAATTGGTTCCTGAACTTTTATGCTGATAGCTGCAATAATTGAAGTGCGCACATCAACTGCTTCAAAATCTTTTTTGAAAAAATCGCGGATGGTTTTTACAACAGCTTCGCGGAAAGCGCCTTGGTGCGTGCCTCCCTGGGTTGTATGCTGCCCGTTTACAAATGAATAATATTCTTCGCCGTACTGCTGGCTGCTATGAGTTATTGCCACTTCAATATCATACCCGTTTAAATGTACAATCGGATATAAAATAGATCCGGTAATAGTCTGCTGGAGCAAGTCAAGCAGACCATTTTCGGAATGAAACTTCTGACCGTTGTAATTGATAGTTAAGCCTTTGTTGAGATAGGCATAATTCCAAAGCATTTTTTCGACGTACTCATTCAGGAAATGAAAATTGCCGAATATTTTCTCGTCAGGAATAAATGTTACCAGCGTACCTTTGCGAGCATCAGAGGGCATTATTTTTTCTTCCTTAGTAAGATTTCCTTCCGAAAAAACCGCCTCTTTAGTCTGTTCATCACGGAACGACTGCACTTTAAAATAGCTGGATAATGCATTCACAGCCTTTGTTCCAACCCCGTTTAAACCAACAGATTTTTTAAACGCTTCTGAATCGTATTTTGCACCAGTGTTTATTTTAGAAACGACATCAACAACTTTTCCGAGCGGAATACCGCGTCCGTAGTCACGTACACGCACACTTTTGTCTTTAATTGTAATGTCAATATTTTTGCCGGCACCCATTACAAACTCATCAATACAGTTATCAATGGTCTCTTTCAGAAGGATATAAATACCATCATCGGGTGATGAACCATCTCCTAATTTACCAATATACATACCCGGACGGATACGGATATGCTCATTCCACTCCAGTGTGCGGATGCTGTCTTCGTTATATTTTACTTCTTTTTCTGCCATGTTTTTATTTAATATTGGAAGCTGAGAAAAAATCTCAAATCCCATCTCTCAATCACATTATCTTATGCAATAAAAATTTGTTTTTT
Source organism: uncultured Bacteroidota bacterium (assembly GCA_903847205.1). Taxonomy (GTDB): domain Bacteria; phylum Bacteroidota; class Bacteroidia; order 2-12-FULL-35-15; family 2-12-FULL-35-15; genus 2-12-FULL-35-15. Next base: position 74,611 of record CAINDA010000058.1, read on the forward strand.
TATTTTTGAACGTGTAAAATTAGTCTTTTCGCGTAAATTTCTGCTATATTTTTATTTTAATCGCTTTTTACAAACTCTTATTCGGCCGTAATCATCAATGTTATCAAGGTATTAGAATAAAATTTTAACAAATCAAATTCCTGAGAAAGAAAATTTTTCTCTCAAAGATTTGATGTTGTTTAAAGTTTGTAATTTTCAGGCTCCGAACTAATAAGCATTTGAAGCAGTATATCGTAAATATGAAAATCACCCTTATTTTAAATGGTAAAACCGAAGATGATTATATTGTAAATGGCTTTGCCATATATGAGCAGCGTTTAAGGCATTATCTACCTTTCGAAACAATTGTTATTCCTGCATTAAAAAATACAAAAGCCTTAAGTATTGAGCAGCAGAAGCAAAAAGAAGGAGAATTGATTTTAAAAAATATACAGTCTTCAGATAAATTATTGCTGCTTGATGAAAATGGCAAAGAATACAACTCTGTAAATTTTTCTGAATTTATTCAGCAGCAGATGAATTCCGGCATTAAAAACCTTGTGTTTGTAATCGGCGGTCCGTATGGATTTTCGGATGAAATATATAAACGTGCGAATGGCAAAATTTCACTTTCAAAAATGACTTTTTCACATCAGATGGTAAGATTATTTTTTGCTGAACAGCTCTACAGGGCGATGACGATTCTGAAGAACGAGCCTTATCATCACAGTTGATTTGGAACATCCATGTCAGGTCAAAAAAATATCCTTATAAACTATATTTATTCTAAGGTTTCTTTTGAAAACACTTCTTTTAAAAACGTTTAATTTTATCAATTATTGATATATTTGCCACGAATTATTTCAGACCTTTTGTTATAACAATTATTTAAAATTTAAATCCGCATCTGCATACCCCTGACTGGGTTTTAAACCCTGTCAGGGGTGAAGAAAAAGAAAATATTATTTACTAAATATTAAACCATAACATACTATGAAAAAAGATACTGTAATTTTTGATTTGATTGCCGAAGAAAAAAAACGTCAGACTATCGGCATTGAACTTATCGCTTCTGAAAATTATGTGAGCGAACAAGTAATGAAAGCAATGGGTTCAGTGCTCACAAATAAATATGCAGAAGGACTTCCGGGAAAACGTTATTACGGCGGATGTGAAATTGTAGATCAGGTCGAGCAGATTGCTATTGACCGTGCAAAAAAATTATTTAATGCCGAATGGGTGAATGTACAGCCCCATTCAGGCGCTCAGGCGAATGCCGCAGTGATGTTAGGCGTTTTAAAACCGGGGGATAAAATTTTAGGATTTGACTTGTCCCACGGCGGGCATTTAACACATGGTTCTCCGGTTAATTTTTCAGGAAAACTTTATGTGCCAAGTTTTTATGGTGTAGAAGAAAAGACCGGAAGAGTTGATTTTGCTAAGATTGAAGCCATTGCTTTAAAAGAAAAACCAAAATTAATTATATGCGGTGCATCCTCCTATTCACGCGACTGGGATTATAAAAAACTTCGTAAGGCTGCCGATAAAGTTGGCGCACTGCTGATGGCTGACATATCGCATCCTTCAGGATTAATTTCAAGAGGATTGATGGCTGACCCTTTACCGCATTGCCACATCGTTACAACGACTACTCACAAAACTCTTAGAGGCCCTCGCGGCGGAATGATAATGATGGGGAAAGATTTTCCAAATCCATGGGGAGAAAAAACATTGAAAGGCGAAATTAAAATGATGTCGGCAGTATTGGATTCAGCTGTTTTTCCTGGTACTCAGGGCGGACCGCTGGAGCATGTTATTGCAGCCAAAGCTGTTGCATTTGGTGAAGCGCTGGAAGAATCATACATGAAATACTGCATCCAGTTAATGAAAAATGCGAAATTAATGGCGCAGTGTTTTGTAGACAAAGGATACAAAGTTATTTCGGGAGGCACGGATAATCACTGTATGCTGATTGATTTGCGTTCTAAAAATTTAACAGGAAAATTAGCAGAAAATACACTTGTTAAAGCGGACATTACTGTAAATAAAAACATGGTTCCTTTTGATGATAAGTCACCGTTTGTTACTTCAGGTATCCGTGTCGGTACTGCAGCTATTACAACACGAGGCCTAAAAGAAAAACATATCCCTAAAATAGTTGATTTTATTGATAAGGTATTGATGAATCATGAAAATGAAAAAGTTATCACCGACGTTCGCAAGGAGGTAAATAAGATGATGAAAGAGTTTCCGCTTTTTGCTTAATTTTTTTTGCAGACGCTTTAATGTTTATAACAGCAGGTATTATGCCTGCTGTTTTTTTATCGAACCCTGCCGCCTTTGTAAAAGAATTTTTTATAATAGGCTTCATCCAAATCATTAATGGTGACGCCCGTTTGAACTGAAGCATGTGCAAATTTATTGTTTCCGAGATAAATGCCTACATGAGAAATCTGTCCTTTTTTTATTTTAAAAAACAGTATATCGCCTTCCTGCAAGTCCACTTTTTCAATGGGTTTCACTGCTTTCCAGATGTCACCTGCTCCGCCGCTTAAATTTATGCAGTAAATATTTTTATACATCTCGTTCACAAAATCAGAACAGTCTATTCCTTTTTTTGTTCTGCCGGCATACTTGTAAGGTGTCCCGATCCATTCATAGACCTGCGAATACAGATAGGGAGAAACCGCCGAATCAGGCATCAGACAAAATGATTCATAATATTTCCAGTAAGGCTCCTTTTTAACTTTATGCCAGTGAATATGCTTATGAGTATGTTTATGTTTGGGAGCAGGTTTTTGTTTCTTTGTCTGAGCACAGATAAAAAACGGGATCAGCAATAAAATAAATGTGATTCGGATTTTCATTATCTCAAAGATATGAAAATAAAAAAGTATCGCTGCAAAAAAATCCCTTGGTAAAGGGGCATGGGGAGTAAAATTGAGGCATCCGCGGAATAATTACTTCTTTTCCAAAATAACAAACATCTCTCTCCCCTCCCTCGGCTTAATTGAATTGCGGCAATTTTCAAAAATTTTGAAATTAAATTTCGGACTGAAGAATGCCTTATATTCTTCTTTGGACGCAGCAAAAGGAGGCTGTTCATTGTTTAAAGGAGCAGTAAAAAGAACCCCGGATAATTTTCCAGAAGGCCTTAAAAGTTTGTACATCAGCTCAATGTATTTTAGCCGTGAGGATGGATGCAGCGCGCAAAAGAAGGTCTGTTCAAGTATTAAATCATATTTCCCTTTATGATCAAAAAAATCACCGAGAATTAAATTTTCTTTTGGAAAATCTGGCAGCCTTTTTTTTATATTTTCCAATGGTGCTTCTGAAATATCAATTACTGTGATGTTTTTAAACCCTTTGTTAAAAAGGTATTCAGCCTCATAAGCGTTGCCGGCGCCGGGAATTAAAATTGCTGCATCTTTATCCGTCAGATGGTCGATGTATTCTTTTAAAGGTGTTGAGGGAGCGCCTAAATCCCAGCCTGTTTCATTATTTTGATAGCGTTCGGTCCAGAATTCTTTGTTGAATTGATTCATTTAAATCTGATTTAAATTTTTATTTCTTCAAAATGTTTTTTTGCCTGAGGTGCAATGCCTGACAAAATCTGCAAATTATAAGCAATTACTTAACGTCAGTAATTTAGTAAATGCTAAAAGGCAAACTGGAAGCCAGCTTTAATGCCCCAGTTTTTTATACTATTGCCCGGGTTGACAATTGCGTAATTGTTTTTATAAATGCTGTCGATATAAGTAAAGCGGTAAATGAAATCTATTTTAATAACATCCAAAATATTTTCAATGCCGATGTTTGCCTCGCAGTATGGCACTTTATCCATAACAGCAAAAGTATTATTGCTGTTAAAGTCTTTATTTTTTTCTGTTAAAGTGCCGTAAAACATATTTAAACCAAGTGCTTCGCGCAGATTCAATTTCTTAATCAATGGGATGCGGTTAAACAGCAATCCCATGAAATGGTGCTGCCAGTGGGCTTCAACATACTGATCGCTGACAAACTCGAAATAATTCATTTGATTAAAAATGTTATTTGCCGAAATGGATGTTTCATTACCGCGCGGTATTTCAAGCAATGTAAAAGGTATCTGTGAAAACACTTTTCCCGCTCTAAGCAATACCTGAGAAAACCCAAGAATAGACATTCTGAAGCGATCTGAGACTGATATGCTTGCTTTATGATAATTGAAATCGCCGTTAAGAAGCTGTTTGATGCCGAGTGTATAATTGATGTTTACTATCGGTGATTTATTATTGCCGAAGCTGATACGTTCCGTGCCGTTCTGCACATAGCGCTCCTTTGCAGAAAGCCGCGTATCAAATAAAATTTCAGTGATTGAATAATTATGCTGCTGAAAAATGCTGAATTGATCACCGAAAGTAACCGGAAAAAGAGGAGCAGTCCGGATATTTTGAAATGTAATTTTCGCGCTGATCCCAGTATTAAAGTCTTTTTCATACCAGATGCGGCTTTCTTTTTTGCGGATCAATTTTGAAATATTTCCGATCTGTGAAATGGTATTAAATAAATTATTAGAAGGCTGCCCTAAATTCATACTGTTGGAATAATTATAGTTTGTTCCTATCTGATCAATGTCATCACGGTACTGGATGCCAACTTTGCTCCATGGATAGCGGGTGATAATCCGCTCGAGCTGCAAATTATATTTAAATTTTTCATCGAGGAAGCCGTAAGCGCCATAACCTCGTATCACCCAGTTCTCATTAAATTTTGAATTGGTTCTGAAACCTAATTTAATCCGATTACCTTCGTACTCATTGTATGCATACGATTGGATATAATGCCCGAAATCAACCGGGCCGATATCCTTATAGCCAGAGGCTAGGAAATACAATACATCTACCGAATTTTTAACAACAGGAATATTACGCAGCGTATCGATCATATTGTATGACTGCGCTTCAGAGGGTGTTAATTGTTTGGGTCTTTCTTTTATCCAATATGCGGAATCCTTTGTAATGGCATCTTCCGCAAATTGAAGTTTGGTTTCATAAAAGTTTTTTTCTTTCGATTTGTTAACAATAAAATATCTGTTGCAGTTATAAACATGAACAATCATGCTCACCAGCCTTTTTGTAATTTTAGCATAATCAATCATTACGTGTGTCTGAGTGGGAACCCATGGGCCGGCAGTTGTAGGGATAAGCTGCTGCTGTATGCGTGCGCGGTCAACCAGGTTAAAATTAACATCTTTGGTAATTTCCAAATCAAGCTGCTTAACAGCGAAGGTGGTATCAGTGATCCACAAGGTGCCGGTGTAAGCTAAATCTTTTTTATTTTTTGGATGTACATCTACTCGGTAACATTTTGTGCTGTCGATAAACATGCTATCGATTAATGCGTAATTATAAAACAGCAAAGCGTTATCTGCAATGGGCGAAAGAAAATCTTTCCCCTGCATCGGAACATTATTATTGGAAAAATTATAATTCTGAAAGTCTGTTCCGGTAAGCTGGGAAACGGCACTGCCGTCCTTCATTCCCACAAATTTAACGATGACAGCATTTACGTTCTCCCGCTTCTTTTTAGCGGAATTGCAGTAATAAATTTCTGAAATCACTTCACTCATTCCAGCAGGCAGGCTGGAGGAATGTTCTGCTCCGGAAAGACGGTCAATGCTGTCCCACATGGCAGTGACCGGACGAAAGATTTTTCTTTTCCGCATCCGTTCTGATATATTATCAATAGCAGCTTCCTGCTTGGTATAGCTTACAAACTGAACCGATTCAAGATTATCCCTGTTGTATTTTGATTTGTTGTGAATCGCATTTTTGATAATACGAATGGCAGGATTAATCCCAGGCTTTACTTCAACAGTACTGAGGGTAAGTGCTTCTGGGCTTAAAAGAAAATTAATAATCTGTGTCTGGCCTTTTTTTACTGCTTTGGCTTTTGACTGATAACCAATCTGAGATATATAAATAGAATCTTTAGGTGTTTTGGTTTTTATGCTGTAGATGCCGTCAAAATCAGTAACCGTACCAACAAGAGTTCCTTTGAAAAAAATATTAACAAAGGGAATACCGCTGTTAGATTCAGCTTCGGTAACCCTTCCTGTTATAATGGTTTCTTGCTGGGCTTTAAGCTGGAGACTTAAAACTAAAAAGAAAAAAAATAGGTTAGCTGCTTTTTTTAAAAACATTGATTTGTTTAACGAACGAAAATAAATGCTTCAGTTTTATTATTGCTTCAATTAATAATTTTATTTTTTCTCCAAAAGCACTACATTTTCTACATGATGTGTCTGGGGAAACATGTCAACGGGCTGCACTTTTGTTACTTTATATTTTTCATCCAGCATCTGCAGGTCCCTTGCCTGTGTAGCAGGGTTACAGCTCACATAAACAATTCTGTCAGGTTCTATCTCTAATATTTTTCTCGTAACATCGTCATGCATTCCAGCACGCGGCGGATCTGTTATTATTACATCAGGTTTCCCGTTTTCATTGATGAATGCATCATTCAGCACATCTTTCATATCACCCGCATAAAAAGCTGTATTGCTGATTTTGTTGAGCTGTGAATTTATTTTTGCATCTTCAATAGCTGCCGGAACATATTCAACACCTACTACCTTTTTTGCCTGATGAGCGGTAAAGTTTGCAATAGTGCCTGTTCCGGTATATAAATCATAAACAATATCCGTGTTTTTTATTGCGGCAAAATCACGCGTTATTTTATACAATTCATAAGCCTGGTCTGAGTTAGTCTGGTAAAAACTTTTCGGTCCGATTTTAAACCGGAGACCTTCCATGTTTTCGTAAATGCTGTCACTGCCTTTAAACAGCCTTATTTCCAAATCGCTGATAGTGTCATTACGCTTAGAATTTATAACATATTGCAGCGATGTTATCTGGGGAAATTTATCTGAAATATGATTTAATAATTTTTCAATAGCCTCCTTATCCTCATAATGAAAACAAACAATCAGCATCCACTCACCGGTAGAAGTACTGCGGATAATGATGTTTCTTAATAACCCTAGCTGATCCCGTAAATCGAAAAAGGACAAATTGTTTTCAAGAGCATATTTTTTTATCTCGTTGCGGATGCCGTTGGACGGCTCTTCCTGGAGATAGCAGGTATCAATATTTAATATTTTATCAAATGATCCGGGTATGTGAAAACCGAGTGCATTCCTGCTGATTTCGCCTTCTCCTTCGCCAAAGGAGATACTCTTATCCTGTATCTGTTCTTCAGTCAGCCATTTTTTATTAGAGAATGTAAATTCTAATTTATTGCGGTAATTATATATTTTTTTTGACGGTATTATTTTTTGAATTTCAGGAATCTCAATTTTAATAAGGCGTGTAAGCGCATCGCTTACCTGCTTTTGTTTATAATACAGCTGCCATTCATAATCCATATTCTGCCATTTGCATCCGCCGCAGGTTCCAAAATGACTGCATACAGATGCCGTCCGCTTATCTGAGTAGTGGTGAATGGCAATAGCTTTGCCTTCCCTGAATTTATTTTTTTTTCTGGTTATCTGCACATCTGCAATATCACCTGGCACAGCCCCTTTAATGAAAACTACAAAATCATCAACACGTCCAACTGCCTGCCCATCGGAACTGGCATCAATCACACTTACGTTTTCAAGTACTGGTAAAAGTTTTTTACTCTTATTTCTCATAAGGTGCGAAGTTAATAAAACGCTTTGTAATCATCGCTTGATTTTTTTTCCGAAAGGGGGCAGTGGACAGTTAAGGTATAAATTATCAATCAAATTGTAACCCTGTGCAGAGGTATGATTCTATCTGTCAAATTTTAATTCAATCAAATTTAAATTACAAAAATGGCTGTATCTTTTTTAAAGCGCAGCGTTATAAATTAAAACATTTCAAAAGTATTACTGCTCATTATTTAAAACCTGTACTCATGAAAAAAATAATTAAGAATACGCTTCATTCCAGAATGGTAATGAGCCTAGCCGGTATCGCAGTTATAGTAAGCATTGCATTTGTAAAAAATCCTTCAAATGAAAAACAATCTACTGTATTTAAAAACAAGGTGTCACAGCCATTAAAAAATGTGGATATCGATTATGAAAATTACATTGTTGACGCAGCTAAAAGCACAATACTGAAATATAAAAGCGGTTCTAAAATTATTATTCCTGACAATGCTTTTTTAGATAAAAGCGGAAAGGCAGTTGTGGGCGAGGTAAATATTAAATACCGCGAATTTCATAACCCTTCCGACTTTTTTGTAAGCGGAATTCCTATGACTTACGATTCTGCCGGAGTGCAGTACCAGTTTGAATCTGCAGGAATGCTTGAAATAGCTGCGTCACAAAATAACAAGCCTGTATTTGCAAATCCGGCTAAAAAAATTATTGTGGAAATGGCCTCAATGCAGGTGGATGACAAATACAATATTTACAAATTCGATTCGGCCTCAGGAAATTGGAAGTACGTGTATAAAGACAAAGTCATTGCTGGACCGGTTATAAACGACAAACAAAATGATGAAAAAGCGCTTTCTGCTTCAGGTAACAATAAACGAAAAAATAAAAAAAATGAAACAAATGAACTTCCCGTTTCTTTTAATATGCCGGCGAGAAAAATTGAAACAACTGCTGATTCAAATTCAATAGCCCCTAAGAAAAGCAACATGAAAAACTTTCATTTTGATGTTGAAACAGACTCCGCTGAATTCCCTGAAATAGCATCATACAAAGGATGCCGGTTCGAAGTCTGCCCCAAAGAAAAAGACTTCGATCCAATCTATGCCAGCGTAACCTGGAATGATATTAAACTCGAAAAAGGCAGACAGAAAGGAAGTTATTTAATGACATTAAGTAAAGAATTTGAATCGCACACATTTGAAACGGTTCCTGTATTTGAAGGCAAAAATTATGATGAAGCGCTTACGCAGTATAATAAATTGTATTCCTCCAGAAAAGAAAAAGAAGCAAAAGAGCAACGGGTAAGTGATTCCATTTACAGGCTGTTAAATAGAGAGCGGATGGATAGAAATGCTTTCGCCCTAAACTTTTCTCAGCAGCAAACGGCAAGCAATGAAACACAGAATATGGTGCAGCGTGTATTTGTAATAAGCGGTTTTGGTATTTGGAACTCCGACTGCCCTGCTTCATTGCCCAAGGGGGCAGAGTTTGCCGCCACATACACCGATACATTAGGGAAAGAATTAATTTTCAAAACCCTGTACCTGGTTGAAAAGGGACGCAATGCAATGTTCTCTATAGCTTCTTATTCGAGATTATATTACAACCCAAAGAAAAAAAATATTTTATGGGCGGTAACTTCAGATAATAAACTTGCAGTCTTTGATGAAAAAGATTTTAAAAAAATTAAAATCAAAAATGACAAATGCAATATTAAAATGACTGTAATAGAAAAACCTATTACAAAGTCTTATGAAGTGAGATCAATTTTGAATATCTGACAGCCTTTCGTTTTTTAGAGAAAATTCTTGCGAACACACACTCTCCAAATTCTTCGACAGGCTCAGACTGACCGCACTCAGGTCATATTGAGCCTGTCGAAATATCAGCATAGCTTTAAAAAACGACATAACATTTATTAAAAATACAGACATGAAAAAATACTTCTTTATAATATCCTATATTCTCCTGTCAGTATCTGCGCGTGCGCAGGTAAAGGATGCAACTATTAAAATAAAAAAAGCAAAGTGGGATGTGCGGGTCCGCCCTGCTGACAGTATTTTATGGATTGATAAAGAAAATCATGTTGAGATAAATGTTGAAGGCGGAAGCAATTATTTAGTGAATGTCAAAGACGGTAAAATAAAACACCGCGGGAATAAATACACCCTAAATGTTTTCACTGAAGGTGCTGAAATGCTTACTGTTTCTGAGAAATTACCAAATAAAAAAGGCAAAACTATTTTTACAAAGCTATACCAGGTTAAACGAATTCCTGACCCTGTTGCTTTTGTATGCGGAGTAAAAAGCGATTCAGTTATTGAAAAACAGCAGATAATTAACGATAACAAAGTAACGGCCATTCATCCCTTTTATAAGATGGAGCTTGCTGTGCTGGGCTTTGATGTGATATTTACTTTCGGAGGCAAAATAGATACGCTTACTTCAACAAACAGCCATTTTACAATTGACATGCGAAGAAGAATATATTACCTCACTTCCGGTTCAATTCTCTATTTCGAAAATATTTACTGTGCCATGCCGGATGGGCGGATTCAAAAAATAAAACCTTTTGAAATTTTTGTTACTGAAACAAATAAATTTAAAGTTGGTTACAGGGTTAAAGGATTGTAAGCTTTGAAGAGCTGTCAGATTTCATTGTTAATAAAAAGCAGCGTAATATTCTATTTGATTTCTTGTTGCTATTTCAGTATAAACTTTAGACCTGACAGGTTTTGAAAACCTGTCAGGTCTCCTATTTCACCTTCCCAGTGGAATAATAAGAAAATCCCTTCTCGTTTATTCTCTTTGGTTCTCCTTGAAAATTCCTCTGTGTATCTCTTTGTAAGAAAAAATCACACAGAGATACACAGAGATACACAGAGAAGGCACAGAGTGTCACAGAGAAATGAATCATTTAATAAAAGGGATTTCTATTGCCGATAAAAACAAATTCCCTCCTAGCAAAGGCTAAAAGGGAACTCGTTTGTAATAAAATTACAAGAAACTTTTAATTGCCTACATCACGGCAGCTTATTGTAAAATCGCCTTCTGCATGTGTTGGATAAAGCTGATCAACTGGGACCAGATAATAATCTAGATTTAAATGTCTGCTGAATTTATTTCTAAAAACTGTACCGCTCGACCATGTAAGATCAACATAATAAAATTCGCCGTTTAACTTCACTTTATTCCATGCATGATCTGAATTATACAAATTTGTCTTTCTCAAAAATCTGATAACACTTTCGTTTTGACTGGCGTACCCTGGAACAATTTCACATTTAATATCAGCGCGGGTGCATAATTCATAAAATAGCTGGGCATATCCTGCACAGGTGCCTTTTTTCCTTTCTAAAACTTCATCTGCGAAATAAGTACTGAAATATTTATATGCAGGGAACCGCATAGCTTCCATTCGGCTTGCAAGCAACTCATTGCGGGCTTCCTTTATATCGTAAGCTATGTTATTGCAGATCCAAATATATATTGCTCTTACTTTATCCTCGTCTGTTTTAAAGGGAGCCGTTAAATCCCTTGATAATTCGCGGACATCATCGTACTTTTTTTTTAATCCTAAAACATAACTGTCTGCCTCCGGATATTTTTTTTCACGAAAGTCAATTGAAGCAGCTGTTGGAACAATTGATGCTGCTGTTGTTTCAACTGAGGCTAAGATTTGCGAATACGATGAAAGTGAGGCACAGCAGGCGATAAGAATACCGATAAATTTTTTCATGGCTTTAGAATTTTAAATTAATTATCAATCATATTTATAACGGGCCTTCATATAAAAGATACATTAAATGGATTAATTTCGTTAAATTCGCGGGCAAAATATCATTAGTATGGATGCTGTTATGATCAATAAAATCACCTCGCAAAAAGCCATAGAGCTGGAAGATAAATACGGAGCACATAATTACCACCCTTTACCTGTTGTTCTTGAACGCGGCGAAGGAGTGTACGTATGGGACACAGAAGGTAAACAGTATTTTGATTTTTTAGCAGCCTACAGTGCCGTTAATCAGGGGCACTGCCATCCTAAAATTATTGCTGCTCTGGTTGCGCAGGCGCAAAAATTATCTCTTTCTTCACGTGCTTTCTATAATGATTCATTGGGTGAATACGAAAAATTTATTACTTCCTATTTCGGGTATGATAAAGTGCTGCCGATGAATACCGGCGCCGAAGGCGTTGAAACAGCTCTAAAATTGGCTCGTAAATGGGCTTACGAAAAAAAAGGCGTTGCAGAAAATGAAGCAAAAATAATTGTATGCGCCGGTAATTTTCATGGACGCACCATTACCATTGTTTCTGCAAGCAGCGACCCTGATGCCCGCAAAAATTTCGGACCATATACTCCGGGTATAATTTCTGTTCCTTTCAATGATATAAATGCTTTGACAGAGATTTTAAAAGATAAAACAATTGCAGGTTTTTTAATTGAGCCTATACAAGGCGAAGCAGGTGTAATTGTCCCTGAAGAAGGCTATTTGAAAAAATGTTATGACTTATGCAGAAAGAATAATGTGCTGTTTATTGCTGATGAAATACAATCCGGATTGGGCAGAACAGGCAAGCGTTTAGCCTGTGATCATGAAGGAGTTCACGCCGATATACTTATTTTAGGTAAAGCACTTTCTGGCGGAACATACCCTGTTTCTGCGGTTTTAGCTTCTGACGAAATCATGCTCTGCATCAAACCCGGACAGCATGGTTCTACCTACGGCGGTAACCCTGTAGCCTGCAAGGTGGGCATTGCTGCACTTACCGTTTTAAAAGAAGAACAATTATCAGAAAATTCAGAACGTTTAGGAAAACTGCTTTTGAAAGAACTAACAACTATTCAGGCAGAGAACCCTGAATTAATAAAAACTGTGCGTGGTAAAGGTTTGTTCTGTGCGATGGTTATTGCCGGACGTAATGGTAAAACAGCATGGGATATATGTATTGAGCTGATGAAAAACGGGCTTCTTGCAAAACCTACTCATGATGATACAATCCGACTTGCACCGCCATTGGTAATTACTGAGGAACAGCTGATGAAATGTGTTTCGATTCTCAGAAAAACAGTGCAGAAATTTTAGAAAAGAATATGAATGAGCGTCTGCAGATTTTAATCTGCCTGCGTATGATTAAATTATGTTGTTCGAAGATACTTATCTTACCATAGTTCAGCCTTGTCAAGGCTTATATAAAGACAAAGGAAGCAAATTTCTTGCATTCGCCTTTCCAGTGACTTCCGAAGAAGAAATAAAAAAACTGCTCGCCGGTTTACGCAAAGAACATTTCAGCGCAAGGCATCATTGTTATGCATTTCGCTTGGGAGCTGATAAACAGGCTTTCAGGGCCAATGATGACGGTGAACCCGCATACACTGCCGGAAAGCCGATTTTAGGGCAGATACAATCGAAAGATCTTACAAATATTTTGATAGTTGTTGTCCGCTATTTCGGAGGAACGCTTCTCGGCGTAAGCGGATTGATAACTGCTTACAGGCAGGCAGCTGCAGATGCTTTAGAGCATGCTGTTATTATTGAAAAAACAGTGAATGATTTTTATGAAATAACTTTTGATTATCTGCAGATGAATGAAGTAATGAAAATCATTAAAGATGAACATTTGGAGCAGCTGAACCAAAACTTTGAGCAGAATTGCAGACTTACATTTTCCGTAAGGAAAAAGAATTCAAACAAAGTGTATGAATTGTTCAGCAAAATCAGTAACCTTGGAGTTAAATATTTGTATGCTGCTTAAAAGACATTAAGGGAGAAAATACGGGAAGATCAGGACTAATTAATTATTAAACATTTAATCAATTATTTTAAAGATGAAATTATTAAAAGAAATGTGCAGTATTCATGCACCTTCCGGCAATGAAGGGGCGATGACTAAATTCCTTTTAGATTATATAAAAAGCAATCAGAAAAACTGGAAAGTAAAACCGAAAATTTTTTCCGGCGACGGTTTCCAGGATTGTATTGTACTTGTTTTCGGTAAGCCGAGAACCGCCATCTTCGCGCATATCGACAGTATCGGGTTTACGGTTAGATACGGCAAAGAACTTGTAAAAATAGGCGGACCCAGAACGGTTGACGGTTTTAAATTGGTGGGTGAAGACAGCAATGGAAAGGCAGAAACAAAATTAAAAGTTAATGTTGATAAAAAAACAGGAGAGACGAAATTAGAATACGACTTCAAACGTGATTTAGACAGAGGAACTGAACTAACCTTCAAGCCCGAGTGGCGCGAGACAAAGGAATATGTGCAATGCTGCTATATGGATAACCGCCTTGGTGTATGGAATGCATTAAAAACGGCTGAAACACTTAAAGACGGCGTTATTTGTTTTTCATGCTGGGAAGAGCATGGCGGAGGAAGTGTTTCTTACCTTCAGAAATTTATCCATGAAAAATACGGCGTGAAGCAGGCATTGATATCCGATATAACCTGGGTTACAGCGGGAGTTCCTCACGGAAAGGGCGTTGCCATTTCGCTTCGCGACAGCATGGTTCCAAGAAGAAGCTACGTTGAAAGAATAATTGCTATTGCTAAAAATTCAAAAATACCTTATCAGCTAGAAGTGGAAGGAAGCGGCGGCAGCGATGCCAAAGAACTGCAGATGTGTGAAAATCCTTGGGATTGGTGCTTTGTAGGCGCTCCTGAAGATAATGTGCATACGCCTGATGAAAAAGTTTTTAAAAGTGATATTGATGCGATGGCCGCAATGTATAAACTTCTGATGGAGAAATTATAACTTTAATTGCCACGAATTTCACGAATTAATAAAAAAATTAGTGAGATTCGCGGCTTAAATTTTACCTTTTATTTAGTCGAATACCAAAAAGTTCTATAGCCTAACGATATCAACAATATCGGTTAAAAAGATGTTATAAAAATCTGCAAGAAAAGCATAAAATTATTCATAAAACTTGCAGATTTGTATATGCTTTCAAAACCAAAAAA
>CAINDA010000059.1 GCA_903847205.1 uncultured Bacteroidota bacterium
AAAATCATTCCACCCCATGGCGTAATCTCTTTATTGGTATAGCGTATATCTAATTCCATTGTGCAATTTTGTCTAACGCTAAGCATTAGAAATTTTAAACCAAATTAAATATTTTTTTCTATTGCGTAATTTGGGTTAAAAAAAGATTGCCGATTAGTGATACATTTTTATATTTGTTATAATTGTTTCCAAAATATTCCAGACTATGAAAACACTCTTCCAAACTTTTCTATTTTCTTTTACATTTTTTACTGCCACTGTTTTCGGGCAGATCAGCATCAGCCAGTCTGATATATGGGCTGTAGGTGATACCATTCCGCGCGTGGTCGATACAATGTCAGCAAACGGTCCTGGAAGTAAAGGTGCCAATCAGGTTTGGAATTTCAGCAACGCGGTGCCGCGTGTTGTAGAAACAACTAGAATTATCAGTGCCTCTGCCACCCCTTACGCATCAAGTTTTTCATCTTCTAATCAGGCAATGACTCACGATAACGTTTCATACCTTTTTGTGAATTCAAGCTCATCAAATGTGCTTATGAAAGGTGTTGTCGGCGACTTACTAGGCAACGGAGGAACCGATGTTGTTCCTTTCAGCCCGAGTATGCTGCTGATGCAATTTCCAGAAAGTTATGGTGTAACATACTCTAGCACTTACGGTTTTGATTTTAATACAAGCGGATCAAGTTATGGTGTGAATCAAATACGAGTGAAACATTCTGGAATTGTATTCGATTCTGTTGATGCATGGGGTACTATTACCACCCCATCCGGGACATACAACTGTCTGAGAAAAAAAATCATTGAGCATAAAACAGATTCAACTTGGTATCAGCTTTTTGCTTTCGGACCCTGGACATTTAATACAGCCACTAATGCTGTAGCGACCTCCTATAGCTGGCTTGCTAAGGAAACTAAACTGGCTGTTGCTGAGCTTTCGTTACATCCTAACGGAACTCCGTACAAATTTACTTATTCTCTTGTCCCACCTCATCTCACTACCGATATTTGGTCAAATTCCGCATCATCTCCAGATTTCGTTATCTATCCGAACCCTTCTTCAGACCAAATACACTTTGTTCCTTCATCCGAATTTGCCAATTCGGTTTTCGAAATACGAGTGTGTAATTCTTTGGGGCAGGAAGTTTTCAGAACTGAAAGTAACGCTGCAGAAGCCGTGAATATAGACATTAGCCGGTTTGCCCCCGGCTTATATTTCATTGAGGCTTTATCTCAAAACCAGCAGAAGCAAAACCGGGGAATTTTTTCGGTGGTGCATTAATTCGACAGAACAAATCAGGCCGGGCTTACGCACAGCTTTATCTAATGGCTTGCCTAAGGATTTAATCAAAGGGATTTGCAGAACGAAAGAATGCTTTCTTAAAAGATTTTTATCCGATATTGAAGGCTATTGGATTTTAATCTGATCTTCCTTACTCACAATTATTTCAGGTTTATCCTTATAGATTTTTACTTTACCTGTGATGCAGATATTTTTATCTTTCAAAAATTCGGAAGGATTATATTTGAAATTTGCAAGATCACTTTCAGAAATAAAAACGGTGAAAGTATTATCAGGATATGGTTTCCCGAAGTTGAGCGTGGTGTTCTTTTTATCACCGCTTGATACATGGGTTCCCAGCACTTTAGAACAGACGGTAATTATTTTTCCTTCATATTTTGCAACGCTGTCAAGGGGAACAGTCTGTGAAAACATAACCTGCGCAAAGCAGATTGAAGCGATTAATAAAAGTGGTTTTTTCATTTGATTAAAATATAAGATTTAAATAATACTAAATTTATTCTGGACAGATGCGCCAATAAACATCTCTTTATTTATTTAAAAAAATTTGCTGCAGTAATTATTTTTGCCCCCCTCTTTTGACTTGGGTTTATATCTATTTCATAAGAAGAAAAAGAGACACATTGTCCAATTTCCTCCTGCTTCATTTTTAAAACTTCTTTGTCCGTATTCAACTGCGCAAAACCTATTTCTTTAGAGAATCCGCCTTTTACTTTTTTGTTTAAAAAAGTCACAGCAGTATCCCACTTGGAGCCGTAATATATTTTTAAAAAGTACTCCCCGTCCGGGATGCGGTTCATTTTAAAAGACTCCCTGAAATTCACATATTGATTACGAATGGTTTTCATTGTTTTTTTATTTTCTACCAGGCAGACAACCGCTTCAGATTCACTGCTATTATGGATGGTGATGCTGTTTTTGCTTTCTTCGCTGACAACTTCTTTACCAAAAAAACCACAGTACGGTGAATCGAAGCTGTTGATAAGAGGCACAGCACTAAGCTCTTTTTGAGATTCTGTAACGTTTGCTTTGCCTGCGGTTCCGCTTGAATGATTTTTCTCCTCAACTGAAGGCCTTTTATTATCTTTTTTGTTATCTGAAGAATAGGAAATAATAAAATAAAGCAAAATAAATGCTATGCCGAAACTGACGAGTATTTGATAACTTTCTGTTTTACCACCTTTTTTTGTTTTTGGTTTTCGGGCAGAGAAATCAGGTGTTTTCTGCTGCGTTTTCTGCTGTGTGTTTTGATTGGCACTCCCAGTATTTTGAGTGTTTTTATTCGGCCGGGTAAATGTGCGCTCCTGCGAAATTTTTATATCATATTTTTTTCGTTTTTCAGGATTTGATAAAACAGAATAGGCATGCTGGATTTCTTTAAAATATTCCTCTGCTGTTTTACTTCCTGGATTTTTATCCGGATGGTGCTTTTTTGCCAGACTCCGGAAAGCTGTTTTTATCTCCTCAAAACCGGCATTATTACTTACTCCAAGTACAGTATAAAAATCCCCCTTTTGCATTTACTTCTATTAAATAATTGATGCGTTACCGATAAATTTTATTTAAAGTCAGGAGCAGCCTGCATTCTTACTTTTTGCATTTGGATCGAAGTGTTTTTGGGGTATTTAACCGAATAAGAAAACTCAATTTTTTTAACATCGCCCGGCTGCAGATTATATTTCCAGGTCAGCTTTCCTGTTTTTGAATCGTATTCTGCTTTAGAAGTTTCAATAGGTTCAACAATTATTTCGCTTTGCGGCGAAATTGGCAGCTGATCATTTACTTCAATCTGCACCGGCGTTTTTCTGTTGTTTTTTACAACCATTTCGTAAGCGAATGTTTCTTTAGTTGTGCTGCCGAACATTTTTTTGCTGCAGTATTCTTTTACTTTACTGCGTGTGACTAAAACTTTATTATCGCGCCCCAAAGATAAATCAAGCGTATCATCAACGCTGCGGGTATAAATATAAGACTGTCCTACATAAACGCCGCCATAATAAACATTTGCCGGACCTTCTACCAAATCTAAATCTTCCCAGCCGGTAATCCGGGCTAATAAAAACGCATCACGGATTAATTTCGGAACACAGAAATGCTGGAAAGTGGCCGGCAGCTTATATTCTGTAACTTCTACTATGTAAGGCCGGGAATCAGAAGGAATAGAGTAATTGGTTTTGATATCAAATTCAGCACTCAATTCCGAAACCTGTATTTCTTCTAATTTTACCGGCTCGGCATTTTTTGAATTACCCGTTTTACCATCCATTGCAACTGAATAAGGCGCAGGAGCTGATACAGCATTTTGTATGTAACCTTCAGCTGATTGAGAGTGACCAAAGGTGTTATTCTCATAACTTTTGCTGTTGTATTTGAAATTTGCGGCTGAATTGTAATCAAGATTCCAGGGCGATAGAACAGGTTTGGATGCGCTTTGTGAAGGATCAGCCGTTGATAATTTTATTTTAATATCGTTCCAGTCGATTCCTGTATTATTAAAAACTTTTGCTCTGTATTTTAATTCAATCGGCTGATTGACATCCTCTGCCCGCAGGTCATAGCTCGGTGCCCAGCCTGCATCAGTAACTATATATTTTAAAACGATAGTAACAGTAGCTTTAGCCGGTGAAAAAAGAAGAACAGATATTTCTGAAGTCTGCTGATTATTTTTAGAATTAAATTCCATCAGCTGCTGATTCGATTTTGAAAACGATTCGTTCAGCTGTTTTAGTTTTTTATCCAGTTTAAAAACTTCCGCATTTATTTCTATTATCCTGCTTCTGTAAAAATCTGCAGCCAGCTTTAATTCTGCGATAGAAACCCCTTTTTCTTTTCCTCCAATTTCCTGGTTTTTCAAAAGCATTGATTTTTCAGTAACGTAGGCATCCTTATCATTATTAATTTGAGAAATGGCGTCACTAAAAAAAGAAACCGAATCTTTTAATTGTTTTATTTTACTGCTTTCCTTTTGATTTGCCAGGTAATTAATTGCATCCGAAACAGCAAGTATTGCTGCATCACCGGTATTGTTTACCTGTATGCTTTTTGAATTCAGCTTCGGCGACAAGCCGGTAAAAATAATTTTATTACGTCCGGCACTCAAATTTATCTGCTTGCTGTGCGACACCTCAGCGCCGTATAAATAAACAATTGCAGATTGTACGGGAGTATTTATTTCCTGAACAGATTCAGTGTTTTGACTAAATAAAACTGCTGTATTTGCAATTACTAAAAATAAAACTGTCTGCAATTTTCTCATTTGATAAATAATTAAAAGAGCGGGGCTTTAACTCTTGGTAAAAATGCTGTTGATTTTCCGATACAAATTCTAAGGTTGCAGCTTTAATTTCCCCCTAATATAAGATGATTAACCGGCTTATTCCACAAAGGTATCAGGGGTTAAAGTTAAAGTTTTTTTCCAAGGCAGCCCAGCCTCTTATAAAAAAAATTGGAACACAACCCAGCGTTTCATTGTATCTAGATTTTAAAAATGGAGAGCTTTTCGCGTGTTTTTATAAATAAAAAAGCGGGCGTATATAATACGCCCGCCATTCTGAACTCAACACTCAAACAAAAAAATGTTTTACAGTTTTAAATTATTTTTTTTCTTCTTTTACTTCTTCGAAATCAACATCTGTTACTTCGCTTTCCGCTTCCGCTTTTGCACCAGTATCGCCATGAGGTTCACCGTTTGCACCGGCACCTTGGCCTGCGTTATACATATCCTGTGAAGCAGCCTGCCATGCAGTATTTAATTTTTCTAAAGCCTTATCAATACCAGCAGTATCGCGTGAAGAGTGAGCCGTTTTCAATTCAGTGAAAGCGCTTTCGATCACAGATTTTTTTTCTGCCGGGATTTTATCTCCGTATTCTTTCAATTGTTTTTCGGTTTGGAAAATCATTGAATCAGCTGCGTTGATTTTTTCGATTTCTTCCTTCGCTTTTTTATCTGTTTCTGCATTCGCTTCAGCATCCGCTTTCATACGTTTGATTTCAGCATCAGTCAAACCTGATTTTGCTTCAATGCGTATATTGTGCGATTTGCCGGTTGCTTTATCTTTTGCAGATACGTTTAATATACCGTTTGCATCAATATCAAAAGTAACTTCCACTTGAGGAACACCTCTAGGAGCAGGAGGAATACCATCCAAATTAAACTCGCCTAACTTGCGGTTGTCTTTCGCCATTGAGCGTTCGCCTTGATATACCACAATCTGAACAGATGGCTGGTTATCGCTGGCTGTTGAAAATGTTTCCGATTTTTTTGTCGGGATAGTTGTATTGGATTCAATAAGTTTGGTCATTACACCGCCCATTGTTTCTATACCAAGTGAAAGCGGGGTAACATCAAGAAGCAATACATCTTTTACTTCGCCTGTTAACACACCTCCCTGAATAGCGGCTCCGATAGCAACAACTTCATCCGGGTTAACCCCTTTTGATGGAGCTTTACCGAAAAACTTTTGTACAGCATCCACAATTGCAGGAATACGTGTTGAACCGCCTACTAAAATAATTTCATCAATATCAGCTGTGCTCAAACCAGCATTTTTCAAAGCTGTTTTGCATGGTTCGATAGTACGTTTAATTAAATCGTCAACCAGCTGCTCAAATTTTGCACGGGTCAAGGTGCGTACCAAGTGTTTCGGAATGCCGTCAACCGGCATAATATAAGGCAGATTAATTTCGGTTGATGGAGAGCTTGATAATTCTATCTTCGCTTTTTCAGCAGCTTCTTTCAAACGCTGCAATGCCATTGGATCTTTTGATAAATCAATGCCATTTTCAGATTTAAATTCAGTAACCAGCCAGTCAATAATTTTATGGTCAAAATCGTCTCCGCCAAGGTGAGTGTCGCCGTCAGTTGATTTAACTTCAAAAACGCCGTCGCCAAGCTCAAGCACAGATACGTCATGTGTACCTCCGCCGCAGTCGAAAACAACAATTTTCATTTCCTTGCCTCTTTTATCAAGACCGTAAGCCAAAGCCGCAGCAGTTGGTTCATTGATAATACGCTTTACTTTTAAACCTGCAATTTCGCCGGCTTCTTTTGTAGCCTGACGCTGTGCATCGTTAAAATATGCCGGAACAGTAATTACAGCATCAGTTACTTCGTGCCCAAGATAATCTTCAGCAGTTTTTTTCATTTTTTGAAGAATGATTGCTGAAATTTCCTGAGGAGTATATTTTCTCTCATCAATAAGTACGCGGGGAGTATTGTTATCACCTTTTACCACCTTATAAGGTACGCGGGGAATTTCTTTTGCAACTTCATCAAAAGTGTGTCCCATAAAACGTTTAATTGAATAAACAGTTTTTGTCGGGTTGGTTATTGCCTGACGTTTTGCAGGATCGCCAACTTTACGCTCGCCATTTTCAACAAATGCTACAATAGAAGGTGTTGTTCTTTTACCTTCACTGTTCGGAATTACAACAGGCTCATTGCCTTCCATCACGGAAACGCAGGAGTTGGTTGTTCCTAAATCGATACCAATAATTTTACTCATATTATTTAATTTTTAGTTTTCTATTATTTAATTTTAATTAAGCCACAAGCCATTTTCAATGATTGTGCCATTTGTATTTACAGAAAATATGGCATATAAAAATGCAGGGATTAAAAAAAAGAGGCCTTTGGCTGTGACAAAGAGGCAGAAATTAAGGGCAGACCAGCCCCAATGAATTCAGAAATTTCAAGCCCCGGGTATATTGCCCGCAGGCTAAAGAGTCCCACGTTGTTTTGTTCATCGGCTTAGATAAAGGGGCTTTGCTGAAGCGCGACGAAAATATTCCCAACCCGTTTTTGATATTGGTATATACCGGCTTTTCCTGATTGATGCCGGTAGAAGGTTTATTTACTTCAATAAATGTATTTAAATCATCGCCGCCCGCGGTTAACAGTATATCAATGTTTAAGGCTCTGCGTGCGATTAAGCCGGGAGAATTACTTAACTCGCTGCCGATGCGCTGCAAGAACTCCTGCCCCAGAAATTCATTTTTCATTTCTTCGCCGCCATTCAAACCCTGCGTGTTCTGTTCAGGAAAAGCCCAATCTATTTTTTGTAAAACATTACCAGTCGAAAGCGAATCAATATAATTTAATCGAATCATCATCTGATAGATTTTTGCATTTTTTCCACTGAGCCACTTTACCTGATATTGATATTTATTGTTGCTTGCAAGTATAAAACCAATGAATGGGGAGCTGGAGGTGGGTGAAGTAAAAATAGCATCACTCAGCAAAGATGTCTGCGAACTCACAGCTGTACCGGTTTCATTATTTTTAATGATTAATTGATAATCGCTGTCAGTGCTTAATGTGCCGGCAGGAGAAGGGAAAGAATAGATTGCATTTGCCTGATCCATGCTGTAAAATATTCCGGAAGCTTTGGGAATAGTATTATCGGGAGCAAGATTATACGTTGCTAGCTCTACTCCGTTTTTTATACGCTTCAAAACCACATTCAAAGAATTTACATACTGTGTGGAATCCCTTACCTGCGCAAAGCCCAAAGCACTTCCTTCTCCCAAAAAGGCTTTGTTTATTTTAATATACTGCTTCGGCTGCGATTGATCCAACAGGCCGTAAACAACCATTGTTTCCTTGTATTTTCCAATCACAGTTAAGTCGGTACTGCAGGATGAGAGTAATGCTGCAAGCGCCGACAAGGCATAGGTAATTTTATTTTTCACAATATTTTAATCTTTTATTTTGAGGGACGAATGACAAATATATCAAATTATTTTATTCTTCTATTAGAAATCATCTTACGCTCTGATGGTTTAGGAAAGCATATTTTTTCAAATCTTATTCAATCAAAACAATTTGTAGATTTGCGGAGTAAGTTTTTTTGATAAAACCGGCTGATTGATTTTATGAAAACAGCATTTTTTAAATCTCTTGATTATTCGAATCATTAAATCTGCCAGGTTTCCACTGCTATACATATTAAATTGAACAAAAAATGTCGATACACAAAGAAGTAAAAAGAGTTACAACCCACGTGCTTCAGGAGATGAAACTCCGGGGGGAAAAAATATCAATGCTGACTGCGTATGATTATACGATGGCAAAAATTGTTGACCATGCAGGTATTGATATAATATTGGTAGGTGATTCGGCATCAAATGTAATGGCCGGCCATGAAACTACGCTGCCCATTACACTTGACCAGATGATCTATCACGCATCATCTGTAGTACGTGCTATTGAGCGCTCCTTAATAGTGGTTGACCTGCCGTTCGGCTCATACCAAGGCAACTCAAAGGAAGCATTATATTCCGCAATAAAAATAATGAAAGAAAGCGGTGCGCATGCTGTAAAATTAGAAGGCGGCAGGGAGGTAAAAGAATCTATTGAACGCATATTAACCGCAGGGATTCCCGTTATGGGACATCTTGGACTTACGCCGCAGAGCATTTATAAATTCGGAACATACAATGTACGTGCAAAGGAGGAAGAAGAAGCTAAACGCCTGATTGATGATGCACATATACTGGAAGAATCGGGCTGTTTTGCATTGGTGTTAGAAAAAATTCCGGCTAAATTAGCGGAGCAGGCTGCGAAAGAACTAACAATTCCAATAATCGGCATAGGGGCAGGAGGCGGTGTTGATGGCCAGGTGCTTGTTTTCCATGATATGGTAGGATTAACTCATGAATTTAATCCCCGTTTTTTAAGACGCTATTTGAATTTGTATGATGATATAAAAAGTGCAGTAGGTCAATACATAATTGATGTTAAATCGAAAGATTTTCCGAATGCGAATGAACAGTATTAATTTGAAAATCTGCTAATGAAACAATTTGAAAATGAAAATCCTCAGCAGCGCATTTTCAAATCTTCAAATTCTCAAATTGAAGTTTTGTATGAAGACAATCACATTATAGCCGTTAACAAAAGGCCTTCTGATATTGTGCAGGGGGATAAGACAGGCGATACTCCCTTAAGCGAGTTTGTAAAACAGTACGTCAAAGAAAAATATAATAAACCAGGTGATGTTTTTATAGGAACTGTTCACCGCATTGACAGGCCTGTGAGCGGCATAGTACTCTTCGCCAAAACCAGCAAGGCTTTGGCGCGCCTGAATCAGATGTTTCAAAGCAAAGAAATTCAAAAAACTTATTGGGCTGTAGTAAAAAACAAACCGCAGAATGCCAGCGGAAAACTCATTCATTATTTAAAAAAGAACGAAGAAAAAAATATGTCAAAAGCCTTTGACAAAGAGGTGTCCGGCTCACTGCGTTCAGAATTGGATTATGAATTAATCTGCAGCTCGGATAATTATTATCTGCTTGAAATAAAACCACTGACAGGCCGTCATCATCAAATAAGAGTGCAGCTTTCAAAAATGGGATCGCCTATAAAAGGTGATGTTAAATATGGTTACGACCGAGGAAATAAAGACGCTTCAATCCATCTGCATGCGCGCAGCATAGAATTTATCCATCCAGTAAAAAAAGAAAAAATTATTATTACCTCCCCGCCGCCAAATGACGTTTTGTGGAATGAATTCTTAAAAAGAGCAGGGTAATCAGGTCTGGTTTCATTATAATAAATTGGAAACGCAAGTAGCTAATAACAAATAATAGATTTTCTCGACTGCCGTAATATCGCTGAAACAGGCCTTTTACTTAACCAATGTTACAGTTCCCTTATAGCTGTGTTTGCGCTGATTAAAATCTGTAATCTTTATTGAATAGATATACACATCTCTTTGAGCTGATTCTGTTCCGTGATTAGCAGTACCATCCCAGCCTTTGGTGCTGTCATTAGAATAAAATATTAAATTGCCCCAGCGGTCAAATATCATCATTTCATATTCTGATATAAATATCCCCTTGCCTATAAAGATATCATTTATACCGTCATCATTGGGTGAGAAAGAGTTTGGCACATAAAATACAAAGTCTGGTTCAATGAAGACCGTTTGATACGAGGTATCAATACAATTATACTGGGTAGATACAATCTGTCTTATCAGGTAAGCACCCGTATCTGCGTAGGTATGCGGGTTAGGATAGTGTATTGATGTTGTATCCTGATCACCAAAGTTCCAATGCCAGTAATTGCCTCCAATAGATTTATCTGTTATTGTAATAACAGGATTGACTATACTTGCACTGCTTGGCAATGCTGTAAAACCTGCTATCGGCATTGGATACACAGTGATGTAATGATTTTTTGTTTTTGTACTAACACATCCGCTGTCCGAAGAAACAGTTAATGTTACATCTAAGAGGTTAGGTGCAAAAACTGAATCATTATGATAGCAGTGAAAAGGGCTCTGACCGCTTCCTGCAGGACTCTGGTCGCCGTAATTCCACACAAAAGCAGTATTTGTTCCAGGGTTTACAGTAGAAGTATTTTGGAAAGTGACGCATAATGGCTCACAGCCGATACTGTCATTCCTTGTGAAACTGACAACTGGATTAGGATTGACGGTTATGGTCCTGATCACTGAATCTAAACAGCCGAAGTTAGAAGTAATAAACAGCTGAACCGGATAAACACCTGCGGAAGCATACAAATGAGATGTATTTTGAGTTGTGCTCAAAGCACTGTTGTCGGCATAGTTCCAGCGCCAGCTGTGAATGGTATCGCTTGGCGCGATGTAAGAAGAGTCTGCAAATTGAACTGCGGCTCCATTACATACATCCAATGCGTATATCCGCGCATGCGGAAGAGGATGAACTACCGTATTTTTTACGATTGTATCCTTGCAGCCGTATCCGCTCGTTACTATTAATGTTACAGGGCGTGTGCCCGGATTGGCATAAAGGTGGCTCGGATTCGGATTACCATTCGGAGAAGTACCATCGCCGAAGTTCCAGGTATGAACGGCTATACTTCCGCTTGATATTCTTGAACTGTCGTTGAAAAGCATAGGCTGATTTAAACATACATTTCTGAAGCTGTAACCCGCAACAGGCATAGGATACACTGTGATGCTGTCTTTAAGAGTATCAGCACAGCCAAGGTTAGATGAGCGTGTAATCAGAGCTACCTGATAGTGGCCCGGCAGAAGATAATGATGAAAGGGGCTCCACACCGTTGTGTTAAGTCCGCTGTTATCGCCGTAATTCCAGCACCAGCTAGCTGTACTTCCCATTACCGGAGGAATAGTTGTATTAGTGAATAACACGGAATCAAACAGGCAGATATTATTTTTACTGAAGGCCGACTGGGGCGCATCATACGTTTTCACAGAATGGGTCATTGCATTGGAACAACCTTTTGTTGTTCTGCTTAAGAGTGTTGCATTATATGTGCCTGAAAGGCTGTAGTAATGAGCAGGACTGGCTGTACTGCCTGTTGGGCCGTTATCTCCAAATACCCATAAATAAGCCGCAAGTGAATCCGGAAGTGTTATTGTGCTGGCATTAGTAAAGTGAAGACTGTCGCCTAAACAGACATCAATATGGCTGAAATTCGCAACAGGGTTGTAAAATACACGAACAGGTTTGGTTATGGTATCGGCACAGCCGAAATTATTTCCGGCAATCAAAGTAACATTATACATACCTCCGCTTGCATACAGGCGGGAAGGGTTTTGAATTGTTCCTAAGGGGCTGGCATCGCCGTAATTCCAGCCCCATGCTGTGATGCTTCCTAAAGCGGTTGTTGATGTGTCGGTGAACATTGTTGCGAGGCCCTGGCAGACATTGGTGTTCTTAAAACCAGCCACAGGGTTAGGATGTACAATTATTGTTTTGTTAATGGAATCGGAACAGCCGAAGTTGGAAACATCAATCAGCTGAACGGTATATGAACCGGGCAATGCATACAAGTGAGAAGTATTGGTTGTTATTACCGGCACTGTACCGTCGCCGAAGTTCCAGTGCCAGGAATGAATTGTATCCGTTGGAAGGATGTCAGAAAAATCATTAAAATGAACACTGTTTTGGTCGCAAACATCTGATGTATTAAAATAAACGACAGGGAGAGGATGAACAACGGTGTTTTTTATAATAGTATCTTTACAGCCTCTGTCGGTGGTAACAATTAATCTGACACTGTAAGTGCCAGGAGATGTGTATGTATGCGTTGGGCTAGATGAGGTATCAGCCGGACTGCCATCGCCGAAATCCCAGGAATGGAGAACAATGCTGCCGGCGGAAACAGTTGATAAATCATGAAAATGTAAAGCGTGAGTTGAACAAACATTGGTGAAACTAAAATCAGCAACGGGAGTCGGAGGGACTATAATTGCTGCCTGAAGCGTGTCAGGGCAGCCAAGATTTGAAGAATGAACAGTTAATGTAACTAGGTAGCTTCCGGGATTTGCATAAATATGGTGAGGACTCAAAACAGCTGTATTTAAAGGGGAGCCGTCACCAAAGTTCCAGGACCAGGAGGCTGTAGTGCCCATAACAGGGCTGACAGAATTATTTACAAAGTGTGCTGAATCGTACAAGCAGATTGCATTGAAGATGAATACAGACTGCGGGGGATCAAACGAATTTACCGCTGCGGATGAGGTATCCGCACAGCCGTCAGCAGAGGTTGTTATCAGAGTAACCGTATCTTTTCCAGCGGCGGCATAATCATGCGCCGGATTTTTTAAACTGCTCAAGGCACTGCCGTCGCCGAACTTCCACGAATAACTTGAAATGGCAGCTGCCGGATCAATGGTGGAGGTATTGACAAAATGCATTGAATCTCTAAAGCAGACATCAAGATGAGTAAAACCCGCAGTAGGATTATAATAAACGGGTACAGACTTTGTAATTGTGTCGGCACAGCCGTTACTGTTGCTTACAATTAATCGAACATTATAGTTCCCAGCATTAGTATATAGATGTGCAGGATTTATGGAGTTATTCAAAGTGGTACCGTCTCCGAAATTCCATGTTCTTAAGGAAATGGAGCCTGAAGCTATTGTTGAACCATCATGAAATTGAGTTACAATACCTTTACAGACGTTTGTATTAGTAAATGCCGCAACTGGATAATCATATACATGTATATTAACAGTGCTTGTGTCAGTAGTGTTACCACAGGATGCAATAAGCTGAATTTTATGGATGCCTGCAGTATTAAATGTAAAAGGCAGGGTGTCTTTATTGCCATTAACAACGGTTCCATTGACATACCAGTTTTCAAAACAACGGATCCCGACTGTTGTTGTGTTATAAAAAAACATTGATTGACCAACACATATTGTAGTATCGCTGGGAACAAAAGCAGGAACAGTAGTGCAATGCCGGCAGATAAAAATATCTGTTGCAGAGTAATTATTTGTAGTAAGTGAAGGACTGCTTTCAACCAGAGTTGGAACCATTTCCTGCAAACCGGTGCCTACCGATGGTGAAACATTAGTAACAATTGTAGCACAGGTTGAATCATGACATCCTACCACACCCATGCTGTCAGTTTTCATAAAAATAGGGTCATAATAATCAGCACCAAAATTCGCTGTTATAATAGATAAAGCGTAACCGCCGTCAGAGGTTTCTCTCACCATTTCACATTTATCGTAAGCGGGCCCCCCGTATGCTTTCGACCATAAGAGATTGCCACCGCCGTCTGTCTTTATTAGATATGCGTCCAAATCACCCGGCCCAGTGACCCAGAAAGATCTGGTGAACCCGCAAATGATAAATCCACCGCTTCGCGTCTGGTGGGCAAAACGGGGCTGGTCATCATTTGTTCCTCCATAGGTTTTAGCCCATTGCAAAGTGCCGGTGCTGTCTGTTTTCACAAGCAGCACATCATTACTTCCCGCCCCATAACTGGCGGTATTTCCACAGATCATATACCCGCCGTCGCTGGTTATCTGTCCCGAAATCCCCCAGGAACTATTTCCTTCACCTGCAGTACCACCGTATGTTTTATTCCACTGCATTGTTCCAAGGCTATCGACTTTCAATAATACAAGATCTGTACTTCCTGCACCATAACTTGAAGTGTAACCTGCTATTATGTACCCCCCATCCTTAGTCTGCTCGACATAATCTCCCCAATCATCGCCGGCCCCTCCATAAATCTTTTTCCAAATTAAATTACCAGAAGCGTCTGTTTTTATCAAAACAATATCATTCCCCCCAAAACCGCCAGCATTAGAAAATCCCGTTAAGATATATCCGCCATCCTTAGTCTGCTGAACATAGAGCCCATACCCGCCCTCAAATGTTTTTGACCATTGAAGATTGCCTAAAGCATCTATTTTTAATAACAATATAATATAACTGCTGTTGTACAGCCCCGCAACAATGTAACCCCCATCAGAAGTCTGCTGTACATACTTCCCTCCGTCGGCTCCCGCATTACCAAACAGCCTTTCCCACTGAAGAGTTCCGCATGCATCAACCTTATATACATATACATCGCAGTTTCCGGCACTGCCAGCTTCCTGCTGGCCAGTTCCAACAAATCCGCCATCGCTTGTTACCGCAAGAGACAAACCGCCATTCATCCCCGGAGCAGTTGCCATTCTCATAAAAGTATTGGAATTCTGGGCAAATGAATTTCCTCTAAGGACTGCCCAAAACAGCGCTATTGAAAAGAAAATTGCTAAATTATGTTTTGTAATACTATTCATTTTAATGTGAATTTCGAGACTTCCGTGAATTTCGAATTTAACGTAACTGTATAATTTTATAAATACTTATTTAGGCGTTACTGCTGTTAGAATCGGTATATTATCTAATGTAACAATTACATCGGATGCAGCATAACCCGCATCAATCCCAATTTTTTGTAATAAATCTAAATTCATTTTTGTATCAGCAGGGAGATTAAAAGTTGCATAGCTGTTCTGTTTGTCAACAAAAAGATTTTGAATACCTTGAATGCTGTCGAGCCTAGAAATAAATTTGGGACCCAAAAATGGGCAGTGGAGGGCGCCGTGGCCGATTACCATTTTTACATATTTTTTATTTCCAGATGAATTACCTCCGGCAGTCTGCGCCATGCCCATCTGAAAAAAAAGGAATAAAAAAGCTGCTGTAATTATTATCGGTGAGTTTTTTTTAACTGTTATGAAGTTTTTCATGATAAGATATGTTAAGAACAAATATTTTTTTTAATTCTGAAAATACAAACAAATTTAGCAGTTTTCACGGTAATAAGATAAACAATTTATTAAAAAGGTTGCATACTAAATTAACGAAAAAATAATCGGACACCTTAAATTCATATTTATAAATGCCCCAGAAAGGATTGAGGATAAAGGCGAAGAACGGGCCGAAGGATAAAGCTTGTGAGGAATAATTATTTGGGCTTCTTGTATAATGGAACAGCAGAACAGGCTTCTCCATACATAATGCTTTTTGCAACAGGACGCAGCAACATGGCAATTTCAACATAAGCCGCTTTGGGTACAGGCAGATGACCGCAGCCTTTTATTACAATACGAGCATCTTTATAGCTATCAATATCTAGCGTTCGGAGGGCTTCGTTAAATAAAATGGTTTCAAGAACTTCCAGATTTCCATACACTATTTTTTTTGCATAGGGCTCCAAGTGCAAAGCCAGCAACATGTAAGCCCATACGGGAACAACGGCATCTGCCGAACAGATGAGAGCGATATACTTGTCCTGATACTCAGCCCAATTTTCGTTTTTGATGAATTCACGAAAATCTTTTTCACGAAGCATCAATCCTTCAAAAAGCAAATCTTTAATATCAAATAATACACGTTCGCCTTTCGGATAAAAATCTTCAAGGTCGATGGTGATGATGCCGCTTAAGGCAACTTTATTTATTATCATGACTATTATGTACTGAGTACAAAGTATTATGTACTATGAATATCGCGGTTATTGTACTTGGTACTTAATACTTCGTACTTTTTACATAAATCCAAGCTCCAGCTGGGCAACCTCGGTCATCATTTCTTTTTCCCAGGGCGGTTCAAAGGTTAATTCTATTTTTGCTGATCTAATGCCTTCTACATCACGAAGCTTCTGTTCTACTTCAGGAGGCAGTGTTTCAGCAACAGGACAAGACGGCGAGGTTAAAGTCATTTTCACAAGAAGATTGTTCTCTGCATCAATGTTGATTTCATAAATCAAGCCCAGCTCCCAAATATCTACAGGTATTTCGGGGTCGTAGCAGGTTTTAATGGTGTCTATTACCCGCTGTGCAAGGGGAGTGTCGTGAGTATTTATAATTGCCGGCATCCTTTTTTTAGTTCAAAGTTTGTTAGTTTAAAGCTGGAAGTTTAAAGTTGGAAAGTCATAAACAGCATTTAATACAGAACCTTCTAACTTTAAACTTTTAAACTTTAAACTGCTTATATGCAACTGCATCAAGCTTCATTTGTTTTATCATGCTCACCAAACCATTGCTGCGGGTAGGAGAAAGATGTTTTATTAATCCAATTTTTTCAACAAAATCTAATTTCGCATTAATTATTTCTTCCGGCGTATGGCCAGATAATACCCGGACCATCAGGGCCACCATGCCTTTGGTAATAATGGCATCGCTGTCAGCAGTATAAAAAACGCTGCCGTTTTTTAATTCCGACTGAAGCCAAACCTGTGCCTGACAGCCTTTTATTAATTTATCCTCGGTTTTATTTTTTTCATCAATTAAAGGGAGCGATCTTCCCAAATCTATCAGGTGTTCATACTTCTGCATCCAGTCGTCAAACATCTCAAACTCTTCAATTATTTCCTGTTCAGTTTCTTCTATTGACATAACATGCAGCCTTATTTTAACATTGTTATAGTTTTTTTCAGCGCTGTAATAAATTCATCAATTTCGTGCTTGGTATTATAAAATGCAAAAGAAGCGCGGACTGTTCCTTTTATGCAGTAACGCTCAGCCAGAGGCTGCGTGCAATGATGGCCTGTGCGGACTGCTATCCCAAATTGGTCTAATATTGTTCCGATATCAAATGGATGCAGGCCGTCAACAATAAAAGAAATAACACTTGCTTTTTCTTTTGCAGTACCAATAATTTTCAATCCTTCAATTTTCTCCAGTTCTCCTGCAGCATGAAGCAACAGCTTATGTTCGTAAGCTGCAATATTATCTAAACCAATTTTATTTATGTAATCAATAGCTGCAGCAAGTCCTATTCCTCCTGAAATATCGGGCGTACCGGCTTCGAATTTCAAGGGGAGATCAGCATACTCCGTTTTTTCAAATGTAACCGTTTTTATAGTGCCTCCGCCTGTTTGATAAGGAGGCATTTCATTCAGCCATTTTTCTTTTCCGTAAAGGATGCCAACTCCTGTGGGGCCGAATAACTTATGTCCGCTGAAGCAGTAAAAATCACAATCTAGCGCCTGCATATCCACTTTTATATGAGGCACTGCCTGTGCACCATCAATGAGAACGGGAATATTAAGTGCATGCGCCGCTTCAATAATTTCTTTAATCGGATTAATAGTTCCAAGGGTATTCGAAATATGTGCAACAGCAACAATTTTGGTTTTATTACTGAGTAATTTTTTATACTCATCCATCATTAATTCGCCGGCATCATTTATGGGAATCACCTTTAAAATTGCGCCTTTTTCTTCACATACCACCTGCCAAGGCAAAATGTTGGAGTGGTGCTCCATAACAGAAATAATAATTTCATCGCCTTTGGAAATAAATTTTTTTCCAAACGAAGATGCTGTTAAATTTATGGAATCAGTTGTGCCTTTAGTAAAAATAATTTCGTGTGAATGATCTGCATTCAAATGCTTTTGAATAACGGCTCGTGAATTTTCATAGGCAACGGTGATTTCCTGGCTTAACGTGTGCACACCGCGGTGAATGTTGGCATTATCATGGACATAATAATTATTAAGGGCATCAATTACTGCCTGCGGTTTTTGCGAAGTTGCTCCATTATCAAAATAAATCAAAGACCGGCCGTTTACTTTACGCGAAAGTATGGGGAAATCCGCCCGAATCTTTTCGATATCAATACCTATTTTGCTTATGGTTTTTAACTCTGTCATAAATCTGAACACAAAGTTAAGAATAATTCTAAATAAGAGGCGTTTAACCCGTAAATAATGTATTTGTGAGGCACATGGCTGCTGAACAAAGCAAGTGCTGTTTTATGATCTGCAAAAATCCAAACTCGTGAAAATATATTTTATTGGGTTTACTTCTATCCCTTTATACCTAGCGCACTATACTTTTCAAAATCTTAAATTTTAATAGCCGTTTAGTATTCAGAAATTTGGTTGTAGGGTTTATTTCGGTATAATATTACTTTTGCTGCGTGAAAAAACCGATTTATTTAGATTACAATGCCACTACTCCGGTTGATAAACGGATATTAGAAACGATGCTGCCGTACTTTACTGAAAAATTCGGCAACGCATCCAGCCGGACGCATGCTTTTGGCTGGATTGCTGAAGATGCCGTTAAAACTGCGCGTGAGCAGACTGCGAGACTTATCAATTGCACAGCGCAGGAAATTGTTTTTACTTCCGGCGCAACCGAAGCTATTAACCTTGCTATTAAGGGTGTTTGGGAAAACTATCAAACCAAAGGCAGGCACATTATTACTGTTAAAACAGAACACAAAGCAGTGCTTGACACCTGCAGAGCGCTCGAACGAAAGGGCGCTGAAATCACCTATTTATCAGTAAACCGCGAAGGGCTGATTGATCTGGATGAATTAAAAAATGCGCTGACTCCGCAGACAATTCTGACAGCTGTGATGCATGTAAACAATGAAACCGGAGTGATGCAGCCTATCAAACAAATTGCAGAATTGGTTCACAGCAGCAACAGCATTTTTATGTCGGATGCCACCCAGGCCGTTGGGAAAATAAATTGTGATGTTGAAGAAGATGATATTGACCTAATGTGCATGAGTGCCCACAAAATATATGGGCCAAAAGGCGCCGGAGCTTTGTATGTAAGAAGAAAAAATCCCCGGGTTACACTATTTGCTCAGATGGATGGCGGAGGGCATGAACGGGGGCTTCGCTCTGGAACCTTAAATGTTACAGGGATTGTCGGACTTGGAAAAGCATGTGAAATTGCAGATCAGGAAATGTGGGATGATGCGGCGCGTATTTCAAGACTTCGTACAAAGTTAGAGCAGCACCTCTGTGATTTGGATAATGTTTTTATTAACGGAAGCACCAGGCACCGCTTGTTTAATACTACAAACATTACCTTTCAGGGCATACGTGCTGAAAATCTTATAACTAAACTTCCGTCTATTGCCATTGCAATGGGCTCTGCCTGTAGCTCTGCTATAGCTGAACCGTCGCATGTTTTAAAGGCAATGGGTTTGAGTGATGAGGATTCATACAGCTCCATCCGGTTCAGTCTGGGCAAATACACCAGCGATTCTGAAATTAATGAAGTGATTGAAGCTGTCAGCAGAGTGGTTAAGGAATTGAAATAAATATTGAACTTGGGTCTTAACTCAATTATAAAATAAAATGAGATTTATATTTTTTTTGCTTTTTTTTATTTCAATTAACAGCCTCACGTTTTCGCAGCAGCGTAAATTAACTGCCGGGCCGATGCCGGGCGATGTAACAGCCAACACCTCTAAAATATGGCTTCTTGTAAAAAAAACAAAAACTGTCTGCATTTTTTTAACAGAGAATAATGCTGCTCAAAACAAAAAAAGTATAACGATTTCTACCGATACTGTGAAAGCGTATAAAAAATTATTTCCGATTACGGTTGACTTCAACAATCTTTCTCCCGACACTGAATACGAAGTAACACTCCTGCTTGACAAGAAAACAATTAAGAAAAAAATTAAATTTAAAACATTAAAAAAAACGGCTTCGGCAGATTTTTCATTTCTCACCGGTTCCTGCGCTCTGCAGCTGCCGGCCATTTGTAAGCCTTTTCTCCATGCTGGCACTGACAAAATATTTAAGAAGATGCAGACTGTTCCCAGCGACTTTATGATATGGCTTGGAGATAATACCTACTATATAAAAAAGCCGTTGGGTCCGCCGGATTTCGCTTCAGCAAAGGGCATGTGGCGGAGGCAGATCAAATCAAGAAAAATAAAGCGGATGAATAATTTTCTTACTTCGCGCCCGCAGTATGCCATTTGGGATGATCATGATTACGGCTCTTACGACGGCGATGAAAGCTTTCCTTTAAAAGACACCTCACTTTATATTTACAGGAGTCTATGGGCTAATCCCTCTTATGGTTTGCCGGGAGTGAATGGGATTTTTTCAAGTTTCAGAAAATACGACAGCGAGTTTTTTCTTTTGGATGACCGGTTTTACCGCAATGCGCCTAATACAAAAAACGGGACTATGCTCGGAAAAGAACAGCTGAGTTGGTTTTTGGCGGGGCTAAAAAAATCTGATGCTGTTTTTAAGTTTATTGTATTAGGAAGCCCTATGCTGAATCCAAACTGCAAGGATGAATGTTACAGCCAATTCCCGGAAGAAAAAAAGGCCATTTTTGATTTTATAAAAAACAATAACATAACAGGTATTATTTTTTTAACAGGAGACTCACATCATTCGGATCTTCAAAAACAGGTGAGAGAAAACACTTATCCTTTTTATGACTTTACATGCTCCCCCATCAGCAGCTTTCCATCAAAGCCTACACCTAATGATGCGGCCAGTACTGCCCGTGTTCCTAATACACTTACCGTTCTCTGCAACTTTGGCAGAGTGTCTGTTACAGGCGCTGTTGGCAGCCGTATTTGCACTATAGAACTTTTTAACGATAAGGCAAAATTATTGTGGAAGCATGAAATACCTGAAAAGGAACTGCGGTAATTATTTTTTGAAGCAATTGTAAACTCAAATAAAAATTAAAATAATTCATGCAAAGCGGGATAGACGCGAAGTTCGGCGATAATTTTTTTTACTAATAAATAGAACAACTGATACTTTTAAATCTTTAAATTAACTTTGCTTTTACATTTTTTATTTTCAATTAGTTGAATGAGTGAACTTTTAAAAATATATGCTTTAACAAAACGGAATATAAAACTTCGTTATAAAAACTCGGTGATAGGCTTTTTCTGGGGCTTTCTGAAACCATTTCTATACCTTTTGGTGTTCATTTTAATTTTCAGCACGCAATTTTCTTCTTTAGGAAATTATGTTTTATATGTTACTTCCGGTTTAATCATTTGGTTTTATTTTTCAAATGTTGCCGGACAGATTATTCAAAGTATTATTTCTTCAGCGGATTTAATAAAATCAATAAAAATACCGCCCATCTACTTTCCAATAGCAGAGCTCACCAGCGAGCTTTTTAATTTATGTTTAATGTTTATTGTTTTTTTATTGGTGATGTATCCTTTCGGTATAACATACAGTTTTAAACTCTTTCTTTTTTTTCCGGCTGTTATACTTTTCAGCTTGTTTACTTTAGGTTTTTCGCTTATCCTCTCTGGTATCAATGTTTTTTTACGCGACGTCGGAATCTTATGGAACACTATACTTCCTGCTTTTTTTTATGTCACCCCGGTTGCCTATCCGATGAGCCTGATACCATTAAAATATCAGTTCATTGTTAAGATGAACCCCGTTTATTATTTCATTGAACTCTTCAGACACATTGTTTATTATCCTGACGGACCTTCCTATAAACTATGGACTGGCGCATTAATCAGCGGTATTATTTCCTTTGCGATAGGATATTTTATTTTTCAAAAACTAAGCAGGTATTTTATTTCATGCATTTAAAAAAAACGAATATTAAAGTCCCGCTGATTACTCTCGAAAACATTTCAGTTGATTTTTTGGAGAACAATGTAGGGATACATTCTGTGAAGGATTTTTTTACCATCGGCAAAAGGCCTTTCAGGAGAAAAACTATTTTAAAGGAAATTAACTTTACCATCAATAAAGGTGAAAGCTGGGCTATTATGGGCAGAAACGGCTCCGGGAAAAGTACGCTGTTAAGAACCATCAGCGGTATAATTAAACCAAGCGGAGGCAAATTAACTGTCAGCGGAACAATTGCGCCCATATTAGCGCTTAGTGCCGGCATGGAGCTTGAATTGACCGGATTTGAAAATATTAATCTCCTGCTTTCTTTAAGCGGGTTAAAGCATAGAGAGATTATTCAGCTTACCCGCGAAATTATTGATTTTTCGGAACTTGACACCAACACGCTCCAAATGCCCGTTAAAAGATATTCGTCAGGAATGATTGCACGCTTGGCATTTTCGATAGCCTTGGCAAAGAATTTTGACATACTAATGATTGACGAAATTTTAGCGGTGGGCGACCAGGGCTTTCAAACCAAATGTGTTCAGAAAATAAATCTGATAAAAGAACAGGGAAAAACAATTATTTTTGTTTCACATGCACCAGCCGATGCTGTAAAACTTTGCGAAAATGCGATATTAATTGAAAACGGCAGCATCAAACAATCAGGAAATTCAAAGAATGTATGCAGACATTACGAAGCGCTGTTTCAGAGTTAGTTTACAAGTTAGGAAAAAACCCTGTCGTTATTATATCGCATGAACCTCATTCTGCTGATATCATTTCACAGTTTTTATCAAGGGCAATTATCGACAGCCATGAAATAAAAAACACATATCCGGTAATTCAAAAATCAGATTTGTTTGCTTCCCATTCAATCAATAATTTATTACAAAAAAACTCGAACGATCCTGAAGAACTCAAATTATTGATTGAGGAAGGCTTAGATTCCAGGAAGCTTTTTGGGCTAAAAATTAATCCAGAATCATTTTTTAAATATAAAAATCTGACGTTTGAAAATCCGCCATTTTATATTATTCTTTACTCCCTTCCATGGCAGACTGCAAGTCTTTCGAAGCCTAATGACGATTTTTATAATTCATGGAAAAAACAGCAGACGAAATTATTAAATCTGCATATTTCCAATAAAGCAAACAGCATTTTTATTAACAGCCGGGATCTTGCTGTTCAGTGCAGGAATATCATCCAAAAAATAAATAAACAGTACCAGCTCCGTAATACTGCAGTTTATCAAAACTGCTCTATTACAAATCATAATGATCCATTCTTTATAGATAAATACTGCGATTCCAGAAAAAAAGAACAGATTGCTAATTTAATTGCAGAGCTTGAAGGTAATAATACTTTTCAGCAGCAGAATAAAGAAATCGATAACGGAAAGGAATTATCCATAGTTGTCAAAAAAACAGGCGGAGAGAGAAATGTCGAACAGTTAATTGAAGCCTATTTTTCCGAATTTTCAATACCCCCCCAGCTTCATTTTATCTGCGAAACTTCGGATGAAGTAAAAAAATTAAATGTAGTTTTTAAATATCTGAAAGATAAACTGCCTGTTTATTTTAGAGAAAAAAAACAATCCGTCAATCAAACGATCAACGAGTGCCTTTCACTCTGGAATCCAGAATATATTTATATTACTGACGGCATGGTTCACGAATCAATTTTAAACTTAATTAATACTAAGAGAAGCCGTGACTACCAATTTTTAACCGTACAAAATAACGTTACAGGAGATGGCGAGGTTGTTTACGAGGACTTGTTTCTTTCGGATATTCTTTCAAAAAGTATAATAGAGAACAATATTTTTTTCGACACATCGCTTTGGAAAAGAGCTGGGGGCTTTGATGAAACACTTGACTTTGAAGGCTCTTTATGGGATTTTACTATTAGAGTCTTATCTGAAAAAGATGCAGAGGCCTGCATTGTAAACTTCAAACACCTAAATCTGAATACTTTGCCGGCGTTCAGTGTTTCTTCAGAAACTGCTTTTAAAATTGTAAAAAAGCACGAACGCCTGTTCAAAGAAAATATTGCCTTTTTAATTTCTTCACTGCAGACAGAAGATTCCAGAACAAAAGAGGAAGCAATTGCGCTGCTTAAAAAAATTGAATCCTTAAATCTGCTTCTGAATAATGCCAGGCAGCAGATTCAATCCGCAAATCAACTTAGCAGTTTATTGCAGCAGAAATTAGATTACTTCGAAAACAGATGGTACATCAAACTTGCAGACAAGCTGAAAAAACTGAAACATATTATTTTCAGCCGAAAAGGCACTAAGAATGGCAGACTCAGAAAATATATCGATTTAATTATTTTTACATTTTCAAAACCTGGACTGAAATTATTAAGAAAGATATTAAAAAATGTTTTCAGGAAATTATACATGAGGTTGGAAGACCGCCCAATTTCAATTGTTTATTTGGATGAAGAAACGAAAACAATAAGCAAATCATATCATGATTGGATTACAGCGAAACTAAATCCGGGAAAGCTCCTGCTCGATATACAAGAAGATAAGGAAAATTTAAAAATGAACCCGAAGATTAGTATTGTGATGCCGGTTTATAATCCTCCGCTTCAGTATTTAATTGCTGCTATTGACTCTATTCTAGAGCAGCCTTACAAAAACTGGGAGCTTTGCATTGCTGATGACTGCTCGACAAATCCGAAAATAATCAACCTGCTTAAATCATATCAAAAAATATATGCAAATATTAAGGTTGTTTTCCGTGAAGTGAACGGGCATATTTCTGAAGCAACTAACAGTGCCCTTGCAATTGCTGCCGGCGATTATGTTTTGTTTATGGATCATGACGATTTAATTACTCAAAACTGTTTGCATGAGGTTGTAAAACATATCAATGAAAACCCTGAGGTAGATATTATTTATTCAGATGAAGATAAAATAAATGAAACTGGGGTATTTTCAGATCCTCATTTTAAACCAGACTGGTCGCCGCATAATTTATTATCAAGAAATTATATTCTGCATGTTGTTGTAATAAAAAAACAAATTTTAGATGTAATCGGTGGCTGCCGTATTGGGTTTGAAGGAAGCCAGGATTATGATTTAATTTTACGTGCAACAGAAATTACAAATAATATTGGGCACATTCCAAAAGTACTGTATCATTGGCGGATTCACAGTCTTTCTGCTGCTCAAGGTGAAGAGGTAAAACCGTATGCTTACATAGCAGCCAAAAAAGCTATAGAAGAAGCTGTTAAGCGACGAGGCGCAAGTGCTGAGATAAAATTTTTAGCTGGTTTCCGCGGCTATTCTGTAAGATTTGATGTTGACGATGAAGAAAAAATAAGCATCATTATTCCATCAAAAGACCAAGCCGGGCTGCTGGAGAATTGTTTGGAAAGCATTTATAATCTTACTCATTATAAAAATTACGAAGTTATTGTTGTCAATAATAACAGCAGCAGTCCTGACTTTTTTCAGTTAATAGAAAAATACAAAAAGCTTCATCCTTCAAATTTCAAATCGCTTGATTTGAATATCCCTTTTAATTTTTCTACACTCATTAACAAAGGCGTAGAAATGAGCACGGGCAAATATGTTTTGTTACTGAATAATGATACAGAGGTTATTCACACCGATTGGCTGTATAATATGGCAGCATACGCGCAACAGAAAAATGTAGGGGCTGTTGGTGCAAAATTACTTTACCCGGATGATACTGTTCAGCACGCAGGTGTTATTGTAGGCTTGGGCGGAGTAGCGGGGCACCCATTTGTAAGGCAGCACAAAGATGACCCGGGATATTTTAATTATATTCAATTGATAAATAATTACTCTGCGGTCACTGCGGCCTGCCTGATGTGCAGAAAAGAAGTGTTTTTAGAAGTCAATGGACTGGAAGAAGACCTGGCAGTGGAATATAATGATGTGGACTTATGTCTGAAAATAGTTGACAAAGGGTATCATAATGTTTATTTGCCGCACGTAGAACTTTATCATTTTGAATCGGTATCACGCGGACACCCTCATTTAAGCAAGGAATCATACGAACGGCATATAAAAGAAATAGGCATCTTCAGCAAAAAATGGGTTAAATATACACAGCACGACCCGTGCTATAATCCTAACCTGAGCTTGGATGTACAGGATTTCAGCATGAACTTTTCTGCCTGATTTTTTTAATGTGTTTAACAATCCGCATTCATGAAAATGACAAAACCATGAAGAATTCATGAATCCTTTAAATCCCTTTTTTGCTGTAATTATATACTTAACAGCTTTTATAACCGGTTATATAATTAAATCGAAATATAAAACAAGCTCTCAAACAGGCCGGTATGAATGTATCGATGGGATGAGAGGCTTTTTAGCTTTGGGTGTTTTTATTCACCATGCAAGTATATGGGGTGAATATTTTTTAACAAACAGCTGGCAAAACTGCTTTTTAAAATCGAATCTTTATCCTCAGTTCGGGGAAACCAGCGTTTCATTGTTTTTTATGATTACCAGTTTTCTATTTATTTCAAAGCTTCTAAACGCTGATGAAAAAGGTTTTGACTGGCGGCAGTTCTTTCTGTCAAGAATATTAAGATTAGTACCGATGTACTATTTTTCATTATTATTAATTGTTGTTATAATAATGTATTTAAGCCAATGGCATCTGAATGTTGGATTATCTGAATTTGTTAAATCAATAATTAATTGGTGCTTTTTTACTATTTATAAAACTCCGTTAATAAATAACAACGCATCTACAAGCCTTGTAAATTCAGCAGTAGTTTGGTCGCTGCCTTATGAATGGCTGTTTTATTTCAGTCTGCCTTTAGTTTCGATATTGATATTGAAAATTAAACCTAAAATAAGGTATGTTATTTTAAGTTTGATTTTTATAATAGGATTTTATAAAATTCACGGCGTTGTGCAATATCATATTTATTCTTTTATTGGGGGGGCAATTGCTCCTGTATTGTTAAAATTCACTTCTTTTAATAAAAAAATAAAAGATGCTTATTCAAGTATAATTATTTTGATATGCCTTATTTTGATTGTACAGTTTAACACCGCCTATAATATTTACTGCATACTATTAATTACAATTATTTTCACCTTTATCGCAATGGGAACTTCCTTATTCGGGCTGCTTAAAAATTCGACATTAAAATTTTTAAGCGAAATAAGTTACAGTACTTATTTGCTGCACGGGATACTTCTTTTTGTACTTTTTAATTTTGGTTTCAATTTCGAAAAGATTAAACTTTTTACTCCTCTTGAATATTGTCTTGTAATATTTTCGATAACTCCAATACTTGTACTGATAAGCTTTTTAGGATTCAAATATATTGAGAAGCCTTTTATGGATAAGGCAAAAAAAATAATATGGCGGGGGACAATATAAATTTCACTTTCATTGCGGATGAATTGTCTTCTATGAAAACACAGCGCTAATCTTCGTCATAGCTTCTTTATTTCCGGGCACATATAGCCAGAGCTGCTCCATTGGGATGGTTTTCATCAACAAAATTAAATTGCATTTTAGTAAATCCGTATTTATTTAAGGCTTTTATTAAACTCTCTTTGGTAAGCCAAATACTTGTTTCGCTGGGACCGCCGCAGAAGCCATTCCATTCTAAAGCTGTTTTATAGGAGTATTCTGAATAATAATATTTCTCCCCTTCAAAATCCATCGATTTAAGGGCAGAAAATTTATAGGATATATCTTCCCTTTTCTTGATTATTTCGGCATCAAAATAATGCGTCCAGATAAATAATTTATCAGTAACGGCGGCTATCAACTTAATTAGTTCAATGGGCTTTAGCTGGTGATATAATACACCACAGGCATAGACTACGTTAAATTTATCGCTGCAGGTTTTTAAATAATTATTAAAGTCGCCTAAGCGGAAATCTACTTTTAATTTGAATATTTCTTTTATGATCAAACATTTAAGATAGGCCCTGGTGTTTGCTTCTATTGATATAACTTTATTTGTTTTACTGTTTAACATATATGAATGCCCCCCTTCAAGCGGACCAAGTTCCAATACACTTGAAAAATAAGGATGCCCTAACACTTTTTTTGCCCAGAGAATTCTGTCGTCTTCAAATAATTTTGCGGTACCGCCTGTTTGCAAATTATATTTTTCCGGTAATATTGATGACCATTCACCTTTGAATATATCAAGTTTATTTTGGCTGCTTGGCAACGTCAATATATATTCA
The DNA here is from genome assembly GCA_903847205.1 of uncultured Bacteroidota bacterium. Lineage (GTDB taxonomy): Bacteria > Bacteroidota > Bacteroidia > 2-12-FULL-35-15 > 2-12-FULL-35-15 > 2-12-FULL-35-15. Next base: position 28,129 of record CAINDA010000059.1, read on the forward strand.
TCTAATATCATAATCTAATTTAAAATATAATTGCTGCTTTAACCCTTAATTATTTGTCCAGAAAATTATTGATTTAAGCTAAAGCGAAAATATAAAAAATTATACAACTATTTATTTTCAAATTATAGATTATTGTCCCATTATTAGTTGTAACAGACTGTTAAAAATCTTTCTACTTTTACCCACTTGAAATTATATAAGAATCCCAAATAAGATAAATGTTATTCAGCTCACCCATATTTCTTTTTTGGTTTCTGCCAATGGTATTGTTCTGTTATTATGTGGCTGCCAAACCATATAGAAACTGGATACTGCTATTTTTCAGCTTATTGTTTTACGGCTGGGGCGAAGGCAAAATGTTAACCCTGATGCTGGTTTCTGTGCTGATCAATTATTTTTCGGGCATGGGCATAGCGGATGCAAAAACGCTGCAATTGAAAAAGCGGATTTTATTTATAGGCATAGCCGCCAATCTGCTATTGCTGATCTATTTTAAATATGCCAATTTTTTTATAAGCAATTATAATTTCGCAGCAGCTCAGTTAGATTTTAATCCGATAATCTGGGATAAAATAATACTTCCGCTGGGTATATCGTTTTATACATTTCACGGCATGAGCTATATGATTGATGTATTCCGCGGGCATTCGCAGGCGCAGCGGAATCCTTTAAAACTTGCCTTATACATTTCCTTTTTTCCCCAGCTCATTGCCGGCCCTATTATCAGGTATAAAGATGTTGAACACCAAATTGACGATCGTACCATAGATCTTGAATTATTTGCCTCCGGTGTTAAACGGTTTATTATCGGCCTTGCAAAAAAAGTATTGATTGCAAACATGGTAGGACGGGTTCCTGATTTTATTTTTAAAATGCCGGTAAGCGAATTAAATGCCTACTGGTCGTGGCTGGGAGTGTTTGCTGTGGGAATTCAATTGTATTTCGATTTTTCGGGCTATTCGGATATGGCTATAGGGCTGGGTAGAATGTTTGGTTTTAAATTTCTGGAAAATTTTAACTATCCCTTTATTTCACAGTCGATGCGGGAGTTCTGGACACGCTGGCATATCTCATTATCCAACTGGTTCAGGGATTATGTATATCTGCCATTGGGAGGAAATAAAAAAGGAAAGCTGCAGACAATTTTAAATCTTTGGATTGTTTTTTTATTAGTCGGCATCTGGCATGGCGCGAACTGGTCCTTTGTTATTTTCGGAATTTATCATGGGCTTTTACTCACGCTGGAGCGATTCGGACTTTCGAAAATATTAAATTGGATACCGCGCCCTATGCGGAGTATATATGTTTTTATTGCCTACGCACTGGGTGATATTTTATATTCGATTGATGATATTCACCATCTTGCTGCATACTTTCATTCTCTGTTTATTTTTAACACACCTGATCCATACAGCAGAATACACTTGTATTTGACAAAGGAGTGGTATTTTGTTTTTTTTACCGGCATCCTGCTTTCAATTCCTACTGCAGAATTTATATTCAATAAAATAAAAAATGAAACTAAAAAACAATGGATTGAAACCGGTGTTGTTTTAATTTTATTTGTGCTTGCTTCAAGCGAATTAGCAAATTCGAGTTATAACCCATTTATCTATTTTAGATTTTAATGAAACGCCGCGCATTTATATATTTCATCCCCGCTGTACTTTCATTAGCTGCAGGTTATATTTTATATCAATCGCTGCTGCAGACTGATTTTATAAACAGGAAATTAAAACTACAGATTGAATTTGATGCTTCACAGCAAAGTAAAGTACAGCTGTTTACTGAAGATAAAGATCAATTTAAATCAGATTTTGTTACTACAGTTGATATTGCCGGGCCGGTTAATAACGGCAGCATAGATATTGAAGTACCCATCCCCGACAAGCCGGGCAGAATTCGGATTGACCCCAGCTTTACCCGCGGCAACTGGGTTTTCAGAAAAATAACGCTGGCAGGCTTAGGCAGCAATATTGTATTCGGCCCTCAGGAAATTTTCGAAAAATTTAAACCTGCCAAAGACATTAAAACTTATAAATTTGAAAACAACGGGGTATCAATTGAATCAAACGGACCCGACTCTAACATCATTAGTACATTTAGTTTAAAGGATTATTTAGATGAAACAAATACAAAACACACGTTTTATTTACTGCTTTTTTTATTAGTCTCCTGCCTTGGAGTATTTGTGTTTTATATAATCCGAAAAAAATTAAGCCGATACATAGATGTTGAAATAAAAGCGATGCATCTTTTTGTTTTAATTTTCACGGCATTTCTGCTGTTTCCGTTTTTATGGATGAATTTGTTTTCAAATAATTCCGACAGCGGTGAAAACCGGAAGCTTCATGAAAAGCCTGTATTCAATTTTGATAAAATACTGGAATATCCGAAATTATTTAACCAGTATTTTGATGATAATTTTGGATTCAGAAAAGAACTTTCAACTTTAAACAGTTATTATAAACTTAAAATTTTTGAAACATCATCTAAACCGGATTTGGTGGCTGTGGGAAAAAAAAGCTGGCTGTTTTCAACTGATCCTACAGTTATAAAAGGTTATCAAAACGAAACACTATTTACCGATGCTGAACTTAAAATTATACAGCATAATCTGGAAGAAGCTTATGACTGGCATACTGCAAAAAATATTAATTTTTTTGTTATGATCCTGCCGATGAAATCAAGTATTTATCCTGAATATCTGCCTGATTGTATGAAGAAAAAAAGTGAACAATCGAAATTATTGCAGCTGAGAGATTACATGAAAAAAAATAGTTATGTAAAAATAATAGATGTTACAAATGAACTGATTGAAGCAAAAAGCAGAATTGAAGTATATTATCAGCATGATATTCATTGGAACTTCCAGGGAGGTTACATTGGATATGAAAAACTGATTACTGCTTTAAATGCAGTAAATCCGGTTTTTAGGCCCACTCCGCGTGCAAATTATTGGACAGTAGCCCGGCATACTCACAGTGCCGACCTTGGCAGGATTCTATCGTTAGAAAACATTCTGCTCAATGACGAATGGCATCTGCAAAACCCATTAAAATTCAAATACGAAAAAATTAAACCTGTTGAATATGGTTCTGTGGCAACAATGCAGTCAACAGTTCACACGCAGATAAAAAACAGTAATCTTCCTAAAGCGGTTGTTTACAGGGATTCTTACTTTAATCTGATGATCCCTTATTTCTCTGAGCATTTCAGCGACTGCATTTATCTATGGACAAATGAATTATCATCTGAAGTAATAGAAAAAGAAAAACCGAGTATTGTTGTTTATGAAATGCTTGAATCTTCAATTGATAAGCTTTTGGAAGATAACCCTACTGGAATCAGAAAATAATCAGCTATAAACTCAATGCAGACTAAGTTAGACAGAACGGCATCCATTATATTGTTTATTCTTTGTTTAATAACAATTGTTTTTTCCCTGAGATTTATTCACAATCAAACTAAATGGAGCCCGATTGATGAGTATTCTCACATGGATTATATTAATAAATTAAGTTCGGGAAAGCTGCCAAGATCATCGGATCAGATTTCTTTAGAAATGTTTTTTCACATCACAACCGATACCCTCAGAAATCCGCAAAGGAATATGAAAACATATCAGCAGCTGGGACTTGCGGCCATCTGCTACGAAGCAATTCATCCGCCATTGTATTATGCCTTGTTAACTCCCCCCAACATGTTAATGAACAAGATGGGAGTTAAACTTTTTTACAGGCTGAAAATGCTCCGGCTTTTTTCTTATGCGTTCTTTGTAATAGGAATGTTTATATGCATTCCATTATTCAAATCTCTTAATAAATTAGGTTACTCCATACCTAACTCATACGGATTGGGCTGCACCTTATTCGGCCTGCTGCTTGCCACTCACCAGCGTTTCGGTTTGGGCAACAATATGCTGGTACCGCTGATGATAAATTCAGCAGGAATCTTTTTAATTAATTATTATCATCATCCTGAAGATCGAACCTTGTATCGTTTTGTTTTATTTGTGCTGCTTTCAATCTTTACGGGATTGAGCACTGTTTTTATTCTGCCGGGACTTTGTATTATAATGCTTCTGAAATACCGCTCACATTTTACAGTAAAGAATTTTGCAGTAATTACATCCATGATTATTGCTGCCGCCCTCACATTTATGTTTTGGAAATCAGCAACGATTCCCGATAAAAATATTGACGGCTATCTGCAGCAGTTTCTTACATTATATATTCCTGCGGGATTTGCTGATTTTAAAACATTTTACGGCTTATGGCTGCATGATGCATTTACATTAAGTTTTATTAAAAACAATTTTGATATCGGTGTGTATGTTCTTGCAATTACGGGTCTGAGCATTATTATCTGTATCGTATACTTCAAAACACTTTTAAAAAAACTGAAATGGCTGATTTCGGCCGGTTTGCTGTTTCTAACTTTCCTAATAGCGGCTTTTCTTGTAAATAATTATGTTGCAGGCGTTCACTGGGTAGCATTTAGGCATTATTTAGGATTTATTCCTGTGATGTATGTTATGTGTACTGCATTTTTACTTGTATTAATTGAAAAGTATTTTAAAAATAGTATTGAGTAATTTTGTTTTACTCTTTTGAAAAATAATTTTCAGAAACACAACAAAAGAAATAAAGTAAAATTAACTGCTTACAGACTGCCAGTATAAATGAAGTCACCAATGCTTTTTGTAAACGCACGATTTGTAACACAGGAACTAAGCGGTGTACAGCGGTATGCTGCTGAAATTTCTAAAGAAATTAAAAAGCAATATCCCTCGGCAGTATTTTTATCTCCTAAAAACAGCAGTAATAAAGAACTTTCTGAATTTTTGAATGTGCAGGTAATCGGAACTAACAGGGGGCATCTGTGGGAACAGCTCGATTTGTATTTATATTTAAAAAAACTCAAACAGCAAAACCCTGTTCTTCTAAATCTTGCAAATACAGCCCCTCTCCTATTCACCAACAATTTATTGGTTATCCATGATTTGGCGCCGCTTAAATCTGAAAACTGGAATTCATTCCGCTTCAAAGCCGTTTACCGTTTTCTGCTGCCCAGATTGGCCCGTAAATCAAGACATCTGTTCACAGTGAGTGAGACAATGAAAAAAGAAATTGTAAAAACTTTAAATATTTCAGCAGGTAAAATTGACATTACCTACAACGGTCTTTCCGAATTTTTCTTAAAGGCCGCTACTGTGCAGACTCCAAAACAAAAAATTATTCTTTCTGTAGGCAGTATCAACAAACGTAAAAATTACGAACAGCTTATTCATTCATTCATCGCATTCGCAAACCCTGATTACAAGTTGATAATAGCAGGGCGGTATAGTACAATTTATAATAGTGATTCTGGTATTCAAGAACTCGCGGCGGCAAATAAAAATATAGAACTCATAACAACCGCTGATGACAGGGCTTTAATAGAGCTTTACGCAGCCGCCGAAATCTTTGTCTGTTTATCAAGTTATGAAGGCTTTTGTATTCCAATACTCGAAGCGCTCCACTTCAGGTGTAAGGTCATCTGCTCCGATTTGGAAGTGTTTCACGAAATATATGGTGATAATGTCAGTTGCTGCGATCATACTAATTTAAAGGCAATTGCCGACAATTTTAATCTCAGCATTAAAAAAAACGAAAAAGCTTTAAATGAAATTTGTACATTAGAAGAAAAATATAATTACAAAAACGGAGCAAAAATAATTTTAGATTATTTAAAATACTAAAACTGCTCAACGGCGCCGCTATTAATAATGAGAATTGCAATTATACATGAATGGCTTGCTGTTAACGGAGGTTCTGAAAAAGTACTGAAAGAAATATTAGCAGTTTATAAAAAGGAACAGCCTGATGTTTTTACCATTTTTAATTTTCTGGACGAAGAAAACGCAGCTGAAATTTTAGAAAACAAAAAAGTAAAAACTACATTTATACAAAACATTCCTTTTTCACGAAACATCTACCGCCTTTTACTTCCCATCTTTCCATTTGCTGTAAAAAGCATTCGTTTAAAAAATTACGAACTCATTATTTCATCCTCACATGCCGTTATTAAAGGAATAAAAAAAGATAAAGACACAAAACATATCTGTTACTGCCATACACCAATGAGGTATGCCTGGGATTTGTATGACGATTATATGGAACAGTCACCTTTTTACAAAAAGTCTATTCAGGCTTTTCTAATTTATTTTCTTCGTAAATGGGATTACAAAACAGCGCAGCATGTTGATTTTTTTATTGCAAATTCGAAACACGTAAAAGAGAGAGTCAAAAAAAGTTACAACAGAGAATCGGTTGTTATTTATCCCCCGGTTGACACTGAGAAGTTTTTATTAAACAATGGAAAGCGAAAAAATTATTACATCTGTTTCGGCAGACTTGTTCCTTACAAAAGAGTGGATTTAATAATTGAAGCATTTAAAGAAATGCCGGATAAGGAGCTGATAATAGTGGGATCGGGATATGCCGGCAGGCAGTTGATGAAGCAGGCAGAAAAACATACTAACATTAAATTTTTAGGTTATAAAAACACGGATGATTTAATCAAATTAGTGCAGGGCGCCAAAGCCGGCGTTTTTGCTGCCAAAGAAGATTTCGGTATTACATGTGTTGAATCCCAGTCATGCGGCACTCCTGTAATAGCATTGAATTACGGCGGCTATAAAGAAACAGTGGAGGCTGGCATAAGCGGGGTCTTTTTTAATGAGCAGTCAAAAAATCTAATTAAAGAAGCTGTCGAAACATTTGAAAAAAATCCGCTTTCAAATTATGAGTTGATAAGAAAACATGCTCTCAATTTTTCTGTTGAACAATTTCATAAAGAATTAACCGCCTATATTAGTGCTGTTCACTCTTTAAAATCAGCATAAACAAACAAGCTTGAATATTCACAGCAATACTTATTCTGAAATAATTTTTTTCAATTGAAACTATTAAATTTCATAACCCATAACGCTTATAAGCTTGCTGCTATTTCGTTTTTTGTTCCTTTAAGACTGCAGGTTCTTCTTTTATTCATCGGCACTGCCGTTCCGCTTGCTTCTATAATTATCAACAAACAGCGCATCTCAAAAAACGAATATTTAACAGCTGTACTATTGGGTTCTTTTTATTTTTTATACCTCATTTACATTCCATTTGCGGGAGTAAATCTGCATCCTTTATTGTTTTTATGTGAAAAAAAATTATCATTGATTATTCTACCTTTTACCGTTCTTTTTATAAACAAAGCCAATGAAAACAAGCCTTTCAACTGGATGTTTTTTGTTTACGCGTGCGCTGCTGTCTGCTTAACCGCTAATCTGTATATTTTGATTGACTATATAATTCACCAGCCTTCCCTTTTATTTCAGGTTTATTACAGGCAGACTTTCGAAAGAATAACAGATACTCACCCCACATACATTGGCATTTACATTGCTTTCAGCATCTTGGTTTTAATTTACAGGTTTCAAAACAAATTGATTTCTCAAAAAAATATTCCTTTCCACATCATACTCTTTTTTTTCCTCTTGGTATTTTTACTTTTACTTTCTCCCAAAATGCCTTTAATAGCTTCTCTTTTGATCGGACTTTATGTTTTCCTAAATTTAAAATCCGGTTTCAAAAAATATTTTATTCTAAGCTCACTAATTGCTCTTACCGTTTCCGGATATTTTTTAATGCCTTCTTTTCAGCAGCGGTGGCAGGAAACAGGCTGCTTTATTTCCAAAACAGAAAACAGCATTTCATCCTTCGAGAACTCACTTGCAGTCAGAAAAATTATTTTAGAGATTGATTTGAGTATGCTTGAAGCTTTTTGGATAAAAGGTACTGGTCCCGGCAACCTACAGGCTTACCTTGATAATTATTATTATTACATTTCTGTTAATACAAAAACTTCTTTCGGATCTTATAATACGCATAATGAGTATTTAAACGTTTGGCTCTCTTTTGGAATAATCGGCATTTTACTCTTTGCGCTCCTTCTCTTTTTCCATTTTTGGAAGGCATACGTAAGCGGCAATTTACTTTACACTTATTTTTTAGTATTAATCTGCTTCTGCTTTTTAACTGAAAATCTTTTAGACAGGCAAAGAGGAGTTATTTTCTTCGCTTTGCTGGGAGCCTATTTCTGGAGTGAGAGAGAGGCGATTAAAAAAAACGAAATAGATATTTCCTGACCATTTTTTATTAAAAAATTCCCTTCATCTTCAATAACCTCTGTAAACCCGCAGGAAGTCTATTTTTTGTTTTTCAATTTTTTTTAATTACTTTTATTTTAGTTAAATACCAAGCGGTTTTATTGCAAAAATTTGAATTATTATAATAGACCATTTTTTGCAGGGTACATTTTCGGCTTCAGAAATTCGTTTGAGAATACAATATGAAACTAGAAGTTTCGTTGTATTGGAAACTTTCATAAATTTAAAACCTTTATTATTTATGAATAAATATTTAACTCTCCTTTTTTTATTTATTGCCTTAAATGCTTTTTCACAAAGCATAACTATTGGCGGCAATGTGCAAGACACGGCCGCTAAAGCTCCTTTGCAGTATGCCGTTGCAACAGTTTTAAAACTCGATGACTCATTACTCGTTTCCTTCGCAAGAGCAGATGCAAAAGGATTTTTCTCAATGAAAAACATCCCAATGGGAAACTACCAGGTAATTATTTCTCACCCGAAGTTCGGCGATTTATCATTTTATGTTTTTGGAAGTCCGGCTAATTTCGCTTTTGATTTCGGAAAAATTATACTGCCGCCAAAAAGTCATACCCTGAATGAAATCGTTATTTACGCTTACAAAGACCCTGTTTATTATAAAGGCGATACGATGATTTATACTGCTGACTCGTTTAAAGTGAAACCCAATGCAACAGTTGAAGACCTATTGAAAAAACTCCCGGGAATAAAGGTTGACAAGGACGGCAAAATAACAGCGCAGGGAACAAAAGTTGACCAGGTTCTCGTTGACGGCGATGAATTTTTCGGAACCGACCCTACAATGGCTACAAAAAACTTAAATGCTAATACGGTTGAATCTGTTCAGGTTTATGACAAAAAAAATGAAAACCCATCCGACAACGGCAGTGATGAGACAATTAAAGTTATGAATTTGAAATTGAAAGAAGATTCAAAGAAGGGTTACTTTGGGAAAACCTCAGGCGCTGGTGATTTTCAAAAATTTTATGAAGGAGAGCTGCTGCTTAATAAATTCAGAAAAAAACAAAAAATATCCGTTTTTTCTCTTGGCAGCAATACGCCTAACTCCGGCTTTGGCTGGGGTGACGCATACAAATACGGGTTAGATAATGAAACTCCGCAATGGACACAAGATGATAATGGAACTTGGAATCCTCCACCAGGCGGTCAAGGTCCCGGAATCCCGCAAACATTTAAGTCGGGCATTTACTATACTGACAAGATCAGCAAAAACACAAAACTTGGATTTAATTATACGTATAACAACAATCAGCTGAAATCAAATACAAGCACCCGCTCCCAGTATTTTCAGTCAGATACGAGCTATACAACAACGAACACTAGTGAGTCTCAGCAAAAAAATGAAGGACATAATATAAATTTCTCAATTGATCAGACAATTGATTCATTAACAGAATTAACAATTCTGCCTAAGCTTAACTTTAATACCAGAAGTCAGCAGACTTTTGATGTTACAGATTTTATTGCAAAAAATGATACGATGACCCGAAAAACAAATGTTGAAAATATTAATACAACAAAGGCCTATGATGTAAATACGAATTTCCGGCTTTCCAGAAGGTTCAAAAAGAAAGACCGGCTGCTGATTGCAACCTATGATTATGCTGCAAACGGCAGCGAAAGCAGCGGAATACTTAAATCATCCAATGTGTTTTATAATGGACTGCCACTAAACGACTCAATCAACCAAAAGAAGCAGAATTCAATAACCAACCAGTCGCAGACAGCTTCGGTTGTATATACTGAACCTATTACAAAAAAAATAAAATTAGAATTTGCTTACGATTTTTTCTATAACCTCGGACTGCAGGATAAAAAAACATTGAATTTTTCTAACGGAGATTATACCGTAGAAAATAATCTGCTCACAAATAATTTTGAGAACAAACGCTTTACTAACCGCTTAGGAGCTAAATTTATTTATGAAGTAAAAAAACAACGCCTGACTATGGGAACCCGTGCCCGGCAGATATTAGTAAGCAATACCAATTTATTAACGAATGAGCGGATTACTCAAAAGACCAATAATGTACTGCCCTATTTAAGTTACATGTATAAATTCAGCGATAATAAACGGTTCAATATGGGATATGCAACAAGCTCTGTGCAGCCAACTATAAATCAGCTGCAGCCCATACCTGACAATACAAACCCCAACCAGATAAAAATCGGCAACCCCAATTTAATTCCAACTTTTCAGAACAATTTCAACATGTCCTTTAATTCTTATAAAGCTATTACAGGCAAGTATATTTGGGCAAGTATGAATTTTAATACTATCAATAATGCAATTGTTAATTCAATTGTATATGACAGTATAGGGCGTGGAATTTCACAAGCTGTGAATGTAAACGGCAATTACAATGGCCGTGCCGGCATTAGCGGCGGAATTCCATTTTTTTCCAAAGTACTTCAACTTGACCCTGATCTAAATTTTAATTATACCAGCTATTCTAACTTTATCAACAAACAAAAAAACACAACTAAAAATGCTTCTACTGACGCAGGTTTAGATATTGTAATTACTTTAGATACTCTGGACTTCCGGGTCGGCGGAAGTTATACTTATAATAACCCTTCAACTACTTTAAATCCCCAAAGCAGCAAACCATACTCCACACAGGTCTATAATGCATCCACCGGCATTAAACTTCCAAAAAAATTCAGACTTGAAAGTGATGTTGTATATACCATTAACAGCAGGCGCACGGCGGGTTTTAATATCAGTTACTTTTTATGGAATGCCTCTTTAAGCAAAACTTTTTTTAAGAGTGAGGCTCTTATTGTTTCAATTTTGGCTTATGATATTTTAAATCAAAACATCAACACTAACCGAAGTGTTCAGGACAATATTATTATAGATACTAAAACAAATATTATTTCACGTTACATTTTATTAAAAGCGGTTTATAAATTTAACAGCAATAAAACCAAAGAAGATGAAGAGGACTTTTAAAAATTATTTACTCCTTGGTGTTTTATGTTTTAATCTATTAGGCGCTGAAGCTCAAATTACTTCAGGCAAAATAGTGTATGAGCGCAAAACCAATCTTTATAAAAAGTTTAAGAATGATAAATATGAAGATGTAAAAGATTGGCTGAAAGAAGAAGATAAAAACAAAACAGATTTTTTTGAGCTCTATTTTAACGACAGTATGTCGATCTTTAAGCCTCAGGACAGTGACCTTAAAGAGGATATGAGCTGGGCAACCAGCAAAAATACGGTGTATCAAAATTTCAATAAAAACAAACGCCTGAGCATTAAAAAAATATGGGGAGAAGAATTATATGTTGAGGATACCTTATATAACCGCAAATGGAAAATTACTGAAAACAAAAGAACCATCTGCGGATACAACTGCAGGAAAGCAATCTGGAAAGCCAACGATACAACAAAAATTTATGTATGGTACTCTGATGAAATAATACCCAATACAGGCCCTGAAAGTTTTTACGGCCTGCCGGGAGCCATACTGGGTGTAGCTACTGAAGACGGCGGTGTAATTTATTTTGCAAAAAGTGTTGAAATTACCAAACCTGCCTTAACGCTGCTTACACCAAAAAAAGGAAAAAATAAAATTTTTACTGCTGAAGAATTAAAAGCAAAACTTAAAAAGGATTTTGGAAAATATCCCTGGGGAAAAGAAATGATAAATGAAAATTTCGGACTTTGGTAAAATTTTACTTCGTAAAACCCTTCAGCAACAAATGAATTAAAGACTAAGTCCTATCACCAGCATATCATCAATCTGCCCCTTATCTCCTTTCCACTCAATAATCACTTTTTCTAATTTCTGGCGCTGCTCCTGCATCGGCAGCTTATGAATTGCAGTGAGAAGATCTCTAAACGGCTGATAGAAAAATTTATCATTATTGGATCCGCCTTTCTGATCCGCAAAGCCATCTGAAAAAACATATAAATAATCTCCCTTTTCGAGTTTTATTTTGTGATTGGTAAATAGAAGTGATTTGGATAATGAAATCCCAATTGACCTCCGGTCAGCCTTTGTTTCATTCAAAATGCCATCTCTGATAAGATATAAGGAATTATGCGCTCCTGCGTATTCGAGAGTGTAATTTTGATAGTCAACCATACACAGCGCTATATCCATTCCATCCTTAACAGATGCAAGTTCATTGGTCTGCTTTAACGACTTTATTACTAATTTACTTAATTCATCCAGTATCAATGCCGGCTGGTAAATATGATTTTCTTTTACCACCTGCTCCAGCAGATGATAGCCCATGATACTCATAAAAGCCCCCGGAACGCCATGACCTGTACAATCAACAGCAGCAAATAATATCTGATGTTCATTTACACGGTGTACCCAGAAAAAATCACCGCTCACAATATTTTTAGGTTTAAAAAAAATAAAAGAATCAGGAAGAAGGCTGTTCACCATTTCATAGGAAGGAAGTATGGCCTGTTGAATTTTTTTTGCATAATGAACACTGTCAATTATTTCTTTATGGCGGTATTCAACCTGCGCCTTTAATTGTTCTATTCTTTCCTTTTCATGGTGTATAGCAGTGCTTTGCTCCCAAAGCATTTTTACTTTTTCTTCATTTTCTTTTTTTTGAATTTCAAGTTGTAATTTCTCCTTCATAATTTCATCCAGCTGCAGCTCAATTTTCTTTTTTTCTTTATAAACCGTTTCAGACATGTTCCACATCTGCTTGTTCTTTTCTTCAAGCTCCTGCTTGAGAAGATCAAGTTTTTGTTTTTCAATTGCTAATTGTTCCGGGCTGATGTTTTCCATAAAGCAAAAATAACCTATTTATAAACTATTTTAAAAATTAAAATTCCGAGGCAATAATAACCGGTATATTTTCAGAATGATTTGAGCCGCTTAATTAAAACAATTTATAATTTAATTACTTTTCTGTACCACCAGCTGCACAGTATATCTGCTCTTTACTTCAAGCAAAACTTTTTTATCAATAGTTACTCGGCCAATGGTGGCCTGGTCATAATACCGAATAGTTATCAATTCCAAATTTTCATTATACAAAACTCGATATTCCTTTTGAAGTGTTTTTATCAATTCCGGTAATTTACCGGGGTCATTATCAATACAGACAGAAAAGCTGATTGCGGAGTTCTGCATCATGTTTATTTTTACATGCTGCTGGGCAAATAATTTAAAAATACTGCTGAAGTTTTCTTCTGCAATAAATGAAAAATCTTTTGGTGAAATAGAAAGCAGCACCTGGTTAATCTTGAAAATAAAACAGGGGACTGGCAGCGGCGACTGGTCTTCATTGATAACAGTCCCAATTTCTTCAGGATTCAAAAATGATTTCACATACAGCGGAATTTTTTTATTCTGCAGAGGTTTAATTGTTTTGGGATGAATAACCGTTGCACCGTAATAAGCCAATTCTATTGCATCCTGGTAGGAGAGCTGTTCAATTTTTTTTGTTTCATCAAACCATTTTGGATCGGCATTTAATATTCCCGGCACATCTTTCCAGATAGTTACACTTTCTGCATTGGCAGCAAATGCAAGTATTGCAGCGGTATAGTCAGAACCTTCGCGCCCCAGCGTTGTTGTAAAATTTTCTGATGTGCCGCCTATAAAACCCTGTGTAACCACAATAGCTCCCTCTTCTGAGGCAAAGACCGGAGAAAGGTGTTTTTTCACCAAGCTCTCCGTCAGTTCCAAATCAACCTTTCCTTCACGAAACGTATTATCTGTTTGAATAAAATCACGCACATCTCTCCATTTGCATGGGATTCCGGCTTCATTCAAGTATGCATTTACAATTTTTGTAGAAACAATTTCGCCGATGCTTACAATCTGATCATACTCGTGATCATAGCTGTGGGCAGGCGCCTCTTCAACTGCCCAGTCTAATTCAACAAAGGAGTTATTAATTTCATTATAAATAGGATGGCTTTTATCCGGAAATAATTCTTCAATAATATCAAAATGATATTTTTTTATTTCATTCAAAATTGCGATGGCTTCCGGCTTTTCAGCTTCTTTGTTATCAGAATAAAAAAAAGCATTTGTTAACCGCTCCAAAGCATTTGTAGTTTTACCCATTGCAGAAATCACCACAATTATATTTTCTTTTGGATACTTTTTTAAAATAGCCGCAGCATTTTTTACAGCCCCAGCATCTTTTACCGATGCCCCGCCGAATTTGAATACTTTCATTTTAAACTTCGTTTTTTACAATTATTCCTTTTTGCACTGCTGATTGTTGTTTGCTGCCAGTTCCCAATTGCCTGTTGCTCTTTGCCTATTGGCTTTTACCTATTTCCTATCCCCCACCCTGCCATCTGCTCCTTAGTTAATTTACAGTTAATCCATTCTGAGTCAAAGCCCGCATTTATTTTTTCATAAAATTTTATTGCCAGGTCATTCCATTCCAGAACCTGCCATTCTAATCTTGCAGCGTTCAATTCTTTTGATACATTCACAACGGCATCAAATAGCTGTCTGCCGATGCCGCATTTACGAAACTGTTCTGTAACAATAATATCTTCAAGGAAAACACATTTCCCTTTCCAGGTTGAATATTTAATATAATAGAGTGATATACCGACAATTTTATCCGCTGCTTCCGCGATAAAAAAATTAAAAATCGGATTGCTGCCGAATCCATCCTGCTCCATTTCTTCAATGGTAACAGTTACTTCATCAGGCGCCTTTTCATACAATGCCAGTTCTTTGATTAATTCTAGTGCCTCCGGCAGGTCTGACTTAATACCTTTTCTAATGATAACATTCATAAAAAATTAAAATTTATCAGCTTAACCGGCACAAAATTAAAATTAAAATCCGCTCCTGACCAAGGCCCAGATACTCACAAAGATATTTATTTCTTTGATTGAAAAGAGCGGGAAATTATTGATTTCATTATCCAAAAATATTTGCGATATTTGTGTAAATACAAAATAAATAAAACAATGAGCAAGGTAAAAACATTAGGGCAGTTTATTATTGAAAAACAAGCCGATTTCCCTTTTTCTAAAGGAGAATTATCAAGGCTTTTACGTGACATAGGCATTGCATCAAAAATTGTGAACCGGGAAGTAAATAAAGCCGGACTGGCTGATATTTTAGGGGATGCGGGAGAAATAAATATTCAGGGCGAGAACGTTAAAAAATTAGATGTATTTGCAAATGAACAGTTTATTGCGGCATTAAGCGTAGGCGGAGAATGCTGTGCTATCGCTTCTGAAGAAAACGAAGAGCTCATTATTATTAATAATGAAATGTCGAAAAATGCAAAGTATGTTGTGGCGATGGATCCTTTAGACGGTTCTTCTAATATTGATGTAAATGTTTCTGTCGGCACAATTTTTTCTATCTACCGCAGAACCTCGCTTACTGGACCGGGCACCAACGAAGATTTTTTTCAAAGAGGCACCGAGCAGGTAGCCGCCGGATATGTAATTTACGGATCTTCCTGCATGCTGGTTTATACAACAGGCAAGGGAGTTAACGGCTTTACTTTAGACCCGTCTATAGGCGAATTTTGTTTATCGCATCCCGATATGCAGACCCCGAAAATTGCACAGACCTATTCAATTAACGAAGGCAATTATGTGCATTTCCCCGATGGCGTTAAAAAATATCTCAAATACTGCCAGGAAGAAGACAACAAAACAAACCGTCCTTATTCATCCCGCTATATCGGTTCGGGTGTTGCAGATATTCACCGCAATCTGATTAAAGGCGGTATTTACATTTATCCTATAACATCTAAATCACCGAAAGGTAAACTGCGTCTGCTTTATGAATGCAATCCCTTGGCATTTATCATAGAACAGGCTGGAGGAAAGGCAACAGACGGCTTCAACAGAATTATGGAGTTAGATATTAATGAACTGCATCAGCGGACTCCTTTGTTTATCGGTTCTGCTGATATGGTGGATATGGCTGGGTCTTTTATGTTAAAATATTCTTCCCTGGAGGCTCTCGTAAAATAATAAATACCAGGCAAAAAATTATTGTCAGCACCCTGCCAGGGCTTTAAGCTCTGTCAGGGGTTTATTTAGATATTTAAACCCTGTTTTCGTCACCTCTAAAGTGGTTCGAAACCCTGTCAGAGAGCATCATGTAAAAATGGTGAAGTATTTAACTGTGATTTTAATCTTCCTTATCTTCTTTCTTTTCCCGAAAGCCTTTCAAGCAAAGTTCATTTGTAATAAATAAAAAATTTAATAGCGGGTCCGACACTTTAGTGCTCGAAGGTAAATACAGCGAAAAAAATGTTTATTTAATAAATCCGACTGATGGACAGGCTATGTGCGCGTTTCATAAAATTTTTGTTAATGGCAAAACACCTAAATGCCCGGAAAAATATGGGACAGCATTCCAGGTTTATCTCGACTCTTGTAATCTGTCTCTGGGCAATAAGGTGAGAATACAAATTCTATATGAAAAAGGTCAGAGGCCTAAAACTTTAAATCCAGAAGTCATGAAGTAAATATTGGAATGATTTGTTCTAATTTATTATCCCTGCCTTTTTCACTTTCACATCAAAATGATCAACATAGCCGAATTTTAAATGCTGGTAATCGGGTTTGTCCAAACTGTTCAGCGAGCCCCGCCAATCACCCATCCAATCATCTCTTGAAAGATAATCATGATCGAAAACACCAAAACCTATGCTGTCGTTTTGATAATAGTGATATAAATTAAAAGTATCGAGCGCCGTGTACCTGTCGGTTGAAGGCTCAAAAGGCGTTTGAACATACCACGTATATGCCGGATAGGATATTGTCCAGTAAATATCAGGATAACTGCTGTTCCAAAGAGTGTTGTCCATTGAAGCCGGCGAAAAAGTAGAATCATTTTTTAAAACCAGCCCTTCCCCGTAAACAATGCTTTTATAAATTGCAGGCATATTTATTTCGAACCTAAACCGAGCAGTTAACAATGGTTTGATCTCATAGAGGCGGATGTAATGACCCAGACTGTCTCTTCGGGAAACACTTTCATTATTGGTAAATACCGTTTGTGAAACAGATAGTTCAATTGTCTGCTTCCCTCTTTTTAAGGAATGAAAGGCATAGAACGGAATCTGAAAACTCAGATCTTTCGAGTTCTTCAGGTTTATCGTATCGGATAATAAATGAAGGGTTCCGGCTCTTATTGACGTATCCTTAAAGTAGCGGAATGTGTTTTGATAAGTTTTATAATCAGATTTAATGATTTTATTATCGCTGTAAAAATCAAAATTAAAAGCTGTTTTACAAAGAGTATCCTTGTATTTTTGATTAATCGGGAATGGAAGGTCTTTAAATCCGTCGATGTAAATTCTGAGATTTAAAAAATTGCCCAGAGAATCAATGGAAACTGAAAACTTTTTCTCATTAAAATATGCTGATTTTTCTTTAATGGTATAGGCTACCGGCATAGGCCCTCTTCTTTCACTGAATGGATTGTACAGACAGCCATTAAATAAAACTGTGCAGAATAACAGCCAGCAAAAAACGCTTTTTGATTTCATGTTTTGTATTCTATACAAATATATTAATAAAAAGAAGTTTACGAAACCAGCTTCCATCCCGGCATTGAAAACACTATTGATAAAGGTTTTTACTCTGAAAGTATCATTAAAACAATGTTAATTCGCCAAAACAAAATTATAAAACAGCGGTGTTCTTTTAAATTTAAGGCTTTACACAGGCCTGTGTTAATAAAATCAAAAACTTTATGCCTCCAATTCCGTATCCATATCGCGATTGAGATATGCTTTAAAAACGCAGCGTGCATCCTGCCCGAAAAACGCCCCGAATAAAGACATTGTAAATAAAAACTGCTATTAATTTTTGATACTTTTGACTGAATTATTTTATGAAAAAAAAATTATACATATTAATTTTTCTTTCGCTCCGGATTTTTTGTGTTCAGGCTCAGTGTCCGAAGTTTATAAACGGCGCCGGCACTGCTTCGTCTAATCCATACTGGGTAGGCTGTTCCGGCGGTAATTTTACGATTTTTCTTCAGCCTGACATTTCTATAATCGGCGGTTATACCGTTAACTGGGGCGACGGCACGGCTAATTCATCGGGCGTTAATCTGATTCCCCCTGCTTTTATAAGCCATACCTACGCTGCAGCGATTGATACATTTCCGGTTACTATAACAACTTCATCACCTGCCTGCACAATTTCCGGGGTTGCAGTAATGGAGCTTACTCCATCAGCATCTATTCAAATTCCTTTAGGGAGCCCTGTTTATGGATGCACACCGGCTTCATTTAATTTTAAAAACTCTTCAACAAATGTTTCTAAAACAACCCGCTTTACCTGGAGTTTCGGCGACGGTACTCCTATTCAAACATTTAATTACAGTAATGGCGGAGTGGTTTTAAGCCATGCCTATCTGCCAGGAACAACAAATTGTAATGTTGCTGTAACACTTACTGCCGAGAACTACTGCAACAGCGGAAACCCCTCAACCAATGTTTATCAGCCCATTCAGGTATGGGATAAAGACAACCCGAACATTACACCGGATGCCTTGATCAAATGTTTCCCGAGTACAACTTTTCATTTTGATAATACCACCAATTTAAATTGTTATGCTTTGGGCAATAATCAGCAGCGTTATGAATACTGGGATTTCGGCGATTACTGGGGGCTCGGGCATGATTCAATTATAAACTGGCAGCCCTTTAATCCTCCGGGCAGGGCTGGTTATGATCTCACTTATCCCGGCCTCGGCACCTACAGCGTTTTATTAAAAGACAGCAGTTTCTGCGGTATGACCCAGAAAACAATTTCTGTGCAGATTACAACACCGCCTACTGCTGCCTTATCATTAAGTAAAGATACCGTCTGCGAAGGGCAGAGCATTACAGCAGCAAACCTGTCGACAGGCGGTGCCAACCAGTTTATATGGAATTTCGGCGATGGTTCCGGAAACATAATTGTCGGTAATACGGCATCCCAGACAAAAACTTATAATACTGCAGGAACATATACTATTTCATTAACTGCAAATGTGGCGGGCGCCAGCGGATGCACAAGCACTGCATCCAAACAGGTTGTTGTAAAACCAAAACCCGGAGCAGGTTTCAATCTGGGAGCAAATAATTTCTGCGATACCGGCACTGAAACTTTTGTTAATACTTCGTCCGGTGCAATAGCGGCATATCTATGGAATTTCGGCAATGGCAATACCGACGTCGCTGCCAGCCCTGCGGCACAGTCGTACACAGGAGCAGGGACATATAATGTTTCATTGAATGTAACGGGAAGCAATGGATGTACGGCATCTAAAACAAAGCAGGTTAAAGTATTTCAATCGCCAGATGCGCAGATAAGTGCTTTCAGCGTTTGCAAAGGTGTTTCAGGAACGTTTGCCAACACTTCCACTTCAGCTGCCGGCGACGCGATTGTATCGTGGCTTTGGAACTTCGGTGATTTGTCCGCAGCAAGTTCTGCGCAAAATCCTTCACATACATTTATCGACACAGGCACGTATAATGTTAAACTTACAGCCTTCACTGCATTCTGCAGCAATAAAGACAGCATAGCAGCGAGAGTGAACCCCCTTCCGGTTTCACATTATCTGCAAAGTGCAACTTCGGGATGCACCGCATTAACAATCAGCTTTACCAATCAATCAACGGGTGCTGCCACCTATACCTGGAACTTTGGCGATGGCACAGCTGCAAGTACCGCCGTAAATCCGATACATGCTTTTGCCAATACCCACACATCTGATACTACCTATCACATATCCTTAATTTCAGTTTCTTCCTTT
Source organism: uncultured Bacteroidota bacterium (assembly GCA_903847205.1). Taxonomy (GTDB): domain Bacteria; phylum Bacteroidota; class Bacteroidia; order 2-12-FULL-35-15; family 2-12-FULL-35-15; genus 2-12-FULL-35-15. The sequence continues at coordinate 48,091 of CAINDA010000059.1, forward strand.
GGCTGCGCAGATACTTTTAAAACAGTAATTACTGTGTTTCATGCTGCACACGCTTCATTCACATCCGACTATTTATTAAACTGCAGCCCGCTTCCTGTACAATTTTCAAACACCTCAACCGGTGCGACAGGCTATTCGTGGGATTTCGGCGACGGCACTGCCGCTGATTTAACTGTAAGTCCCAATCATATATTTTTAAATAACAGTTCATTTGTACAAACCTATATCACCACCCTCACAATAAGCTCCTCTAACGGCTGTACCAGCGCTGCTGTGCAGAACATCACACTTTATCCTAAACCTGATTTCAGCTTTACGGCACTGCCTGTTGACAGCGGGTGTACGGCTTTAAACGTGAGTTTCAGCGCTTCTTCAGGGGGCGCGCTTTATCAATGGACTTTCGGCGACGGCGCTGCAAGTACTGCGCAGTCGCCCAATCACACATTTATTAATAATGGAATAAACGATTCTTTATTTCATGTGGAGCTGATTGCCACAACCCCTTTTTCCTGTAAAGACACTGTTAATTTAGGCATTCGTGTATATCCTCTTCCTAAAGCCAGCTTCAGCAAATCCTCCGGTTTAGGCTGTTCTCCCTTGATCGTAAGCTTTACAGATAACTCCGTTTTAGCAGCAGCTTATTTGTGGGACTTCGGTGACGGCACCTCATCAATTGCTGCAAGCCCCATTCACACGTTTATAAATAATACGGCCGCAACAAAAATATATTCCGTAATACTCCAGGTAAAAACCGCTTTCGGCTGCATTGATACAATGATTCGGTCGGTAGAAGTATTTCCGAAAGTGACGGCCGCTTTTGTAACCCCGGCAAATGCTTGCAGCCCGGTAAGCATTGTTATGATTAACAATTCTGTGAACGCTGTAAGTTACAGCTGGGATTTTGGCGATGGCTCGCTTTCTGCGCAGACTAATCCTTCTCACACGTATGCCAACTTATCGGGTGCAAATAAAAATGATACAATAATTTTATCAGCGCAGTCATCATACGGCTGTACCGATACTGTCGCTTCACCGATTACTCTTTTTTACAAACCCAGTGCAGGATTTAGTTTGAGCAGCAATGCAGGCTGTCCGCCCTTTCTTGCAACCTTCACAAATCTATCCACCGGTGCAGCCTATAATAACTGGACTTTCGGCGACGGAAGCTCCGCTGGCAGCATTGCTGATACCAGCCACACTTATTTAAATTCATCAGGAAGTTCAGTTCCTGAAAATGTTCGGTTAATAGTTACAACAGCAAATGCATGTGCAGATACCGCAGCGAAAACATTAACTGTTTACCCTAAAGCAACTGCCGGCTTTAATGGGCAGTCCTCCGGCTGCAGCCCATTAGGCGTAGCGCTGACGAATCAATCAACAAATACAAATACCTACAACTGGGATTTAGGCGACGGAACTTTATCAACGCAGACTAATCCAACACATACCTATCTAAATAATTCAGGAGTGGCAATAAATTACACGATTCTGCTGACGGCTTCTTCCTCTTTTGGGTGCGTGGATACACAGACTGCGGTAGTGAATGTAAAATTTAAACCTCATGCCGCTTTCAGTTTAAATACGAATACCGGCTGCAGCCCTTTGTCTGCAGTATTTACAAACCAGAGTTTAAATGCAGCGCACTATCAATGGAATTTCGGTGACGGCTCAGTGCTTGATACCCTGCAAAGCCCTCTTCATACTTATTCCAATATAACCGGCATTACCGCTGCTTATACTGCAAAATTAATTGTGAGCGCAGGCGATGCCTGCCGCGACACAACTTCGCAGCCTATAAATGTTTACCCGCAGGCAGCTGCAGCCTTTACAGGCTTTGCATCGGGCTGCAGTCCTTTAACAATTTCAGTTTCGAATCAATCGGTAAATACAAACAGCTATACCTGGGATTTCGGTGACGGCACGCTTTCAACCCAGACCAGCTTAACACATACATATATCAACAATTCAGCAGCTTCAGTAAACTACACTATTCTTTTAACATCATCATCTTCTTTCGGATGTGTGGATACTCAGACGGCGGTTGTGAATGTAAAATTTAAACCTAATGCCGCATTCAGCTTAAGTACCAATGCCGCCTGCAGCCCATATACAGCGTACTTTACAAACCAGTCGGTAAATGCGCAGCGTTATCATTGGAATTTTGGCGACGGCTCCCCGTTTGATACTATCCCCAGCCCTTCGCATGTTTACACCAACGGTTCCGGGGTTTCTATTACAAATAACATTACTTTTATCGTTACAGCTGCCGACGGATGTAAAGATACTGCTGTAAATGCTGCCGCTGTTTATCCAAAAGTTACTGCGGTGTTTACCTTTCCTGCTTTGGGATGCAGTCCATTCACAGTAAATTTTATTAATCACTCCATTAATGCATCAACATACCTTTGGGACTTTGGCAACGGAAATTCTTCTGGTCAGGCAAACCCTGTTAACACCTATATTAATTCAACTGCCGTCAATCAGGTTTATACTGTGCGGTTAATTGCATCTTCTGCTTTAGGCTGTGCCGATACTGTTACTGGGACAACTACCGCCGCTTCACAGCCGAATGCAGGCTTTTCAGCTTCACCGCTTTCGCAGCTATATCCGTCGGCCTCTGTAAGTGTTATTAATACTACTAATGCCGGAACGTGGAATTATTCATGGGTCTGGGGCGATTCTCATACTTCCGTACTTCAAAGTCCAAACCCTAATGTTTACAGCACCTGGGGAACTTATGTCATCAGCCTGATTGTTAGCAGTGCCGACTGTGCTGATACTGTTTCACATTCAATTACCATCATTCCTCCCTTACCGCTGGCTTCATTTACTATACCTTCCGACAGTGGCTGCGAGCCGGTTAAGGTATGCTTTACAAATACCTCTCAATACGATGTTTCAAGCACTTGGGATTTCGGCGACGGCAACAGTTCAAATGCTCAAAGCCCTTGCTATACGTATTTCAGCGCGGGAACGTTTAATGTAAAATTAACAGTGACCGGACCCGGCGGACAAACGAATATTGCAAATACTTCTGTTTTTATTTACCCTACACCGAAAGCGATTTTTTCAGCGGATCCGCTTGTAGTGCAGATTCCCAACACCGCTGCTAATTTTCTTAATTTATCAATTGATGCAGACAGCTATTCATGGCGGTTTGGAGATGGCGGCACATCCAATGCTGAAAGTCCTAAATACGCTTATACACAGCCGGGACAGTATGATGTTACCTTGATTGCTTCAAACTATCATGGATGCAGGGATTCGCTGACCAAGCCAAAATATATCCTGGCGGAACAAATCAATGACATTGTATTGCCGAATGCCTTTACTCCCAATTTATCCGGGCCTAGCGGCGGAGCGTATGACCCCTCAAGTTATAATAACGATGTATTTTTCCCTTTCACAATAAACGGGATTGATCAATACAGCTTAACAATATTCAACAGATGGGGCGAACTGCTTTTTGAAAGCACAGATCTTAAGAAAGGCTGGGACGGTTATTATAAGGGGGTTTTGTGCAAGAACGATGTTTATATCTGGAAAGCTGAAGGAAAATTTATTGACGGCACTCCTTATAAAAAAGCAGGCGATGTTACTTTGATAAGGTAAGCTGCAAGGGAGGTTAACTAGAAGTAAATAAAAAAGCCCCATCACATTAAATGATGGGGCTGAAAAAATTAATTCATTTTCTTGGCATTAAAACCAAGGGATACTCCAGCCTTGATTCCTTTTTTTGCTCCTGTTAAAAAGGAATAGAACTCAACGGTTTCCTTACTGTACTTCTCAAATAAATTTAGATTAAGAAAAGAAAATAGATTTTCATCTTCAATCGATTCTTCTTTTGAAACAAAATCTGATGTCATTCTTATCGACGAAAAATTTTTCAAACACTGAATTGACGTTTTCATGGTCGTTGGTTTTTGGTTTGTTTTTGTAACGATTAATATGAATGATAAAAACGGATGCTGTATTTGCGTTATGCAAGCTTATTGAACCTTTGCAATTTTTACACTTATTCCGAGCGAATAAGTATATGGGAATCCGAAAGCAATTTCAGAATTAAGCCCAACCCTACCAGATGACAAGTATCTTATACCTGCTAGAGTCTGAACTGTCGGGATAACAGATCCTCCGGGCTGGATAACGTGAATTGAGAATTCTCCCCCATCGTTTTCATGTCCTGAACCGGCCCAAAAGCTGGCTCCTAACCTAAACCCTGTATAAAAATCCCAATTCGGATTATTTCCAAAGTGAAAAAGAGGGCGCAGACCTATATTTGTTCTGGTTAAAGTGCCTGCCGAATTAATCTGATCAGTGCAATCGGTATAAGTTAATCCTAAACCGAGGCTGAATTTATTTGCGACAGCAAAATCATAGGCGGTATTAAATGATGGTTCAGTTATAATAAGCCCCCTGCTTACTCCAACAGTTAAAACAGCATCACCGGTATTTTTTTGTGAAAAAGCGGAAACCTGCACCAGGAGTAAAACAATTACCGCAATTATTTTAAAGATTCTTTGATTTGAATTTTTCTTCAGAGATTCAATTGATGTTTTCATGTTTTTTGTTTTTAATTATTTTAAATTAATTACTCTAAATATCACTGCTGCGTCAAAAGCCTTATAGTGTTTTCACTGCCAAAACCAGCATCAGGCCTTGAAAAGAATTTTCAGAATTTATATCTGCAAAATATTCTGCTCCGATACCGATATGCTTTTTAGGATAAAAAACACATTTGCTTTCGATTGGAAATCCTATTGCAGTATAGGATATTTGTTCATAATCAGCTGCAAATAGATTCTTGTTTGGTATTACAAATCCTTTTTTTACTCCATTAACATAAGACAGTCCGCCGGATAAAGAAAAAACAAAACGATTTTTTTCTACAGTTCTTCCATAGAGTAATGCAAAATCAGAAACATGTTCGGAAAAATTAGAGAAAAGCTCAAGTCCTGTAATTCCGGTATATCTGGCAGAAAATAAGTTTTTATTATATTTATATGACACATTCAATTCTGCGGCTCCTCCGGAACCAAGATAATTGCTGATTACATTATAATTAGGCTGAACGCCGCCGCCATTATATTCAGGAACAGCTGCGCTGCTATTCACTTGGTGAAATTGACCCGCTCCAAGGCCTCCTGAAAATATAAAACCATCTTTAGAAATATCATTCTGCGAATAAACATTAGCAATGCCTGCAATTATTACCATCAATGTTAAACCGATTGTAATTTTCATTGTTTTTGTTTTCATGGCTTTTATTATTTGTGTTTGTTTGATAATTTCATTAATGATTTAACGATACAAAACTACATCCGCCTGCGAAGCTGAAGAAACGGTTATCCGCTGTTAATAAGTTATCTGAATTAGAATCTGCAAAATAAGAGGAGGCTTATCATTGCGGATTTCCCCATTTGCATTTTTTGCAAAAAAGTTTTGTACATTTATTGATAATTGCAAAACATTGTACACCCGATTTTCAATTAATGCGGAATTATTATGACAAAAATTAAGCAAGAATCTGCTCAAATGGTATTGATGCAGCGTTTAAAAGATGCGCTGCCTTCAAATCTTTCGTTAGTTGATGAACTGGCGGACCTGCTAAAGGTGAGCAATGACAGCGCTTACAGAAGAATGCGGGGCGAAACGGCTTTAAGTATTGAGGACATAGCTGCCATCTGCAAACATTTTAAGTTATCATTTGATGCTTTTTTAAACAGCCACGACAATGGTTTGGTCACCTTCTCTTATCACCAGCTGAACAGCCACGTTAATTCATACAAAGAATATCTGCTCAACATCAGCAATGATTTGGATAAAATCATGCATTATGAGGATAAACAGATAATCTATGCTGCAGAAGACATTCCCGTTTTTCATCATTTTTATCATCCCGAGCTTACTGCCTTTAAAATATTTTATTGGAATAAATCTATTTTAAACTCGAAAGGCTTTGAAGATATTAAGTTTGATAAAAGCCTTGTAAGTGATGAGCTGATTGAAATTGCAAACGGAATTCTTGACCGTTATTCCAAAATCCCTTCCATAGAAATATGGAGCGATGATACTGTAACCAGTACCGCAAAGCAGATTGAATTTTATTGGGATGCCGGGATTTTTTCAAATAAAGAAGACGCGCTGCTGATCTGCGACCAGGTTTCGCTAATGATTGAACGCATTAAGAAGCAGGCTGAGCTAAACATGAAACTTGACAGGGAAAATAAACCTGCCGGCGCCGAAAATAATTACGCTCTTTATCACAGCGACGTGATGATAGGCAACAATTGTATTTTAGTAAACATGGGCGGAATAAAAGCTACCTACATCTCCTACCATACTTTTAATATAATGCTTACTACCAATGCAAATTTTTCTAACGAAACTGATTTGTGGCTGAAAAACCTTATCCGAAAATCTAACCTTATCAGCGGTGTTGCTGAAAAACAGCGTTATCAATACTTTAAACGCGTTGAAGGTGTTATGAAAAAGCTGAGAGATAAAATTGAGGCAGGGTAAAATTGGGTTCAAACAAACCTTTTTCAGGCTGAAAAAGGTTTGCATTGCTCTAAAAAGGTTTGCATCGCTCTGAAAAAGGTTTGCATCGGTCTGAAAAAGGTTTGCATTCCTCTAAAAAGGTTTGCATCGGTCTGAAAAAGGTTTGCATTGCTCTGAAAAGGTTTGCATCGCTCTGAAAAAGGTTTGCATCGCTCTAAAAAGGTTTGCAACGCTCTGAAAAAGGTTTGCATTGCTCTGAAAAAGGTTTCCATTGCTCTAAAAAGGTTTGCATCGCTCTGAAAAAGGTTTGAATTGCTCTGAAAAAGGTTTGCGTACGCTTAAAATTCATTGAAGACTGACTAATTGTTACGGCAAGATGCCGGTTAAACCAAGCGGAGCGGGACGCACCGCTTAACAAATTATTTTTTTTGTGAAAGCTTCCGCTCAACGCGGGAAGTCGCCAATAATAAACAATAGATTGTTCAAATCATTTCAGTTTTTTTGCGGAAAGCTGTATTAATTGAAATATATTTGATGCATCATAATAAATGACAAAACCGTATAAAAAAGTTGATGAACTTAAATTATACGGCTTGCCTTCGAGGTGGTTCCCAGAACGAGGTTAGCTAATGAGACTAACTTTGTCCCTCATCTCTTAAGATCTCACAAAAGCATGGCACTAAAATGTTATGCTTTTGTTTATTTACAAAGGTCTTTCAAAATTGTATATTCTAAACTATCTAACAATATTAGTTTCAACCGACTTTTTAACATAAAAAAACCCCGCCATCAGCGGGGTTTTAAATTTATTATTTCGTTCTAATAAACTAACTCCCGCAAGCCTCGCAGGCATCCGGATTATCCAATGAACAAGTCAGCTGTGAAGCAATTTCAGCCGCTCTTTTTGCTTCTGTTTCTGCTTCTAATATTGCCTGGCGCTCGGCGCTGATCTGCTGCTGGCGTTCCATGATCAATACATCTTCGTTGCCTAATACTTCCGGTGTTTCTTTTGCTGCTGCAGCATCGGCAGTAAATTTAATTGCATCTGCTGCGGCTTTGGTGCGTAAATAATACATTCCGGTTTTTAATCCTGCTTTCCAGCCGTAGAAGTGCATCGATGAAAGTTTTGCAAAGTTGGCATCCTGTACAAATAAATTCAACGACTGAGACTGGCAGATATACGCACCGCGGTCAGCAGCCATATTGATGATTACCTTCTGAGAAATTTCCCAAACGGTTTTGTACAAGGCTTTAATGTTTGCAGGGATGGCATCGATATTCTGAACAGAGCCGTTTGCAATTATAATTTTATTTTTCAGGCTGTCGTTCCAGATGCCCAGTTTAACCAAGTCTTTCAAGAGGTGTTTGTTTACAATCACAAACTCGCCTGATAATACACGTCTTGAATAAATGTTGGAAGTATATGGTTCGAAACATTCGTTGTTTCCTAAAATCTGCGACGTGCTTGCTGTCGGCATCGGCGCTAACAGCAATGAATTGCGGACACCGTGTTTTTTTACTTCTTCTTTCAGAACATCCCACTCCCAGCGAGGCGAAGGTGTTACATTCCACATATCGTATTGAAAAATTCCTTTTGAAACGGGTGATCCAGCGTACGTTTCGTAAGCGCCTTCAGCTTTAGCTAAATCTTTAGACGCTGTCATAGCAGCATAATAAATTGTTTCGTGAATCTCTTTGTTCAGTTTCACTGCTTCGTGAGAATCGAAAGGGAAACGCATTAAAATAAATGCATCCGCCAATCCCTGAACGCCTATGCCGATAGGGCGGTGACGAAGGTTAGAGTTGCGTGCTTCAGCAACCGGGTAATAATTGCGGTCGATTACTTTATTTAAATTTTTAGTGATTACATACGTAATGTCAAATAATTTCTGGTGATCGAATTGTCCGCCTTCTACAAAACGCGGAAGTGCGATAGATGCAAGGTTACATACTGCAATTTCATCAGGAGCAGTATATTCTAAAATTTCGGTACACAAGTTTGAAGACTTGATAGTACCCAGGTTTTGCTGGTTGCTCTTGGCATTGCAGGCATCTTTGTATAGCATATACGGGTTGCCTGTTTCAATCTGAGAATCAATGATGGCAGTCCAAAGTTCGCGAGCTTTAATTGTTTTGCGGGCGCGGCCTTCTTTCTCGTATTTAGTATATAATTTTTCAAATGCTTCGCCCCAGCAGTCTGCCAAGCCTGGCGCTTCATTCGGACAGAACAATGACCAATTGCCATTTGCTTCAACGCGCTTCATAAACAAATCGGGAGTCCACATGGCAGTAAACAAATCGCGGGCACGGGCTTCTTCTTTACCTGTGTTTTTGCGGATGTCTAAAAACTCATAAATATCAGCATGCCAAGGCTCCAGATAAATTGCAAATGAACCTTTGCGTTTTCCTCCGCCTTGATCGACATAACGCGCTGTATCATTGAACACACGCAGCATTGGAATAATACCATTTGAAGTACCGTTGGTACCGCGGATGTAAGAGCCTGTTGCACGTACATTGTGAATGCTGAGTCCGATACCGCCTGCACTCTGTGAAATTTTAGCGCAGTTTTTTAAGGTGTCATAAATGCCGTCAATGCTGTCGTCTTTCATGGTTAACAGAAAGCAGGACGACATCTGCGGTTTCGGAGTACCTGCATTAAACAAGGTAGGAGTAGCGTGTGTGAACCAGCGTTCGCTCATCAGGTTATAAGTTTCAATCGCGGAAGCAATATCTTCTTTGTGAATACCCACAGCCACACGCATAATCATGTGCTGCGGACGTTCAGCAACCTGACCGTTTAATTTTAAAAGGTATGAACGCTCCAATGTTTTAAATCCGAAATAATCATAACCGAAATCGCGGTCGTAAATGATAGTAGAATCAAGCTCCTGAGCATTTGCCTGGATGATTTCATGAACATCATCAGCAATCAGCGGGGCTGTTTTACCGGTTTTAGGATCAACAAATTTATAAAGCGCTTCCATTGTTTTTGAAAACGATTTATTTGTGTTTTTATGAAGATTAGAAACTGCTATCCGTGATGCTAACAGCGCATAGTCGGGGTGTTTGGTAGTTAATGAAGCGGCAGTTTCTGCTGCAAGGTTGTCCAGCTCACTAGTACTTACACCTTCGTAAATACCTTCAATCACTTTCATAGCAACGTTGATTGCTGTTACGTGCGTTGGATCCAGGCCGTAACAAAGCTTTTGGATACGTGCAGTGATCTTGTCAAATTTTACCGACTCGCGGTTACCGTCTCTTTTTATTACGTACATATATTATTAAAGTATTAAGTATTATGTATAAAGTATTATGATTGAAGTATTATGATATTAGTGTTTCGTTTTATTTATTGTAAGCATTATGTCATTGTATTCCATGCTTAATACTTTGTACATAATACTTAGTACTCTCTACTTTGTACTCCTTAATGATTTCTGCAATCCGAATGTCATATTCTGAACATCGTTTATTTTTTTTATTGCCGCATCAAGTGCCTCCGGCTCAATGTATCCAAGTTTATTAGCGATAATAAGCTGTGTCTCTAATTCAAATGACGAACCATTAGATATTCCTAAAAAGTGATTAAATTCTCCATCGTTATTTCTTCCCGCTCCTTCTGCTATATTTGAAGGAATTGAAATTCCGCATCTATTTATTTGTGAGACAAGTCCGAATTTTTCTTCTCCTGGAAACACTTTTGTTATTTTGTAAATATCTACTGCTAAGTCCACCGCTTTCTGCCAAACCAACAACTCTTTGAATTTGTGCATGGTTTATTAGTATAAAGTATTAAGTATTATGAATGTTAGTATGAAAAATTGCTGAGTTTAATGCTAATCGAATTACAAAATCTTAATACTTAATACATTGTACTCAATACCTAATACTCCCTTTAAAAGTCCTCGTCCAGTGAGAAAACATTGTCTTCTTTTTTTCCCATCACTCCGGATTTTTGATATTCGGCAACGCGCTTTTCAAAGAAATTTGTTTTGCCCTGTAAGGAAATCAACTCCATAAAGTCGAAAGGGTTAACTGCATTGTAAGCTTTTGGACAGCCGAGAGAAATAAGCAGCCTGTCAGCTACAAACTCAATGTATTGGCACATCATATCGGCATTCATGCCTATCAGGCGGACAGGAATAGCATCCGAAACAAATTCCTTTTCAATTGCAACTGCATTTGTAATGATAGCAGTTACTTTTTCCTGAGGGAGTTTGTTTTCAAGCTGCGAATAAAGCAGGCATGCAAAATCGCAGTGCAGGCCTTCGTCGCGCGAAATTAGTTCGTTTGAAAAAGTTAAGCCAGGCATCAATCCGCGTTTTTTTAACCAGAAGATAGAGCAGAAACTTCCTGAAAAGAATATACCTTCTACTGCAGCGAAAGCAATTAACCGTTCAGCGAAGGATCCGTTACCTATCCATTTAAGAGCCCACTCGGCTTTCTTCCCAACACATGGCAGTGTATCTATAGAATGAAAAAGCCTGTCTTTTTCTATCGGGTCTTTAATATAACTGTCTATTAATAAAGAGTATGTTTCGGAATGAATGTTTTCCATCATAATCTGAAAGCCGTAAAAGCAGCGAGCTTCCGGATACTGCACTTCATTCATAAAGTTAACAGCCAGATTTTCATTAACAATACCGTCGCTTGCTGCAAAAAATGCAAGCACATGCTTTATAAAATGTTTCTCATCATTATTTAACTTGTTTTCCCAATCCTGTAAATCCGGATTCAGGTCAATTTCTTCTGCAGTCCAAAAGCTTGCTTCGGCTTTTTTATACATCTCCCAAATATCATGGTGCTTGATCGGGAAAAGTACAAATCTGTCTTTGTTTTCTTTTAGAATTGGTTCTTCTGACATTGATCTATTTTATATTTTTTAATAATTCTCTAACAATCATGGGCCTTAACAGCTTTTCTTTCATTTAAAAATAAAGGGTTGAAATCCCCTGAAGCCTAAATGCCTTCTTTTTGAGCGTATTAAATGAAAAATTGGTGATTGAATTAAGAGCTACAAAAATTGACAAAAAAAAATGCTAAGTCAAGGGGATTGAATTAACATTTGATTGAAGTTATAAACATGAGAAATTAACCTCTCAATGTTCTCAATTCACTAACGTATTTAAAAACACGGCTTTAAGGAATGCTGAAAAATATCTCAAAAATAAAGCTGAAAAAAATTGGAGTAATCAAAAAAAAGTTCCAATGGAAACACTGGCGCTTCGGGAGGGAGGGAGGTTAAACATCAATGGAATGTACATATTCAGAGGGCTGCATTTATACATGTTCAGCAAATTTTTGAATCTCTGGATCAAAAAATATATTTCTGACTTCCGCTTTATACAGAAGCTGGATTAATTTTTCAATGGAGCAGCCTTAGTTAAGGCAGAGTACATAACAGTGCTTATTTATTTTCAGAGTCTTTTACTAATTTTGAGTAGTCTTCAAAGTGTTTTTTCTTTATTTCATGATCTCCCCCTGAAAACCCGGCAAGTTTTACTCCTCCGCCTGCATATCCAAGCATACTGCCGTCCTTAGCATCTATTACGTATTGAAAAAATGTTAATGAAGATTTAGTAACTGAAATACCGCCATGCATTGCTTCACCGTGGCTTCTTCTGCCGGCTGTACTTGCACCAATTGCCACTACTTGTACATAAGCATATTTATCATCTCTATTTATAATTGCCTGATCTATTTCTGCCCTGTCGGTAATTTTAAAAAGGTATGGGTAAACAGTTTTGATTTCTTTTTCCGTCAGGCCATTTTGTAATAATGCTTTATCAACAAGCAATGTTTTTTCTTTAAGTTTTACGGCATTTTGAAGGTATTCGGCTTTTGCTTCTTTTCTTGACTTCTCAGCTTTAGTCAGCCTGAAATCAAAGTACGTTTTTATTTGCTGGATTCCATATATAAAATCTGCTTCCGAAGGATCAACAAAAGGCAATTTTGTTCCACCAACCGGTACACTTTTATCTCCAAAACCAACAACAAGGTCACTTAATTTCAGACCGGTAACATCTCTATGATAAAATTCCATATCATAAGTTCCAAAAGAATAGTTTGATGCTGTCTGCATAATATATGCGTAATCCTTTTCCTTTGAATTCAGCTCCTTTTCTAATTCTTTTTTTGCATTGCGATCCCATCTATCATAAGGAAGTTCAACATACTTAAGTTCCTGTTTATAAAACCAGAAGGAATCCATAGCGAGTTTGAACTCTTTATTATACTTTTCAATGTTTAATCGGTAGTTCTTTAATTCGTTGGGTTTCTTACTAAGGGACTTTACAGTACTTGGGTTTTCTTTTCTTAACACCACGACTAACGTCATTGTTTGCAGTTTTTTTATGTCTTCGACTTTACCCATTCCCAGCTGAGCGTTTGATTTTTCTTTGAGAAATAAAAGTGACATTAACAAGAGTAGTGCTTTTGTTTTCATAATTTTTTGATTTATAGTTAAAAAAAATTGTGGAGGGAGATTTCCGCGAAGCTAATAAAAAAAAGAGAAGTACAAGTTTTTCACATAGAATCTTTTTATGATTCCATCTGCCGTTCTTTTAATTGAAAATAAACGATTCTAACCGTTTTCGAATATTGATTGGGCTTACTTTTCTAATGAGCTGATTATTATCAATCTGGAGAGTCTCTTTTATTTGTCTTCAGCGGTTAAATCCTTCAACATCAATGGTCTTTTTGGTTGACGAAACTTATGATATTAAGGCGGGTTTTTATTTTTGTGATGTCCCAATCAGTTGCTAAGCTTACTGCAAGCCAAGGGATCAAAAAGCATAAAACATATAGAAGTCCTCTTGCAACATCTCCTCCTCTTTTCTTGTTTGCCTGTTACTGTTTTTACTATATCTTTTGAATAAATGCAGATTATTTTAAACAATGATTTGCTTAGGATTTCACAAAATATCTGCATCTACTGGGTCTTTATAATAGAAGGAGTTTTCAAATCTCCTTTAAAATTAAATACGGCTTATATTTCATTTATGTTTTTATATTTGCCTAAATTAAAAAACCAAACCCATTCACATGAAAAAAATTAAAATTATTCTGATTACAGTTACAGCAGTATTAATTGTCTCTTCAAATTCTTTTGCACAAAGAGGCCAATCAGGCAACTGCATATCACAAGGTGCAGTTGCTTTTGATGCTTTTTATGGTTATCCATACATTAACGGTGCGTTGCTTAAAGCCCTAAGTTCAGCACCTGTGCATAATACCAATCACTTGGGAGCAAAAGTTGAATACATGGTAAGTGATAATGTAGGGCTTGGAGTAGAATTCACATATGCCGATGCTTCAGTAATGTATTCAGACAGCACAGGAAATCACACTGCCGGGATTAGGAAATACCGGATTTTAGGAAAAATGAATTATCACTTTGCAACCACTTCAAACGTTGACCCTTATTTTACTGTAGGAGCAGGCGTAAAGAATACTACTGTTTATGACAATGGAACTAAAGGGGCTAGTATTTCCATTAACTTACTCCCTGTTGCTATTAGATTTGGTGTTGGAGTGCGTTACTTCTTTACTGATTTTATTGGAATAAATGGAGAAGTTGGTCTGGGAGGACCAATGATGCAGGGAGGTTTATCATTTAAATTTTAATCTGCCCTATATTGAAACTTAAAAAATACTCGAGCAAAAAAATGAAAAAAACAATCAACTTCTTTGTCTTCGTTTTTCTAATATGTTCCGCCATATTAAAAACTGATTTTATTTCAGCTCAAGATTTGATAGTTAAAAAAAACAACGAAACCATTAAGGCCAAAATTCTTGAAATTGGAAGCACAGAAATAAAGTATAAGTTATTCGATGCCCCTGACGGTCCCATAATTGTTATTAACAAAAGGGAAATAAAGACATTAAAAATACATGAGGAAAACGGGAAAGGAGACAAAGTAATGAACATTTCTGAAGACCCGATGAGTGTAGGCAATGGTATTATTTTAGACAAAACCAGTTCGATAAAATTTGATTTTTTTTCGCCGCTTAACCACCACCTTGGTTTTGATTATGAATGGATGATTAAACCTGGTTTTAATTGGGAAGCTGGAGTGGGTATAGTTGGGCCGGGTACAGGTCTTTTAAGTAATACTTCGTCCTCTTACAATACTCACCCTAAGGGTTTTTTTATCAGGACAGGTCCTAAATTTTTATTAGGAAACTCTTCTGATATTGAAATAGATGGTGCAAGATATGCCCACCCTCTGAAAGGCAGATATTTTAAAGTGGAAGCCATTTTATACAGCCTTTCCAAAACTTATCAAATTGATGATTATTTTTATAACACCACTAATATTAATACACCTATTGATGTTCAAAGAAGCTATTTAGGCACTGCGTTGAACCTGATTTACGGAAGGCAGTATATTTTTGGAAACTCAATAACAGTTGGATGGTATGTTGGTTTAGGTTATGCTGCTGAAAGTAAAACTACAACAAACACCGATCCCGGCATTAATCCTGTTGATTTAGCCGCAATTATGGACTTGGATAATGCATTAGACTGGAAAAGGTACAGCCACAATTATTTCGGTTCAAACTTTCCAATAACTTATACTGCTGGTTTTAATGTAGGCTATATATTTAAAACCCCTGAATGGATAAGCGATATTGGTAAAGGGAAAGGAAATCGCAGCAAACCACCTTCACGTCATTCAATGGAATAGTCAGATCTTTCAAATCTGAAAAGTTTAAATTCCTTCATGTCTTAATGCGTGAAGGAATTTTTTTTGAATTTAAATTGGCTGTATTTGCATCACCTCCTTTGTTCATTATCTTTGTATTATACCAGCAATTTATGAAACATAATACGCAGTGGCGACACGAAGAGTGCTGCTTAAACATTCAGAATTGTAAAATCGAAAAAACTATTATGAGAATCCGGTGTTTAATTTTATTTTTTATCGCCTGCTGTTTTTCTGTTTTTTCGCAGCAGCCGGCAAATACTACTGCCATTAAGAGTGACAGCACCCAGTCAAAACAAAGCAGTTCAAAAAACTCAGAATCCCCTAAGGGCAGAAATAATAAAGCAGTAAATTTAAAGGACTCCACAGCAGGTAATTCAAAATTAAAATCGAAACTCAGCAATGTTTACAAGAAGCTTGATAACTCACCGATAACTCATAAATATGTTAAGCAGTTAGATGATTTAAAAGGAAGAGCCGTTAATAAATATAAAAAGATAGACAGTACTGTCCGTTCTGATACTGCTGGTGATGTAGCCAGAGTGATTGCAATAGGACAGCGCACAGCAAAAACGATAAAATCAAAAAAGGAAGAACGCGACAGCATAAACATTTATAAATTAACTTTATCGGCTGCCGGCAAAAAAGCTGATACACTGCCGCCCGCTGCACTGCCGCCTGAAATAAAAACGATAGAAAAACAAAATCCGCAGGAGAAGGCTGCAATGGATTATGTTACTACCGGGACATTATACCTGAGCTTAAAAAAAACGAATGATGCCATTTTTTATTTTGAAAAAGGGCTGCATGCAGCACAGGAAACACATTCACTTGGCATTGTTCAGAGGGCTTTAAAGGGTTTGTCGGATGCTTATGCCCAGAAATCAGATGTCAAAAAAGCCTTGTTTTATTTTAAACAATATGCCCAGGTAAAAGATTCGCTTGTGAAATTAATAACTGATAAGGATATAGCTGAGCTTCAGTTAAAATACGAAGGAGAAAAAAAGCAGCGCGAAATACAATCTCTTATTCTGGATGCGCAGGAAAAAAAATCTGTGTTAAAAAAAACACTGGATAAGATTCAGGAACAAAAACAATTTATTCTGCTTACAGCACTTGCCTTGTTTCTGACAATACTCTTAACCATCAACATTTTCAGGCAGTACAGGTCAAAGAAAAAAATTAATGAAACGCTCCAGATTCAAAACAATAAAATTGAAGCACAGAAAAAAGAACTCGAAAAAAGTTTAGTCTATACACAGCAGCTTCAGGAGGCGCTGAAAGAAGATCTGGATCATTACATGCAGGCTGCGCTGCGGAAGCAGATGAATCCTCATTTTATTTTTAATTCTCTTAATTCTATCCAAAGTTTTATTTTACAAAATGATAAACTTTCAGCAAATATTTATTTATCCAAATTTGCAGGCTTAATGCGCAAAGTTCTTGAAAACTCACAGCACAGGCTGATTTCAGTTGAAAAAGAAATTGATGTGCTGAAGCTGTATATCGAATTAGAAGAACAGCGGTTTGATAATAAATTTAACTGCATCTGGATAATTGATAAAAATATTGATCTTATGCAGGAAAAAGTTCCGCCTCTTATTTTGCAGCCTTATGTCGAAAATGCCATCTGGCACGGGCTTCTGCATAAAGAAGGTGAAAGGACTCTTACAATAAGCATCTTAAAAAACGAAAACAGACTTGTATTCTCCGTTCAGGACAATGGGATCGGCAGAACGGCAGCGGCAGAAATCGGGAAAAATAAACCAAAGCATAAATCACTCGGAACAAAAATTACGCAGAAACGGATTGATCTGATAAATTCATTAGATAATTCAGGCATCAATATGCAGTATTTTGATCTTCATGACAATGAAGGCAAGGCCTGCGGAACCAAGGCTGAGCTTGTTATTCCGGCAGCGGATATTTCTTTAATTAATGAAGGATAATGGAATTTATCTGCGTAACATCGCATACAGTATATTTTAAACAATAAAATCAAATGATAAAAGCAGTTATTATCGATGATGAAAAAAGTGCTGTTATTTCCATAGAAATTGCACTTAAAGAATATTGCCCTACTGTAGAAGTTATAGGCAAAGCATGCAGCGCTAAAGAGGGCATTCTGGAAATAGAAACAAAGAAACCCGACCTCGTATTTTTAGATATAGAGATGCCCCACATGACAGGCATAGAACTGCTGGAACAGATTGAGCAGCGCAAATTTGATGTGATTTTTGTTACAGCATACAATGAGTTTGCGGTGAAAGCATTTAAGTTAAATGCTGTAGATTATTTACTTAAACCAGTCAGCATTCCTGAGCTGATAAGAGCAGTAAACAAGGTATCCGAAAGCAGAAAAAACCAAACCGCGGCTGCTTATAAATTAGATAATCTCAAGGCTTCATTATCTGGGAAAGTGGGGCTGCCATTTTCATCAGGGACTGAGTTTGTAAAAATTTCTGATATCATCCGCATCGAAGCAGATGGCAGCTACTGCAAAGTAATTACGTCCGACGGCAAAACAAGACTCATTTCACGCAGCCTGAAAGAAATGCAGACCTCTCTGGAAGAAGAAAGTTTTTACCGCACGCATAAATCCCATCTCATCAATCTTGAACACATAAAAAAATACTCTCCTTTAAAAGACGGCGGTCTTGTTGAAATGGCCGACGGCGCCAATATTGAGATTGCCCGCACCAGTAAAGCAGAATTCGCTTCTCTTTTAAAAGACCTGTATAAGTAGTACTGCGGGGATTTATTAAACAGTTTTTTTGAACCGCACCTGCTGCCTTCTTCTAGAAAAATGAGAGGCTGCATGGCCTGTTTTATATTTCCCACCGGTACAACCATTCTCTTTTTACGCACTTCACAAACCCAAAGCAGCACTTGGCAGCTTCACTCTTTTTATCGGGCGTATATCATCATTCCTTTGTGTCATCATTAACAAACAAAGTATTCATCAAACAAATTAAAAAACAAAATAACATGAAAAAAATCATCCTTACTGCTGCAGCAATTACTATAAGTATAAGCGCAACATTGCTTACTTCCTGCACATCTTCATTGGCTGTTGACTTTTCTCCGCCCGCAGTTACACTGCAAGGAAATGCTGAAGATGTAGTGCTTTTTAAAAGTGCCAGTACCTATAACGACCCTGGTGCCACTGCCGTAGATAAAAAAGACGGAACAATTAACGTTGTTACTTCAGGCACTGTTAACATGAATGCCGCCGGGGAATATACACTGACCTATACAGCAACTAATAAAAACGGCAACTATGCAACCAAAACAAGAAAAGTGATTGTTGATGCGGCTCCTTATCTTGCCGGCAGCTGGACTCAGGTTGTTACAAAAAACGGCGTCACCTCTCCTGCTGAAAGCAACATTATGATAACGGCATCCAGTATGGAAAAAAACAAAATTTTGTTTTCAAAATTTGCCGGCTATACAAGCGCTGCACCTGAAGCAGTATTGAGCGGGATTTTATTTAATATGCCGCCGCAATCATTTGTATGTGGAAATGATATGGTATTAAGGGCATTCACACCAATATCTGCGGTTTCTTTTAACGGAAATGATACGCATGCCGTTAGTTTTACTGTAACATATACAACTACCGAAAACGGTGTTAATGTAAACTGCTCTTCAGCTTACACACTTCCATAAAATATGTTTCAGGCTGGGGAACTTTCATTCATGTCATTAATATCATGAGAAAGTTTCTTAAATTAAAAATCATTTTCAAAAAAATCCCCGCAGACTGCGGGGGGTTTTATTTATAGAAATAAACTTTATTTTTATTTATGGGGTACTGGCGTTTCCACTTACGGTGAGGTCTTAAGTGCCGCTATTTCAAAAAAATTAAATTTTAAATTCTTACGTCGAACACACACATCTTCAATCTGCTCTAATGGCCGTTCCAATCAATAAAATGTTTTTTCAAAATTTCTTTCTGATCTTTCATTGGCCGCTGATTATTAGAACTTATTAAGTCTTCAAGCTGTTTGTAATTGAATTTTTTTAGGCCCGCCGAACTGATCGGCGTAACCATCGGAGAAAATATAAATGCTGTGGTCTTTCTGCAATTGTATTTCATGGTTTGTAAAAGATTTATTTTGGGGATGGCAGCCGATTGGCTGTTTATCAGATTTCATTTCTTCTAATGCTCCGTTTCGAAATAAATTAAGTGCGTTGTTTGCCCCGGCCCATTGCAGTTCATTTGTTATTAAATTAAGCCTGCAGAGCGAAACATCCATTCCGTCTTTGCTGCCTGGGGCTTCGCCTGTCTGGCGAAGTTCATTCACAAACTAAACAAATCCGAGTTTTGTAATTTTCATACCAAACCGCTCTTCCTTTATTTAATCTTTATCGGTCAATACCCCGATGCTCTGCTTCGGAATTAAAAAGTCCGTAGTTTCTTTTTGTTTGCCCCCCGACAGCTCTGCTTCGGGGTTATTCATTCCGTGCTGTTAAATGCTCTGTATTCATTTTCCATTTCCTGATGGATTCTAAATCCTTTCAATACGAAACAGCAATTCCTAAATTTTCTCTTGCTGATTCTATTCCTAAAAACCCTTCCTGTTCTTTTGCAAGCTCCAGCATTCTTTCTGAAGTGTCAGTATAGTTCTGCTCTTCTTCTGTGAGCTAGGGGAGGTAGGTATTACGGCGTAATGGGGAGGTTTTGGTGTGTAAGCGAATAAGACATTTTGTTTTAGAGTTTCACAAATATAAAAAACAAAGCGTTAAATTTTAAATGAATTAAACTTAACGCTTTGCTTTTTAGGGAAGGCAGGCGCGGAGTTTTCTACTTCCCAACCTTCACCCTGATACCTTCTGAATTACTTGCAAATTCAGGGGCATACATACACTGAATAGATGTGATACCGTTGGAAAAATCTCCGTTGTGAGTGACTACTAAAGGATACTCAAAAACATACGTTCCTTTCGGAAGATAAGAGAAAAAGAAATTTGTGGCTGCATCGCGTGTGCTTTCATAATAACCTAAACCATCCTGCCATTTGTATCTCGATATTACATTCGTAGGCTCAAAGCCGGATGCTCGCATGTCTTTCATCTGAACATATTCCATGTCCCGGTCAACACGGAGTTCTATTCTCACTTTTAATTTATCACCTACTTTCAGAAGTGTTTTTTCTGTGATCGGTTCTATCACCGGACCGGAATCCGTGTTTTTTTGAAGGAACAAATGTTTCTTCAGATTCAATGGTGTTTTTGATGGCGTGATTTTATCCAGCTGTTCAAAATACTGCCAGTACACAGCTCCCCAGCTTACACCTTCATCAGTTTTTACTACTGTTACTTCGCCCATTTTGGGTTTTATATCACTTCCGCTCCAGGAGGTTTTAAAATAACCCGTGCCT
>CAINDA010000060.1 GCA_903847205.1 uncultured Bacteroidota bacterium
AATTGCTCTTGGGTCATATTCCCAAAACTCTGCTGTATAATGATTCCCTACACCGCTGATTTCATCGACTGTTCGTTGTCCATTATATCCGTATGGGAATTCTCCCGGATTAAATACTCTGCCGGGCATTAAACTGCCAAATGGTCCGTAGTCTCTCGATGATACAATATTAGCACTATAAAAGTCAACATTAGTGCTGGTATTATTCGCAATTTTTCTATCCGTAAAAATCGCAACGTCATTACCAAGGTGATTATTTCCAGAATAATTTTTGAACCCCAAAGAACGGCTGAAACTTGTTGATGATACGCCGGACCCAATAAGTTCCCTCTCTTCCTTATCAATTCCAATTAAACTGCTTCCATAAATATGAAGTTCGGTTTGTTTGAAACTTTCACTCCCGCCAGTACCCTCGTGTTTATAGGTGCTCAAGATATTGCCTTGAGCATCTAAAACGTAAAATTCACTTTTTTCCCATACGTTTGAATTACTGTAAACATGCTTGGCTACACGGTTACCCATAGCATCGTAATCAAATATAAGATTTTTTTTAGTGCCTGATGCACGCACAATCTCTTTTATTTTGCCGTCAACTCTTCTTTTTATTTCAGATATTTCATCCAGTACATCACTTTTAAGTTCACCTATTTCGGAATAGGTGTAATTATTAGCTGCCTGCGTTAATAAATCATAGCCTCCTGTTGAAGTTGCAGCATCGGCAATGTCTCTAAGCCTGTTATTAACCCTTGCGCTGCTTACTAAATCATAATTATAAGTTTGATCATCAATTAATGTTCCGGCGGAATTTTTTACCTGTGCAGTAAGTATGTTGCCGTTTAAATCAAACGTATATCCGTTATAATACTTGCCGCCGTAGGTGCTTCCGGTCTGCCAGCTGTTGCCGGTAACATCTATGTTAGAAAACCCTCTTGCCTCTTTTATCCGGTTTAACTGGTCGTATTTATAAGCCATTCCATTGGGTGAAAAATCGCCGGTACCGGGGTTTGTAATATTGGTGGTCATGTAACTGATGTTGCCGTTGAATAAATCAAAACGGCTGTTCAGAAGGTCGCTGCCTGCTATGGCTGCTAAAGCATTAACGCTGCTGCCTGCTTTGGGCGTATAATCTCCGCTGAAATATCCTAATGTGTAGGAGAATGCATCACGTGCTATCTGCTTGTTCAGGTTATTAGTGATCATATTTCCGTCCTTTCCCATATCCCTTCTTTGGTCAAGTGTTTCGGAGTTTATGTTTTTCTGCCAGCCTTGTATGGTGTATGCGTAATCAATACCCTGTACTTTTTTATCACCTATTTCGGTGCGGGCAAGAGGCCCGTGTGCATAATAAAAATATTTGGCATCCTGGTTCCATATTACATTGTCCCTGCTGGTATAAACATTGGTTATACGGTTATCGGCATCGTATAAATACTGGTGATAAAAGGCATCCGCTTGTCCGTCCTCGTAACTTACCTTATTTACTTTTCCGCTTACCAGATCATAATCGTAATTAATTCGTTTTAAATTTTGGTCAAATGTGGTTAATTCGCTGTTGGTATTCTCTTGTATCAATGTTTTTACATTGCCGTGAATGTCGTAACAGTAATGCGCTGCATGGTCGTAAGTGGATGCTCCCGAACCATCGGTGTAAGTTACTGTTGCAACCCTGTTCCTTAAATTTTCCTGCCCAGCGGAACCAAAATATCCATTGACTGTGCTGCTATATGCATCATCGTAGTGCGTCTGTGTTAATTGATTTTTTGTGGATGCGGCAGCGGTTATCCATGCGGATAATGCGCTTGCATCGCGTGAAATGGCATAGGTCATTGCTGCAGCAGAAATTAATTCACCGGTTTCATAAACTCTTCCTAATGCATCGAATAATGAATAGGAGTATGCAGGCGTTGTGTAATTTTTTTGTTTTGCATTCTGCCAAACAGCAAGCCGTCCTAATACATCATAATAAAACCATGCAGAATCGCCGTCAGGCGAATATTGTTTTACTAACTGCTGTAAGCTGTTGTACCAGTATTGTGTTACCATTACATGTGTAGGAACTGTAAATACAGAACCCGAAGCCAATGGATCGGCCCGGTATGCAGCAGCAGCAGCAAACTCACCTGTTGTAGACAAAAATCTTGTTCCCTGAGGAGGAACTGTTTTCAGCAGATTACCGGCCTGATCGTAATAATACAAGGTGTAATAATATTCATCGAGTGTATAAGTAACAGTAAATGATTCGCGCGTAACTGTATTTAAACAAACTGTTTTATATGCATTGATAAAATTTGCAGCCGCTAAACGTGCTGCAGCCAGCTGATTTGCGTTATTAATAAAAGCGGCATCTGCAGCGTTCTGTAAATTTTCCTGCTCGCATTGGCAGGGAGGAGGCGGAGTTCCGTTTGCACTGCATTTCATGGCAGGAGGCATATTATCAAAAGTACTTCCGGTGTAGGTATCACTGCTGTATGCCGTCAACCACCCGTCCACATCAGTAGATGTTACAGATACAGCAGGTGAATACCCTGTATTAACTGCAGCCGCAATATTTGTTTTTTCAGTGCTGGTATATGTATGCGGCGGAGCCGGAAAGCCGTGATTAACCACAAAAGAAATAAAACTCGTGCCGGTGCATTCATCCTGATTTAAACATTTAAAACCTGCCGGTGCGTTATTAAATGTGGTTGTGCTTACGGTATTATCTGTGCAGGCAGTTAACCAGGCAGCAACATCAGACGCTGTATACGCAGTGCTGGGAGTAAACTCATTATTTAAAACCATTGCAATGGTATCGTTGTTATACGAGGGATGATCTATACTAAGTGCTGCGATGTAATTATGAATATTAGTGCAGCTGCAGTTACCGGCATTATAAGCAGGTACAGAAGATGCAGCACACATTAATTGAGATGGCATCCCGCCTAAATTGGATAAGCTATGGGCAGAAGTTAAAGCACATTCTGTCTGCCAGTACCCAACCTCCACAGATGTTACAACATCACCACCGCTTAATGCATAAAAATCATTGATGGCAGCGGCAATAACACTTGTACTCGAAGAGTCCAGACTCTGCTGAGAAATAAAAGTATTGTAATTACCGCAGCTGCATGAAACCTGCTGGTTAATGATATTTGCAGAAGGAAATACAATACCGCTCACACAGCCAGAAGAAGTATAATGATTTATTACATCATTAAATGAGTTGTATGATCCTCCTACATTACAGCTATTGCAATGGTCAGCTCCTAATACGTTTATCGGATCAGCTCCGTAAGTGCATATGTCAATCATATAATTTTTGATGGCTGTAGTATCGCTTAAATTAGTAATTGTGCAGTTTGCTTTCAGCTGTGCAATCCACTGCGAGGCATACTGTGCACAGTTGCTTTTGTAAATTTCAGTAACTGCAGGATTGGTTCCATTGCCCGACATAGAACTTTGCAGGGTAGCGGCAATATCAGTATTCATGACAATTAAATTTGAAGTTGTGTTATAGCAGGCATTATCCCAAAAAGTTTTAACTGCATTGTTTACCGGATAACGCATTTGAAAACTAGGAGGAGAACTTGGAGAGGCATCTGTCCAGCCCCAGCGGTTTGCAGAAGGAGTTAAATTATCACATCTTTCTGACATTGACTCTTCCCTTTTTGTCTGCACTAATTTTTTTATTCCTAAATAGCTGTTGACAAAATATTGATACTTGGTCATTAGAGGGCTGCTGCCTCCTAAAATTCCGGGGTGAGCGGATGTGCCGTCGCCGTGAAGATTCCTGAACATCTGATATACATTATTGGGAATTGTTACGGCCGCAAAAGGAGATGCCATGCTTGCCGCCGAAGCACTTGAAGCGGAATGTATATTATCAGGATCATCTAATACATACCATACACTTAACCAAAAAGGAGAACCGCTTGTACCAGCAGCAATATAGTGTGTTAACAGTTCCTCCACTGCATCTTTTTCTAAAAGTGTATGTGTGGAAGAAGTGCAATTATTAACAGTAATGGTGTTTTCGCAGGCATAGTAAGGATCTGATAACTGTGAAGGCAGGCTGACAGTGCCTACATATTCGGAGTAATCAGTTGTAAAGGAACTTGTTTTTACAGCTGCACCTGTTGGTATGTAATAGGTTTGTAAATCAAAATGGTTCGTCATATCAGCATCAAAAGTATTAGACTGCCCAATAGTTTTGGCTGGCTCAGAACAAATACTTCTATCGCAGTTATATTGGTATTGGCAGTATTCCGGGTGAAACCGTATTAAATAATCTGCAAAACAATTCCGCCAATTAACCCTGATAGAGTCCCAGCTATCCCAATGATCAGTTATGCTG
Organism: uncultured Bacteroidota bacterium; assembly: GCA_903847205.1. GTDB lineage: Bacteria > Bacteroidota > Bacteroidia > 2-12-FULL-35-15 > 2-12-FULL-35-15 > 2-12-FULL-35-15. The sequence continues at coordinate 4,334 of CAINDA010000060.1, forward strand.
GAAACAACTGTACAGGTTGTGGATGCATTCAGCCATGCTTTAAAAGCAGTAAAATTTCCGGAGCTGATATTTGCTGATAGCCAGGTATTGTCATTTACAGTGGTATTGAACACATCAGACGAAGTATTAAAGTAGTAATTATCAAAATACTGTCCGCCGGGGCTCATGTCTGCAGCTAAAGCAGCATAATGAAGTTCGCAGTCTGATTTACCAGGAACATTGGACGGATTACTGCAAAGCACTTTGCAGGCAGCAATTAATATATTTGCATCTGTTTCAGAAATAGTTTCTCCAGCCGCATTTATATAATTATATCCACCGGTTCCATTAGGAATTTTAAAATTCTGCTCGCAGATTCCGTTACAATCCAGACAAGGTTCCGGAGTTACGGCATCATAAGAGATGCATGGCATAAGGGCTGCCACTGTTTCATTGTAATAAGCTGTCAGGCTGTTCTGGTTTAATTTTAAATTTTTGATTACAGTGTATGTTCCAATATCTGAAAAAGCTGCGGTGAAAGTAAAACTTGATAATGCACTAATGTTGGTATAAGATGCGGTACCGCTTACAGTTCCTGAAGTTGTTGTAAAAGTTACAGGGTCGTTGTCTTCATTGGTAATGGTAATGTCTAAATCATATTTACATGTTCTGCATACCGCAGTATCACATGTTTCACAATGCTGATCACTGGATAAATTATAGGTAAAATCATAGGAGCCGGGCGAACTCACTGTAATAGTACTTTGAGATACAAGGGCATCGTCTGCAAGATTGTTTTTACCTGTAAGCAGATCGGCAGTTACAACAGAAGAAGGGGGTTTGGAATCTATTTCAAGTAAGTTAGAAGGATGCGTTCCCGAAAGGGATGCAGCTACCGTCCTTCCTTCCTGATCAAGATAGGTTATGCTCACCTGACCGTTGGGATCCTGAGTCATATTTTTTTTGTAATGCAGCCAATTACCCGCTTCATTGCCAAACAGGCGATCCAACTCTTGCTGTCCGGTTGGTGTGCCGTAGAAATCTTTTGTTTCGTGACTGCTCCCGATTTTATGATTGGTGCCCACACCGCTTTGTTTGGTTATGCGATTGGTTCCGTCTTTTTTATAGATAGTTCTTGAAAAAGGGTATCCTTCTGCGTCAGGCACGTAAGCATCAGTTCCGGCAGCACCGGCATTGTTAGAATAATATCTTCCGGTTGTATTAAGGGCAGGATCTACGGCGTTAGGAACATCGTGAGTTGTGTTTTTATCAAAGTCGTTTTTATCGAAATGATCATTGAAATTGTTATAGAAATGAATGCCTGTGCTTGTAACTGGAGTAGGCAGGATCTGAACGGCTCCCCTGCCTTCAAAATCATATTTTGTTTCTGCAATCAGTGCATTTTTTTCAGTATTTAGCAGTGTACTGGTTTGCCGTTTGCGCAGGCTGCCATCGAAATAATTTATTACTTCTTTTCGTTTTCCGCCTTCTGCAAAAGCTGCCGAATACTGCCAGTTATAGACAGTATCCAGGCCTGCATAATTTAATTTGTAGGCGCTTCCAGAAGGGGTTGTGCTTGTAGAGCCGATAAATGAACTGTTATTGTAGCTCCAGTCCCCTTCAGTGCGTTCTCCGCTGTTTCCGTCAATACCTACCGCTCTTGCCCTGTATAATACTATCCCCCGCGGATATGCCAGCGGAATAGCGTAATGCTGATCAGTTGTATTGATACGTGAGGCATCACGAAAATCGAAATCGTATCCTCCGCTGGGAGTAAAAGAGCCGGTACCAATATCCAGGAAGAGCCATTCCAAATCATAACTCTCTGCCCCCTGAGCATACGTCCATGCAACCGGCAATTCATTATCCGTGACAGATGATGAATATACAAACGGAATAGACGTTGATGTAATTTTATAATAGCGTTCTGTTTCCTGCTCTAAATCTAAAAATATATCATTTTGATAATCAGCTAAGGTTAAACCGCTGCCCGAATATGTCACTCCTGTAATCGTTATCTTAGCTTTATAAAAGGCTCCTGTATATTTTAAAAAATCTTTGTCTTTATAGCTGGTGCTGTTATTAAAAGTAATTGTCAGCGATTGTGCTGTATGCGTTGCGACAGAAGTCCCCGCGGCATTGTATAAAACTATTGTATAAATAACATTGAGGGACCAGCTTGTTTGAAAATTATTCATTCTAGACTGATCAAACCTCAGCACTACATTATTATGCCCTTGGTTTACATGAAATACTGTGTTATCAGCGCCATTGACAGTCATATACGGGAGCCATTGATCCTGAACATTCAGCACCGCACCAGTTACTATTTCATTCCCGGTTTTACTTACTGCAATATGTTCATTCGCACTATACCCGCAAAAGGCTGATACTGCTAAAATAAATGAAAATATATATTTCAATACCCTTAAAATTTTCTTTTTCATAATAAAATAATTCTATGGTGTCTGAGTCTGGTCTTGATCCACAACCTGGTATTTCGCGTAATTATTCAAAGGGGTAATTTTATTTTTCTTTATTGTAATAAATTTGTTTTCGGAAAAATACGAGTCCGCGATTGGTTTGTTCAGCACTATATCCGAATAATCAACTGTTACTTTTGCTGCAGAATTATTAAATTCAGGGTTCTCGGTGTTGTAATAATAAACTACCTGTACAATTGTATTGTTATCAGGGTTAATTGCAAGTTCCAGTTTATCTATTAAGCTGTTTTTGTAAGCAATCTGAATACGCTTTTCTTCCGCGCTGTTCAGGAGGTATTTTACTTGTACGTTCTTACCTGCTAAAACCATAGCAGAGTCAAGTTTAGCAATAGAGAAACCGTTTTGCGCTTTTGCATCTTTCTTATTCTTTTTATATAAAATTATTTTCTGCTTATCATCGACAAGCAGCACAGAACGCTTATTGAATATGGTGGTTCGGCCCATTATTGAAGTATAGTAATTCCCTTCACTGCTAACTGCTCTGCCTTTATAATCAAATAAAGGTTTTGTATCTGCTGCTGTTGTAAATGATTTTATTTCTATGTTCATCTGAAATGACTTCGCACTGATATATGCTTTATTCATTGCGAGCAAATCCTCTTTCCATTCCTGCGAATAGATAAGACCGGGCTTTATAAACAAACCGCAAAAAATTAATACGTGATGATATTTTCTAAAAAAAATTTTCATTTTTGTTTATAATTACGGAAGTCTTCGTTTCATATTACTTCGCGTTGTTTTAATAGTAGCAATACCTTTCACTGTTTCTTTTTTAACCTGAACCATAGTTCCTGCCTGATCATAATTGTAGAACGTTGCATAGTTCTGATTATCCAGTTCTGCTGCAAGACGCAGTGTCTGCGGGTTATACACAAAAGTTTTTAATGTGCTCTGGAAAGGCTGGATACGGACATCATCCATCGAAAACAAACTTCCTCCGGAAAGCCCAAAGTTTATGATAACGCTGGTCCCTGACGAAGTAAAAGTTACATCGTATTTTTTCCAGCCTTCAATTAAAGGCCCCAGAGCTGTTTCATTAACGGTTCCTCCAGTGATAGCGATTGCAGGCGAGCCGGCACTGTTTTTAAACCATGCACTCACGAGGTATTTTTTCCCTGAAACAGGTGTAAAATAGTTTGCCGCACTGGTAAATGTCAATGAGCCGTCTTCAACAGTAATTGATTTTTTTCCTGAATGAGCATCTGTATTTACACCAACACCGCCTTCAACCTCTGAACCGGTAAAAACAAATTGTAAATGCCCATGACCTGTTGTATACGTATCATTTTTATAATCTTCGAAACCATCAAATGCTGTTTCATAATAACCTGCATTGTGCGCTATTGCTGTTTGAACTGAATTTTCATAACCATACAATGCAGTAGAATAAACTAATAATGGATCTTTGTTTTCTATTTCATAACCATAAGGATTGTATTTGGTAACTTCAGAAGTCCATGTCCATTTAGGATTTGTTCCACCGGTGTTCCAATCAAACAATGTAAAATCCCGGTAAGTTCCGTTTTTAGAAATATCCGTTACAGCACCTCTTTTTCTATCGGTTTGATAAACATTCGTTCTGAAGGCTCTCCAAATGCCTTTTACCCCAACCCTATAATCATTAGTATAAGCTGCATCAGGAGCACCTTCGACAGATTGATTATTAGTGACATCCGCATAGTCATAAGACCAATTATCTTTTAATTCCATTGCATCAGCATGTAAAACATCCGGCATACATTCTTTTAAACAACCTAAACCAGTAGTAAATTCACCTTCAAGAACTATAACTCCATCCGGGCCTGTATATGTTGCAAATACTTTATCTCCAACTTTACTAAGCTGGTAGGAGAAGCTAGAATTTAACGGAGCTGAAAACTTTAATTCAATTCGTCCGCAATCAGCGCCTGTTAATGTAAAATAGAGATAATCATTATATGTTCCAGCTATATAGCCCTGCGCAGTAATAGTATTTTCAGTGGCACAATCCGAAAATGTAAAATCATGAGAATACTGTAAATCCCCGCTATGTTCGGAAGGATAAATGTTCCATGCATTAAACAATGGAAAACTTCTTGAAGTAACGGGGTTGCTTAATGATACTATTTTACCATCAGAAACAGATAATTGATTTCTTCTTCCTGAACGGGTAATTGTCATGGTACTTGTTCCGCTGTATTCATTATTACCAGAATCCTTTAAAATAAAATACGAAGGAGTGATTGCTGTAACCCAATACTCATGGGTATCGCCGTCAATACAAACCTGATCGCCTAATGATAAATAATTTGTTGGGTCACCCACAGAAAGTCCGCAGTGACTGCTCGATGGATAAACAGAAAATACGGCTCCTGTATTTTTGTAAGCAGCACCCATACCCTCATAGGCCCAATGAGCTGCATAATCATAAGTATAAACAGGTGAATCAAAATTATTTTTAACCTGCGTTAATAATGGCTTTCCTGTGGCGGCATCAAACATTAAATTTTTTGTACTTGCCATCGCCCCTTCATTAAACTGGCGTGTTTCCATTAAAACTCCGTTACGGCTGATCACATTCATTCCAACTATGGATTTACTTAAAGCTTCAGCATAATCTATTGAAGGAAAAACAGTAAATACAGGAACAGGGATAGGGAGAGTGAGTTCAAAATTAGCCTGTAAACCTGAGGACATACTGACATGCGATCGTTCACGCATATCTATAAAAAACTCTTTTGTAAGTCCTATGTTAGAAGTTTTATGGTATGCATCGTTATACAGTACATCCACCTGATTGTTTAAGTGATTAGCTGCTGATGAACTATACGGCGCATCTGTGTTATAGATGTATTCGGTTTTAGTAACCGGGGTGACCGGAACGGATGATGTCAAATTGCTGCCGAAAGGATATGTGGCAATTGATTTAAGTTTACCATGCATATCATTGGTTTCAACAGTAAAATTTTGCGAAAACCCGTGGCTTTCAAAACTAACATTTCCTATAAATGGAATGTTTATATCCGGCGTAAATTTTTTGTGATCCAAATTGGAGTGTGTAACTATCACCGGAAAGTCTTTCGCTGTGTAATATTCGTTAACAGTAATTCCCTGAACCCCTTTGGTGACATCATTAGAAGCATCATCTTTATGATTAATCCCTTTTACTATCACGCGGCTGTATCCCACACTTGCAGCAGGATAATAACTTTCGCAATAGGGTTCTTCCAAATACAGGTTATCATGCTTCACAATAAAATAATCGCTGCTATATCTGACGGGCTTACGGAGTGAAATTTCATCTCCGCCTATCATTGGTTCATATTCTGCAACACCAGAACTGCTGCCGTCAGGCATACGGTAAATATATTCCTGACCGTACTCATTGTAATCAATATCAGTATTGGCAGAAGAAGCCATGCCCGACCATGTATTAATCGTCTTGATGCTTTTAACACGATGGCCTCCGCCGTATTTTATTTTATCAGGAGAATTAACTCTTATGAATGATGGACTATCATCATTTATATCAATATTTTTACAATATCCGTTTATGATACAGAAATTATAATAACCCGAAAACATTTGCATCTCGCTTGAAAAGAAACCCACAACACCATTTGCCAGCTGCAGTAAACCAGCAGTTAGAGGGTTCAAGCCGGGATCGTTATCATTACTGGATGGATATAACAAATCAGGACGGTTCAATTTCAGATACTGCCAGCCTGCTTTCCTCAAAGGGTTGGTATGATCAAGCCCGGCTAGAGCGCTGTTATCATGAACATTTACATGCGCAACTTTTAGATACCCAACATTACGGCCTTGATAAGAGATAAAACCGAACGAACCACCGCTGCCGTCTCCTGCATCACTTAAGGCAAAGGTTCCATCTGTATTACTGCCGTCAACTTTTGCATACCCGGCAACGTAATCTGATGCGATACTTGATCCTACATAAAATTTTTTTAATTTTTGAAATGTTTTAAAATACACATCATGTATGTTTTTAACGTAAGGGAAAATATCTGCCGGCGCACTAACGGATTGATTTTCTAATTCAAATAGAAGAAATAAATAATCACCTGTTATTTCGCCGTTGCTGCTTGGAACTAAACCATGGTCGCCAAGCCTGGCTGTAGCAACAATTTTTGCCATCTGCATAGCCGGTTTATCCTGCACATAAGCATAATCATCACTCTCATACTCTACATTAATTTTTCCGCCGGAAGGAAGCAAAATGCTTTTTAAGGCCCATACTGAGGAATTAATATCTCTTGCAGCATTGCTGGTTATGTCACTGGCTTGATCTACATAAGGATATTCAACGTTATACGTTGGTTTGTAATTCCCCCACCTATCCATCTGCATTGTGGAAAAATCCGGATTAGATGGAGCATTAATGGCCCCTGTTACTCCGCCGGTGACGGTACGTTCATTGTAATCAAATTCATAAGGAGATAATGCCCCTTTGTTATTATTCAAATAAGTAAACCATACTTTTTTTAGCGTTAATTTTCCTTGATTCGCATTTCGATCAATTCCTGAATAATACTGACTGGAGCAGACATCCGTATTATTATTATTAACATGACCGCATAAGTCATAGGTATAATCAAAATGGACCGTTTTTATAGGTGTGGGGGTTCCTGTATAATCAGGATCACTTTTGCTGTACAAATCAATCCTGTCAATTTTTTGCAGTGCTGCTGATCCCAGGATTTCACCAGAGCCGGCAGCTCCGTTATTGGAATCGTGTGCGCCAAAACCATCTTTTCTACTGCTCAGTTTAATTTCTGCGATATGTGTTTTCGTTTCAATCGAATTCAAGTACCATATTTCTTTTGATCCATATACGAAACCCGCTTTATCATCGGACTGTATAGAATGAAAACCGTCAATATAATTTGCTTTCGTAAATGGAGACCTCCACATATAATCATCTGCCAATTTTGAATAATTAAATTTTACATAATATCCATAATCATCTTCTGAGAGTCCGTTACCCGTCAAGTCCACATAGTCTGGCGAAACAATTGCTGTTAATAAATAGGTGTGGGCATATTCGGGAAGTGATTTGGATGAATAAAAATTATCATCATTTTTACTGTTATTTGTTGAAGCGTTGTCTGCCGTATAATCCACTATTTTTTTATCAGCGTCAACAGTATTTTCGCTTGAACCGCCGGTAACAGAAAAAGATGTTTCAACATTAGAATGGTTATAGGCTGCAATTCCATAAATATATCTATTGCCGTCAGGGTTAATTATGCTCACCTCACCTATGTGAGAATCCGGATGTGAAGAGTAAACTGGGCTTGATATAGTTTCAGCATTCCTTGGAAAACTGCCTAAGGGATAAACGATCGAATTGTTTGAAAATTCAGACATAGAGCCGGAAGTCTGTAATTGTTTCATAGTTTTATATGACATCAATTGCGACCGGCTTGGGCGGCTGGTTAATTTTTTTTGTGAGATGTAACTTGGATTATTTACTTTCACATCAGCCATTGGCTGTTCAATATCATCACCAAAACCATTGAGTCCAAATTGTAATTTTATCGGAAATTGAGTGCCGGTTCCCTGGATTGCTGACGCCGTTTCATCATAATCAGCAGTCATATCTCCGGCATTTCTAAAATATGCGGGTTCAAATAGCGGAGTAGCTGGATCCATGTCCTTAAACTGGAAATCATTAACAGAACTAAAATAACCCGACAAATCAGACCAACTCGCGGGATCTCTCCATGGCCCTTCATACCCTTTTGCATAACTTAAAGTAACATCCGCGCCCACTTTCATAGGATTTCCAACAGCAAGTTCGGCTGTGATATTACCTCCCCAATTTTTAGATCTAATTACAGGATCATGCAATATACCAATGTCAGAACGGTAAGGGCGAAACGCACCGCCTACTCCCTGCCCTTTTACGAAGAAAATATCGTTTGTAAACATTGGCACAGGCATTGCTGGAATATCTTTTACCAAATCAACATCCTTCTCACGGTTAAAATCCATTAATGACAATTCCTGTCCGGCAGAAAGCGCATTTCTTTTTTGAGAATTCAAATACCCGTATCCTTTTAATGCGATTACATTCTGGGCAATTTTATTCTGCGAATAATTTGCAGAGAAACTTTGATAAGGGTTAAGAAAACTAATATCAGTTCCCCATGCAAATTCTGCTCCAACACTGAATCCGCTCATAGGCATCTCCGAATGCGGTATATAGGAAGTACTTGAAAAACTTACACCGGCAGAATGGGAACTGCTTTGGAGAACCTCCGATTCCATATCTAGATTAGAATTGAGGAACTGGGCTCTATAATTTTTCGTATGAGTAAAAGATAAACTTTTTGCTCCTTCCACTGAACCGTATGAAAAACTTAATCCATACTTTTTTTCCAAGTTCTTCTGAGTTGCTGAAAAACTTAAGGAGGGAGAAAGTGTTGTTTCACCAGACAAACTATTATAACTTGTTCCCAGCCCTCCCAGAAATCCGTTCGACATACCATTCGATTTTTGAGAAAGGTTTGCACTGGTACCAAAACCGATTCCTTTATAATTGTTCCAGACTAATTGCAATGATGCTGATAAACCATATTTATTCAAATCTGCATCCACAACTTCCATAGTATTTGTATAGGCTGCTGAAAATGTTTTGTTAGGTTTCATAGACATTACTTTACCTACTAAATCACCATTAAAATCATCCGGTAAACCACGCATCTGACGGCTGATTTCGCCTGCATTTATATTCCAGCCTAAGCCAACCCATGAGGCTTCCTGTTCCATGCCGATACCAGCATGATAAGCAAGATTTATCGGATAACCTCCATTGGGTCCCGGCACAGTCATTAAGGGAATGTTGTAATTAAAATCACCCGAGAAAGGATCAACCATCTGCGTTGTGCCCACAGGCTCGAAACTTTCCATTTCAGGCTGGCTTGGGCCGTTTGTTAAAGCCAAGGCAACTGTTGGTGAAATAATTTCAAACAGTAAATTAAATGCTACATAAACAGCAATAATTTTGTGAATTTTTTTCTTCATGATCAAATTATATGTTCCATTTCGGCAGGTCGTTTAATCCGTCTGCTTTTATTTTTACTGCAATTTTCCCTACGCCCAGCATTTTATCATCATAAATAAATACTTTGTCATTTGTATTTAAACTGTCTTTTTCTTCGAATGATAAAACAATATTATTGTAAGGCGATATTCCGTAATTGCGCTCAAAATGATATACAGCGCAGGCAATAGTATCTTTACCTTCAATCAGTTTAATATCACTCTGTGCATTAGAAACAAAATATTCTAATCGTTCATAATACTCATTTTCAGAAGTCATCCCAGTTCTGAAAAATTCATTGTCTTTAAAAGACCGGATTCTAAATGTGTAATATTGGTATCCTTTTAAATCCTTCCGTCTTTTTAAAATACTGTCTTTAGAAATGTTTCTGTTTTTCGATTCAATAGCAGCTATGTAATCAATCGGTTTATACAATACAGCAAATTCAAAATCATTTATTTTTTTTGTAAAAGAAGCTCCATGATCCGGGTTTTCAATCCAGGCAGTATACTCTTTTGTATTTAATATTGCCGGCTTTGAGCAGGAAGTGTTAAACACAGTATAGACTGCGAAAAAAAACAGTACTCTTTTATTTCTTTTCACCGCTGTATCTTTCATTTATGTATTTTGAAACTTCAAGTGTTATATTTTTTGTTTCGTCAGCATATAATAAATTGCCTGAACCATCTGCGCCGGCAATTAATGTATAGCCGTTTTGTTTTCCATAATCCTTTACATACTGATTAATCTGTTTCCATATCTGTGAAGAATAACTCTGAGAGGCTTGCTGATTATCCTGTTCAAAGTTTTGCTGTTTAGTTAAAAACTCCTGTTTTTTAATTTGGAAATTTCGAATGCCTTCTGCATCTTTTTCGGATTTTACAGAAAGTGATAATGCATTCAATTGAATTTTCAAACTGTCTAAAATATTTTTTCTAGCCTGCTTCACGTTCGTCAATTTCGCTTCCAATTCCTTTTTCATCGGGAATGCATTGTACATAGTTTCAAGTTCAACATATGCAAGCTTTGGAACTTTGCTATTAAGGATAAAATACAAACAGGCTGATATTGAAATGATCAGAACAGAAGCAAGTACTATTATATTAAATTTATTTTTCATCTTCTTTTATCAATTATGCCATACAGCGGTTCCTCCAAGCGGGTTATAAATTGTTGCACAGGATCCTGAAATAGAAATGGTATTCTTAAAGCGCAAATACCATTTTTCATTTTTTTCATTTATTATTTCTAAAATATAAAAACCGCTTCCCAGATTTCCGTTCGGAGTAAATGAACAGCTTGCAATATTTAAAGTATATCTATTGTCGCCGTAGTTCACAGAAGGCCCGGTACCTATTGGCATCAGGGCATCTGATGCGACAATGCTGTTATGATTATCGTAAATATTAAACTTTAGTTTCCCGTCCAAGTCAGAATATTCTTCATCATATTTAAAGCAGAGTTTTCCGTCGCTGACAAGATAATACCCCCCATCCAATTGACGTTTTACCAAAGGGTACGGGCCGACAGAACCTGCTCTATTTCCTATTACCAACACAGCATAATCAACATATACAGGTATAACTCCGCCGACAGTTCCTCCGTATCCGTCAACTAATACCACTCCGTTTCCTAATGGTTCCCACCTTGTACCAGTCCAGTGAGCAACTTTTAAGTCAGGATAATCCAAAACATTGCAGCTATTGGCGTTCCAGCCTAAAGAAGGAATCACTGCAGATGTTCCAGCCATACGTTTCAACACCCAATGTTCGCAGTTGCTGATATTATCCAGGCTGTCTGTCTGCAATGAGTCACTGAAAGGCTGATTCATCGGGGAATATATTCCAACAAATGCATCTGTAAGGGAATCAGGAGCTGTTATGACAAGAGGGTGATAAGGTCCGGTTGTTACAGTCGGGTCACCCAGAGGAAAGATAAAACCGGTGTTGCCTATTTTTTTCACAGGCCCGAATACATAACTGCTATTGCCTCCTCCTCTCACATATCCGTATTTATTTATTGTTAATAGATTGATGCTGTCTGTAACAATATATCCTTTTGTTAAAGAAATCACACTGTCAATTTTAACTGGGGTATTTAATACAAGATGACCGCCGGTTTTATTTACGTTCAGTGTTTTTATAGTCGAAAATGTTGTATCAGAAATTCTTTGAATATTATTTCCGCTGAAATACAATTTCTTAGTGCCTGTGTAAAACCCAAGAATACTCAAGCTGTCAGCGACATTAAACCCTGTGCCATTATTCTGAAGTGTTGAACCGCTCTTTACTGTTAGGTTTCCGCTGACAAAAATCGGGATTGAATCTGTGTTTTGATTAACAAAAACTACGGGGTTTGTACCGCTTCCGCCGATATAAAAATTGCCTTTGATACGGGGATAGTCTGTAGAGCCTGTAAAACCAGAAGTCCCCGAGGCTGTCCAGGATGAACCTGAAGTGTTTTCAATGGTGAGATTAGGATAATACATCCCAGAAACAGAGCTGAGAGAAGGATTGTCAGTTCCAGTTTTTCTGATTATCCATTTAGCTGATGAAGGGATATTTGTTATGCCTCCCTGATAATGCACTCTCCAATTATCGGATGAAGTATTGCGTGTACGAAGCAAAGTACCGCCCGGCCCCATAAGCGTTGCACCCGCAATTTGCCAGGAAGACGATCCTGACCAAACAATACTGCTGGGTCCGATGTCCTGAAAAGTGCCGTTGACCATAAAATCTGTTCCTGTTCCGTCATTTATTGTTATTACACTTCCTGAATTATTTCCATAAATTAAAGTTCCGTTTATTATTGTCTGGTCAATTACTACACTCGCTGTAATAGTTACTGTATGGGCGCTCTGAATTATTATACTTTTTGAATATTTATCCGGAGTTGCAACAGCATCTGTCCATGCTGAGCTGTCAACAGAGCTCTGCCATGTACTGAGCTGATTCCAGTCGCCGGTTTGTTTACTTCTGAAATAAGCATTTGAGTTTGCAGCGGATGCGGAGGTTGTAAGTGCCAATGCGGCTCCCTGAGTATAAATAGCAGCATCAACCATAAGCGTCTGCTTCGGATTTAAATCCTGGGTATAAAACAAAATTTTATTTTTTGTATAAAACAAAACGTTTCCTATTCTTTCCAGACGGATAGAATCATTTATGGCCGCACTTCCGAAATTCCCTATTAATGTTCCATTATTGTATATATGTATATGTCCTGAATCAAGCATTACCGCATATTTGATGCTGTCAAGACCTGCATTAATATTGATGTTTGAAAAACCGAATGCGAGTTTATTGTAAATATTATTTACTTTATAATTCAGCCAGCCGTTTTCTAAACTTTTCAATTGATTATCTGAAGCTCCGCCTGCATTGCCCCAGAGGCTGGAATCTGTTTTGGTAAGCGTATTCCCGCTTTGTGAGACGCCAATTAAATCTTTCCATAGTATTTCATTAGCAGCTTCCGTTCCTCCCAATAGAGTCTCAGTTCCAGTGTTTGTAATTTTAGCGCCTAAACCAATAAATACACCGCCTTTAAAGCCGTTGTCTTCCCAATCACGCTTTTTTATATACCCCGTGCTTTGCGCATTTAATAAGCCTGTAATGCTTATTAATGCACAAAAAAACAAGAAACGGATATATTTAGTTTTCAACATTGGATAAATTTCTCTCAGTATTCAGGGTATCGAAAAATAATCGACACAAATTTTAAAATTGCTACTCTTTTATTTCTTTGCTTCTAAATGGTTTTGTTTTATAAACTGTTTCTGCATTATTTTTAACTATGCTATTTCGGATTCTGCAATTGCTGAACCTGTATTATTAACTGGTTTATTTGATTTTGCATAGTTGTCGAAACTGAATCTTTAAGGTTCAGCTGCTGTTGTTGACCTATAATTAATTTTTGCTGTTCCTGAATTGCCTTTACCAAATAAACTTGTAGGTAACTAAGGTTTAAATCAAAATAAGTTTTTCCTTTTACTGTACTAGTACCCACCATTTCAGGAAATATTTGATTCACTTCCTGAGCGATGAACCCTTTGTGGACTTTCTGCAGTGCAACAGCGTCATTTGGTCTAATACTATCGTTTACTAACTTCAAATAATCTTGATTATAATTAAATTTCACTGGGTGCAATCGTAGTATTTTATTAAGGCAGCTATCAATATCTGTTATGTTTGTTTTTAATTTTGCATCACTATAGTTAGTAAATTGAGTATAACCATTTGCAGCCGGTTGGCCGTTTACAGTTAGCAGATAGCCAGGCGTAGCAGTACCAATGCCTACATAACCATTATTACCCTGCAAAGTAAGCACTTGGCCATAACTCGTACCATAGAATCCAAAATTTCCCTGACCGATGGACGCTTCATTTTGCCCCACATACCAATTAGATTTACCACTAATGTTCGTATTAAATAAAATAGAAGTTTCATTTCCGGCAGTCGAGTTAGCTATAGAAAGCTGTGGATTTGTTCCAGAAATAGTAAGCAGATAACCAGGGGATGTCGCACCGATTCCGACAAAACCCGAAGTATTTATTGTAAGTTTTTCTGTTGAGCCAACTTTAAAGTGATAATCAGCAAAACGAGAATCTAATGATGTATAAACCGTTGACCAACGATTATAACCTTGAAATATATTAACATTCGTTGTATAACCAGGATAAAACTCAAAACCTTCAGATCCAGCATTAGATACATGTAGTTTTGATGACGGAACTACTGTTCCGATACCTACGTTGCCTTCTATAATTGCCCCATTTGTGGGAGCAGCATTACTTCCTGAATAAGTTGCCCCAATTGTAATTCCTCCTTCTATATCTAATTTACTTTGAGGTGTAACTGTTCCGATACCAATATTACCAGCACTTGACATCCTTATTCTTTCTAAATTGTTAGATGCGAATACAAAATCTTTGGCATCAGTTGTCCCAATAAAATCATTGTTGACGGCCGAACCAATTGCAGCTGTTGAAGGAGTGGTTCCTACATTACCTTTTCTTGACCAAGCGCTTGCTGCTCCGTCAGCGCCAGTTGGGCCAGTTGAGCCAGTACTACCAGTAGAACCAATGTTTCCCGTTGCGCCTATAACTCCGGTTACGCCCTGAGCACCATTATTCCCTGTAGCACCTACTACTCCGGTTACACCCTGAACTCCATTATTTCCAGTCGCGCCATTATTACCAGTTGCACCAGTAATTCCTTGCGTCCCTGTGTTCCCTGTTGGACCAGTTGCGCCAGTTGAGCCGGAGCTTCCCGTTCCACCCGTTCCACCAGTTGCACCAGAGCTTCCTGTAGAGCCATTAGTTCCATTTGTACCATTGGTTCCGGTAGCTCCTGTAGAACCTGAACTTCCTGTAGAACCATTTGTTCCATTAGTTCCTGTTGCACCTGTAGAACCTGAACTTCCGGTTGAACCATTTGTTCCATTTGCACCTGTTGATCCTGAACTTCCTGTAGAACCATTTGTTCCATTAGTTCCAGTTGCACCTGTTGATCCAGTAGAACCAGTACTTCCAGTAGAGCCAACTGCACCAGCATCAGTAATATTCCAAGATGCCCATGTGCCTGAACCGCCGATTAAATCTACAGTAACTATTAATGATGTTCCGCTAAAAGATGTGACGATTCCTTCCATATAGTTGGAGGGAGTTGTTGTATATGATATTCTAATTCTGTTTCCAACAGTGAATGCAGATGCCGAAGAAGTTAAATTTGTAGTAAAGGTTTTACTTCCTGTTCCAATTAGAAAAGAAGTTGTAGAAGTTAAACCGGAATAACCGATACCGATAGCACCTGTACCACCCGTTGAACCCATTCCTCCTGTCGCTCCAGTTGAGCCGGTTGATCCCGTAGAACCAATAGATCCAGTACTTCCGGTTGAACCGTTTGTACCGTTAGTACCTGCAGCACCTGTTGAACCAGTTGAACCTGAACTTCCCGTTGAACCAATTCCTCCTGTCGCTCCAGTTGAGCCGGTTGATCCCGTAGAACCAATAGAGCCTGTACTTCCGGTTGATCCATTTGTTCCATTAGTACCTGTTGCTCCTGTAGAGCCATTTGTACCATTAGTTCCTGTTGCACCTGTTGATCCTGAACTTCCAGTCGAACCATTTGTTCCATTAGTTCCTGTAGCACCCGTAGAGCCTGTTGAACCCGAACTTCCTGTTGAACCGTTTGTTCCGTTAGTTCCAGTTGATCCAGTAGAACCAGTACTTCCAGTAGAGCCAGTAGAGCCAACTGCACCAGCATCAATAATATTCCAAGATGCCCATGTGCCTGAACCGCCGATTAAATCAACAGTAACTATTAATGATGTTCCGCTAAAAGATGTAACGATTCCTTCCATATAGTTGGAGGGAGTTGTTGTATATGATATTCTAATTCTGTTTCCAACAGTGAATGCAGATGCCGAAGCAGTTAAATTTGTAGTGAATGTTTTGCTTCCTGTGCCTATAAGAAAAGAAGTTGTGGAAGTTAAGCCGGAATAACCGATACCGACAGCACCGGTTCCACCCGTTGAACCCATTCCCCCTGTCGCTCCAGTTGAGCCGGTTGATCCAATAGAGCCTGTACTTCCGGTTGAACCATTTGTTCCATTAATTCCAGTAGCACCAGTAGCACCTGTTGAACCAGAACTTCCAGTAGAACCCATTCCTCCTGTCGCTCCAGTTGATCCGGTTGATCCGGTTGATCCCGTAGAACCAATAGAGCCTGTACTTCCGGTTGAACCATTTGTTCCATTAGTTCCAGTAGCACCAGTATAGCCATTTGTACCGTTAGTTCCAGTCGCACCTGTAGAGCCAGAACTTCCAGTAGAACCATTTGTTCCATTAGTTCCTGTAGCACCTGTAGAGCCTGTTGAACCCGAACTTCCTGTCGCACCATTTGTTCCATTAGTACCAGTTGCACCTGTAGAACCAGAACTTCCAGTAGAACCAGTACTTCCGGTTGATCCAGTAGAGCCAACTGCACCAGCATCAGTAATATTCCAAGATGCCCATGTGCCTGAACCGCCGATTAAATCAACAGTAACTATTAAAGACGTTCCGCTAAAAGATGTGATGATTCCTTCCATATAGTTGGATGGAGTTGTTGTATATGATATTCTAATTCTGTTTCCAACTGTAAAGGCAGATGCTGTTGCAGCCAAATTTGTAGTAAAGGTTTTACTTCCTGTTCCAATTAAAAAAGAAGTTGTAGAAGTTAAACCGGAATAACCGATACCGATAGCACCGGTTCCACCCGTTGAACCCATTCCTCCTGTCGCTCCAGTTGAGCCGGTTGATCCAATAGAGCCTGTACTTCCGGTTGAACCATTTGTTCCATTAGTTCCAGTAGCACCAGTATAGCCATTTGTACCGTTAGTTCCTGTCGCTCCTGTAGAACCATTTGTTCCATTAGTTCCTGTAGCACCTGTAGAGCCTGTTGAACCCGAACTTCCTGTCGCACCATTTGTTCCATTAGTACCAGTTGCACCTGTAGAACCAGAACTTCCAGTAGAACCCATTCCTCCTGTCGCTCCAGTTGAGCCGGTTGATCCCGTAGAACCAATAGAGCCTGTACTTCCGGTCGAACCGTTTGTTCCATTTGTACCAGTAGCCCCTGTCGAACCATTTGTTCCATTAGTTCCAGTTGCACCTGTAGATCCAGTATTTCCAGTCGAACCATTTGTTCCATTTGTACCAGCAGCACCTGTAGAGCCAGTACTTCCTGTGTAACCATTTGTTCCATTAGCACCAGTTGATCCTATAGAACCGTTAATGCCTGTAGCTCCAGTTAAGCCATTAGCTCCAGCAACTCCAGTTGCACCAATTGAACCTGTAATGCCATTTGTACCTGTTGCTCCGATACTTCCCGTTCCTCCAATGATTCCAGTTGTACCCGTTGATCCCACTGGGCCGATAGCCTGTACCCAATATGTTCCATTCCAGTACCAAAATCCTAATCCTCCGCCTGTCATAGATGCATTAGTATTATAAACTAGCAGTGAAATTGCGGGATGTGAAATTGTAGATGCGTCTGTTGTAGAAGTTAAACTTATTCTTGGAATAAGCAGTCCTTTATTTGCGCTGGTAATATCAAGCATTGCAGAAGAATCCGGAAACGCTCCTGTAGTATTAACACTTAAGTTTTGTGCAATACCCTTTTCGGATAATTGAATAAAAATAAACAGCAGACAAATAATGCTTATTAAAGAAAAACGTTTCGTTTGCTTTTGCAGCCTTTGAGGACTCCCGTTTAATAGTAATTGTCTGCTTTCCATTATTGAATTTTTTTCGTTATAAAATGCACGAATTTATTTTGAAGCAAACCTATTTATAATTTTTGTTTTTATTTTGACCACCTTTCATCAAACCTTACATGTGTAAGAAAGTGTCAAAATTTGTTACAAAAAAGAGGGTTAAATTTTAATTTATTTTGAAGTTAAAATTTTGAAACAGCTGATAAATAAATGATTGTCTTTTTGGAGAAAAGTTTTTGGGAGGAATTTATTTTAAAAAATATTTTTTTAACCCTATATTTTGCTCTAAGGTTATAGGCTGTTTTCGTAAGAAAACGAGATTTTTATACAAAAACGAATATGTTTTTTAAAAAACTGTTTTTCGGTGACGGCGTTTTTTGGAAAAAAAACGCGCGCATCTTTTAAAAATTAGATTTCTTGATTTTAAAAAATATGGAGAAGAATATTCTTAGCCGACAGTTGAACTCATTTGAAACAAAGGCAGGTACATCGCAACAAGAATAATTGCAACTAGAAGTCCGAGAAAAATTATCATAACTGGTTCAATCAAACTTCCTAATATGCTTGTCTGGTGCTCGACTTCATCGGAGTATTGCTTTGCTAGTTTTGAAAATATTACATCCAGCTGGTTCACTTCTTCAGCTACTTTTATTAATGAAATCATCCGCTTATTGTATATTTTAAATTTTGCTAAACTCAGGTGCAATGCTTTACCTTTCATCACATCATCTTTTATTGTGTCAAGCGAAATTTCAATCGGGTAAAACCCAACCATTTTTTTTACTAAGTCAATTGCAGTAACCAAAGGCGTTTTAGCGCTGATCAATAAATTCATTGACTGGCAGAAACGTGCAAGATATATTTTACTTATCATGTCTTTCATAATAGGAGTGTGAAGTAATACATCTGCACTCAGCTTCCTATACCAGACTGCCCTTCTTTGCCTGTAAAGAAAAGTAATGACAATCGTAATCCCTAAAATCATGTACAATGAATAATTTGAAAAGGCATCTGACAGCCGGATGATGAGCCTTGTGAAATACGGAAGCTCTCCTTTAAAACGTTTGAAAACATCCGAAAACATGGGAACTACAAATTTCATCATAAAAAATATCGCGCCGAAGGAAGCAGAAAAAACTACAACAGGATAAGAGAGTGCGCTTGTTAACTGCCGTTTCTGCTGAATTTTTTTGGAGAAAAAAAGAGAAAGCTCCATAAGCACTTCTATTAACCTTCCGCTCTCTTCGCCGATCTGCATGCTGTAATATTCATATGCAGAAAACATACCTGTCAGCTCAACTGCTTTTGATAAGCCGGCCCCGGCTATCAAGGATTCTTTTATGGAAGTAAATAAAATTTTATCTTTTTCTTTTGTCTGCTCCTCTTCTATTAATTCCATAGCAGAGCGGATATCAACGCCTGCTGAAAAGAGGATGCAGAGCTCAGAATAAAAACGTTCTTTCTTTTTATCGCTGAAGCCTGCTCCAAACAACTTCAAATCTTTATTTAGAAAATCAAGCGATGCGCTTTTCTCTTTTTTAGATTCGGGCTTTTTCTTAACCAAATCAAATTTATTTAAATCAATTTTGGGCATACTTAATTGTTCTGCAAATGCTGTATTTGTTTATTGACCATTGTTTCAGCACTGTAATTTTTTGTAAAATGAAAATGCTCCGACTCACCGAACAGCATGACATCAAATGAAAAATTATTTACTTGTGCATCAGAGGACTCAATGGATTCAGTTAGATAAATGGGAATAACATTTTTTGGAGCAAACATAAAGGTGTCTGTTATTTCTCGGTCTTTTCTCAAAATAAAATTTTCTTTAAAATCATATTGAAGCGGTAATTTGTTTTCATAATTAAGCATAAGTTTATCTGTATCGAAAGTTACTGATGCGGCATTTATAAAATCTGTATTCAAAACCGTATTTAACTGCATGGCTGAGACAATTTCTCTTTTAATTTTACTGTAATTTATATACTGCCTATATATTATTGAATAGCCGGTATAACAAAAGCCGATAACGATACTGCTGATGATCATTCCTATCAGCAGTTCCAATAATGTAAAAGCCTGCATCTTTTTGATCATTCGATTAAAATTAATTCATTCCTGACAGCGATTATTTTCCCGCTTTTATTTACAGCCGATAAAGAAAGTTTATACACATTCTCTGTCTGGGAGTATAGCTCAACTGTTTTTTTTATAGTCCAGTCACCGACTTGTTTTTCAGAGTCAATAAAATTTTTCTCCATTTTTATTCCTATTGCTTCCTCGTTCAATAGTAAAGACGCTTTTAGCTGGACACGCTGATTATCGGAATTCAATACATTTGAATAAATCATTGTTGCTGCGCCGAAACAGACAATAATAATTATCATTGCTATTAAGGATTCCATCAGCGTGGATGCTTTCAGCTTATGATTTAGTTGAACCATTTAACAATTCTTTTTACTTTGGACTCTTCCGTCAGGTTAATTCCTGTGTAATATTTCGGGAGTTTGGTTATGTCAATAACTGCATTCAATAAATGGTTTTCATACATGGATGAAGCGGTGCTTAACATTATTTTGGAACACATTAAACTTCCGTCAATTGTGCCTTTTAGATCAACATAGCCGTTGGAATAAACCTGCCCGATAATTACTGCCTTCTCTGAAACCAAGAGACCAGCCTGCTTTAAAACCGCCGCATCATTT
The DNA here is from genome assembly GCA_903847205.1 of uncultured Bacteroidota bacterium. Lineage (GTDB taxonomy): Bacteria > Bacteroidota > Bacteroidia > 2-12-FULL-35-15 > 2-12-FULL-35-15 > 2-12-FULL-35-15. The sequence goes on from CAINDA010000060.1 coordinate 24,820, forward strand.
TTATAGATAAATACACTTCCTGAAATAGTATCCTTTTCATTTAAAATAATTTCTGATGATCCAATTGATTTTTCGTCCTTAACAAGTCCTAAAACACTTGGGTAGGTTAATGTCACATTCTCGTCCATACTGATTGTGTCGGATGCGAACAGCTGCATATTCCCCCTGAAATTTTTTTCGATATTTATTTTTGGTGCATATAAAATCACATCTTTTAGTAATGCGTTTGAAGAAACGGTAATCTGCTTATTGGATATAACTGCAATATTTCCTGAATATACCCCTCCTGAAATTACCATTGGAACGGTGCTTATAAAAACCAATGTTTTATTTTGAAAGCTGTTATAGAGTGAATCTCCTCTCAGTTCATTTCCTATTCTGATACTACTGTCGTTTTCTGTGAGTGATTTCTTTGAGAATACATCCTCGATATGCTCAATCAATTCTTTATTAAACTTTGGAAGAGTTTTATCACTTTGTGTAATCTCACCATTAATCAGTGTGCTTCCGAAGAAACTCTCACCTTCTATATATGCCCTTTTTACTCCCGCCTTGGGCAGGCAGGCATTACCTTTAATCAAGGTGCTTCCGCAAAGGGCAAGGGGTTTATCCTCATCCGCTAAATACAGGCTCCATAAATGTTCGCTGTCGGGATAATAACCGGCCTGAGCAATCCGCGTAACTGCTTTGTTTTTAAATACTGCTTTTGAAATTATTATTTCGTTTGCCCCCCAAAGTTTTCTGCTGAGGATGACACTGTCGATAGCTTTACTGAATAAGTCAATTGTCTTCTGCTGGTTTAAGCCAATTAATGACTGTTTTGACAACAGCAGATTTAAGCCGGAATCTGCATCCAGATTTAACTGCCGGCTGATTTCAAAATTCTCGAATTGGATTCTAGTAAGATATGCAGATAGAATCAGGGCACTGCTGGTAATTGCAATAATTAAGGAAATAACAATTGCATAAAATAAAGACCCGGCTTTTATCATTTGCCCTTCTGTTCTATTTTTACAGGTTTTTCGGAGCTGTCCTTCTTTTTAAAGAACGATTTAATTTTTTCTTTAAATGTTTTTTTAGGTTTAACAGCTGGAGTGTTTTTTTTAGTTTTTATTTCTGCAGGTTTAATTTTTTTATTGTCTTTTTTCCTGAAAAACGATTTTGTTTTTTCTTTTGCTGTTTTGAATTTTTCAGAAATTTTATTTCCAGATTTTTTAGGTGAAGAAGATTCCTTAACAGGAATTTTTGGCTGCCTGATAATCTCTATTCCGTTTTTAAACATTTTTTTTCTGATGATTTTTCCGCCATCATAATTTGTTTGAGTGCCGTTAAGCTTGCCGTTCTTATATTCTGCCTCCTCAGTCATATTCCCATTCACATCAAAATTTTTAGAATGGCCTGCTTTTAAGCCCTGCCTCCATGTATTTATTTCCTTGATTTTTCCATTATCATACCAGGTGATCCATTCTCCTTTTTTTAAACCTTTTTTAAACAAGCCTTTTTCTTTTAAATTACCATTGAGGAAAAATGAAGTGTAGAACCCATTAAGGATTTTGCCGGAGTAGCCTCCTTCAGTTTCCATTATTTTGTTTGAGGAATACCAATAGTAAGTCCGGTCTTCTTTAACATTTATCTTCGTATTCTTTGAAGATACATCTGTTTTTAAAGTATATTCGGGATAGTTCACATAAACAGTATAGCACTCTTTCTGCTTCATTTGAGCAGTAACAGTTTGTGAAATCAATAAGGCAAGAAAGATGATTTTTTTCAATTCTGTGATATTTTCAAGATTTATTTCATTTTTGCTAACATGTCTTCATTCAGCGTCAGGAACTCTAAAATTTTGTACCTGCCTTCGTTAACCGCGTTAAAATTCCTGTGGAGCTCAGCAATTTTTTTATCTGTTTTTATCACTTGGTCAGTGCAGCAAGATTTTAGTAATTTAATAAATTTAAGGGCGCTCAAATATTTTTCAATCTCTTTTTCTTTGTTTATTTTTCGGGAAGCATTTTTTAAAATATTAAGGGCCGGTGCTTTTTCGCCGTTTAAAAAATAATTTAATGCCAGGAAGAGCTTTGTTTCAGCTTCGGAAAAAGAAATTTCTTTTTTGAAGGTGGTTTCTCTTAACAGCTTATTCAATCTTAATATTGCATCTGGGTAACGCCCTTCATAAAAAGCAACAACTGCTATGCGGTAATTAATCAAAATAAAACCGGGCAGGTTTTCAGGATCAATTTCTTCTTCAAGAGAATCATCCTCTGAATAAAAATTTGAAAAATTTGATTTATGGGCTTTATATTTAATTGTGGAGATTAAAAAATGGGAGGCAAAACAGCTGTGCCCGAATAAATACATTGTTTCTGTTTTTTCAATTATTTTATCATAATAAATACCTGCGTTCTTATAAAGCCCATGCTGTAAATAATATTCAAAATATAAAAAATGAATAACCGAAATTAAATGTGTGTAAACTTTGTCTTCACTATGCGTTTCAATAATTTCGAGTGATTCTTGCAGCATCTCTTCAATGGTTTTAACTTCATCGGTCTTAACTGCTCCTGCTGTAAATAAATCGAAATGGACATTAAGTATGTTTTTATAAACCGTCAAACGATGCGACTCATAATGCCTGCATACGTTTTTCATTTCTTTTTTTAATAGAACGAGCCGGGTTAGTTCCTGTTCGCTCCGGCTTAAATAGTATTCACTTAAAGCCTTGCAAAACAATGATAATAAATCTTCCGCTTTGTCCTGTGCCTGATTATTGGCAGTGCATTTATTGTAGAGCTGTGAATAATCACGATATTTTGGAGAATAAAGATGAAGTCTTTTTAATGCCTTATAGATGGATGTCAGTTCATACGGCATATCTTTATTAATCAGCTCTGCTTCTAATTTTTTTAATATTTGAATCGCTGTTGCACGGGGAGCGTTATAAAGCAGGTATTCAATCTTTGCTATAGTTTGAATTAATTCAATACGGCTCTCACTCACATTTTTTAATAAAAAGAGCTGTACTATTTCATTTAATCTTGATTTAAGGGTATAATAAGCTGCTGACTTGACATTGAGTTTTTTAATCAATTCTCCGTTAGTAATCTTCTCTTTACGGTAAGCGGTCAGCAATGCCAAATATTTATCTGCTTTCGATTCCTGGATCTGTGATGACAGAAGTGAATAATCTTTTTCAGTTAATTGAAGAATTGTTTTTTGCAGCATAAAAAAAATATTTGATGTTTAGGAATTTGTTTTTTAAGAACAGAGCATAAATCCTGATTAACCCAAATCATCCAAATCCGCTTCAGTAAGCGGTTTGGTAATAAATTTAACCACCTGCTTATAATGACCTGCTTTTTCAATATCAAAAGGATGATCAGAAGATGTGAGGATTACAATTTTTATTTCCTTTTTTAAAGAGGCAGAATAACTTTTAAACTCATCAAGAAATTGAAACCCGTCTAAAGAAGGCATGTTGATGTCCAGGAAGATGAATTCAGGGAGCAATTCCATTGAAACATTTTTAATCATTTCGATATTTTTAAAAAACTCTAACGAACATTCTGCCCCGCTGAATTTGTAAACAGTTTCAGCAAAATGGTTTGATTTAATAATTATTTCGTTTATATGATTTTCAACTGCGCTGTCATCAATCAGCATGACAGTCTTGTGTTTTGGTTTAGGTGTTTTTGGTTTCATTGCTGCAATATTATTTCTTTTGATTTTTTTAATATTAAACTTTTGCACGCTGTATTAATCATATAAAGATAGAATAACCCGGCAAAAGAAAATTGTCTGATATAAAAAATCAAGCTGTTTCTGCGAAACAAATTTTGATAAAAGTAAGTACTTTTGGAATAAAAAAAATAACGAATATCACCAAAACCTTACATGTGTAAGGTTTTTGCAATTTATGTATAAATCGGTTTTTATCCTTGCTCAGCTAAAAAGGAAATAATTTGTGTCTGGAGGAGATTCTTCTTTGTTCGTGGTGATTGCCGCGTTCTGCGTTTAATTACATAACTGTAATGTTGGTTGTTTTTGTCGCTGACCAGCCCCCATTATTGTCCTTCACACGAACATTAATGGTGTAATTTCCTGCTGAAGGGAAGATATAATTTATATTACTCAATGCTGTAGTAACGATATAGTTTGTTCCTACTTTATATTCATACTCTGCTATATATCCGCCGAAATGGGCATCCTGATCATAAGAATTACTCGCATCAATATTTACTTCAAATGAAGAGTTCGTGTTTGTCTGTATCACATTTACCATAGCCACAGGTAACAGATTGGCAAAAGCAGTTAAGGAAATATTACATATGTTGCTGACGTTTCCATATTGATCAATTGCTGTTAATGTAATATTCTGTTGTCCGGGTGTAACCGGAGAAATAATTAATTTTTTATTCGGCAGGTTTAATTGGGTTGTTCCCGAACCTATATTATAACTTGAGGTTACTGTTACGGTTTGAACGTTTTCATCTGTAAATAAATAATCACAGGAGTATGTAAGATTTTCTAATTTAAAAGAATCTGTTACACCTCCTGCATAAGCATTGAAAGTACCGGACTTTCTTACTGTCAAATAGGGTGCTTTAGAAAATACTGTTAAGGAAATATAACATGAACTTGATTTTCCAAACTGATCCGTTGCTGTTAATGTCAAACTTTGCTGTCCGGGTGCGGAAGGTGTGATTGTTACTTTTTTATCAGTAAGGTTTAATTGACTGGTGCCGGAACCTATATAATTTGAAGTAACTTTTACTGTCGAAACTTTTTCATCCGTTATTGTATAATCACAGGTATAGACAGGATTATCGAGGTTTAAAGAATCCGTTACACTTGACGCATACGCTGATGTTCCCGTCTTTCTTATTGTTATTGAGGGTGCATTATTCAAATCAAGAATATAATCTTTTCTGTTATCACAGGAGAATAAGAGTGCTAGTAAACCAAGGGCTATTAGTAATGTTAATTTGCTTTTATACATTTCTATTTAATTTTTTATGAATTTCAAATTTGATGAATTACCTGAATTCATTATGTTTATAAAGTACATACCGTTTTTAAATTCGGTAACATCTATTTTTTTGTCGCTCTCAGATGAAATATAAATTTCCTTCACCAGCCTTCCGAAACTGTCGTATATCTTTAAATCGGAATGTTCGGGAGCAGAAACATAAATTTGATCAGATGCAGGATTGGGATAAACAGCAAGACCTTTTTTCCCTATTGCCTCTATTACACCAAGAGCATTTACGTAAATTATATTTAGTTCAGTAACATCAGCGTTGCAGCCTCCAGGGTTATAACAATGTAAGGTTACATTGTAAAAGCCGGGCATGTAATAGTAATGGACAGGATTTTTTAGATACGATACTGCCCCGTCTCCAAACTCCCAATAATACTCTATCGCATTGCTGCTTGTATTGTTAAATGAAACTAAGTTCCCCGGATTAATAGAGTCATAATTTGCTGTAAAACTTGCTGCAGGAGGCAGACAAAAACCTAATGTCCAATAGTCGCCTTTGGTTCCGCCATCTCTGCTGGGCGAGGTTTTGTCCCCGGAAACTGGGCTTTGAGAATAACCGGAATACAATAAATATCCGGGAGGATTATTTACTGCAGTCAAAACATCATCCCCGCTCCCGCCGAAACTCCAATCATATAAGGGCTGAAGAGAAGCGGAATTTAACATTACAAGCCAATAGTCATATCCACCTTTTGAAGCGGAGGTCTTATCAAATGCAAATCCGCCTTTTGTGTAGCAGCCCAGCATTACTGTATTTGCGGGCTCCTGAAGCTGTGTTACACTATTTATAAATGTATCATTGTTCGTGCCGACAGAGCTTTCACTTAGGGTTGCCAAAGTAGAAGGATCCAATTTCAAAATCCATATATCATGTTTGTTGATTAAAGTATGAGCAGGAGCGGTTCTCAGGTATGCAATTGCAGGAGAGGATAAAAACAAGAGGGAATAAAAATTTTCATTTCCCATAAATGAGTTAAAGGGAGTATCTTCAATACATAAAAATAAGTTTCCTCCCTGCATCCCTAAATATTTTGGAGTGTTTACATCATTTGAATTTAAGAACCCTTTCAGAATAACACTATTCGTTGCTGTATCAACAATCCCTGCTACAGAAAAATTATAATAAGCAGGAAAGGATAAAAACGGAGTGGATGAAATTAAAAAAGGAAGCGTTTCTAAAAATGCAAATTTTCCATTTGAAAGATCAACTATATTTATTCCCTTTATGCGCTGGTAGGGTGTGGTTAATACAGGAGAAGCGGTAGAGTGCAGCGTAATTCTTTTCTGCACATTAAAAAAGGGGTCTGTATAAAAACAGGCAACTCGGTCAGAAGTTGAGCCCAATGGCAGGTTCTTGATACTGATGTAAAACATAAAGCCTCCATTTGAAAGGGTAATTACATCACACAGCTCACGCAGGCTGGCATTTGTTGAGCTTGCATCAAACGCAGAAGGAACGCACATTGAATTCTGTGCAAGTATATTGCCGTCAAAATCAATTGTTACAATCCAGATTTCTAAAGGAGGACAAAGCAGGACAGTTGTTTTATTGCCGTCATTTGATGAAGCAGATGTGCCGAATAAATAAAAGCCGTTTGCATTAGGAATAACTTTAATCAGGTTATCATTCCCCAGCCCGCCGAATGATTTGTCATCCAGTTTAACACCCGCAGTGTCGTAAATAACCATGTTGTAATCACTGTTTCCGAATTGCTCTGATAGATCAGGCGCAGGCAGTGAAATTGTTCCCTGCGGGAGTGAATTATTTATGTTTCCAAAAACATAATGTTTATTTTTTGCAGAATAAGTAAATACGGGTGAATCTAAAAATTGGCCGCCGTAGGTTTTGTCAAACAATAAAGTCTGGCCGTCTATATTGCTGAGATTAAAAACTGCGATTAATACGATTATGATTTTCTTCATGTATTAATTTTTGATGAATTTCAAGTTTGTTAATTTTCCTGAATTCATAATGTTTATAAAGTACATGCCGTTTTTTAATGCAGTAACATCTATTTTTTTATCGTTCTCAGAGGCAATATAAATTTCTTTCACTATCCTCCCGAAGCTGTCGTATATCTTTAAATCCGAATGTCCCGGAGCTGAAACATAAATCTGATCTGCTGATGGACTCGGAAAAACAGCAATTCTTTTTTCCCCTATTGCCTCTATTACGCCCAAAGCATTTACATAAATATAATTGTGTCTGAAGACGCTGTCGGAGCATCCCACTGGATTAATTGCATTTAAAGTAACATCATAATACCCGGGCATGTAATAATAATGCCGGGGATTTTTTTCAAAGGAAACTGCGCCGTCCCCGAAGGTCCAGCTGAACTCATTTGTATAAGTGCTTAAATTTGTAAATGACACCAGATTGCCCGGATTCGTTGAATCATAATCTGCGGTGAAATTTGCTGAAGGATGCAGGCAATACGATAGTGTCCAGTAATCTCCTAATGTTCCCCCGTCCCTGCTGGTTTCTGTTTTATCACCGCTGATCCCGCTTTTTGATGTTCCCGTATATTCAAAGAACCCCAGCTGGCTGTTTGTATAGGTCAGGATATCATCTCCGCTTCCGCCAAAACTCCAGTCGCTTACTTTGCTCATAGCAGCAGGATTAAATTCTACTATCCAATAGTCATATCCTCCTTTTGACAAAGTTGTTTTATCAAAGCTGTTCCCTCCTTTTGTATAACAGCTTAAAATAAGATTGTTACTGTTAACTTCTTTAATCACACTTGATAAATGTGTATCGTCGTTACATCCTATTGCAGTTTCACTTATTACCTGCAGGGTGTTTGTCATTTTTATAACCCAGATATCTTTTTTGTTAATTATCGTATGCGGTGCTGTTGTCCGCTTGTATGCATAACCAGCATAACTCCCGGGAAAATATTTTGTAAAATAATCTGTTGACGGGGTAGTGAAAGGCATATCCTCAATAAACAAGTAATAGTATGTTCCGTCAAAATATGTCCCGGCAAGTTTGTTTTGTGAATGTGATGATAAAAACATCTTGCTGTAAATAACACTTTCTGCACTGTTTGTAATATAAGCACCGGTAAAATAATCATAGGATGAATCGGGTGTATATAAATATAAATCAGTTGAACAGAAAGTGCCTGTGTACAGGATACCTCCATTGTTTAAAGAATATACATTATTCCCGGTATTCAAAAAGTTGGGATCAACTGATTGCGCCGGTTCTGAATGCATTGAAAAATATCCCTGGGGATCTGCAGGAACATAAATGTTAATTTTATTTGTCAGCATATTCCAGTTGCTGTCAAAAATCATTATGCCTGAATGAAAAGCTCCGTTATTTATTGTAAAACTGCTTTGAGTGGTATTATCATATATTGTCGGATCGTTAAGAGGTTTCGTAGTATAAACAGGAACAGTTGAGTAACTTGCATTGTAACCTGTTTCGGCATAATCTTCATAGTAGTAGGTATAAGAGACCAAGTAATTTCCATTGACATCTTTTCTTACATCATTTACTGCAGCGAAGTAAGCTGTCGAATCAGGTGTGTCTCCTGTGGTGCCTGAAATGGTTGAATAATTCATTCTTTGAGTACAGATACTCCGTTCATTCAGCTTGGTACCGCTGCTGTCTAATTCCACTATATATAATTCCTTTTTATTCGTCTCTGTAACGGGAGGAATATTATAAACCGTATCGTAACTGGTTCCCTGATAGACATAAGAACCATTAGCAACATTCTGGTGTACCAGGTAATGCTGTCTTATATATTCCTGGAAGGAACTTGGTTTATTATTAATACAGCCTCCTGTTGACGTTTTGTTACCGTCAGCTGGGGAAGTGGATGTGCCGATCAAAAACCAGCCTCCCGAGCCATTTGGAATAACCTTGTCTAAATGTTCATTGGCCGAACCGCCGAAGGATTTGTTTTTTAGTACAACTCCGTTTTTGTCATAAACCACAAGATTATAATCGCTTCCTCCGAACTGCTCAAATATATCCAATGGTAACGGGCTGTGTGAAATATTGCCAAATACGTAGTGCATTCCTGCTTTCGAATCAATAAATACCGGAGCATCTAAACCCTCGGCACCATAAGTTTTGTCAAACATTTTGACAGACTGCGGATGCACTTTTAGAACAGCGGTAAAACAGAATAAAAAAAATAAAGTTTTTTTCATACCGTTTTCGTTTTAATAAATATAGATTCTGATCCCGCCGCCCAGATGAAAATGCATCGTGCCGAACTTATCCATGAAATTATACTGCTGTTCTGCTATGGCAAGAAGTGAAAACCTGTTAAACAAATACATTTCTATATTACCTCCTGCATACAAACCGGCATTGAACTTTCTTTCGTTATAACCTAAATCTTTATTCTGACCTTCAACAGCACCCAATATGCCGCCGTAAGCTAAATTAAAAAATACTGCATTTTTTAGTTTAGCAATAGTATGGCAAAGCCCGATCTTAACATTTTTATAATCGTAGATTGACTCGCCGATAGTGCCGTATTCATAATTAAAATGAAAATTCAAGAGGAGATTATCAGTCAGTAACTGCCCATAACCAAGATTTGCAAAAGTGCCGTACTGCGCCCAGCCGTACTGCATATCTATACACTTCATTCCTTTTAAATGACGGATATGAAGGTTTGCTGTATTGTCATTATATGCTGCATCAGCAGAAGGGTTCTCTTTTTTAACTTTTATTTTCTTTACTTCCTGCTTCTGCGATGGTATGCTTCCCAGGTCATCTATAATCTGGGAAAAGATATTCGAGCTGATTAACAAAGAAAAAAGTATTGTAAATTTTAAGGCTTTCATTCTGCTTTACTCTTTATTAATTACAAGGACATTTTTATCATCTGGTTCATTACTAATTTATTTCTCTGCGCTTCAAGGAGCGTCCTCTGCGCCTCTGTATATTGGCTTGCTTCCGAAACTAAATTCATTCCTTTCAATTTGTAATCCATTGATTTTAATTGAAAATCTACACAGCTCAATTTTAAGTTCAAGCGTTCGGCCTTTGAAAGTTTTAATTCATCGGAATCCAAAGCCTTTGATAATTCCAGTGACTTTTTACTAAGATCCTCTGATAAATCCAGGTACTTATATCCAACCTCAAGCTTGGTGCGGTCATTCATTAAAGCCATAGCATCAGCCTGCTGCTGGGCAGCCTGCATATCATTAATAATCTTTTCTGTGCTTGCTCCATTGCCATTACCAGATTCGTCCCCGTAAAACCCTTCGGTTAATTTATAATGCATTCCGGAAAATGAATTGATGTAATTATTGTAATTGCTGCACTGGCCTATACCGAGCCTGAAACTTGCAATGATTTTCAGATAAGAAGCATTATTGGGAATATAATCTTTCGGATCGATACACAAGGCTTTCATTACAAATGACCCCATATCATTAAAACCCAAGTCTGATATTACTTTAAAATCTACTTTATCATTAGCAACCGCCTGCAGAAGATCGGCTGTCTGTTTTGCCATCTTTAAAGTTGATTTAGCTGTTTCAAATGCTTTTAAAGCTTCTTCATTTTCTTTCTTCAGCTGGTCCAGCTGTGTTAAAGCAATGCTGATTTGCTGCATGGAATAGGCATTCAGCGAAGGGTCAACAGTTACCACCTGTGCTTTTATTATTAAAACAAAAAATATAAATACCGGAATTAAAATTAATTTTTTCATGCTATTTTTTCTTGCTGTTAATTTTTAAATAAACAATATATCCATCGTCAACACTTAATTTCCTGTCCTTTTTTATAGCGTCAGCAGTGTTTTTCACGGCGGAGCTGACTGTATTTATTCCTTTATTAATTAATCCGGAATTTTTAATCTGGTCGCTTAAATCCAGGCCTGCATCATCTTTGGTTTTGTCCACTGCTTCATCCATCGGGGCTTTAAAATATATTCCTTCAATATAATCGTTATCAAAACACATCAGGTCTATAATTTCATCTCCCTGCGCTGTTTTTGCCCTTGTTACAGAAATCTTTACCCTGTCGCCATTATAGGATGCCTTGCCGTAAAGCAGGGAGTTCTTAGGTATTTTTATTTCACCGGCAATATCTTCTGTATTGCGGAATATTACGCCCCCGCCGTTTGCAATTTTTTGACTGCCGTATATTTCAGCCCTGACTAAATCTTTTTCCTTTTTAACATTGGCGGTAGGGGCAGTAGCAGGTTTTGTTTTTTCTGATTTTATAGTGCCGAAAGGACTGCTGTTTTTCTCTGCAATTTTTTCCGGTGCAGGGTCAGGCGTTTGAACTGTTGCGGGTTTGGAAATCTTTTGTACATCCTCTGCATTTTCCTTTTTGGGATAGGACACAGGAGAATAGCGCTCATTGCCTGAAGGGTATTCGTTACTTTTTTTTGCCTGCGTATTTTGGATTACTGTATTTAAAGTCTGCGCCTCTTTGCCGGGTTCTGAATTGCCGTCATTGCCATCTGTTTTAACATATGCCTTTTTGAAATCCATATAAATTGCTTCCTTATTTTCTCCCGGCTTATATTTTTTTTCCTGTTCTTTTCTGCTGTCTTCCTCAAACTGGCTTATTTTATTTTGTGCTGCGGGAAGTTTTACGGAATCGAATTCGGGTGCGCTGTATGTTCCTAAACCGCCCCCATAGCCATTATTGGTAGTGACAACGCGGATAACAATAAATAAAAAAACAATAATAACGGCGCCTATTAATACTAATTTGGTATTGCGTTTCTGTTTATCGTCCTGCATGGTAATTAATAATTAAAATACTTGGCACTTTGTATAAGGCCGGAATCAATCCTGATTTTCAAAACCCTGTCCCCTGTTTTTTCCCTGAAGCTGACTACTAAATAGCCGTTGTTAGCTAATCCGAATTGGGGGATGGCATAACCGACAACCGCGGTTGAGTTAGCGCTTATTTCACCTGATTTGGGATAAATTATTGGGAAGACATCAAGCGGTGCATTTTTTGTTTTATTCATAAATCCTTTCTTCATTACCTGGAAATACTGAAAGCCGATAAAATCAAATTTGTAAGGGATAGAAGATAAATTTTTAATGACAACTTTTAAATAGGTGTTTTCTTTATCATTTCTGATTACAGTAACTGCCGCCTGAAGAAAGTCTGACAGCACTCCCAATGTTTTGTTTTCCCCTTTTATATTTACGATGCTGTCAACTTTGCCCTGCATGTTTTTTAAATTTTTTACTGACGGTGCTGTGCCCCCTGTTTCATCGGCTTTTACTTCTTCTATAGTCTCTGTTGTTTTGTCTTTTGTTTTAGAATAATCATAATAATATTTTTTCGGCTCCTGATGATACATCACCAGGTAATGAAAATAGGCTTCTCCAGACCTTACCAGCAGGGTTGATTTATTTGTATTTGTTTTTACAGCTTTGAGCAATACCGCTTTGTCCTCTATCTTACCATAGTATTCAGTGGGGTTGCCGACATCCAGGAGGTCAACTGTTTTAGGGAAAATCAAATAAGTCGTATTAACATCGGAAACAAAAATTGTGTCCTGAGAAAATCCAAGAGTAAGATTCAGCAAAACACTAAATACAAGTATTATCTTTTTCATTTTTTATAAACTGCTTTACTATTGCTTTTCGACTGCACCTGATTTTACTGCTGTTTCACCCGGGTTAATTTTATTTATTACTCCGTTATTATAAGGGATATAATCAAAGTTTGTTATTAATATTCCGAATGGATTCTGTTCGGAACGGTTGGCACTTACAAGGTTCATTTTTGCTCCTATCGCTAATTGAATCTTTTGATCTGAATACATTACAGTCTGGGTCAGATAAACAAGAGCAGAAATTGGGCGTGCTTTTAAATCCAGATTAATTGAATCCATTTTGATTGTTGTCCTGGCATTAAACTTTTTTAAGTTTTCATAAATACCGGAAGTCTTTACATCATTGTAAATTCTTTTTCCTCCCGGTACATCTATTAAATTTAAAGCGGTTTCGATATTAGCGGAATAATTATACTGGTCATAGGCAAACATGTTCTGGCAAAAAACTTTTAAATCATTTTTAATATCAAAATCAAACAATGCATCCGTATTCGTCTGCCGGGCAATGAAGCGTCCGTTATCTGATATGACATAAATTTTATCTTCATGTTTCCCTCTCTCTTTAACATACAAATAACCTACTGCCAGCAGTAAGACAGAAAAACATACAACTATTACAATTAATACTTTCCTGTATGCATTTATTGTTTTTGCAAATTCCGTTGATTCCATCCTGCTTTTTTATGATTTAATTTTTTCCCTATTGCCTTTTTAATTTTCTGATTTATTGACTCTTTGCTGAGAGCCTGTTCCAAATGTTACAAGCCCCGCCCCGTCTTCATTCCTGCTCATACTAGATCCTGCAAATTTTGAGGGGTCGTTCTTCAGGGCACCGGCTGCGGCCTCCCCTCCTGCCCTGCTGCCTTTTGACATGGCAGTCCTTCCCATTGTTACACCCATCATTGCTGCCGATGTTGCCAGCCCTACTGTTTTTGAAACAAACCCGCTGATGGCAGTGTGGCCTACAACTTTATTTGTCAGCCATGGAACCATTAGATATAATAGTATGAATACAATATATGCCGGTGCAAAAGCCAGCGAATCTGAAACAGTCTTTCCGGCTGCCTGCATGTATAAACCGAATAATGAATCCAATACTAAGATTGTCACCGCCCAGAATTGCACAGAGATATAATTTTTAAACCATGATTTTAACATGCCTTCGCCGAAACCCGGAATGATAGAAAGAAAAAAAGCAACAGGTCCCGAAGCAAATAGAAACAAGAGCATTATTTTTCTGAATAACATCATCGTCATATGGATAACAGCCACGAAACCGCCGGTGCCAAGAGTTGTGACTAAATTCATTGCTGTAAAATGTAAAATAGACAATGAATTTGCCTGGTCTGCATTCCCATTTGCCTGCTGCAGCATATCGGCCTTCAGGTATTGTTTAGGCAGATCCGCCATTATATCAATAAATGTCTGATTGATTACTCCTATTACTTCGGTATAGTTCGTTAACAAAATCAGTAACATAACTGCTTTACCTATTTTTAAAATATCTATTCTGTCGCTCTGAATAGATGATCTTATGATCTCTAATGCAAAAACAACAAACACCGCAAATGCGCCGTAGGTTGTTAAAGCCTTCACCAGCATGTCTGCTGTTTCAGCGGCAGCCTGAAGACCTGCAGGCTCAATAGATGCGCCGTATAATTTATCTGCCAGTACCTGTGCATTGGCTGAATTTACAGCACTCAGTGCGGTTTGTAATAACATCTTTAAAATTTAATTGTTCTTAAAATGTCCTTTGTTTTTATCTTCTACCCACTGATTAATCGCATCCGTTAATTTCACATATTTTTCTTTTAATCTATTCAGGTGATTTCTTTCAAGAGGGTGAGATGTTAATACAGCATGTTCACCGGCGCAGACTTCCAGTGTAAACACATTGCTGTCATTGCCCTGTTTGATAAACAATTCTCTTGAATCCATGCCTTTGCGCAGGCTTGCTATTTTCCTCATTTCATCAGTGGTAAAACCCAGATGTCTTCCCAATTCTTCTATTTTTACAGCATCGCTGTGGTTTAAAATAATCTTAGTGTCCGCATTATTAATAATTGCAGGCCCGACCTTGGAGGTAATAATTTCTGTTATGCCCTGCGTAATAATGGTCATTGCACCGTTGTTTTTTCTTAACGTCCGGTACATGTATTCTACAAAACCGCCCATCCCGTCTGATAACATAGACCAGGCTTCATCCATCACAAAATATTTTATATCATCAGGATATTTTCTTACTACATCCATTGATAATTCAGTCAGCAGCATGGTAACAAGAGGATAAAGCTCTGCGTTGTCTTTTACCCTGGCCATATCAAAACAGACCAATGGATAATCTGAAATATCCAAGGTGTCTTTGTTGTTTAGCAAGTCTTTGTATTTACCGTTTGAATAGGCATCCAGCACAACCAAAAACCTGTCTATCTTTACTATATCGACATAGATTTTATGATCTTTATCTTCACTGTTTTTTTCATTGTACATCTTCAGCCATTCATAAAATAATTTTAAGCTGGGATGATAGGTGATTTCTTTTTGACGCTGTTCTGACGCATCTTTATAATATGCTGCAATCCATTTTGATAAAACTGTTTTCTCTTCCCTGTCAAATGCCTCACCCTTCCATATCTGCCCGAACATCGAAAGCAGGAAACTTATTTTATCTTCGTTTATCTCATAACGGTTATTTATAAACGGCACCAAAAACGGATTGAAAGAAATTGGTTTTTCAGGATTGTACTCGTAATATTTTACGCCTGAATTTTCATTGTTGCTTCCCAGCGCTTCAAATATATTTTTGTAGGTTCCGCCTACATCAATGATAATCTGTCTTTCTTTTCTTTCATACCGCTGCAGTATAAAGTGCCCGATGGTAAATGATTTTCCGGAACCGGAGGGACCGATTACAATACAGTTTTGATTATTCAGCCCCCTGTTGAATAAATTAATATGCACCAAATTCCGAAAACGGTCTGCAATAAAATCACCGGATTTAGCGCCTCTGAACGATGTTGTAAAATCAATATATGCAGTCGCAACATCGGATGGCATCGTTATCCATCTTACAGATTCAGATGCATTTCCGGGCAGGCTTGCAAAAAACATCCCTGTGTTATAATATGTTTCAACCAAAGCGTCTGCGCTGTCCCAGGTTCTTATTTCTGCTATAGCATTTGTTACATTTCTTTCCCTTGCCTGTTCCCCGAGTGTATAAATGATTATTTGTTTTGACATGGATACCAGCCTTTTTTGATTCGCCCGGATATCTTCTGTCATTAATCCCAATTCTTCATCCTTTATTTTTGTATCCTCACCGCCGAACTGTGTTGCTGCGAAATTTAATTTTCTTTCACGGTCTAAACGCTCCAGTTCTTTTTCTGTATCATCAATTGCATAGCTCGTAATTACCATGTGGGGTATCTGAAGATAAATTCCGATGTTGTATGTAAAAGGGCATACAACGCCGTAATCGCAGGGTTTTGAATAATCTATAACCTTGCTCTGTTCAACCATCGATATCACATTCAGTTTTTTATCTCCGATTGTTAAATAATTATCCTGATTGAAAATAGTTTTATAAGGCTGTCCCGGATCAAAACGAAATTCCATATTGAGCATCATGCGGTAGAGCTCCTTTAAATCTTCTGTATTTAATCTTGAAAAAGAAACATCCGGGATTGAACCAAGCTCTTGAATATAGGAAGGAACTATCTTCTGAAATTCATCTATTCTTTTTTCAATATTCTTTAAGGTTTTCTTTGTGTCTATTTTATCAAAGGATGCAAAGGAATTATTTATTTCATTGGGCTTGGTGTTATTATCAGCAGGGGAAATAATAAAAAAATAACTTTTATGGCAGAGTACCGGCCTTCCTAAAAAATGGTCAAGTGTCTGTGATTCGAAATAGTTTAAATCCCTTTCTTTACTGATGTAGTCATTATAATAAATATCTATCTTTTGAACAATGGAATGTTTTGGCAGTCCCTTAAAGGATGATTCAAATGTTTTACCTGCATTCTGATATTCATCTGCGGACCATTTTTCCATTTCAACACCTTCAAATACGTAGCCTATTGCAATCCTGCCGTTTTTCATTACCAGTAAATCTTTTTCGAAAGACAATACCGGCAGTAAATTTTCTAGCGTTTGGCTGCTGTTTTTGTTCTGGAAGAAATCTGTGATTTTATTAATAATGGACATGCCGGCGTAATTTTTTTTGGTTGTAAAAATTTATAACTGGTAACTGCAAAAAGGTAGTTCGGACATTTCTTTTTATTTGCATACCTTAAGATCAGGATTAAAGAAGTAATCAGTACAATCAGAATCATCACCCCCCAGATACCCGGCTTGAATCCAATGTTTTCAAGAATTGTACTTACTATGACGTAAGCAAATACCAGGCATATGACACCGATAAAATCAGGGATTGACAAGCCGAATATTTTGACTTGTTTCTCAACAGTTTTGTAGACTCTCATCTTTGTTAATACGTGATGCCCCAGTCTGAAAAGATAATTGCTTTAGCGAACCATAGAATAATGGCAATCACAAAGTAAGTGGCCTTACTTTTTACATCCTGTGATTTTGTTGCTAATGCTATAATTAAACCGACAAATGAAATAAGCAACGCAATTAATACAATACCTTCCAGTATCGGTTTTAACCATGTTCTGATATTATTTACCTGTGTTGCTGTTCCCGTACCGTTTTGTGCTGATGCGGCAGCGGATTGAATTAATAAAGCTCCGAGAGCTATGCCGTTGAGTATTTTTGTTTTAATGGGAAGTCGTTTTTTCATTAGTTATTCTTGTTATAAGTTGGCAGAGATTTAAGTAAACTGTCATTTGTCATATTGAAATTGCTTAAAGTTGTCTTAATAAAAATCAGACACTGCTCCGCTTTTGCACGTATGTTTTATCTTTCACGTTTTAAATACTATTTAATTCAGCCGCATCTATTGATTGAATTTTACTAGGGGACTCATTTACTTTTTAATTTAAGTTCGATAATTTTACAGCCGCACCTATTTATAGGTGGGTATTTATTACTGCAATTTGAGAAAGAATAAATGTGCAGGCAATAGTTAGGAGTCGGTATTTTTAATCACTATATGTAGGTATTAAAAAAACATCCTATTTTATTCTGAAGAAGTAGTAATGTGCCTTAACCTTCATTAGTGGTGAGACAATGGATAATGTTCTCGGGAAAACGGAAGGGACAGCACAATTTTTTTTGATTATTAATTCTGAATAAGTAATTAAGGAGTTAAATTTGGCTTACTCTTCAATTGGGCGGAGTTATAACAAGTACTGGTATTATTCGTTCCTTTTTTAAAATATTATTTCTATAAAGGCCTCTTTTGCTTTTACGCACTAATGGTGTTGGTTATGCTTTTTTAAGAATGCTTTAACGGTGAAAATTCATCATATTTTTTTCGAAGAAAAGTTTTTGAGCTGCCAATGATATTTCGATCGAACAAATTGTTTCATCGGCAATTCTTTCCAATAACAACCTGTTTTTTAAACGATATTAGATGGACTCTATCACTTGATATTCCGTAACTTTAATATTGTTGAATTTATTACCAAATTTCAGCTGTGGACAAATCTCTTTTTCTCATTGTAAGCAACATTTTATTTAGAAAAATAATGAGTATCGATTTCCGAGTATTATCCTTTCTTTTTAATAGAGGACTTTCAACCGCCTCATTTTATAGTATATCAGCTAAAAATTTCTTTACATCATTTTCTTTTTCATTATTGAATCTTGTTTTAACTGATTCATGTCTGTCCTCCTCTTTTCCCGTTGTTTCTGATTTGTTTATTGTTAAGGCATCTTCCTCGATTGGGACACTCTTATCATTAAAAGTAAAATCAAATTTAATTTCAGATTGCTCCTTTAAAGAATTGAGGGGTGTTTCTTGAGGAGAGGGAGCGGTAATTATTTCTTCGGCAGCCTTTTCTTTTATGGTTTGATCTTCCTGTTCCTTTTTTATTAATGTTCCCGGTTTTTCCTGCCTCAATTTTTTTCTATCGCGTATTTCTATTTCTCTTTTCTCATTCTCCCCATAATTAATCATTGTTATAATATTCAAATCACTATTTTTCTCCTTCCCTCCTGTTTTCTCAATTTCCTCAGCCGTCGCCGAACCGAATGCCTGAGATGTTCCTTCTTTGTAGTCAACAGTCATTGAATAAATCAAATTGGAAGCACCATAAGTAAAACTTAATATTCCTATAATATCTTTTCCATTTATATCCGCGCCAAGTATAAAACCCATCATCTGTCTGCCTAAAAGTAATACAACGACAGCCATAAAACCAACTGAGATTAATATATTCAATCCTTTCGAAGGCTTTTGTCCGTTGAGTTTTTGTTTTTCAATTATAATATAAATCAGCAGAATCTTTTCCATGAGCAGGAACAAAAGTAATAGTATTATTTAGAAAATATTTTTATGCTTTTTTTATTTCTTTATGTTTGCATTAAATTTTAAACAGCAATGAGTAATTCCAGCAAAAAAACTTAGCTATCAACTGGCGCAGATAATAGTTTTAAAACATCTTGAACGTATTCAGAAAGGGCAGTTGGAAACCTTCTGCAAGACGGCTGGGCTGAATTTACGGTACTGTTAAAAATTTTAAATCGAATAAGGAAAGCAGCTACCCTAAAATTCTCCTGCAGCTCCTTATTATTTTTAAATATAATGTCGAATTAATTATTGAATACTCATTCCTTTTTAAAACACCGCTTAAACCTGCAATCAATGAAACAGCTGGACCAGTTAAAAGCAGAAACAGACCGCCTAAAATGTGAAGTAAACCTGATTGACTTCGCCTCCCACTACGATAAATTTGAAATAGATAAAAAGAAAAACAGCAATAATCAGGTTGAAAGCATGAACTGCGTTTTCATGCGGAATGATGTGGATGATAAGTTAGTCATTACACGTAATACAAATGGGCATTACATTTACTTCAATCCGGAGAATGACAGGGACAAAGGAACAATATTTGATTTCATTGAAAACAGAAGAGCCGGTAAAAATTTTTCAATGTCTTATGCTAAAAAAATTATTAATGATTTTTCCGGCAATATTAAAAAGAGCTATATAAAACCGACCGGGATTAAATTAGCTGCTAAAACAAATGACCAGGCGTTAACAAAAGTGCAGGCGCATTTCAATAAACTTCCTGAATTAAATAACACGGATTTCCTTGAATCCAGAGGATTGTCGAAAGAATTACTTTTTTCAGATGTTTGTAAAAAAAGGATTTATAATGAAGAATACGCTGATAAAAACAGCGGGGCTGTCTATACAAATACGGTTTTTCCATTATACGGTTTTAATGATAAAAAAAGTGTTGTCCTTGGTTTTGAAAGACGCAACGATGAATTTAAAGGCGCTTTTGAAGGCAGTTTAAAAAGCGCTTCCATATGGGTATCTTCTTTTAATAAAGCAGAGCCGGTAAACAATTTCGTTGTTTCTGAATCTGCTGTCGATTCGCTGAGCTATGCGCAAATAAAGGATGATTGGCGTTCCGCCAACAACGTCTATGCCGCTACCTCCGGCAGCGCCTGGGACGGCCACATTGATTTGTACCAGAAAACGATAAACAATTTAAAGCCGGCCGCTGTCGTTCTTGCGAACGACAACGACTGTGCGGGAGAGCGTTTTAACTGCAAAATTTTAGGGCGTTTGGAACTTTCGAACTATGTCGATGCAGAGTATTTAGAAAAAAATAAAATGCTGGTTCATGCGAATATTGAAGTTCATCTGGCAGATAAATATACAGGGCAGATTGAGTGGAAATTGTCGCACGATAAAGTTCCAGAGCTTAAAGATGATAAGATTAAGTTTTTGGAACAGCATATCCCCGCTTTTAAAGATATTCAGCTTTTTTATGAAACTAAGAATAACGAGCTGTTAGAAGTGAATAGAGATAAGCAGATTTTTGTTTTGGAATCTCATTTTCACGAAAACCTGTCTTCGATTAAAGTCAAATTTCCTAATAACCATGAGAACTGGAAAGTTATTTCTGAAAGTATTGTGCAGTTGAAATTGGATTTTTCGGAGAACGTAAAAATTGAAAGACCCGTTTCTAAAGACTGGAACCAGGATTTAATGGACAGCCTGAATATGAAAAGTAAAAAAGAATTGAATAAAGAAATTTTAGAAAAATCAGTTATTAAATCTAATAAAGGTTTGAAGCTTTAACCTGCTGAGTTGTTCTAAGTCTGTTTGAAATAAACAGACATAAGAACAATGCGTACACGATACGCACCCGTTCGGGCTGTCATCAGGGCTGAAAACACACAGCCTTTCCCTATCGCGTATCCTGTCTGTACCCTTTTGAGAAGAAAACTATTTTTAGCTCTCTCAACAGCCGGCCCGGGATAAAAATATTTTCTTCTCAAAAGGGAACACGCGCAGCAACACTTCAGCTTCAGCATCATTACGGATCTTCGTACACACCCAGGCAGGCTCTGGGCGTTTCCTCAGACCTTCATTCTTTATGAAGCAGAAGAGTTGCTTTCAGCCTGCCCCTCCCCTGCCCTATTGCGCTTTGCCCATCCCCTCAACATATAACAAGATCTCTTTTCAGCGGAATATATTTTATTTAAAGTGCCTTCGGCAGGCAATGGGGAAAAAATTTTGTGCCGTTTCTTTTGTTGGTAATGTGATGCTGTTTTATTTTTGGGATATATAATATATCTGTAAATTTACATTATAAATCAACAAGAAAATATTATGAATCGCGAACAATTAGAAAAAATCAGTACCGCCCGGCTTTGTTCATTGCTTGGTATTTCTTATGAATATTTTACTACGTATCAATTCACAAGAGAGCAGTTAATCGAAATGATTTTAACCCCTGAAAATTAGAAAAATGATTAAAAAAACTTGTAAAAACTGCGGTGATAAATATACACCGGATGAAGACGAAGCCGTGGAAACTGAGCTTTGTGAAGAATGTTTTTTAATGTTAGAAAACTCACAGCAGGAAGAAATGTATGATTTCTCTGATGCTGATAACGGATTATAAACAAAATAAAATTTTTAAAAATGGAAACTATTAAAAACGAAACAGCGCAAAAATTAAAAATGAATCTTCAAAGATTTTCAGGAACCGACCATTGGTATAAACACCAGCTTTCGCCCCTTACTTATACTGACGGCGTTAAATATTTGGCAGAAACTGCACAATGTTACTGGCTTATTGATATTGTCGCTTCACTTTACGCCCATCCCTCCAAACTGATGCAAAAGCAAGAGTTTTTAACTATCAAATTAATAGTTAACCCGGAAAGTAACAACGCAGTTTTTACGGCTGATGATGGGAATGATACTATTTTATATACGCAGCACATTCCTTTTACTGATTTCCCGCTTGAAAAAATAGTATTGTTTTGTATCAACGGAGTTTTACTCCTCCCTTCTGAAAACTGACGAGTAAAAATTCAACGGCTATTATTTTGTTAATAATGCCAAGCTGTTTCCATTCGTAGATGCATAATGCATCTTTAGACTTACACTACAAATAAACCTAAACCTAAACCTAAACAACCTCCCATGATATACTTTGAAAATATAAAAACCATAGAGGAAGCAAAAAAACTATATAGAAGTTTAGCAAAAGAAAACCACCCGGACAAAGGCGGAGATTCTGAAAAAATGAAAATTATAAATAATGAATATGATTTTATTTGCGCCAAAATCTTAAAAGGTGAAAATCTAAATGAAGCCGATTTTTCTAATAATTGGGAAAGCTCTCAGCTGTTCAAAGAAAAAATAAATTCGATTATAAATTTAGAAGGAATTGAAATTGAAATTGTCGGCTTATGGCTTTGGATAACGGGAAATACATTTGCAGTAAAAGATGTATTAAAAGCTGCTGGCTTTTTTTTCGCATCGAGAAAACAAGCTTGGTTTTGGAGGCCGGAACACGCTGCAGGCGGAAGAGGGAAAAGCACTCTTGAAGAACTCCGCGCCAAATACGGGAGTGAAAGAATTACAAACGAGCATAGATTCGCGCCGCAAAAAATTAGTTAAAAAATTTTCCCGCCCCGAATGGGCGGGATTACATTAAAAAGAATTAAAACCATGAAAATAAAATCAAACAATTACAATTAAATGAGTTGTTTTTTCATTAGCGTTTTGATATTAATACCACATTTTCAGTTGATTAGGATTTTGTTCTTTGAAATATTGTAATTGAGTTTCTGTAAACAGTTGATTTATGGGCATTTTTTCAAAAATTGAAATACTCAAAATCTGTAGAATTTCG
>CAINDA010000061.1 GCA_903847205.1 uncultured Bacteroidota bacterium
GGAGATGTGGTTTATACATCTACCGATGGCTTTGCCGACCAGTTTGGAGCCTCTGGTAAAAAAATGATGAAGAAAAAATTTAAAGAAGAGTTGCTTAAAATTCATCATCAGCCGATGGCCGAACAAAAAGAATACCTGAATAATTTTTTTGAAAACTGGAAAGGCAATACTGAACAGGTGGATGATGTATGTGTTATCGGGATAAAAATATAATTGTATTTTCGGCGCATGAAAAAACTCCTGCTCCATTTAATTTTTTATGCGCCCTTACTAAATTTCAATTCGTTTTGTTTTGCCCAAAACAAAAATATTGACTCCCTCGCTGCCCTTATTGAAACTGATAAACCCGATACAAACAAAGTAAATCATTTAAACAAAATATCCCGTGAATATATTAACATTGGCGACTATGCAAACGGATTGAAATATGGAAATAAAGCACTTGCCTTGGCAAACTCTCTCCCATTCGGAAATAGAAGGGGATGGGCTAAGGGCACTGCCAATTCGTACAACACCATAGGTACTATTTATTTGAGTCAAGGCAATTATTCCCAGGCATTAAAAAATTACCGGATTTCATTAAAGATAAGGGAAGATATTAAGGATAAAAAAGGTATTGCAATATCTTATAACAACATTGGAATAGTGAATATGCATCAGGGAAATGACCCCGAGGCATTGAAAAATTACTATGCATCGCTAAAGATTAGGGAAGAGCTTGGAGATAAACAAGACATTGCAGCTTCTTATAATAATATCGGACTTCTTTTTACTCATCAATTTAATTATTCCGAAGCTTTAAAAAACGACAGCGTTTCATTAAAGATATATGAAGATATTAAGGACAAACATAATATTGCTCTTTCTCACAATAACATCGGAATTATACTTGAGTTACAAAGAAATTTCCAAGAGGCACTGAAAAATTACCTCTGTGCCTTAAAAATATTTGAGGAGACTGGAGACAAACACAGTATTGCATCTTCTTATGGTAATATC
The DNA here is from genome assembly GCA_903847205.1 of uncultured Bacteroidota bacterium. GTDB lineage: Bacteria > Bacteroidota > Bacteroidia > 2-12-FULL-35-15 > 2-12-FULL-35-15 > 2-12-FULL-35-15. Next base: position 1,000 of record CAINDA010000061.1, read on the forward strand.
GGAAATCTTTATAAAAATGAAGGCAATTATCAAGAGGAGCAGAAAAACTATTTAGCAGCCTTAAAGATTCAGAAAGAGATTGGAGATAAAAAAGGTATTGCCAATTCCCTGCTCATTCTTGGCATTGTAGAACTGAAATTGCATAAATTAAAAACTGCTGAAAATTATTTAAACAGTGCACTGCTGATTAGTAATGAAATCGGAGATTTAGAAAATATTAAGAATAGTCATTCAGGTTTGAATGAATTATACCGCAGTAAGGGGCAATGGAAAGACGCATATATGCATCGCGAGATATCTAATGCAATCAAAGATAGTATGGACAATATTGAATCGAAGAAAAAAATCATTGAAAGTACAATTACTAATAAGTTTGAGAAGCAGGAAATTGATGCTAAACATGAGCAGGATAAAAAAGATGCAGTAACAGAAGCAGAAAGTAAAAAACAAAAAATAATAATTTTGTCCGTTGCTATTGGCTTGTTAATAGTACTTGTATCAGCAGTGTTTATTCTTCGATCACTTCGCATTACGCGCCGGCAAAAAAATATAATCGAGTTACAAAAAAATGAAGTCTCCAAACAAAAAGATATTTCAGACACTCTGCGCATCATTGCCGAAAAGCAAAAGCACATTGTTGAGGAGAAACAGAAAGAGATTTTAGATTCAATTACCTATGCCAGGCGCATACAAAGAGCACTGCTCACAAGCGATGAGTATATTAAAAACAACCTTCCGGCAGAGCACTTTATTTTATTTAAACCGAAAGACATTGTAAGCGGTGATTTTTACTGGGCATTACGCAATCCGCCTCTTTCAGGCGAAACAAGCAGAGGGCTTTTTTATATTGCCGCAGCCGACTGCACTGGCCATGGTGTTCCCGGAGCTTTTATGAGTATGTTAAACATTTCCTACTTTAACGAAAATGTGATAGAACGCAGTATACGCATGCCTCACGATATACTTAATGCCCAGCGTACTGAAATTATAAAAGCCCTCAACCCTCCCGGCAGCACCGAGGTTTCGAAAGACGGGATGGACTGCATATTATGTGTTTATGATTTTGATAAAATGCTGTTACATTTTGCGGCCGCAAACAATCCTTTATGGTTAGTTCGTAATAGTGAACTGATAGAATACAAAGGCGATAAAATGCCCGTAGGTAAATACACCGAAGAAATGCTCCCCTTTACTTTGCAGACAATTGAACTGCAAAAAGGCGACATTATTTATACTTCTACCGATGGCTTTGCCGACCAGTTCGGCACTAATGGTAAAAAAATGATGAAGAAAACCTTCAAAGAGGAGTTGCTGAAGATTCACCAGAGTCCAATGAAGGAGCAGAAAGAATACCTGAATAATTTTTTCGAAAGCTGGAAAGGCAATACTGAACAGGTGGACGATGTGTGTATAATCGGAGTGAAAATATAATTGTATTTTCGGTAGATGAAAAAACTCCTGCTGCCTGCTGTTTTATTCTTTTGTCTTTTATCTTTAAATTGTTTTGCTCAAAACAAAAACATTGTTTCCCTGCTTACACTGATAAAAAAAGATAAGGAGGATACTCTTAAAGTAATCCGTTTTAATGATTTATGCAGGGAATATGCACAAATTGGTCTTTTCGATACTGCAATTCGGTATGTTAATGCTTCATTGAAACTAGCTGAGCAATTATTACAGCGAAGTAAAAATTCTTCAGAAGCCGGAAGAGTTAAAATATTGATTGCTGATTCATATGGAAGCATCGGAATTATAAACCGAATAAGGGGCAATTATTCTCAATCATTAGAATATAATTTTAAGGCTCTGAATATTGATGAAGAACTTGGAAATAAAAACGATATTATAGCCAGGCTTGGCAATATAGGAAATGTATATTACGATAAAGGAGATTACCCTATTGCGTTGGATTATCTTTTCAAGGCCCTGAAGCTGGCTGCGGAAATTAAAAATAAAAATTACATCTCAACCAACCTGGGTAACATCGGTAATGTATATTCCAGCCAGGGAAATTACCCCCAGGCGCTGTATTATCATTTGAAGACATTAGAAATGGATGAAGAACGGGGGGATAAAAATGACATTGCGGGGGATTTTTGCAACATTGGGGATATCTATGAAAGGCAAGCAGATTACTCTAAAGCATTGAACTACTTCAATAAGGCTTTAAAATTAGGAAAGGAGATCGGAAATAAAACGTATATTGAAATATTTCTCGGCGACATAGGTAATGTTTATAAGCTGCTAGCACAATTAATATTGACTCCAGCAAAGGCCGGATCTTCTGGAGCCCCCACAAAATCAGAGCTCTTATCCAAATCATTAGATTATTATTTCAAGGCATTGAAAATGGCCCAGGAGCTTGGAGACAAAAATGGAGTTGTAAGGCATCTCGACAACATTGGAACTGTTTATGCAGAACAAAAAGATTATCCCAAAGCACTTGATTATTTTTTCATGGGATTAAAGAGGGCAGAAGAAATTGGAGAAAAGGGCAGTATTGCCGACTGTCTGAACAATATTGGTTCTGCTTATAGCTCTTTAAAAAAATATAATGAGGCATTTAATTATACTTACAAAGCCTTAGCGCTTTCCGATAGCATTGGGGCAAAAAATAGTGTTAAAGATTGTTATTCCAATTTAAGCGATCTCTATAAACAAGCAAATGTTCCACTGCCAGACACCATTGGCAGTAAGCTTTTAACATTGGAGCAGATGCGCTTACGCTCACTTTATTATTTCAAAAGGTCTATTGAAATACGCGATACTCTTTTTAGCCAAGAGAACAAAAAACAATTGGTGCAGAGTGCAATGACCTACGAATTCGATAAAAAAGAACTCGCATCCAAGGCTGAGCAGGATAAAAAAGATGCGATAACAGCTTCAGAAAGTAAAAAACAAAAAATCATTATCATATCAGTTGCCGGCGGTTTATTGCTGGTGATGATATTTGCCGGCCTCATTTTCCGCTCCCTTCGGATAACACGGCGGCAAAAAAACATTATTGAGCTTCAGAAAAATGAAGTAATTGAACAAAAAAACGAAGTAACAAAACAAAAAGATATAGCCGACAGCCAGCGGATTATAGCTGTTGAGCTTCGTGAAATTGCTGAAAATCAAAAACACATTGTTGAAGAAAAACAGAAAGAAATATTAGATTCCATTACCTATGCAAGGCGCATACAAAGGGCTTTGCTTACCAGCGATGAGTATATTAAAAACAATTTCACGGCAGACCTCTCAAAAGGCGAAGGCGGAGCTTCCGAATATTTTATTTTGTTTAAACCCAAAGATATTGTAAGCGGTGATTTTTACTGGGCATTGCGTACACCGCCTCCTTTAGGGGAAACAGGAAGAGGGCTTTTTTATATCGCTGCCGCCGACTGCACCGGACATGGGGTTCCCGGCGCTTTTATGAGCATGTTAAACATTTCTTATTTTAACGAAAATGTCATAGAGCGTGGTATCCGCCTGCCGCATGATATACTTAATGCCCAGCGCACTGAAATTATAAAGGCTCTCAATCCCCTTGGAAGCAAAGAGGTTTCTAAAGACGGCATGGACTGTATACTCTGCGCCTATGATCTTGATAAAAAACTTCTGCACTTCGCGGCAGCGAATAATCCTTTGTGGCTTGTGCGAAACGGTGAACTCATAGAATACAAAGCGGATAAAATGCCGGTAGGGAAATATATGGATGATGTGGAGTCGTTTACCCTGCAGAAAATAGAACTCCAAAAAGGTGATATTATTTATACCTCCACTGATGGCTTTGCCGATCAGTTCGGTACCAACGGTAAAAAAATGATGAAGAAAACATTCAAAGAGGAGTTGCTAAAGATTCACCAGAGTCCAATGAAGGAGCAGAAAGAATACCTGAATAATTTTTTCGAAAGCTGGAAAGGCAATACTGAACAGGTGGATGATGTTTGTGTTATCGGGGTGAGAATATAAATGGGAAAACAGCTCAAAATAGTTTTCCCGCTTATTCTTGCATCTGACACATAGTTCCAACGCATTCTAAATAGAGTGCATTGCTTAGAAGCCTTACCATTGTTTATTAAATTGCAGAATACCCCATGCCAGGGCATAAAACAATATACTGCATAGCAGCGCAGTGCTTAATCCATAAGTAAATGCGAGCAGCAGCACCAGTGAAGATCCGCCAACGCTGGCAATCCCGTTAAAGGCAAAACCCCAGTCAACAAGCTCTCCTACTCTCTTTACAGCAAACGGAAAAGGCATGCCCATGAAAAAACCTAATGGCAGCAGAAAAATTACCGAAAGCGAAACACGCATTCCAAACTCCAGCGAGGATGCGGAAGACCGGATGTTCTTAAAAACAAATACTTCTGCCAGTACCCATAGAATAATCAGAATGAAAGGAAAATATTCTTTTACCCTTCCCGAAAATTTGCTGCCGATTCCTGCGCCAACAAGCAATGGGAGAAGTACTGTCATAAAGCTGTAAACAGACGCTCCAAGGAATAAAGTATAACGTTGAATCAATACTACTTCTATCATCATGAAACCGGCACCTATGGCAATAAAATACAAGCAAGCACTCAGGTTCAGCTTTCCGCCGCTTTTAAAAAAGAAAGACAGCAGGTACAGCAGCAAAAGAAGAACTATGCTCAGAGAAAGTAAAATGCTGACAATTATTTTTGAGAGCGGAAAACCATAAATTTCAAGCGGGATGATATGTTTCATATTTTCAGCGCTTAGGTTTTTCAACAGCCCCATCTGTGCGATAAATGGGTGGTCATCTGTGGAGGGAGAAAGGTTTGTTTTTGATTCCTGCGCAACGGCCATCCAGCCTTTGGTAACAATCTGGTTTATTTTATTTCCTGCAATAGAATCCACGGCAGGGTATACAAGGTGGGCAGAAGTATAGGTTTCAGGTGTAATTGCTCCAATTGCATTGTTCATCATTTCGGTGCTCAATTCATTTTTTGAAAACAGCAGAACATGTCTATGCATCTGAGGCAGCGCAATAACCGCAATGTGTTTCTCCGGATTTTTAATTCCTTCTGCTTTCAAAGCATCCAGGGCTTCTGTCACAGCACGGGGAATATAAAACTGGTGTTCCATTATTAATATTCCTTTGTCCGACAAGGCGCGATAATAATCCCTGAAAGCATCGGTAGTAAATACGTAAGTTTCCGACATTGCAAATGCACCTGAAACCATAGAAGCAAAAGTATTGGTACTTACTGAAATCATCAGGTCGAACGTATTGTTAAACCTATGCACATAAGGCCTTACATCTTCTGTAATTACTTTCACGCGCGGGTCTTTGTAAATGTTTCCTGAAAAGGAAGACAGCTCACCAACGGTCATCATTCGGTTTATTTCCGGAATCACTTCTACTGCGTGAACTTCTTTCGCCCCCAGGCTGAGCGCCTGCAATACATCAACTCCTCCGCCTGCGCCCATTACCAGTACTTTTGCATTTGGTGTTTTGGTTAAAACATATTCAAAGTCGAGCAGAAAATTTTTCTTCAAAGAATCTTTCTGACTCCAGTCTCCATTAAAGCCAATTACAGGGGCATTGGCAGCATTATCAATTTGTATTCCCCTATCGGCAGCGTCATATTCAAATACTTTCAGCTTTGCCATCGCATCCCAATGTTTTAAAATTACAGGGGCATGTTCTTCTTTAACAGGATCAAGGAGCGTGTTTGAATAAAATGAAAAAACAAAAAACAGGGCGAGTAATAAAAACGGCACAATCCGCCATTTATTAAAAGCAAAAAAGCAGGCGGCTATTAACGGCAGTATAATCAGGAAGGCAGCAATGGCAGTTCCAGCTATATTCATGGCCGCTACTGCGAACACCACACCAATGCCGGCGCCGATAAGATCAGCCATATACAAGCTGTTCATCTCCGAATAATTTTCCCTGAAAAGTTTGGTGATGACAATTCCGCCGGAATAAAAAGGTAGCGATAGTAATACAATCAACCCTGAAAATTTCAACTGCTGCATGTGAGAAATATACAGTTTGGAAAAATCAAGGTTTAAGCGCATCGCAATAGACGGGCCGATAAGAGCAAATACAACTGTGAGAGAAAGCAGGAGAGGTGTTGTGTTTTTTTTTGCGAGAGCCTGGAAAATGCGCAGCGACAAGGCTCCGAGCCCCATGCCGAAGATGGCCAAGGAAAGGATAAGAAAAGCAAATGTATAAAAATATTCAGCGGATAAAATACGCGTCCACGTTAATTCAAGTGACAGCAGGCTGAGAGAAAGAAGGGAAACAATAATTTTATTTTTCATATTTATTTTTGAATAAATTATGTTTATCGGATTAAAAAAAATCCTGTAACAAGTTTACACATTTAATTTAATCCGGTAAAACTGATGCGATTTAAGTGCTTTCGTCATTACGTTTTTTATCTCACGCAGATGGCGAAGATTCGCGCAGATTAATAAACAGCTTTGAAAATCTTGTTGTCTGCAGAGAGCCTTAAACACCCCAAACAAATAATTGCCAAATCCCCGCACTTAATAAATAGAGAACCGCATACGATAAAACATCCGCTTGTTTGCTTTTTAATGCATGCACATTTGTGTCATAAATTATAAACCAAATGAAAACTAAAAACAAAATCCAGCTATTATTATCAGCAGCTGTTCTGATCTTCATCACCCTGTTGAGCGCCTGTTACAGCTCCAGGCCGAAAATGATTAATCCTAACCCCGCTTTTGCGAAATACATTTCGGGTTATACTTCCGGTATGGTTTCCCGAAAGTCAAGCATCCGCATTGAGCTTGCGCATGGCTTGAATGAAAATCAGGCTGTGAAACCCGCAGTAAATTCAGTCGCTCCCGTTGCAAATGCCGCTGCTGCCCGCATTGCAGCACTGCCTGATTCATCTTTATTGAAAGATGCATTTTCTTTTGAACCAAAAATTAAAGGACACGCTATATGGATCAGCGACCGTGTCATTGAATTTATCCCGGCAGAGGAGCTTCCTTCTAATCAGTTTTATGATGTTGCTTTTAATCTTAAAAATGTTGCGACTGTTAAAAATGATTTGGAAACATTCAATTTTCAGATGTCAACCTATCCGCAGAATTTATTTGTAAGTCTTGACGGCCTTCGCAGTTATGACAATGACGATATTGAATGGGAAAAATTAACAGGAAAAATTACAACTTCTGACTTTGTTGATACCGCCTGCATCAGAAAAGTATTAACTGTTACACAGAATGGTAAACCCCTGCAGGTGCAATTAAGTTATGCTTACAACAATGAGTTTTATTTTTTTGTTGACAGTGTGGAAAGAAAAGAACAGGCCGGAAAGCTTGTTGTCAGCTGGACAGGAGAGCCTATCAAAAGCATCAGCTCAGGAATGCAGGAAATCTCTATTCCCGCACTTGGCAATTTTTCAGTATCAAATGCGCAGGTGATTGACGACGGTGACCAGTATGTAGATTTAACTTTCAGCGATCCTATTCAGTACAATCAAAATTTTAAAGGGATTATCAATATTCAGGGAGAAGATAATCTGACCTACACTGCAGAGGTGAATCACGTAAAAATATTTTTGAAAAACCGCACTGTCGGCGATAAGCTGATAACAGTAACAACGGGCATCAAAAACTTTAAGGGATATAAAATGAGCCTTCCTTACAGCGACAGCCTGCACTTTGAAGAACCGCATCCTTTAGTGCGCATCAAAGGAAACGGATGTATTCTTCCGAACTCAAACGGATTAATTTTTCCATTCGAAGCAATCGGCCTTAAATCAGCAGATGTACGCGTCATTAAAATTTTTGATAATAACGTGCACCAATTTTTACAGACAAATAATTTAGACGGTGAAGACGGATTAACCCGTGTAGGTAAGGTTGTTGCAAAGAAAAAAATTGCTTTGAATTATGATAAAAAAATGAATTTGAAACAATGGAATACATTTGTTATTGATCTCGGAAAACTCATTGCCCCCGACCCGGGTGCTATCTACAGAGTAAGTATAAAGTTTAAAAAGAGCTATGCATTATGCGACTGCGCGGGAGTGGCTGATGAGGACGCCGGAAATAATGATGAGCAGTTTCGTTTAGATGAGGCAGAGGAAAATAATAATGAACAAGCCCACGCTGCCGTGGAGAAAGACTGGAATGAAAATGACTGGAACCGATACAGCTATTTCGACGGCGGTTATGAGCATTGGAACAATTATAATGACGGTTATTCCCCATGCAGTAAGGAATATTACAGAGGCAAAGGCGTAAGCAGAAATATTCTTGCATCCGATCTTGGTTTGATTTATAAGTTAGACGACAATAAAATGTCGCATGCTTTTGTGAGTAATATGATTACCGCCAAACCATTAGCTGGAGCCATAGTTGAATATTACGATTATACCAAACAAGTAATTGCTTCCGGAGTAACGGACGCAGAAGGCATGCTGGATATACAATTAAAACGCAAACCCTTTCTGATGCTTGCTAAATCTGGCAAACAGCGCGGTTATTTAAAGCTGCTGGACGGCAATGTAAATTCATTAAGCAAGTTTGATGTGGAAGGAGAAGTAGTACAAAAAGGCGTGAAAGGCTTTATCTATGGGGAGCGCGGTGTTTGGCGTCCCGGCGATTCGCTGTACTTAAATTTTATTATGGAAGATAAAGACAAACGTCTGCCTCCAAATCATCCAGTGAAGTTTGAGTTGAAAGACCCTAACGGACAGGTTGTATACCAAACTACAAAAACAAAAAATGTAAACGGCAACTATGATTTCCGCACTGCAACAGCTGTTGAAGCGCCCACTGGAAATTATAATGCAACCGCAACTGTAGGTAACCGAATTTTTACTGAAGATTTTAAAATTGAAACTGTAAAGCCTAACCGTTTAAAAATTGCATTGAACTTTGATAAAGACACAACGGCTAAAATGGCTGTAAAGTGGCTTCACGGGGCCATTGCAAAAAATTTACACGCAATGGTAAGTGTAAGTGTAAACCAATCGAAAACTTCTTTCCCTAAATATAAAGCCTACGAATTCGATTCGCCGATAAGAAATTACAGCTCCAATACCGAAAGTGTTTTTGACGGAAATCTTGATGAAAAAGGAGAAGCTGAATTGGATACGAAGCTGAACACAGGGCAGACAGCCCCTGGCATGTTACGCGCAACTTATATTTCCAAAGTGTTTGAAGAAGGCGGTGATTTCAGCATCGACCGTTACAGTGTGCCTTATTCTCCTTACAAAACATACATAGGCCTGCATGCACCTGAAACAAAGGGTTACGACAATGCATTTGAAACAGATCATGCTTATAAATTTGATGTGGTAACCATTGATGATAAAGGAACTTTGGTAAATGCCAATAAACTGCAGGTGAAAATATATAAAATGCAGTGGCGCTGGTGGTATGAAAAAGATCAGGAAGATCTTGCACATTATATTTCACGTTCAGGCACAATAGTATTAAAAGATACCACCATCAAGACAAACCAGGGCAGAGGCGAATTTAAATTTAAAGTTAATTATCCCGATTACGGACGTTATTTAATTACTGTTACTGACCCTATCGGCGGGCATCAGACAGGTAAAATAATTTACATCGACTGGCCTTATTGGAGCAGGGCAAACAGAAGCAGCAACGAAAATGCAAACATGCTCAACTTTGCCTGCAACAAAGAAAAATATACTTCGGGCGAAAATGTAAAACTGTCTTTCCCTTCGCCATCCAATGGTATGGCGCTGGTGAGTATTGAAACAGGAACAAAAGTGGTGAAGAAATTCTGGATACCAACTAAAAAAGGCGAGACTGTTTATGAATTCCCGACAACGGCCGAAATGGCTCCCAATGCTTATGTTCACGTAACATTGATACAGCCTCATGCAAATACAAAAAATGACCTTCCTATCAGGATGTACGGCGTTGTTCCTATTCTGGTGGATGAACCATTAACACATTTAGATCCGGAAATTAAAATGCCCGATGTTGTAAAACCAGAGTCCTTTACTTCAATAAAAGTAAAAGAAAAATCTGGAAGAAAAATGACCTACACGCTTGCTATGGTAGATGAAGGCCTGCTTGATCTTACCCGCTTTAAAACTCCTCAGCCCTGGAATACTTTTTATGCAAGAGAAGCATTGGGTGTAAAAACATGGGACATGTACGACCAGGTGATAGGTGCTTTCGCCGGGAAATTAGATAAGCTTTTAAGTCTTGGCGGAGACGGTTCAGGAGCTGAAGGCAAAGGTTTGAAGGCAAACAGGTTTAAACCGATGGTGAAATTTTTAGGCCCCTATACTCTTGAAGCAGGACAAGAGAAAACTCATACTATTCAAATCCCGAATTATGTAGGTTCGGTAAGGGTAATGGTGGTTGCTGAAAACAGCGGTGCTTACGGCTGTTCCGAAAAAGCTGTAGCTGTGAGGAAACCGCTGATGGTGCTTGCAACCCTGCCCCGCGTATTAGGTCCGGGAGAAGATGTGTATTTACCGGTTGATATTTTTGCGATGGAAAAGCATGTGAAGGATGTGAAGATTGACGTTGAAGTAAATGATTTTTTGACTATCAACGGCAGTCATCAGCAGAGCATGCACTTTTCTGAAATAGGAGATGAGGTGATTAATTTCAAATTAAATGTTGCACAAAAAGTGGGCATCGCAAAAGTGAAAATCACGGCCGTAAGCGGGAAAGAAAGATCTGTTCAGGAAATTGAACTGGATGTGCGCACGCCTAATCCTAAAGTTGTTGACGGACAGGATTTAGTTTTAGAGCCCGGAAAAGAAATGGATGCAGCTATTAATTTCACTGGCGTTGCCGGTACAAACAAAGCAACTGTTGAGTTGTCAAGCATCCCGTCAATGGGCTTGGAGAAACGTTTGGAGTATTTGATTGAATATCCTCACGGCTGCATTGAGCAGACAACCTCCTCGGTTTTCCCTCAGTTGTTTGTAAGCAATTTAACAGAGATTAAAGAAGCGCAGAAAAATAAAATATCTGATAATATCAAAGCTGGATTAAAACGCCTGCAGTTATTCCAGACAGCAAACGGCGGATTCTCTTATTGGCCGGGAGAATCCGAAGACAGCGAATGGGGAAGCAATTATGCGGGTCACTTTTTTATTGAAGCAGAAAAGCAAGGTTACAGTCTGCCGGGAAACCTTAAATCAAGATGGCTGAAGTATCAGCAGCAGCAGGCAAAAAATTGGTATTCTAATAACGGAATTTATACGCATCCCCATGGATCCACTACAAATGAAGAGATACAAGCCTACCGTTTATTTGTGCTCGCACTTTGCAATAACCCGGAATTAGGCGCAATGAACAGGATGCGTGAAGAGAAAAATCTTTCGGCGGAAGCAAAATGGAGACTGGCCGCAGCTTATAAACTGGTCGGTCAGAAAGAAGCAGCAATGCAGTTAATTGCAGGTTTATCAACTGTTGTAGCTCCTTACAAAGAATTATCTTATAGTTACGGTTCTGATACAAGGGATGAAGCAATGATACTTGAAACGCTTAGTCTGTTAGATGAAAAAACAAAAGCAGGACAGCTTGCAAAAGAAGTTGCTAAAGGTTTAAGTTCAAATATTTGGATGAGCACCCAGGAAACTGCTTACAGCCTATTGGCAATGTGCGAATACACAGGCGTGAAGGAAAACAACCGTGAAATAAATTTTTCATATTCATTGAACGGGCTGGAAAACAAAGCACAGAACAGTAAAAAAACAATGGTGCAGCTGAAATACAACGACAAAGATTTTTCAAAAAAAGCGGGCATCTCCTTAAAGAATAACGGCAAATCAACATTGTTTGCAAAAGTGATTGTGGAAGGAATTCCTTTGATAGGGGATAAAACGGCATCTGCAAAGGATTTAAAGATGGAGGTGAAGTATAAAGATATGAAAGGAGAAGAAATAGAACCCGACAAATTACTTCAGGGAACTGATTTTACGGCTGAGGTAACCGTTACAAACCCCGGTACAAAGGGGTATTTGAAAGAGATGGCATTGAACCAGATATTTCCTAGCGGCTGGGAAATTCACAACTCCCGCATGGACGGCACCGGAAAAACAAATGCTGCGCGTTACCAGGATATCAGGGATGACAGGGTGTACAGCTATTATGAATTAGTTAATGCATCCACTAAAACGTTTGTGATTCAGCTTAACGCAACTTACTTAGGCAAGTTTTATCTGCCTACTGTTTACAGCGAAGCTATGTATGACAATACCATCAATGCCCGTGTTCCGGGGCGCTGGGTAGAGGTGGTGAAGGAGATACCTGCAGTGGCGAAAAAATAAATTTAATTTCCCCTGATAGGGCTTTAAGCTCTGTCAGGGGTTTATTACAATCATTTATTTTTACCTTTAACGGGTTTGTGCTCGTTAGAGGTTTTATTTTAATTTATATTTACCCCTTACAGGGGAAGAAACCCTGAAAGGGAAAATCATATAAACATAATGAAAGCACTAAAACAATTGGCAGCTATATTAATCAGCATTTATCTGCTTACAAGCTGTAACAGCGGATCAGGTAATTCAACGCAGACGAATAATGCCGGTTCAATTAAAATCGATTCAGCCGCAAAAAAAGATTCGGCAAAAGAAAGTAAAGACCTCGTTGAATTAAAAGGTGAGGTTATAACAGAGCTTCATTACGGCCCTCCCGGATTTGGAGAGGATACTGTAAATGAAAAAGTTTATCCCTATATATTGCTTTTAGAAAATAAAATAGAAAACAAATGGGCTTCTGAAAGTGATGAAGAAAAATATGTTAACAAAATTCAGCTTGCATTTCCTGAGGAATTAAGTGCGAAAGTGAAAAAATTAAAAAACAAAAAAGTGATTGTTAAAGGGGAATTATATCATTGGGATAACGGAACACAATATACGCCGGTTCTTATCTGGCTAATAAAAATTGACGAGCAGTAAGTGTAATCTTACCGGAGTTTAGAAAGTTTATTTTATTTTCGGCTCTGTAAGTAAAAATTTTAATTCCACAGTTAAGCTTTAAAAAACCAATTCAGAAAAACGGAATATGGAAAATCCAAACTCCCGGCTAGAAGCCTTTTGCGACGGCGTATTTGCAATAGCACTTACCTTGTTGATTATAGAAATTAAAATCCCTCCTCTGGAAAGTGTTCACACTAAAAACGAATTATGGGCGGCGTTTGCAAAAGCGTGGCCTTCCTGGCTGGCATTTTTAGTCAGTTTTATTACTATATTAATTTCATGGGTAAATCATTCACATGCCTTAAAATTAATCGGTAAGTACTCCACTAAATTTACTTATTCGAACGGCTTATTGCTCCTGTCGATTATCATACTGCCTTTCCCTACGGCAGCTGTTGCCGAATATTTTCAAACTGATTTAGTGCAGCCAGCTGTTACATTGTATTGCGCTGTTTCTTTATTAAACAATGCCGGATGGCTGGTTCTGCAGCATGCAGCATTACATCCTAAACCATTATATAAATCAGGGATTGACAGCAATAAAATAAAAACAGCAGCTCATTACACCAGAATAGGATTTGTTTTATACGTTTTTGCTTTTGTCCTTTCGTTTTGGTTTCCGATAGCAGCTTTTTTGATTATTGGCTTTTCGTTTATCGCATGGCTGATACTGGGGATAATCCTAAAAGAGGAAGATGAAAATTAAAAGCAGATTGAAATTTCTTGTATATTTAGATTGGTAATTAACCGAAAATTAAAATCAATGAGCGCAAATAACTATCTTGTATGTATTATGTTTATGGCCTCTTACTGCACTGCGCAGACAAAAGAGATTTCTTCGTCATTTAAATCGGTTAAAACAAATGAGATAATTTTCGAAAAATCGTCCTTCGAGGAGATTAAGGCAAAAGCCAAAAGGGAAAAAAAATTAGTATTTATTAATATTTATAATAAAGCCTGCATACCATGCAGGGAAATGGAAAAGAACGTATTTACAAATACCCGTGTGGCCGACTATTATAATCCTAGTTTTATTAACGCATCCTATGATTATGACGGTAAGGAAGGCCAGGAGATCTCGGAAATTTATCAGGTGCAGTGTTTTCCAAATTATTTATTTATGAATGGAGACGGCAAAATTGTGTTTAGACGGGTTGGAGCGATGGGACCGGAAGATTTTGTGAAATTGGCGGAAACAGCTGCTGACCCGAAACAATGGCTATCATATTACGAAGAAGAGTATCCGAAAAAAAAATCTGATCCGGAGTTTTTATTAAAATACCTTCGGGTACTCGACAAAGCGAGCTGTATGAATCTTGTCAATTTTTTTCCAATCGAAAGCGAAATGGAACAGTTCAAAAAAAGAGACAGTTTATTAAAAGGATATTTTGCTTTACAGACAGATGAAATGCTTATCAGTAATGCAAATTGGAATGTAATAAAAGAGTTTACCTATGATTACAAAAGCAGAGAGTTTTCTTATCTGCTGAAGAATGCAGCCGCCTATAAAAAATTATATACTGCAGATTCTGTTTCAATTAAAATTAAGGATGTACTTATAAATAGCAGAGGATTATTTTGCTTTAATAAGGGTTATACTGAGGCGAACGAAACGGCGTATATTAATGAAGTTAAAAAGCTAAACTCATTGGAAGCTGAACCAGCTGTTTTTTGGCTTACGCTGGATTGTTATAAAGGGAGTAAAAAATGGCAAAACTATATCGGATTAGTTGATGAGTCCGGGGATAAATATATCCTTTCTTCACAAGAAAAAGAAAGTGTATCAAAAGTAATTTATGAAAATATACATGATAATGCCTCTTTACTAAAGGCAGAACAAATGATGAAAACTGCAGCTGAAAAGGATCCAAGCTGGCTGGTTTATGAGACGTATGCAAATGTATTGTATGAAGAAAATAAAAAAAGTGAAGCCAAATCAATAGCACTGAAAGCCTTGGAAACAGCCAAACAAATTGGAGCTAAGCCTAAAAATTATGAAAGCGTTAATTATCTATTGGAGAAAATAGAAAAACTAAAAACGCCGTAAAGCCTTGTGAACAATGAATTTAAAGCTCCTCCAGCATTTTCATTACTTCAGGACGCTTGCGTGTAGAAACAGGTATTGTGCTTCCGTCGTTCATCAGCAAATAACCGCCGTCAGTTTTTATAAACTCTTTAATGAATTTTGTATTTAGTAAATGTGATTGATGAACGCGGTAAAAACCCTGGTCGTTCAGGAGATCTTCAAAATCTTTCAGCGTTTTCGTTACTAATAATTTTTTTCCTGTTGTAAAATAAAACTCAGTGTAGTTGACGCTGCTTTCACAGCGGATGATGTCGCATATATTTACAATATGTATTTTATCCTGTGTGTGCAAAGCAATCCGTTCATGCGTTTTTCGATTGTTCTTCAGCGAATCATTGAGCAGTTTATATTTTTCATTTTCATTTAATTTCTGTTCTCTGAACTTTGTCAAAGCGCTTGTCAGTTCATCGGGGTCAACGGGTTTTAATAAATAATCTATGGCGGCATAACGGAAAGCTTTGATAGCATGTGCGTCCGATGCAGTAATAAAAATAATTTTAAAAGGAATATCTTTTAAAATATCAAGCAGGTCAAAACCGCTTCCGTCCTGCATTTGAATATCTAAGAACAAAATATCAGGCAGCACTGATTTTAATAATTTCGCGCCTTCGATTACGCCGTTTGCTTCTCCTATAACGGTCACATCAGGGGCATACACCTGCAGGTCTTTTTTCAGAGTGATGCGCGCCTGTTCAATGTCGTCGATTATTATTGCTTTTATCATTTGAGTATAATTATTTTTTATCCAATTGGTATTCTCACAATTACTTTAGTTCCAAGTGCATTCTGCTGTTCGTCATATAAATCAATGATCTCCAGCGATTTTATATTTTTATTTTCCTGCAGCAGATCAAGTCGTTCCTGAGTTACAATCAATGCAGTGGAGGTATGATACGTTTCTTTACTGCTTTTATTGAGCTCATCAGCTTTTATTCTGCCGATGCCGTTATCCTTTACTGAACACTCTAGAACGTTGTTCTTCTCTGTAAAATCAACTTCAATCAATCCCCTTTTACCATCAATATATTTCAATCCGTGCTTGATTGCATTTTCAACAAAGGGCTGCAGCAGCATTGGAGGAATTTTTATATAATCTTTCTCGATAGCGGCATCAACATTAATTTTATAATCAAAGCGGTCGCCGTTACAGAATTTTTCTATCAGTAAATAATTTTCAAGAGTGTTCGCTTCTTCTTCCAAAGTGATTGCCGCATTTCGCGAGTTATCTAATATCTGCCTCATCAGGCGGGAGAACTTCGCGAGGTAATACCTCGCAGATTGCTCGTTATCCGTTCCTATCTGAGATTGAATAGAATTCAATGCGTTGAAAATAAAATGAGGATTCATCTGCAGACGCAACGCTTTTTGTTCGAGTTCAACAACATCTTTTTCGAGTTGCAATTTCCGCTGTTCCTCAGCAGCCTTGGCTTTGAGGATGCTCTTCTGCTTGTTAAAAATAAAAAAGATACCGCCGGATGCAATAAGCAGCATTAACGTAATAAACCACCAGCGCTGCCATATTGCCGGAGAAATATGGAATTGCAGCATAACAGGATTCTTGTTCCACACCCCATCTTCATTGCAGGCTTTAACCATAAAAGTGTATGCGCCTGCACCAAGATTCGAATATAAAATACTGTGATTATTGGATACTGGCGACCAGTCTTTATCGAATCCATCCAGCTTCCATTGATATTTCACAGCATCGGGATTGCTGAAATTAACAGCTGAAAAATCGAATGTTAAATGGTTTTGGTTATACGGTAATTCAAGATGTGAAATAGTATTCCAATCTCCTGCGAAGTTTTTATACTTTGTATCTGCAATGCTTTCGTAAAACAATTTTACATCGCCGATGCTTGTTACAGGCTCGTTTTCATTCTTCACTAAGTTTTCAGGATTGTATTTAGCCAGACCGTTGATGGTGCCGAACCACATGGTGCCGTCCGCATCTTTGAACACCGAATTCTGGCAGGTTTCAATTCCGGTAAAACCCTCACCTTTGCTGTAATGCTTTATTTTAGAGGGTGTGCGGTCTTTATCAAGATATACATAATCCAAGCCCGTTTCGGTGCCTACAAATAAATTATTGTTTTTATCCATACTCATCAGATAAATATTTGAGGAGGTTAAACCGCTGCTGTGGTTATAAGAGCTCACCTTTATATCCCCTTGGTAGAGCGGGAATGAGGCTATACCGTATCCCGCAGTGCCTATCCATAAATAACCGCTTTCATCCTCCGTAATACAGCGGATGGTGTTGGAGGGCAGACCGTCTTTTTTACTGATGAATTTTTTTTGAACAGCATCAACTATTAAAAAACCTATGCCGTTATTTTCTGTGCCGTACCATAATCTTCCCTGCTTATCGCTGTGCAGGCAGGTTAAGCGGTTATGAAGGAGGCCTTCTTCTTCAGTGAAATGCTGCAGTTTTGTTTTTGATTTAGCACTACTGAGTTTATATAAACCATTGCCGGCTGTAGCAATCCATAAGCTGCCGGCTTTATCTTTTTCTATTGCACGGATATATTTTTTTGTTAACCCTGCGAAAGGCTTGAAATCAATGCCGTTGAAAACAAATACTCCCTGCCCGTCGGTGCCGATATAAATATTTCCTTCGTTATCTTCATTCACAGCTTTTACTTTTACATCCTCGAAACCATTGTCAGCAGTGTAGTTGTGAAATTTCAAGCTGTCGAACACACACACTCCTTTATCGGATGTGCCTATCCACAAACGCTGCCGGCTGTCCCTGAAAATGCTGTAGATAAAGCTTCCCGAAAGGCCGGAAGATTTGTCGTAATTGATAAACTGTTTCCCGAAATAATTGCAGACGCCTCCACCTGAAGTTCCAAACCAGTAACTGCCGCTTTTATCCTGGATGATGCACTGCACATGGTTGTTGCTCAACCCCTCATTTTCTGTTAAGCGGTTAAATGTTTTTGCAGCAGTATTATACTGCACCACCCCGTTTGAAAGAGTTGCCAGCCATACATTGTCATGATGATCAAAATAAATATCTAAAACCGTCTGCTTGTACAATTCCAAATGGAAATCTATTCTTGAAAATTTTCTGCTTTCGTATTTATAAACACCGTCGCCGTAAGTCCCGATCCACAAAGCACCTTTAGGATCTTCCTTGATAGAAGTAATTGAGTTGGTCATGAAGCCGGCAGCTTTGCCATATTTCGAGGAAGTGAACAAACCATTTTTCTCAGTAATTTTAAATAGACCTTCGCCGTTGCCGTACCAGATGCTTCCCGCTTTATCAACAAGAACAGCATTAATCACGGATCGGTTTTCTTTTAATAGGTCTGTTACATTGGTGAAAATATTATTGCTGTCGAGCATTAAAACGCCGATGTTTGTGGCCAGCCATTTTCTTCCTTTCAAATCAAAATCCAAATCCTGTATCCAGACTTGCGCAGAGTCATTTGCAGGCAGATAATTCTGAAATTTTATTCCGTTGTATTTCGAAAGCCCGTTATTAGTACCTATCCAGAGGTTATGCTTCTGATCTTCTTTTATGCAGAATACATAGTTATTTATCAGTCCGTCGTTGACAGTAAACGTTTTAAAATTTACTCCGTCAAATCGGGAGATTCCTCCTCCGCGTGTTCCCATCCATAAATAACCACGGCTGTCCTGAAGCAGGCTGTACACCTGCGATTGAGCCACACCGTCTTTTACAGAATAGTTGTGGAAATTATACTGCTGTGAAAAACCGGCAGAAATAATCAGGAAAAAATAAAGAAATGCGAATTGTGTTTTTTTCAATTTATATCTGGATATTCTTTACTAGCAGTGATTTTTTTTAACCACATAGAAACATAGAAAATTTTAATGGTTAAAAAAACTATGTTTCTATGTGGTTAAAAAAACAGCGTTCATTTAACCGGCCCCTTAATCACTTAATCAAAGATAAAAAACACTTCCGATTAAAATGGCCGCGAATAATAAAATGGTTAATACAGTCAAAAGATGCCGCTTAATTTTGGTGTATGAAAAAGTCAAAGCTTAATACTATTGCAATCTCAGCCCGGCAGGCATTTTCTAAATATGTCACAAGAAAAGTATTCAAAAAAATAATTGTTTTAAGCATTATCATGTTTACAGTTTGGTATGTAAACTGCCTTCCAAAGCGCCTTTTCCGCGATAACACCTCAACAGTACTTCTGGATAAAAACGGTGTTTTATTAGGTGCTAAAATAGCTCCTGACGGACAATGGCGTTTCAGTCCATCCGACAGCATTCCTAAAAAATTTGAAACCTGCCTTATCCAATTTGAGGACAGAAACTTTTACAAACACCCCGGCATCAGTATTAACGGACTTAGCAGAGCTGTGGTTCAGAACTTTAAAAACCAAAGAATAGTAAGCGGAGGAAGCACACTTACCATGCAGCTGGCACGTATTGCAAGAAAAAATCCGCCCCGCACTATTTTTGAAAAAGTTCTCGAAATGATTTTAGCAACACGCATGGAAATACGTTTTACTAAAAAAGAAATTCTGAATTACTACGCCTCTCATGCGCCTTTCGGTAATAATGTGGTTGGTCTTGAAGCTGCATCCTGGAGATATTTTGGAAGATCTCCTAACTCGCTCAGCTGGGCAGAGAGCGCTGCATTGGCTGTGCTGCCGAACGCTCCGGGACTAATCTATCCCGGCAAAAATCATCAGCGCTTATTGGATAAACGCAACCGTTTATTGAAACGTTTATACGACATAAAAACCTTAGATGAAACAAGCTATCAATTGGCGCTTTCAGAGCCCTTGCCTGATAAGCCTCTGAAACTGGCACAAAGCGCTCCGCATCTCTTGGATAAATTTATCAAAGAAGGTTTCAAAGGAAAAATAATCAGAAGTCCTATCGACAATAACCTGCAGTTAAAGGCTATGCAGCAGCTGCAGACGCACAGTGAACTGCTTCAGGAAAATAAAATATTTAACGGAGCAATTATGATTACTTCCGTGAAAACTGGGCAGGTGCTGGCTTACGTTGGAAACACAGAGGCTTCAGGCGATGAGCACAGCTCTGATGTGGATTGCATTTCCGCTCCGCGAAGCACGGGAAGCATATTAAAACCTTTTTTGTATGCGAAGAGTTTGGAGGACGGATTAATTACTCCCTCAATGTTATTAGCAGATATCCCGACACAGTTCGGAAGCTTTTCCCCTAAAAATTTTTCGCAGCAGTACGACGGTGCTGTGCCGGCTAATCAGGCTTTATCAAGGAGTTTAAATATTCCGATGGTGAGGTTATTAAATGAATACGGCTTGGAAAAATTTTACCGCGATCTTAAAAATTACGGACTTACCACCTTAAATAATCCCGCCCGTTATTATGGATTGTCGCTTATACTGGGCGGTGCAGAAGCAAAGCTCTTCGATTTGAATACTGCATATACTCAGATGGCTCAGGAATTAGAATTTGCTGAATCTATGCCGATTGAATTGACTTCAGAACCTCAGTCAGCTAAAAAAAAGAAAAACGAAGCGGCTGCATCGCATTATGCAATGAAAACCAACAGAGCCTGCATCTTCAGCGCTTTTGAAGCGATGGTGGAAGTGAACAGACCGGATGATGACGGTAACTGGAAAGCGTTTGCATCGGCACAGAAAATTGCATGGAAAACGGGAACCAGCTTTGGTTTCAGGGATGCCTGGGCAATAGGCATTACACCCGATTATGTGGTATCTGTCTGGGTAGGTAATGCTGACGGCGAAGGGCGTCCGGGTTTAACAGGGATAAAAGCCGCTGCGCCGATATTATTTGATATGTTTGATCAGCTTCCGAAATCAGCTGCATGGTTTAGGGCGCCGGCTGAAGAGCAGTGTAAAGTATCAATCTGCAAAGAAAGCGGGCAGAGAGCTTCTGACCTCTGCGAAAATAAAGTTTCGGTATTGCTGCCTAAAACCTGCCTGAACACCACGTCCTGCCCCTATCATCAAACAGTTCATTTAACAAAAAACAATAAATTTCGTGTTGACAGCGACTGCGAATCGGTATATAATATGAAAAATGTTACCTGGTTTGTACTGCCTCCTCTAATTGAAAAGTATTATAAATTCAATCATCCGAATTATAAAGTGCTGCCTGATTTTAAACCGGAGTGCCTTGCTAAAATATCCGACAAGGCAATAGCAGTAATGTATCCCAAACCTAACAGCAAAATTTATGTTCCTCTTGATATTGACGGCAGCATAGGGAGAACAGTATTTGAAGCCGCTCATAGGAATGTAAATACAAAGATTTACTGGCATTTGGATGATGAGTATATCGGCGAAACAAAAGAAATTCATCAGTTGGCTTTAAACCCTGCTGTGGGCAAGCATAAGCTGAAGCTGATTGATGAAAACGGGATTGCTGTAATGGTAAAATTTGAGGTGATGGGGAAGGAGAATTGAACTGAAGTTTTATTTCTTCCGGTCCCCGCCTTGCCGTTCCAGCATCCAGCCGGGGTATTCAGGAGAAAGGCGGCTTACCTCATCCAGCCTTTTTAATTCATCTTCTGTAAGCATTACCTGCACTGCTTTAAGATTATCCTCGAGTTGAGATAGCTCTTTTACCCCGATGATAACGCTTGTAACAGCAGGCTGATGAAGCAGCCACGCCAATGCAAGTTGTGAAGCGGTGGATTGTTTTTCTTCAGCAATTTTACACAGGACATCAATCACATCAAAAGCTTTTTCTTTATTTACTGGCGGGAAATCAAAGGATGCGCGCCTTCCGCCTGCTCCTGCTTCACCATTCCGTTTGTATTTACCGCTCAGCAAACCGCCGGCCAATGGACTCCAAACCATTAATCCCAGGTTTTGGTCTTTTAACAGCGGAATAATTTCCCGTTCCAAATCTCTTCCTGCCAAGGTATAATAGGCCTGCAGCGAAACAAATTTAGATAGGCGGTTATAATTTGAATAAGCCAATGCTTTCATTATATGCCATGATGCAAGATTGCTGCATCCTATATATCGTACTTTACCGCTTTTGACCAATGAATCAAGCGTATCAATGGTTTCTTCAATGGGTGTAGATTCATCGTAACCATGAATTTTATACAAATCAATATAGTCGGTATTGAGGCGCTTAAGGCTGGCTTCTACTTCATGCAGAATGTGCTTACGGCTGAGGCCTGACCCATTTGGCGTATCGTTCATTTTCCCGCGGACCTTGGTTGCAATTACCAGGTCATTTCTTTTTAATTCCAGATTACGAATTGCCCTGCCGGTCATTTCTTCGGATACACCTTCTGAATATACATTAGCTGTATCAATAAAATTGATGCCGGAATCAACTGCTTTGCCAACAAGATTATCGGCAGACTGCTGGTCTAAACTGCCGATGGAAGTCCAAAATCCTTTCCCGCCGAAGGTCATAGTGCCCAGGCATAGTTCCGATACTTTGAGGCCGGTATTTCCTAATAGTTTATATTTCATACTGCTTTATATTTATAAAAATGAATGGACAAAGATTAATATTTAAAACCTTAAGACACATTTTAGATAAATTATTTCTACCACACAAATTTGAGCGTTTTACTTAGATTATCCTATTGGGGATTGCGTATTTTATTTCCGATAAAACTCACAGTAGCGTTGGGCGACATAAAAACAGGTATCTGGCCCCAGTCTTTATACTTTGCAGTAAGTTCATCTTTTTTAGTGCCGTCAATAGCGGCTGCTCTCATGTCAGTAAAGTATTGGCGGAAGCTGTCTATTATTTCTGTACCGCCTATGGCGCCGTGTCCCGGAACTATTTTTTGAATATCAAATAATTTAGGAAGCTGATCAAATGCTGCCATGTAGGCATCAGGGTCTGCGATACCCATAAGTACTGGACACTGTTTGTTGAGTATTATATCTCCGGCAAATAACATTTTACGTTTATGCAGATACACCACTATATCACTTGCAGTATGGATATTTTTAGCCATGTTGAGTACTGTTACTGTATCATCGCCTAATTGAATATCCATTTTAGCTTTTAACCATTCTGTAGGCATGGCATCTTCGCCGGCTTCGCCTTTCCAGAAGTCTTTGGTGTAGCTGCCGCCTGCAATAATTGTCGCGCCTTTGTATAGCTTATTGCCTTCGGTATGATCTGGGTGGGCGTGGGTATTAATAACTAAAATATGTTTTGTACCTGCCAGCTCTTTCACCTTTTTGTAAAGCTGTTCGGCCGCTTCGCCCATTTTGGTATCAATGACAATAACCAGGCTGTCGGAAACCAATATGCCGCTGTTACCGCCGCCGCCTAAAACAATGGTAAGTTCTTTATCATACTGCACCGTGCTTGTTTCTTTCATCTTCTGAGTGAAGGGGCGGACATATATCAAATATAATACATATGCTCCCGCCAGCGCGAGCAGCAGAACTATCCCAATCCATTTAAGTACTTTCATAATTTATTTTTTGTTTTTTTTTACGGGTACAAAATTAAGGTTTATAAATGAGTTTTGAGAAGGGTAGGAGAGGGGATTTAATTTAATTACGGGGATTAGAAGGGGAGGCAGGACCTAAAGTCTTTCTTTCTTCTTTGTTTTACTATGTAGTAAAGAATTTTCACTTCGCTTAAGGAATTTTATCCCGATTAAAAAAATTTATAGGGCATTTAAAAAATAAACAGGGCCTTTTCAATAAAAGAATAATTCACTCAATTATATAAACAATTCACGCAGCAGTATAAACAGTTCGCGCATCTGTATAAAACTTCACGGAGCTATGTAAACAGTTCGCGGAATGATGTAAATACTTCACTCAATGATATAAACACTGTAATGATAGTGTGTCTTTCTGCATTTTCTTATGCCGGATAAACTTTGCATTATCTCGGCAAATCCCCATCTACAGGAAAAGCAATGCGTCAGGTCAGGTTGTCGCTCATTGATATTAATTTCAGAACAATTGTATCTATTTTCAAAACAAAACGTATTCATCAGCCGAAATACAATAAAAAGGATATTTTTGAAAGCTGGTTTAACAAACAAATAGAACTATATGCGGCAGCTGCTCTTGTTTTATATTATGTCTTTTATAGTGCAGCCTGTATTTGCACAGCCTCTGGCTGTAAAGCCTGCTGCTGATGATGAAAAAAACTGGTCCTGGGATATACAAATTGACCAGCGGAATACTATTTATCTTAATAAAAATCTTTTAGGAACTGATGTTTCGGCAGGAGTAAGCGGTCTTGCAGCTGGCTTTACTTATCAAGATAGGTTTAGGTTTGGCCTGGGTGGATATTTCTCAAATGCCCAAAGCGCTTCAGCATCTTTTATAACCAATCAGCTTTATTTTGATAAAATAAAATTACTTGCACCTGGGGCAGTTACAATTACTAAAAAGGGAAAAAAGGGCTATCTGGTAAATACCACCTTAAACATGTATTATGTAACCCCGAGTTTTGAATATACTTTTTTTGAATCTAAGTGGCTTGATCTTAGTATTCCTGTGGAAGCGGGTGTTGGCTTTAGCAAATTGGTGCGGACTGATTTTTTTAGTGATGCACCCATACCAATTATCAGCAAAACAGGCAAAGTACTTAAAGGAGGCGACATACTGCTTCCGGCAATGATAGGATTTACTGCTATGATCAATCTTTCGCCTGATGTAGGTTTTGCCGGTACAATAGGATACAGAAAAATACTTAAAGAAGTAGGTATCAGTCAAAATTTTGACGGTTTATATTATTCAGTAGGTTTAGCGCTTGTGCCGGAAAACATTATTGCTGCAATTAAGAAGGATTTTAAAGACAGGAAAAAGAAAGGAAAAGATAAAGAGGCGGCTAAATAAGTTTCTGAAAGTTGGGAAGCACTGCATCGGCATCTCAATATTCGCATTGGCACCTTAATCACTTTACAACAAAATTGCGCACCCCGCTGTAATTTTTACTTTTAATTTTAGCGTAATACATTCCTGAAGTAAGATTCAGTGTCTGGCTGTATTTGCTTTGTCCGCTTAAAACAGCTGAATAAACAAGCCTTCCGGTAATATCAACAACTTCTAATTTAAAAGTTTCGCTGCTTAAGTCCGGTGAAACAGCCAGCGTGAATGAGCCGTTATTAGGCGAAGGAAATATGTCGAAATCAACATTATTATTTTTCTTCTCGCTGATACCTGCAGTATTAACAAGGCTTCCTTCCCAAACGCCTCTTCCGAAAGTAGAAATGTATACTTTATTAAGAGCAGTATTAAATTCAATATCGGTAGTAATTACATTGGGCAGTCCCTGGCTTTCGTTTATCCAGCTGGTTGTTCCGGCATCAAACCTGTAAATGCCCAAATCTGTTGCAAGCCATACATCGCCGGTAACAGGCTCTGTTTTAACACAGTTTACAGGTACATTAGGGAGATTTAAAGAGATGTTCTGCCAGCTTGTTCCGCCGTTAATTGTTTTATATACCTTAATACCGGGAGTAAGTCCGGCCATTGAAACATAAGCAGTGTTTGCATCTGTCTGGCTTACATCCATGCTGGTGTAATACAAGCTGTCAGGCAGATTTGAGGTAATGTCTGTAAAGTTTACGCCTGCATCAATACTTTTGTATGCACCCGGAGGCGAGTTATAATCAAAGCGGATTCTACGGGCAGCATAGATTATATTAGGGTTTGAGTTAGATACAGCCACTGCCGAAATTTCATTGTCGTAGATGCCGTTAAACGGGAATGGATTTGAATTGCTCCAGTTTACGCCGCCGTCGGTTGATTTGGCAACATTTGTAAAACCGCAGTATAAAGTGCCGTAGTTAACGTAGTCTGCAGCGATGGGACTTGTCCATTCGGCAGGTTCGTTATTTACATTCGGGTATGAATTAATAGTGGAAACGGCGTTAGTCTGTGATATATAAAAAGTCCCAAACTGGGATGAACCTATTACATTATTATCATCCACGGGGTCTAAATAATTATCCATGCCGTCTCCGCCGAAAACGGTATTCCATGTGCCGCCGTCGTAATACATACTGGCATTGTCCTGCGCGCCTGCTATAATCCTTCCGGTTACATTTCTTGAACTTGAAATGCGGTAAAAAGAAGAAATGGCTAAGCCGTTGCTTATTGTTGACCAGCTTGTAGGCCATGGAGAGCCGAGATTAGCTGCGGCCCATGTCTGCGATGTTATTCCGGTTGTTTTGTAAAGCCCGCCGTCGCTGCAAACAAAAATATTTCCGGTGTTTTTCTGTGTTTCAATAAAATGAATATCGCCGTGTATGGTAGGCCCGTATGATAATGTCCAATGGCTTACAGGATTAAAGGTCAGCGCTCCATCAGTAGAAGCCCATAAATTTACGCCGCCTGTATATACTGTGTTTTTATCAGCTGCATTCACAGTAAAGCCGAGATCATAAGTGCCTTGTCCGCCGGCAGAGGTGCCGTCTCCGGCTTCAAGCACATTTACCCCGGGATTAATAAACTGCCAGGCTCCGCCTGCATTAATAGATTTATAAATACCCTTCATGCCCTCCTGCGCGTTCACTGCAAAGGCATAAATATAATTGGGGTCGGAAGGTGCAATAGCAAGTTTTATTCTTTGAATAGAATCTGAGGGCTGAATATTGGTTGGCAGCAAAGTCCAGGAAGCGCCGAAATTAGTCGATTTATATATTCCGGCAGTACCGATGCGGGCATACACAAGCCATCCAGTGGCAGCATATAAAATATTCGAATTCACCGGATCCTGCACCATGTCCCAGAATAATGAGTCAAGTGTATGCGTCCATGTAAGGCCCGCATTTGCTGAGGTATACATACCGCTTACGCCGCAGGCAACAAGCTGATTACTGTTTGCAGGATTTACAAGCACCTTGCGGATTAAGGATGCATCGCCGTTTGTTAACTGAAAACTTAATCCGGTAGGAGCCCATGTTGTTCCGCCATCAGTAGTTTTATAAACGCCTAATCCGTAATGTGTATTCCGCTTTCTTCCATCCAGCTTCAGCGATACATCAATGTATTCAAAATCGCAGAGTGATATATACATCACATTGGTATTGTTGGGATCAATAGTAATATCGCTTACGCGGATGATAGGTAAATTATCCGTTAAAGGAATCCATGAAACACCGTTGTTTGTTGTTTTCCATACTCCGCCCTGCGCAACACCGACAAAATAAGTATTAGGGTCGGTAGGATGAAATGCAATGCAGTTGATGCGTCCGATGCCGTTCTGCATATATCCGGTTTCATTGCCTGGTAATGTAAATGGCCCTGCAGGCGACCATCCGATAGAATTAAATGATTTTGATTTTGCTTTATTATTTTTATCGTTTGCGACTTTTACTGCTTCATTAATATAAATGGCCGGATCGCCGGGTTCGCCTTTGCCATTGGTTTTAAACTGCATATCGTTTTCCCAGCGTTTATAGTATTTCCAGTGTTTTGTTTTTTTAAGATCTGTTGTTTTCGACCAGTCATCAAAACGTTTCTGCATTTCAACAAACGTTAATTTTTTTGCGGAGGTGTTTTTTTCAAGGAAAGCTTGAGCGCTGGAAAAGGTTATACAGAAAGCAGTTGCAGCGATAGTTAAATATATTTTTAATGCTTTCATTTGGGGGAGAAGGTTTGTATTACAAATATAAAGAAATTTAAATAGGCGCTTTGGGGTTGGTTACGGCCAGCTGCCTTCCCGCAAAATTATCTTGCATGTTTATTCTCTGCAGTTCGAAATCATCTTATGAAAACGCGCGTGAGGCTTGAATAAACGCGATGCGGTTCTGCCCGTGGGGAGCAGCCGTTTGTTCTTGAAGGTCCAGCACCGGCTGACTCAAATGTGTCCCACACATTTGCCCTGTTTCTTTTGTATTAGGACAAAAGAAAGAATTAAACTTTTGAAGCGGAATCAAACAAATAATTTAAATCCATTTTAATTTGTTTTACTATTCCGATTTTTAAATTTCCAATTAAAATCAATCCAAGCCCCAGTACTTGTGTTTAATTCCCTCGCTTCAAAATCATCTTTTGGAACCGCACTAAATCCATTTAATCAGTATAATTTTTAATTGGACGAAAGAATATAAATTTTAGTTTTGTAAAAAAGCGGCAAGGTTTATGTTTTGCAATAAAAATCATAGCTAATCAGGTACTAACAAATGCTTAAAATTATGAAACATTCAATTACAAATTATTTATCTGCCGGGGCAGTTCTTCTTCTGCTTTCATCCTGCAAAATGTCTTATGTCAGCATAAATGCAATGCGGCCTGCAGATATAACTGTAAGTGAGCACATTCAAAAAGTCACAGTTGCAGAACGGATAAAACCTGCCAAAGGCTATAAGTTAGCCAATGCAGTTGAAGGGATTTTATCAGGAGAAGGCTTATTTGAAGACAGGGAAGCCGCCCCTGAGGCCGTGAGCGGTTTGGTGAATGCCCTAGTTACTACGCCAAGGTTTAAATGTACTATAATGCCCGGAGAATTATTAGGTACCGGAGGCAGTATTTTGCCGCCTGCATTGGGCTGGGACGAAGTAAAAAGAATATGCTATGAAAATAATTCGGATGCCTTAATCACCTTAGATATATTTGATTCAGACCAATCCACAAGTATTATTGAGGGGACCAGAGAAACAAAAAATAAAGAAGGAGTTGTTAAAAAGGTTCCGGAGTTTACTGCCCAAATGAATATAACAGTAACCTGCGGCTGGAGAATTTACGATACCTTAACCCAGACAATTGTTGATGAAGCAAGAAATGTAGATTCGAAAATGTTTGAAGCAAAAGGCGATACCAGGCGTGCCGCTGAAATGGGACTTCCATTAAAAAGAGAGGCAGTAAAACAAACCGGTTATTATTCAGGTAACAAATACGGCAGCCGGATTTCTCCTTCATGGATTGTTCTCACCAGAACATATTACAAAAAAGGAACCGACAATTTTGTTATGGCAAAACGGTTTGTGCGGTCTCAAAACTGGGACAGCGCAGCTGAAGCATGGAAAAAAGAATTGAATAACCCCAATAAAAAATTGGGCGGATACGCAGCTTATAACATGGCCTTAGCTTCTGAAATACAAGGAAAAATAGACTTGGCAATTGATTGGGCGGATAAAGCGTATGAGGATTACGGCAATAAAAAAGCAAATTATTATGCAGCGCAGTTAAGAGCACGTAAGGCAGATGAAGCCCTTTTAGATATACAGTTAAAAGGTAAATAGTCGTGTTTGAATTATATCTCGGGAAAATTGTCAGCGACTGAATGATGATTATACAAGTATCCGGATTTGAAAAACAGAAAAGAATTTTAAGTCTTCTATATCTATAATAAAAAAGAGCGGCACCGATTCGGTGCCGCTCTTTTTGTTATTGAAAAACAATTTAATATTAAGCAGCCGGCTTTCTTTGCTTATGGAAGCCTTCTTACAATGCTCCTGCCCAAAAAGTATAGCTGTAATTGGCTGTTGCAAGAAACTCTGAGATGGAATTTTTGCTGGCTTGAGTAATTGTTAAGCTGTTAATCGTAAGCAAAAACCCATGAGTATATTGGCTGACAGCAGCGGCACTCATCGATTGACCATTTATATCCATATATGAACAATACTGTTTAACAACATTAAAAACTTGTAAGCTGACCTTCCCTGCATTATAGAAATTAGTAAGCAAACCTACAGATGTTGTGCTGCCTCTTTCGGCAGAGGTAATAAAATTTACTGTGTTCAGGTATGAAGTTAAAGAGGGGTAATTTACTGCGGTGTAAAATCCTCCTCTTGCAAGTATATCTGCTTTTTGGGCCGGATAAAAAGCTGCAGCATTAAAGCCTGAAGTTGTGAATAAATTAGGGATAGTAAATGCTATATTACAATTACTATTATGCATAATGCCCCAATTGTTAAAGCCATTATTGGGATCAGGAGTTGGGTTAGGCCCATGATATACTGAGAACCATTGTCCCCATTTAAGATCTGCATACATAATTAATGTTGCGGCTCCCCCAGATTCCGGCCCGCCAAGACAGCCAACGGCATCGGCCAGATAGCATCTTTTCAGCTCTGCAGTGGTGAGATCATGGCGATCAGAAGAATTAATTTCATTAGACTGCAAAAAACTTGCATTGTAAGTATTTATTTTTGACATATCTGCAGCACTTACATCTGCCGAATTTACATCCGCTGTTTCCATCCGAGGATTTACTAATGCTTCTTTTTTGCAGCTTGCAAAGGTTACTGTTAAACATACTAACACTGCACTTGAATAAAGCGCTAACCTTTTTGTTTCTGAGGTAACATTTTGAGTTTTCATGGCTTTTGGTTTTTAATTGTTAATATTAATTGTGATTGTTAGTTTTAATTTCTACAACAAATTTAAACCAAGAATAAACGCTCAATTTTAGAAAAGGGTGAACGCTGGGGAATATTTAGTTAACGTTTGAGAATTTATAGTTAACGTTTTAAAGTTTGGAGAAAATCAAGGAAAATATGGATGAAAAAGGTAAGGCAGATATAATAATTGATATAAATTTGCACAGGAGCAGCCGATAAACACTATATCACAGTTGATTAATAGGGGTTTTAATAATTTGAACAAATTATTATTAGCGCTAAAACAGCTCATGTTTCATTACTATGGAGAGTGTTAATGAAGGCCGGTCTCATTTATAAGCTGAATCAAAGCATCTTTTTTTCTTACAGATACAGGAATCATTTTCCCGTTTTTTAATACCACACATCCGCCGTCCTCATTAGTATAGCGGGTTATAAATTTAAAATTTACTAAATGAGATTTGTGGGTTCTGAAAAAATGGTGATCGTGTAATATTTCCTCGAAATCTTTTAATGTTCTTGGAACAAGTATCCTTGTTTCATTTGCAAGATAAAACATTGTATAATTATCTTCGGCATCACAGCAAATTATATCGTCAAGATCAACAACATAAAGGTTGTTATGGGTTGCAAGTACAATCTTTTTTAAAGTGCCTTCCGGATGGTTCATTGTGTTTTCTAAAAAGTCGAGTTTTACAGCGCTGTCGGCTGCGGTTAATAATTTAAGTCTTTCAATAACAGTGAGCAATTCGTCAATGTCAATAGGTTTCAAAAGATAATCAAAAGCGCTGTATCTAAAGGCCTTTATTGCATACTGGCTGTATGATGTAACAAAAATTATTTTAAAGTCTATTTGTTTAAACCGCTTCAGTAAATTAAATCCGCTTCCGTCAGAAAGCATTATATCAAGAAAAACAACATCGGGTTTATGCAGATTAATCGCTTGAAATCCCGTTTCTACGCTTTCGGCCTCGGCTGCAATATCTATTTCAGGACAATAGGTTTTAATATAATTAGCTAACGTTATTCTTGCCTTTTCTTCGTCATCAATAATTATAACTCGCATTGTTTACGGGGGTTCTAAAAAATTAAATTTAATATTAACAGAAGCCGAAGTAAATTCAAGTACAATCTTATTTGTAATCGGTTTTAGGCTTTACTCCAGCAGGTATAAAAATAATTAAAAATCAATACAAAGGCATACCGATATATTAGATCTGTAATTGAAGTTTCATTTTTCTCAAAGGGATACTCAATTCAACTGTAGTTCCGATAGGAAGATTATTTTTATCTTCCACATCTTTAATATCAGCACGAATATCAATATTCTCTTTCGCACTGATCAGTTCGAGCCTTTCATGAAGAATTGACATACCCATGGATTTATGAGTAAGCTCCGTCATTTTTTTGATTTCCATTGCCTTTTTTCTTCCAACGCCGTTATCACTGATTTTACAGATAAGCACATTGTTTATTATTTTAAATCCGATTTTGATTTGCCCATCATCATCTCTTCTGGGCGCAATGCCGTGTATAATAGCGTTTTCAATATACGGCTGAATAAGCATGGAGGGGATTTCTATTATTTCAGTATCAATTATCGGATCGATTGAAATTGTATAACTGAATTTTTTACCGAAACGTAATTTTTCGAGTTCTAAATAATCTTCCAGCATTTTTATCTCAGACTCCAGTGAAATAAAAGCATGATCAGAATTTTCGAGAGTTGCGCGAATAAGTCTGGCAAATTTTGATAAAAATTTAGCCGCAGATACCGAATCGTTTTGAGTCATAAAGCTTTGAATTGACGCCATGCAATTAAAAATAAAATGAGGATTCATCTGTGATCGCAAGGCTTTAAGCTCGGCATTAAACCATTTGCCTTCCAGTTCAAACTTCTTTTTTTCTGTGTCGGTTTTTTCCTGAAGCGATTTTATATTTTCCGTTTTCCTTCTTTGTATTAAAATCCAGATGATGGCACCGGCGAGCAATGCGAGAAATACAAGTAATACATAAGCCGCTTTTTTTTCACTTCTCTCTCTTTGTAAACTAAGCTCTTTTATTGCCTGTTCGGTTTTAATAGCAGCTTCTTTTTTATCAAACTCATAATTCATTTCTTTACGCACCAATTGCTTTTTGTTTTCCTGGCTGAAAAGCGTATCCTTCAGTGCGACTGCTTTTTTAAAATGTAAGAGAGCTTCTTTGTGTCTCCCAATTGTATCGTACAGCTTTGAGAGCAGCTTTTCCGACTGCATTAAGTCATTCATAAAGCCGATGCTGTCATTCATCCTTAAAGCTTTTTTTAAATATTGTTCTGCTTCTTTAAATTTTCCGGTAGTAGTATAAAGTGAACCTATATTTCCTAATGTTGTGGCAATTTGATTTTTATTTCCGGCCTTTTCTGAGGCCTTTAAAGCTTGAAAATAGAAATCTAAAGCCTGCGGATAATCCTTCAGCTGATTATAGGCAGCACCGATATTGCCAAGCCAGATTTCATTTTTTTCCCTTTGTCCTTCAGACATTTTTAAGGCTTTGAAATAATATTCCAGTGCTTTGGGATAGTCGGATTGATCTGCATATACGCTTCCAATGTTGCCAAGCCAGGTTTCAATATTGTTTTTATCTCCAAGTTCTTTCGACATTTTCAAAGCCTCGAAATAATAATTCAAAGCCCTGGTATAATCGCTTTGATATAAATAAACATTTCCAATATTTCCGAGCCGGGTTGCTATTCCTTTTTTATTTTTAATGTCTTCGTCTATTCTCAAAGCTTTTAGATAAAAATCCAGAGCAAGCGGATAGTCAGCCTGAAGACGATAAATATTTCCGATATTATTGCTTGCCTGCGCCGTACCTTTTTTAAAATCTAATTTGCCGGCAAGCTTTAATGCGTCTTCCCCGCATCGCAAACCTTTTTCAAAATTCCCTGTAAGCTGATATTCATGCGTTAATTGATAAAGGTGAATAACTTTGAGAGTATCCGGTTTTTCCGTTTTGATAAGAGTTAGAAGTGAATCAATGTTTTTGTTTTGGCCAAAACAACTTAAAATTAAAAGTCCGGAATTTAAAATTGTGAGGAGAAGAAATTTTTTCATCAATCTAAAATACAATTATATTCTTAAATCGTTAACACAAATTTCTGCTGCTTGTTCTTGGCTTTGCCGGTGTTTTAGAATTTTTTTATAAAACAGCTGAACAATGGCTGCCCGGCAATTTTTCTTTAATGAACCAGCTGAATAATCTAATTCAATTACGGATACAAATTTTCTATTACGCCAGCCTGATGTAATTAACTGACAGCCCATCACCTTCTAATAACAGCGTGCACTAAATTAGTTTTAGTGTAGCTTTTATATTTTAAAAAACTTAAATTTGTTTTAGGATGAAACATTCATTAAAATATCTGATACTTTTATTTTCATCGTTTCATTTTAATTTCAATTTTTCACAGACGCTGCATTTACCGCCCAGGGCTTCAAACGCTTTAACCGGAAGCCAGTTTGTTGTTACAATAAATTCCGGCAGTCTAAGCCTTTCTTCACGCGAAAATTTAATATTTTCTGAAATCAGTAACGGCAATGTTCCTGATTTTTACCGGACCCTTATTCCTGTTACATCTACAGCGGTTATCGGCGGCATTACTCAAAGTGCCGTTTATTTTGTTATTCCTGATTACCTTGCTGTGGGCTGTGATACAGATTATTTTCTCTGCCCGATGAGCCCGATGCTTGCGTCAGAGATAGGGGCTTTAGCCGGCTGTACGCTGCCAACCAGAAAAATGGTAAATGATATCTGGACAGCAGCTACAGTGCATCTCACCCCGTCGCCGATTCCTCCCAGCCCAAGCATGACAACCGTTCCGGTGTTCGATCAGCACAATACAACTGTGAAAGGACAGCGTGCGGGCTTTATTGCACAGCATCCATTAGGTGAGTTAGTCAGCGGTGATAAAAAAGATGTAATCATTTCGAATCAGATTTATTCCATCGCAAACCGCGTAATCATCTATGGATGGCTTCAAACAAACGGAACACCAATTCAGCCTTTAACCAATGTGCATGCGGATACTTATATGGATTACAGCCACGGCATACGCCTTGTTCAGGACAGCTGTATGCTCAATGGAACGACTCCTTCATCGGTGAAATCGATATTAAAGTCGGCATCATTAAATCCGATATTAAGTGATGAAGGGCCGATTTCACAGCCATGGTATCCATACAACCAGCCTGTAACACAGCTTTCGAAACCTGTTTCATTTGCTGTACTGCAAAACACTTCTTCGTCATTAAAAATTAAAGCCGCAAATGATTTAGATGTCAGCGATTATAAAGTTTATACAAGTGCCGACGGATTAACATTTAATCCGCCTATTACACTTCCAAAAACAAATCTCATTGTAAACGGTTTAAGCACAAACACAATTTGTTATATTAAAATTGCTGCTTATAATACAGCGTATAATATTACTTCCTCTATGTCGGAAGTGCTTGCCGCTGTTCCTTCTGCAGTAAACGATAGTGTATTAATTGTGAATGGCTTCGACAGGGCTGTTACAGGCAACACCTATAATTTTATACGGCAGCACGGCTCTTCATTTTATAATAATCAGCATTATTATGAGTCCGCCACAAACGAAGCAGTAACGGATGGTTTGGTTAATTTAAGCGATTATAAAACGGTTGATTATATTTTAGGAAAAGAAAGTTCTGCTGATGAAACATTCAGCAATGCGGAGCAGACATTTGTTTCTGATTATTTAAAACAAGGCGGCCATTTATTTGTATCGGGCTCTGAGATAGCCTGGGACCTCGATCATTTGGGAAGTGCAGCGGACAAAGCCTTTTTTAATAATTATTTAAAAGCAGCATATACGTTTGATGCTCCCAATAACTCAGCATCCTCTTTTTACACCGCTTACAATTCAGGTATGAGCTCTTCTATATTCAATGGCATTGATTCTGTTAACTTCGATAATGGAAGCAGCGGCACTTACAATGTTGATTATCCCGATGTAATAAATACTCTCAATGGCAGTAACGCTGATCTCCATTATGCCTCTAATTCAAATGATATTTCCGCAATACATTACCGGGGAGTGTTTACCGGAGGCAGTCAGGAGGGCCGGTTGGTATATTTATGTTTCCCTTTCGAAACCATTTATAATCAAGCTAAGCGCGATTCATTAATGAACCGCATCATTTATTTTTTCGACAATCAACAGCTTACAACAGGTGTCGCAAGTATTGAAAACAGTGATGATTTTGGACTTGCCGTTTTTCCAAATCCAATAAATTCAAACGGAACCATTGATCTTAATTTTAATAAACAGGAGGCGGTATCTATTGATTTATATGACATTCAGGGCAATAAAGTGTTTTCAAAAACAAACCAGCCTTTTGACGCCGGCCGTCGCTTCATTTCTTTTAACGGATATGATTTAGCTTCTGGAATTTATCTCTTATCTGTCAAAACGAAAAACGCTGAAAAAAATATCCGGATAGCGATTATTAATTAATCCGCCAAAATCACCGCTCCAGCTCTTTAT
Organism: uncultured Bacteroidota bacterium; assembly: GCA_903847205.1. GTDB lineage: Bacteria > Bacteroidota > Bacteroidia > 2-12-FULL-35-15 > 2-12-FULL-35-15 > 2-12-FULL-35-15. The sequence continues at coordinate 36,792 of CAINDA010000061.1, forward strand.
AGCAGCAATAAATACTTCTGAATAAGATTAAAATATACGGTAGAAATCCCAAACTCCGAAAGTGTGAATGATGCAGCTAGTTTCTGAAATTATGTAATGTATCCTGTTTAAAGAGCGGCCACCTTTGCACCCGCTATTTAGAACTCATTCACACTTAAAATAAATCACATGAAAAAATTAATTTTTTTAAGCAGTCTGTCTGTGATGGCACTCTTCTCTGAAGGATGTATGCCTGCTTATATAAGCATAGTTCCCGAATACTCAGAGCCAGTAAGGCCTCTGCGTCCAAGCGACGACCATATCTGGATTGACGGCGATTGGGTTTGGAGCCGCCAGACACGCTCTTATACCAGGAGAACTGGCAGCTGGGAAGTGCCTCACCACGGGCGAACATATACGAAAGGGAGCTGGGAGAAAACACCTCGCGGCAGCCATTGGGTGCAGGGCCGCTGGCGATAGGATTACTGCAGTATGAACCCTGTTAAATTGGCTTTATGCTGATTTAATATGGCTCATGAACTTAAATTGTAGAAATAAGAAGCAATAAATTGAGCAGTTTCTCTTTCAGCTTTTTAAAAAATAATTGACCTTTCCTTTTAATTTTATGCAGCAATACTGCCACGGAAAATAAAGTATCGGTATTAATGTTTTTTTTCGCACCGAAACTTCCGATAATATTGAATAAGGTATCAGCAGGCAAAAAGAAAATGAGTCAAAAGACTTGATCTTCTTTGATTCCGAGCAGTCTATTTATGATCAGGAACAAAATAGTATATTTGCAGTCAGCGAATTATTTAATCACAAACAATTAAATTAAAACGATATGAAAAAAAAATTACTACAAATCACAATTGCTCTTTTTGCAGGCGGGGTATTTACAGTTAATGCGCAATCATTTGTTAAAGGGCAGAAAGACCTTAACATTGGAATAGGTTTAGGCGGCGGTTATGGAAGCACCGTTTCGGGAACACTTTATGCCGGCGAAACACAAAGCTCTACTCCCCCTATCAGTGCCTCTTTAGATTTTGGAATAACGGATGCTATAAGTCTGGGCGGATACGTGGGTTATACAGGTACAAAATGGACATATACCGGTACTGATTTCTATAATGGAGCCTATGTTAATTATACAAATACTGAGTCGTGGACGTATTACATTATAGGAGTAAGGGGCGCATACCACTTTTCTAAATTTATTTCAAATGAGAAAGTGGACTTATATGCAGGGATAATGCTTGGTGATGCAATTGCAACAAATACATTTACAACAACCGACCCTAACCCTTCTTATGTGCACACTACTTCAACTGGCGGCGGAGGTGTTTTTTCAGGATTTGCTGGCTGCAGATATAGATTTAGTGACCATGTGGGAGCTTTTGGTGAGATAGGTTATGGGATTTCATATTTAAATTTAGGATTGAATTTAAAATTCTAAACCACCTCTTCTTAAACCATTAATAAAATCTTACAGAATAGACGTCCCGCAATATTGCGGGACGTTTTTGTTTAGAAATTTCGGGATTAGGATTAAAAGTAAAGAACCCCATTTCCTTAGAGTAAAGAAATGACTCAGGAAAGTGAGAAATGGCTCCTCACACGTGAGAAATCGTATCTGACACTTGAGAAATTGCATCTCACGATTAAGAAATAGCTCCACACACCAGAGAAATGGCATCTGACACTTGAGAAATCGCATCTCACTATTAAGAAATCGCATCTGACACTTAAGAAATCGCTCCTCTCACCTGAGAAATGGCATTTCACTATCGAGAAACCACATCTGACACATGAGAAATCGCATTTGACACTTGAGAAATCGCATCGGACTATCAAGAAATAGTTCCTTGCACTTGGGAAATCGGATCTGACAAATGAGAAATTACCTCCTCCTACTAAATTGCAACAGAATATAAAAATAGTTTTGAACTCATTTGGAAAGGAGATAACCCAAAGAAAACAATACGCCGCAGAAAATTTGTTGAAAACTCTATTATTTAATCAGAGTTTTGACAAACGAAAAAAGCAGTACATTTGAACTCCTAAAATCAGTAATTTAAATTTTTATCGTAAAGCGGTGTTAATTAATTCTTAATCTCTGCTTAATTATTTTGCAGCATGCATTAATTAGTTTTGCTGAATATTATATTAAAAAAGTACTAATCTAAAAACAAAAATCTTTTCAAAAACAAAAAACGTATCATTCAGCACCCGAAACGAATACCCTGCAGGAACCGGCATCTCAAATGCCCTAAACAATCCGAAACCGTTTCTAATTAAAAATCAAAACATAAAAAAATCTTAACTTAAAAAACATGAAAAAACTTTTACTCTCTGCACTTACGTTATCTGCTTATTTAACTGTTAATGCACAATGCACTGAATTATTTTTCTCAGAATACCTTGAAGGCGGCGGAGAAAACCATGCCATAGAAATTTACAACCCCACAGCAAATACTGTTGACCTTAGTAAGTACGTGGTGAGAAGATATTCTGACGGACACTCGTATTACACAGAAACGTTGCACTTTACCGACAGTAACCGTGTGGGAATGCATACCACCGCGTTTATCCCGCCTTATGGAACGTATGTTATTGTAAGCGGTTTCCTAATTCCTCAAGGAAGTCTGCCGGCATGCGATACTATTTTAACCAATAAAATACTGCATGGCAGCCTCAATGGTATGCTTGATTCTTGCTGCCATAACGGAACCAATGTTGAACAGGCTGGTATCATGGTTTATAATGGCGACGATGCCCTTACCATCGAAAAACATAACCAGGATGGTACCTTCACCAAAGTTGATATTTTTGGCTGCATAGGTGAAAGGCCTACGAATTCTGCGGGAGGTACAAGCCCTACCGGCGGCTGGGTGGCTGCACCGCCTTTTAATAATGGAGTAGGAGGAAATTACCTTTCAAGAAATTACAGCTTGCGGAGAAAGGCCTCCATTAAAGCTGGTGTAACAACTAATCCGCTTCCCGGCACATTCAATATATTAGCTGCTTACGATACTGTTGCTTCTAATAATTTCGGTAATCCCCCAGTGTATAACGAAAATTACACAGATTTAGGCCACCATACCTGCGATTGCAATCCAGCTGGTATTGCCGAAATTAATGGGGTGCGTGTAAATGTTAATGTTTACCCCAACCCTTCCAACGGACAATCTATTGCGATATCAGCCATGGAAATTATTGAAAATATAGAAATTGTAAACCTTTTGGGTCAGCCGATATTACCGGTTGTTGAAGAGCGTCATACTACATTCGTAAAATACAGTTATGGTTCTTTTACAAAAGGAATTTATTTCGCTAAGGTTACTTTTAAGGATAAAAGCTACCAAACTGCAGTTAAGCGCATAGTAATTGAATAGAGTAGTTCCAAAAATTCAAAAAAGAACTTAACCGCAAAGAACATAAAGAATGCGCAAAGCTCGCTAAGTAATGATTTCATTTATTTCTTTGCGAACTTTGCGTTTTTGTGTTTGCGGACTTTGTGGTAAAAAAATAATTTTTGGAACCGCCCTTAAATTACTAAAGAAACTTTAATAAGGGAAAAATTGAATAAACAAGTACCAATGAGTCAATTTAAAGATTTTAAAACGAAAAAAAACAGCAGTTTCAAAGTAACCTTGTTTTGCATATTACTTATTCAGCTTTTGGCGTTCACAGCCTCATTCGCACAAACAACTCCAGCAGCCGAAACAACCCCGGCAGCCCCGGCAACGCAGATAGTAAAGGGCAGTATTAAAGACAATGCCACGGGCGAAACCCTTATCGGCGCCAATGTATTATATGCCGAAGGCAAAGGAGTAATAACCGATATTGACGGCAACTTTGAACTTAAATTACCTGACGGCGATTACACATTAACAATTTCTTATGTAGGTTATGCCCCAATAACTCAAAAAATAAAAGTTGCCGGAAAGCCCGTCACTGTTCCGTCTTTAAGCATGGCGTCCACTACGCTGACAACTGTGGAAGTTGTGGCGGATATTGCTAAAGAACGTGAAACCCCCGTTGCCGTGAGCAGCGTAAATGCTTTAAAATTAAAAGAAGAATTAGCAGGCAGGGATATCCCTATGGTACTTAACTCCACGCCAGGTGTATATGCAACCCAATCGGGCGGCGGTGCCGGCGATGCCCGGATTACTATCAGGGGATTCAATCAGGCAAACATTGCCGTGCTGATTGACGGTATTCCTGTAAACGATATGGAAAACGGTGCGGTATATTGGAGCAACTGGAGCGGCTTAGGAGGCATTACCAGAAGCATACAGGTGCAGCGTGGTTTGGGAGCTTCCAAATTAGCTATAGGGTCGGTAGGCGGTACTATGAATACAATAACCAAAGGTATTGAAGATAAAGCCGGCATAAGTGTTCAGGAAGACATTGGCAGTTTTAATTCCAACAAACAAACCTTTTCATTTAATACAGGGCGTTTAAAACACGGCTGGGGAGTAACCGGTGCCGTATCTAAAGAAAGCAGCGACGGCTATGCCGATGAAACATGGAGTAAAATTACCTCCTATTTCTTTAAAGTTGAAAAACAACTGGGTAATCACATGCTGAGCTTCAACACCAGCGGTGCGCCTCAGAGTCATGGGCAGCGCTCATCTGCCATGCCGGTGCAGGTGTACGATAAAAAATTTGCCGCACAGCACGGAGGCGATACTGTTACTTATGCTGCATCATCCAGCCTTAACACGGTAGAAAGAGGTTTGAAATTTAACCAGGATTGGGGCTATGCCGGACTGGGCGTGGTAAACACCAAAGTAAACAAGTTCTATAAGCCTCTTTACAGCCTGCGGGATTTTTGGACAGTCAATGATAAACTGTATATCTCCACAGTTGCCTATGCGTCTTTCGGTACGGGAGGAGGGACAAGCAACGCCTTTACCACCAATTCTTTAGGGGATTTTGATAAAAACGGGCAGCAAAATTATACCTACTCCTTTCAAAAAAACACCGGCTCTATACCCGGAACAACTGCCATAGATCAAACCTACAGCCCTACCCTGAATAAAAGCACCAATTATATTCAACTAGCGGAAAATAATCATAAATGGTTTGGTGTTTTATCCTCGGCCAACTATAAGATAAACAGTAATCTTACCTATACCGGGGGACTTGATTTGAGAACCTATACAGGATACCATGATTACAGGGTTTATAACCTTATCGGCGGAGATTATGTGGTGGATAGTAAAAACAAGAACATGCCCCAGTTAACATATACATTAAATCCGGATGGAACCTACAGCTATCAAAATGCAAGCTACGTTATGAAGCAGGTGGGTGATAAAGTTGGAAGCACTTATTATACGGATTATGAGGGACATGTAAACTGGGCAGGAGTCTTCAATCAATTGGAATATAAAAAGGATAAATGGAGTGCTTTTATTACGGCTTCTTTTTCCGAAACAGGTTATATGCGTGTTGACAATGCAGCCAGGAAAGATTTACAATTAGACAACGGCAACAATTATTATCAGGCTCTTGGCTGGGGCGATACGGCCTATTATGACGCCTCAAAAAATAAATTAGTAATTAATGCTTTCAATAAAACAGCAGGAACGCTTGCAAATACTCATTACACTAATGTGCATACTATCGGCGACACCACTTACATCGGTACTCAAAAATTATATAAAGCGCAAACGTATACAGGCAGCTCTAAAGAAGCCAAAACATCAGCCAGTAAATGGAACTATTATTTGGGATATGTAATAAAAGGCGGAGCCAACTATAATATAAATAAGATGATGAACGTGTACGCCAATTTTGGCACTATAAGTAAAGTACAGCCGTTCAATAATGTTTTCGGCGATTACAACAAACCCCTCGCAGACGTTAAAAATCAGAACATTATGTCGGTTGAAGTAGGATATGGAGCAAGATACAAACTCTTCGCAGCCAATGTAAATACCTATTATACCAAATGGCTTAATAAACCATTGGACTTTCCGGGTACTTTTTCTACATCCGATGCTTCTTATGCCTACAACATCAACGGTTTAACTGAAATTCATAAAGGCATTGAGGCAGATATTGCTTATAATCCGCTCCCTAATCTTACCATCGAAGGCTTGGCATCCATTGCCGATTGGCGTTATGCTTCAGCCGATTCAGTAAAAGCTTATGATGCTAATGGAAACAGGGCAGTAACCTTGTATTACAGCGCTATAGGGGTGCATGTGGGAAATGCCGCGCAATTGCAATACGGAGGAAGTGTGCGTTATACTATTTTTAAAAATTTCTGGGTAAAAGCCCAGTATGTTTACTTTGATAAAAATTATGCTGCATTCAACCCGGTAGGTACCGCTGGTCAGGCGCTCACCAATTCACAACCGTCTGCCGATATATCGAAACTCATTCCTTTAACTAACCAGCAGGGTGCACTGATTGACAATAGAAACAGGGATTCATGGAGGATGCCCGGTTACGGCATTTTAGATTTACATGCAGGATACAGCTTTAAGTTTCAAGGAGCTAACCTTACTTTGATGTTACATGTGCTGAATGCTTTAAATACTGTTTATATAGCGGATGCTACAAATAATTATTATCCTTCAAGAGTTGGAGGCAACTATGATTTCAGTATTAATAATGCATCCGTATTTTTTGGCTTACCCCGGAGATACATGGCTTCTATAAGAGTAGATTTTTAATCCAAGAATAATCAGGAATAAATATAATATTCCAATATTAAACAACTTATTTTCGGGTTAAGGAAAACGTTCAAATTAAACGGCCTCGAATTAAGCTGACGAGGTATTAAACAAAAGCTGACACTGAAATTATAAAACAGCAAAGTGTTTTATAAAAAAGGAATAGGATTACGAACCGCTTTTATCAGGGACAAATATATACATTGAAAACAAAATTACTCTTAGCAGCATCCCTGACTTTCAATCTTTGCCTTGAAACGCATAGTTCTTTCGCTCAATTCAGTTTTGTTCATATTTCCGACCTCCACGTTTCCAGTGTTGCTTCTTCAGTAAATGCATGTGACCTTCATGGTTTAAAGGCCCAGTGTTATTTGAAAGAATTTGCTCAGATCAATCCTAAACCGGCTTTTGTGCTTGCCACAGGAGATATTTCAAATGTAGGAAACAGCAATCCTGGGATGTATAATGTGCTTACTCAGTTTTTATTCCCGTCAGCTGTTGTCAATCCAAGTCCTGGCGCTTATTTTATTGATTCGGCGCAGACGGTGCCAATTTATTTTACACCCGGCAACCATGATTATTATACCACACTTTATCCTCCGGGCAGCCTCACTCAGTTAAATCATGTAAGCAATTATGCCCAATACATTGCACCAGATACTGATTATGCGGTTACAACAAACATCTCTGTTATTTTATTTGTGCGGTCGGGATACGATATACCTTATTGGAGTCAGCCAGACCCAATAACTCCTGCAGGAGCAGGGATTACGAATGCACAATGCAGCTGGATCAGAAATCAGCTGAGCCAGAACAGCAGCAAAAGAAAGATTATTGTAATGCATCATCCCGCAGTAAACATTGCCGGTACAAACTGTGATGGAACAGCTTATACAACCGAAACTATTTTAAGCCCTTCCGCGGGCACCTGGCTGGCTAATAGAACTGCATTTCTTAATATCTGCGATTCAAACCAGGTAGATGTGGTTCTGGCAGGGCATCAGCACCAAAACGTAGTTGCCGACAGGGCAGGAAATGTGATTAATGAAAATTGTACCACCTGCGGCACCCGCTATGTTCAAACGGGTGCGGCATTTAATGGCTGCTTCCGGGTTATTACTGTTGACTCATCATTTATTAATGTAAGTTCTCCATTACAAAGCTGTGCAGCCGTGGCAGGAGTGGACGAATTGAGCAATTCATTGAACATTACTGTTTTCCCAAATCCGTCCGGCGGAGAATTGAATTTAACTATGAGTCAATCGGGAAGCGTGCCCATGAAAATTTACAATGTACTTGGAGAATGCATTCAACAGAATACTGTTACAGCTTCAAACTTTAGAATTGATTTAAGTTCTCAGCCGAACGGGGTTTATTTTATGCACCTGCAAACTGAATACGGCAGAGTTATTAAAAAAATATTCATTAATAAGTGACCTGTTTATTTTTAGATAATCAGCCGGGGCGCAAACATAGTTGACGGATATTAAAAATTAAAGAATACATTAGATTTAATAAATAATAAGCAATAGTAAAAACCAATAGTAAACAACAAATAAAACAAATGAAAACCAAATTACTTACACTAACGGCAGCAGCATGTTTTGCGATTCAGCTGAATGCCCAAACAATCGCAACGGAAAGGGCTGCAGCAGTAGGCAGTACAGTAACAATTAAAGGCATTGTGCTCAACGGCTCTGAATTAGGAAATATAAGATATGTGCAGGATGCTACAGGAGGTATTTCTCTTTATGGCACCAATATGTCAACTGTTAACAGAGGCGACTCCGTTAATTCAGTTGGAACCCTTACCAGTTATAGTAATTTGTTGGAAGTTTCTCCGGTTACTACTGTAGGTGTTATATCATCCGCACACGCACTTCCTACACCTGCACTCATCACTCCAAATCAAATGGGCGAAACTTATGAAGGGGAGTTGATAAAGCTTAACGGCTGTACTTTTGCTTTGGGCGGAGGTACTTTCACCGCTAATACTTCTTATACCTTCACCAGCGGAGGTCAGACAGGAACAGTGTTTGTTTCAAACACTAACCTTTTGATTGCCGGAACAATCATTCCGAGCACTCCGGTTAATTTAGTCGGAATTATGTCTCAGCACTGCACAACCCCTGCAACAGGCTGTACAACAGGTTACCAAATGCTGTTAAGAGACCCTAATGATATCCTTAATACTGCTTCTATATATTTAACTGCTCAGCCTTCGCCGGCAAATATTGCAGCAACAAGCATTGACATTAACTGGACTACAAACATTGCCGGTTCAGGAATTTCGTATATTAAATACGGTAAAACACCGGCTTTAGAATTAGGTACTCTTACAGCTACCAATTCAACAGTTAACCACACTGCTACTATTACAGGTGCAACTGCAGCAACTATTTATTATGCACGTGTATATTCAATTAACCTGCCTGATACTGCAAGTTCTGCTGTAAAAGTATTTTGTACTAAATCTAACTCAACAGGTACTATTAAAGCCTTTTTCGACCGCAGTGTTAATCTTGCTGTTTCAAGCGGACCCAGCAATAACGCTTCATACTTAAGCAACGGCACTATTGCAGATACTATTGCTGCATATATTAACCGCGCTCATGCAACATTAGATATTGCAATTTATGACTGGGACAATGCAACAGGAGGGGCTAAAATAACTACGGCAGTAAATGCTGCAGCCACCAGAGGCGTTAAAGTAAGAGTTGTTTATGACGGATCTACAACACAATCTGGCTCAGCGGGATTAATTGCAGCGGTTAAAAAAGTAGCAAGTCCGCAGGGGGTAAGCTACACCATTATGCATAATAAATTTATTATTATTGATGCGAATTCATCCAACCCTAATCTTCCTTTCGTTTGGACAGGTTCAACTAACTGGACAAGCAGCCAATTAGCAACTGATGCCAACAACGCAATTGTTTTTCAGGATCAAAGTATGGCACGCGGATATAAATTAGAATTTGACGAAATGTGGGGAGATACCAGCCAGACATCAAGTGCTAATACTACACTTGGTAAATTCGGGCAGTTTAAAGCAGATAATACTCCTCATGAGTATATGGTAGGTTCAAAGAGAGTTGAATCATATTTCAGCCCTTCTGACGGAACTACAACACATATAATCGCAACTATCGGAACAGCTAATTCTGATTTTGAATTTGGTTCGATGTTAATTACCCGCTCTGATATTGCAAACAAAATTGCAAGCCAGACAACAACAATCGGCGTTGGTAATTCAAAAGGAATTGTAGATGACACAGCTGCTGCAAGTTCACAATGGTATATTATGCATAATGTGATGGCTGCCAATGTTATAATAAGCCAATTTTCCTGGATATTCCATCATAAATACCTAATTGTAGATCAGTCTAACACAGCTTCTGACCCAACAGTATTAACAGGTTCTCATAACTGGTCAACTGCAGGTGAAACTAAAAATGACGAGAACACCGTTATTGTTCATGATGCAGCCATTGCGAATCAGTATTACCAGGAGTTTTCTCAGCGCTGGATTGATGAAACCACTACCGGAATTAATACTTATAATTACGAAAATTTGAATGCAGTAATTTATCCTAACCCAAACAATGGTTCGTTTATGTTAAATTATACTGCTAAACAAAATGAAAAAGTAAGTGTAAAATTATATGACCTTATCGGCCATTTAGTTTATGATAATGAATTAAAAGTAAACAGCGGTTTTAACCCGATTGAAATGAATATACCAAACCTGAATAAAGGAATCTATTTATTCGAAATGGTAACAGAAAACGGAAGACAGACAAATAAGCTGGTGATTCAATAATAAAACAGCATCATTGCTAAAAAGCCGGCAGTCCTGAAGGACGGCCGGCTTTTTTTATTTTGTTTCATCTCTTAATGAAAGCGGTGTTTTTCCATCGGTTATAATAACCTTGGTATTCGGCGAGGCCGACAGCGCTTTTAATGCATCAATTGATTTGTATTGTATCAGCAGAGGTGTAAGTGAGGGGGCAATAAGTTCCTGCGCCTTTTTAGCGGCTTCCGCTTCCATGATTATCCGCTCCGATTCCTTTTTTTGTTTTTCTATTGCAAAATCAACCTGCATGCGCTCCTGCTCAATGGCTGCCGATTTTGACCGCTTTTCTTTTTCAAAGTTAAATTCCATTTCCAGTCTCTGTTTTTCTATTGATGCCTGTGTTTTTATTTTCTCAATCTGATTATCTACCTCCTGCTGTTTAGCTTCCTGCTCTAGGAACACTTTCTTTTCAATGGCGCGGTCAATGGTATCGGGCACATCAATATCGCGCACCAATACTTGGTCCATCACAAAACCGTAACGCCCAATATCGGTATTCATATTATCGAAAATGGCTTTCTCCAATGAATCGCGCTGCACCATCAAATCCATGGCCTTATAGTTTAAACAGGTTTCCCTGGCTGTCGCTTCAAAGTTGTTTTTTACGATGGCGTTCTCATAATTTAAGCCCAGGGTTTGATAAATATCATGTATTGCATCGGGTTTGATGTGATAAAGAAGAGTAATGTCTGCTTTAGCCTCCAAACCTTCCTTTGTGGGCAGAGTCATTTTTATAGAAAGCTCTTTGATACGGATATTAAACTTAACATAGTGCATTCCTATGCCTGAATAGTGCCAGCCTTGAGCATAAACCCCGGATTTCAGTTTTCCGTGAACAACCTTTAGTCCAAGTTCACCCGGCCGGATGGTGGAGCAGCTCTCAATCGTAAGTAATGGGATAGTGAATGCAAAAAAGATTAGTACTGCTCCGGCAGAATCTTTGATTCTTTTTCGGATAAAGGGTAACGCTGTTTCCATGGTTTTTAAGAATTTAAGGAAGATGAAATTAATTGTATTAAAATCATCCCTCTTAATCAAAAAACCGGAGGGAGAATTTTATAAACTGATACCATCAATCCCTAAGCCGTTGTTCTTAAATAAAAAAAGCTTAACAAATATTAACGCTTTAATTGGTTTTATAATGCATCCAAATGGTTTTGGAAAGTTTCCGGATGGTTTTTTTATAAAACCATTTGGCCGAATTCATAAACCAGCGGGCACAGCTGTTTTATCAACTGTTTTTATAATAAAGCCATTTGGTTTTATTATAGATACGGCTGTATTTATAATAAATCCGATTGGTTTAAAAGCAGAGCCGGTTGTTTTTATTTAATATCCGATTGGTTAAATAATAAATCCCGTTGTTTTTATTTAGAATCCAAATGGTTTTATAAAGAAACCATCAGGCATTATATTAAAACCAATCATTCGCAGGGCTTTGGTGTTCAAAAAAGCTTCCGTGTTGATCAGTTATGAGTTTTTGAGGATCATTTTTGAATGAATGATAATCCTCTTACTGATTCTGCTTTTCAGAATCAGTGGGATGATTAACGGGCTTATTAAATTTTCGGCACAAAGTATGTTTATGTTCATTGAATTCAAGAATTGATTCATCAGCAAAACAATAAAAAGAAACATTATTTGTTTTCCTATAAGCATCGGCTATTAGCGGCGCATAAAAAATTCAAGGGACATGATAATAAACCTACACAGTATAAAAACAATAAATAATTTATTAATCAGCAGCGGATAGTTTTTGTTCAAAGGTGTATCCGGAATAGTTTAGATTAAAACATTTTCGCTGCGCTAAAAACAAAAGCTATGAAAAATTTAATTAAAACACGGTTCAGTCATTATTCTGCTGTTAAATTATGGGCATTGAACGACAAGGTTATTAAGTGCATGACAGATAACCCTGATTTTGCTGGTTGCCAGGACGCCCTTATTCCTCTTAAAAAGGCAGGGGGTGAATTAAGTGGTGCCATTTCAGATGCAAAAGGCGGAGGAACCAAGGAAACGGAGATTCTGAAAAATAAAAAAGCAGCGATTATTCCGCTTCTTGATAAACTTGCATCTGATGTTGAATTCATCTGCAAAGGAGACCGGGGGAAAGCTATTGGTTCGGGCTTCGATATGACAAAAGAAAAGGCCGAAAAAAAGGGAAAAACCGAAAAGGTACTAGGTGTGGAAGCCGAGGCGAATAGAACATCGGGCATTATTGATGTAAGCTGGGCCGAGGATAAAAACAGGGTAATGTATCTTATCGAAAAGGCTGTTGTTATTGAAGGTGCCATTCCTCAATTTGTTACAGCCGGCTTCACCACCTGCATTAAATTCAAAGTAAAGGGGCTTACCCCCGGTTTGATTTATCAATTCAGAATAATTTCAATTAACAATCTTGGATTAAGTGATCCCAGCGATATTGCAACAGCAATGAGTTTGTAAAACTATTCCAATAATTATACAAGAGTGATTTTTTCAGCCGAATAATTTACTCTACTCTTTAATAAACTTCTGCACTGCTTTAGAATCACTGGAAGTAAGCACAACAAAATAAATCCCTTTCGGCAGCATCGAAACATCGTTGTCTGCATTGTTTTCCAATGAGGCAATTGTTTCGCCCAAAACATTTTTCAGTTCAATACTTTTTATTTTTTCTTTCGGGACAGAACTGGAGAAGTATATAAAATCATGCGAAGGGTTTGGATAAACAGAAATAACATTTTGGCTGCCTGAAATTTCTTTGATGCCGTTCGGGTTCATATTCCAGCCTATATCTTTTAAAATTCCTATACATATAGGCCCCGGGTTATGCAGTGAATAGCCGGTGGAGCCATTCGGAGTCATAAGCTCATTCGGATTTCCATCGGGATAAGTTGCTTCATTCAAATGTGTGATGCTGGAGCCCAAAGAAAAAGCTCCGGGAGCATTTATTCTTGGCTTTACTCCTGCGTTTGCTGCCATTGCATTAGGGCCGTTGAAATAAACGGCGTTGCTGATAAACTTTGAACCTAGCGTTACTGAAGGATTTGGAATGGTATCTAATGTCTGCCCGGTATTAGTAACCAAATAGCGGTCGAAAGCCGAAGGCATTGTATCCAGATTCGGCCATGGGTAAGAAGTAGTGAGCGGTGCAAAGTCAGATGCAAGAAGCATCCCGAATGAACCGGAAGTACCCGTCCTTTTTGCAAGGCTTATAAAGCCGAGCCCGTGACAGAGCTCATGTATTGCAATTGTTGCAAAATCGTACTGGCCTGCAGGTACTGTTCCTGTTGAATCGAAATACCACGCAACTGTACTGTTGAGATACATTTCAATATCCACTTCGCCGGTATTCAGTTCATGCCCTGCAATAGCATTCGCAAGCGCTGTGGAATACCATGTATCAGTGAGCGGGGCGCCTGCAAAATTCTTTCTTCCATTCGGAAAAGTAATGCCTAATAAACCCGATGGAAGAGGTGTATAATGTACGAGAACTTTAATTGGAACAGTTGACACAAGAGTGTTCGCCCATACGCCGGCAGCGTATTGATAAGCGGCCTGTGCCTGTGCTGTAAAGCCGGTATTGGTAATAGTGAAAGAAGCTGTCTGCGCATTTGCGGCGATTGAAAAACAAAAAATAAACAGGGACAGGTATAATTTCTTCATGAGATTTTTTTTAATGAAATTAGCAATAAATTTCGGATTTGTAAATAACAGTTCAAATAGTACAAGGCTGTACCATCAATTATTAACTTCGCTGTACTGCCCGTTCTTCTCCAGATAAGCCAATGCCAGCCTTATTTTATGATAGTCAATCTGGCCATTTAAAAAATCAAAAACCGTTTTCAGTTTCTGAACTTTCCCGATACTTTTTAAAGTAGTTTTTACATGGTTGATTTCTTCCATGCTCACAAACTGATCAATACTTGTAATGTCGCCGTTCATGTATAGATGAGCTATGTGAGAATAAATAGTTGCCGCACTTAAATTCCGTTTCAGTGCAATCTGCCCGGGAAGAAAATGCTGCTTGTAAAGCTGAAGTGTTTCTTCGTAAGTGCTGGCTTTAGGCGCTTTTGCCGAAATGCCGTAACACATTTCATGAATAAGCGTCAGGAAGGCCTGCCCGTATTTTTCAAATTTATGCTGCCCTACTCCGGAAACGGCAAGCATCTCTTCTTCTGTTAAAGGCTTCTCCGAAGCCATTTCTCGCAATGTTGCATCACTGAAAATAATATATGCAGGCAGTTTTTCTGCGTCGGCAAACTGTTTACGAAGTTTGCGAAGTGCTTCAAACAGATTGCTGCCAGCGCCTGATTCAGCGTGAAGCTCTCGTTTTGATTTATGTGTTGCAGCAGGCTCAATAGTTTCAATTTTTTTAACCTGGGGCTGCACCAAATCAATTTTATGTTTACCCGATAATACTTCTTTACCCGGTTCGGTTACCTTTAAAGTGAATCCTTCATCGTAGGCAATTTCAATTAAACCAAGGTTCAGCATCTGCAGAATATACTGTTCCCAGTTTGCAAAGCTTACATCGGCTCCGGCACCGTAAGTTTTTATTTTATTGTAGCCATGTTCAATCAGTTCGCCTTTTGTTGAACCTCTCAGAACATCTATCAGCATTGTTGTGCCGACCTTTTCTCCCATACGCATCAATGCGGATAATGCTTTTTGAACAAGTATTGTCCCATCGAAATGTTTGCGCGGATTTTGGCAGACGTCGCAGTTACCGCAGTTTTCCTGCGGTGTTTCACCAAAATAACTCAGCAGAATTTTTCGCCTGCACATGTCTGCTTCAGCAAACTGCTGCATGCGTTTCAGCTTTTCTAAATTTATTTTAGCAAGATTTCCTTCCTGCGCAAACTTGGTTAACAAAACCAAATCAGCAATGTTATAATAGAGTATTGTATCGCTGTCAACGCCGTCGCGCCCGGCTCTGCCGATCTCTTGGTAGTAGCCTTCAATATTTTTAGGAAGGTTAAAATGGATCACCCAGCGCACATTCGATTTATCGATACCCATTCCAAAAGCCACTGTAGCGCAGACTACCAGAAGTTTGTCATTTATAAAATCGTCCTGTGTTTTGCTGCGCTCTTCGCCGGGCAGACCTGCATGATAACAGCCGGCTTTAATACCTTTTGCACGGAGTGCTGCTGCAACTTTTTCGGTTGTCTGCCTGCTCAGGCAGTATATAATTCCCGCTTCATTTTTGCGCCTTGCAATAAATGAAATAATATCTTTAATACGCTCTTTCGGTTTTATACCCGCCTTAACGGAAAGGCTTAAATTAGGCCGGTTGAAGGATGCAACAAATATTTCAGGGCTGGGTAAATTGAGCTGTTTAACAATATCCCGCCGTGTAGTTTTATCGGCAGTAGCTGTTAAAGCAATTACAGGAATTGCAGGAAAATGTTCTTTTAATAATTTCAGCTGTGTATATTCAGGCCTGAAATCATGCCCCCAGGAAGAGATACAGTGTGCCTCATCAATAGCAAATAAATGAACAGGTAGTTTTTTCAGCAGGCGGTTCATTTCCTGCACCATCCTTTCGGGAGAAATATACAACAGCTTTATCTGCCCCTGGAGGCAGCGCGTAATAATATTTTCTTCTTCGCCGGAACTCAAACTGCTGTTGAGATATGCTGCAGGAATATCATTGGAATTAAGCGCATCCACCTGATCTTTCATCAATGAAATTAAAGGAGAAACTACAATACATAATCCGGGTAATATCAATGCCGGTATCTGAAAACAGACTGATTTTCCTCCGCCAGTAGGCATAAGCACAAGCGCATCTTTATTATCCAGCACACATTGAATTACTTCAGCCTGCATAGGGCGGAACTTATCATAACCGTAATGTTTTTTGAGTAAAGACGCTGCCTGCGAAATCATGATTATGTTTTAATTCCAATGATTATTGGATTAATAAATTATAGAATTACAAAGTTAAAAAATTATGGGGGATGAGGCTTGGATTAGAGATCAAATATTCTTATTGACCCATATAACAGCTAGACCTGACAGGTTTTTAAAACCTGTCAGGTCTAATAGTAAAACACTTCGCCCCTCATAAAAAACAATTGCGAATTTTATTTCATTGCTTTATGTCATTCAAATTTTTCGCCAGGCAATAACCCATGCTGAAACATCCCTGAAGCAGATACCCTCCTGTAGGAGCGTCCCAGTCAAGCATTTCACCGATAACATAATGATTAGGCATTTTTTTTAATTGAAAAGTATTGTCAATTTCCTTCAATGAAATTCCGCCGGCAGTTGAAATGGCTTCATCAATAGGTGCTGCGGAGGTGACAACAAGAGGAACGCTTTTAATTTTTTCAGAAAGCAGATCTATGCTGGTAAACTCCTGCTTGTTCAAAATAGCCTTGAGCAGGGCTGATTGGACTTTGTTGATGTTCAATACATTTTCCAGATGGCTGCTTAATGATTTATTTCCTTTGCCGTTTATTTTATTTTTTATTTCCAAAACAGTAAGCGAAGGTTTCAAATCTAAAAACAATTCAGCACTTCCATTTGCATGCAGCTGTTTCCTTATTGCGGGACTCAAAGCATACACCGCTCCGCCTTCCAGGCCGAATTTTGTAATTACGAGTTCGCCTTTTTTTTCGCGATCGCCGCATTTTAAGGAAATATTTTTTAATGATTTCCCTTCAGCAATTGCGATAAATTCTTTGCTCCATTTTATTTCATAAGCGCAGTTAGAGGCTTCAAAGGGTGTGATTTCAACATCTTTATTTTTAAAAAACTCAGTCCAGCTTCCGTCAGAACCTGTTACTTTCCAGCTGGCACCGCCTAAAGCAAACACAGCTACATCTGCTTTTACCGCTTCAGTTTTATTATTTGTTTCGAAAACAAGTTTATCAGCATCCCAGCCTTTCCAATTAAATTGTGTTTTTAGCAGAACATTTTTTTTCTTCAATTCATTTAAAACAGCATTCAGCACATCAATTGGTTTTATGCCCTTAATGGGAAATACACGTTTGCTGCTTCCGATAAATGTTTCAATGCCTATCTTCGACAGCCAGCTTCGCAAATCATTATTCGTAAATGATGAAATTATATTTTCAAAAAAAGAAGAGGGTGTATAACGCGAAATGAACTGCTCCGTATTTTCTGAATGTGTTAAATTAAAACCACCGTCGCCGGCTACTAAAAATTTTCTGCCTGCTGAAGCATTCTTTTCGTAAATGGTAACATCAAACTTTTGCTCATCGAGGTTTGCGGCAAGCATCAGTGCTGCTGGCCCGCCTCCTATTATTGCGATGGATTTCTTTGTTTTATTTTCCAATTGGCATTAATCAGATTTTGGTGTTTTTTTATTAACGGTTTTGTACTTTTTTTATTTCAGGGCTAAAGCCCTTTATCAGCAGGTTTTTGAATAACCCCGCCTTTAAAGGCGGGGTTACATCGAAACCAAGAACAGGGGGACTTTAGTCCCTGAGCGTAAAAAATACCGAACCATTTTTTATCGCAATTGCACTTAAACTAATCTTTGAGAATAACTTTCAGTTTTAAAATATTTGTAAAACAGTTTATAGTCAATCAAGGTGAAACGGCTCTGTTTTATTGATAATAAACGCAGTTAAACTCTTTCAGAAAAACATTTTTTTTCGTCTGATTCATTATAAATAATTTAATTTCATCACCCGGAAAAATACTCTTTTCAGTTTCAAAAAAGCAGAAAACTTTTTGATAGGTATTGTCTTCTATTAAATATTTGTTGAGGGCAAAATACTTCTGCTCTTCCCTGCCGTCTTTGTGTTTTATAGAACATACTGCAACCGCATTAGCCCCTTTTGCGGTTCTTAATTTTACAAAACCGTAAATGTTTTTTTTCATAAGTTTTATAGGATCTATCAATTCTGACTTTGAATAAGGATTCTGTTTTGAATTTAAGATCATTGAATAATCATTGTTTGTAGTGTCGATGAACTTCTTATCAGGAAATACGGAGTTATAAAGATCGTCAAAAAGCAATTTTGTGACGGGTTTATTCATATTGCTTATACTCATACTTCCTGATTTAACAGATTGCACTTTGTCTGCGCTGTTATAATTTATTGAATGTAAAAATTCGGGAGAATTATAAAAATTTCCCCATGAATAATTTAGAATAACCGGCTGAATTGTGTCGCACAAATTCCAGAAATCTCTATAGTTAGATTTACTGCTAAAGTCAGATTTGAATTGTTTTGTTTTTTGATTTTTATCTGTAAATGTAAACGTGTTTTCACTTGTAGAATTAGTGTGTTGAGCGTTTGTTTTCATTAAAAACAGAAGGGATATTGAAAACAGGGTGAGAAAAACACATAATAAAAGTTTTTTGCTTTTAAGTAAGCGGCATAAAAAAACTAAAGTAATAAGTATGATAAACAAGGCACCATAACTTATCATTAACGAATATTCAAATACAGGATCAGCATAAATAAATTCGACAGTGTGTTTTCCTTTTGTCAGCTCCACCGACATTAATAATGATGCATTCCATAATAAAGCAGCTGGCTTGCTGTCAATTTCGGCACTCCAGCCATTGTAATAGCTTTGCTGCAGATTTAAAACAAGATCTTTTTCGGCATCACAATGAACAACTATATGAGTTGGATTATACTCTGAATATTTATATTCAGCCTCGGCATTTCGAAAGTGAAATGAGCTTTCAAGCCTTTTTACCGTAGTATCAATATCTGATTTGATTAGATACTCTTCCGCATTTTGTTTCGAGAAATATATAAAAGGATAACTTATTAAACTGTCTTTTAAATTAGGGCGATAATCACTCAAGGTATTATAATTGATAAAAGAAAAGGAGGTGTATTCATCATCGGGCATAGCTTGCTTTTTAAAGCAACCAGTGTTTTTCCAAAAGCCATTGACATAATTAAATTTTACTTTGTTAGCAGCAATGGCGTCTTTCGACGGTGCCGGGAAATAGGGTTGAAGTTTATTGAAATTCTCCTGATAAACGCCCGGTTTTACATTTGAAAAGGCTGTATATTGGCCATATATCAGGATAGTACAAGCCATTTCAATGAAAGTGATCAGGTATAATCTTTTGCAGAATAATTTGAAATTTATTTTTGTATTGAGCAGTAATAAAGTCCCAGCTAAAATGGCAACTTGAAAAAGGCCGAAATAAAAGGCAATTTCATAAGGAGAGCTTTGGGTTATTCTATAGTTAAAGCTTTCGCTTTTAAAACCAAAAAAAGAAAAAGCCGGAGTTTTACTAAATGAGAATATGGTTAAACACAGGGTTGTTAACAAGAAGCCGCCAAGCAGCTCCAGTTTTATTTTTTGATTATAAAACAATTGTTTAAGAGAATATTTCCAGCTGCCCGCAAAATAAATTATAAGACATAACATTGCCGCAATCCTTATTAAGGAAGGGAAACGGAACAGATTAAAACCAGGAAAGACATAGTATAAAATTTCCCTGACAGGGGTGTAATCGCCGAAAGAAGCGAAAAGAAAAAGTCCGGCGAAAAATAACAATACATACTCGTAAGCTGTTTTGTTTTTTTTTAATAATGAAATGATAATTAACATTAATGGGATTAAGCCCATAAACAAGTTCCGCATACTCACATCGGTTTTAAATAAAGCATCATTCCCAATTGTTAGTATTGGATTAATGCACGATACTAATGAAAACGGCGGGAACGGTTTAAACATAACATCCTCAAGAGATAAGCCGTTTAACCGCGAAACAAACGGCCTTGATTGTAATTGAGAAATTAAAACAGGACTAAGCAGCAGCACTATAGAAATTATGATTAGGCAGCCAAACAGAATATGTTTTTGTAAAAGCCGCCTCTCTTTTTTCTTAAAATTTTGAATCAGCTTTAATACTAATAAACAGAAAAATACCGGCAGTATCATAAAGGCAAAAGCCTGATAGCCCATTGTAAACAATAAATAGAAAAAAACAGCTGTCAGTAAACTTGTTTTGAGAGATGGCTCATCTAACCATTTTAGAAAGTATAAAATGACGTATGGCAGCCAGACTAATCCTAATATTGTTACTAAAGATTGGGAATGTGCTGTAAATAAACCGGATAAGATATAAACTGTTGCGATGTAAAAAGCAGGAAGAGAATTTTTTGAAACATATTTGATAAGCAGAAACATTCCCAAACTTCCGAGATACAAATAGAACATATAAAGAATATGCAGTGTGGCGTAATCATAGCCCCGGGTTAAGCCGATAATGAATACTTCAATGTTCCAATTAGTATATTGTAAATCGGCATGAGCAGGAAAACCAAATATTTGATATGGGTTCCACAATGGGAGCATACCATTTTGCAGACAGGAGCCTGCAAAATATTTAGTCGGAAGTGCAACGTCAATGTTATCATACAATAAGGCGCTATGGAAGAATGTAAATGGCCAATAACAAAGCAGTACAACAAAAAGTAAATATATTTGAAATTTGTATTTTTGAAACATAAAGGTAGAAATTGAAATTAAATAAGTTGTGGTTCTTTAATTAGCAGCGTCAGATTCAAATTGTAAATTCAATGATGCCCATTTCCTATCCCTCAATATTGTCTTCTAAATACGAAGCCTCTTCGGTTTTAACAGAATCAGAAACTAAATTATTAATTATTTTTATTTCATCACTTGTCAAATAACGCCATTTCCCGCTGGCAATACCATCCAACCCAATATTCATAATCCGTATCCGTTTCAGCTTAGTAACATTGTATCCCAGCACTTCACACATTCTCCTGATCTGCCGGTTTAAGCCCTGCGTTAAAATTATTCTGAATTTGTTTTTATCAAGCGGTTCAACAAAACATTTTTGAGTTACTGTTTCTAATATAGAAACACCTTTTCCCATTTTTTTTATGAATTCATCCGTTATCGGCCTGTCGACAATAACTACATATTCTTTTTCATGATTGTTGCCGGCGCGTAAAATTTTATTTACAATATCACCGTCGTTAGTTAAAAAAATTAATCCTTCTGAAGGCTTGTCTAATCTGCCGATGGGAAATATTCGTTTGGGATGGTTGATAAAATCAATGATATTATCTTTATCTTTTAAATCAGTGGTGCAGGTAATGCCGGGCGGTTTATTAAAGGCTAAGTAAAGAGCTTCTTCTTTTGATTTTAAAGGACGGCCGTCAATTTCAACTTTATCTTCAGGGCTTACTTTTGTTCCCATCTCCGGCTTCTGCCCATTAATAGTAACTCTTCCGGCTTCTATCAGTTTGTCGGCCTCTCTGCGTGAGCAAAAGCCCGTTTCGCTGATAAATTTATTTATTCGTTTCTGCATATATTCAAAACTAATAAAATTTTGCACATTAAATATTTTTACGAATGTTCAATATTTTTTTAGTTCATATTAAACCTTATTAATATTCATTGGTCACAGATGCAAACAAAAAAATAAACCATGAAAAAAATAATTTTAATTTCATTTGCAGCAGCACTTGTCTGCGCAAATAGTTTTTCCCAGGAAAAAAAAGCAGGACCGAAAACAGCCGAACAGCGGTCAGATCAGATGTTCGCGAAACTCGACAATGAGTTATCATTTAATAATGATCAGAAAGTAAAAGTAAAAGAAGTGATTCTGAAACGAGAGCAGCAACGCGATGAGCTTCGAAAACAGTTTAAAAACAGCCATGATGAATTCAAGACTGCAAACAGGAAAAACATGAAGGAATCCAACGATGCACTAAAAGCCATGCTGACTTCCGATCAGAAAGCAAAGCTGAAGGAATATAGAAAGGCCGCCAGACAGGAGCGGAAAAACAAAATGGGAAATTCTTCACCAGCCCCTAATGGACAAGACGCGCAGCCGAAAACTAAATAACGCAGCCTCTTACTTATTTTGATTATAATTTTTTAAACGTCCTGCCTGTTAATTCGGGCAGGACGTTTTTTGTATTAAATTCGCAGATAACTATGTCGAGCCATTTTTTAAATTCACCTGTCGAATACATTAAAGGCGTTGGTCCTTCAAAAGCGGAGCTTCTTAAAAAAGAGCTTCACATTTTTAAATACTCCGACCTGCTCAGCTTTTATCCTTTCCGTTATGTTGACCGCACAAAGTTTTATAAAGTAAAAGAAATAAATGCTGATTTACCTTTTGTGCAGCTGCGCGGAAAAATTACGCACACAAAAATGATCGGTGAAAAACGCTCTCAGCGCTTTACTGCAATTTTTGCAGATGAAACCGGAACCATTGAACTGGTGTGGTTTCAAGGTGCAAAATGGATGGGTGAAAAAATAAAACCGCATGTAACAAATGAATACATAGTGTTTGGCAAGCCCGGTGTTTTTAACGGGCACTTTAATATTTCGCATCCCGAAATTGATTTGGTGACAGAAGAGAACACCACATTTGCCAGTGTATTGCAGGCCGTTTACAACAGTACGGATAAGCTGCGTACAAGAGGGCTCGACACGAAAGGGATCTCACGGATTCAGAAAGTTTTGGTTTCATTAATCAAAAATAATATCCCCGAAACCCTCTCTAATATTATCCGCGAGCGGTTTCAAATGATTTCGCGTGAAGAAGCCCTTAAGCAGATTCATTGTCCGAAGAGCCCGGAACTGCTGAAGAAGGCAGAGTTCCGGTTAAAATTTGAAGAATTATTTTTTATCCAGCTTAAATTATTAAAGCAGAAAGGCCTGCGCGAAAAGACATTCCGGGGTTTTGTGTTTTCGAAAGTAGGCGATTACTTTAATACTTTTTACAACCATCATTTGCCATTCCAGCTTACAAATGCTCAAAAGCGCGTGATCAAAGAAATTCGGCTTGACATGGGCTCCGGAAGGCAGATGAACCGCCTCCTGCAGGGCGATGTGGGCAGCGGTAAAACAATGGCTGCCTTAATGAATATTCTTATTTGTCTGGATAACGGATTTCAAGCCTGCCTGATGGCACCCACCGAAATCCTTGCCAATCAGCATTTCGAAACGATTTCTAAATTATTAAAACCTTTAAATATTAATGTAGGCCTGCTCACCGGTTCTAAAAAAGTGAAAGAGCGCAGGGTAATTCATGAGCAGCTGCAGAATGGCGAAATGCAGGTTTTAATCGGCACTCATGCCCTGCTGGAGGATGTGGTGCAGTTTAAAAACATCGGCTTGGTGGTTATTGATGAACAGCACCGGTTCGGAGTAGCACAGCGCGCTAAAATGTGGAATAAAAATACGCTTGCCCCGCACATGCTTATTATGTCTGCAACACCCATCCCGCGCACGTTAGCAATGACGCTCTACGGCGATTTAGATGTCAGCGTTATTGATGAGCTGCCACCGGGACGAAAGCCGATACAAACCATTCACCGCTTCGACAGCCACCGGGACAGGGTGTTTGGTTTTATAAAAGAACAGATTGCCAAGGGCAGACAAATTTATATTGTGTATCCGCTGATCAAAGAATCGGAAACAATGGATTATAAAGATCTGATGGATGGCTATGAAAGCATAACCCGCGCATTTCCGCTGCCCCAGTATAACGTAAGCATTGTTCATGGTCAGATGAAGGCGGATGCCAAGGAATACGAAATGCAGCGTTTTGTAAAAGGCGATACAAATATTATGGTTGCCACTACTGTGATTGAAGTAGGCGTGGATGTTCCGAATGCGAGCTTGATGATAATTGAAAGTGCAGAACGTTTCGGCTTATCCCAGCTGCATCAGCTGCGCGGGCGTGTGGGCAGGGGAGCGGAGCAGTCGTATTGTATTTTAATGACCTCTCATAAATTAAGCAGCGACGGCAAACTTCGCATGGAAACAATGTGCAGAACAAACGATGGTTTCGAAATTGCTGATGTTGACCTTAAACTGCGCGGTCCCGGTGATATGGCAGGCACTATGCAGAGCGGCGTTCTTGATTTGAATATTGCAGATTTAGCAAAAGATTCGCAGATTTTGCATGCTGCGCGCAACATGGCGATTGAATTATTATCTGAAGATCCGAATCTTGAAAAGCCCGAAAACAGCAACATTGCATATCAATTTGCTTTAACCAATAACAGCAGATCTGACTGGAGCAGGATATCATAGAGGACAATATGAGTGTTAAAATGGCCGAATGAAGCGGGAATCGGCTTTTATATTAATGAGCGGATTGAATTATTCCTTCGGAGCCTCTGCTGCGGTTTTTCCTTCTTCACTGATAGGCTTCTCAATATTTGGAACAGGTTTTTCGGTATCAGTAAGCGGTTTGCCATCATTTGTAATTCGTTTCTTAGAATCGGTAAGTGCATTTTCAGCATCAGTTGCAGCTTTGCTGGATTCTGTTTTTCCGCCTTCAGCAATCGTTTTCCCGGCATCGTTAATAGTCTGCGATACATCACCGATCTGGCGTTTCATGCTTTGTCCGGCTTGTTCAAACTCACTCTGCATGCCCGAAACATGTTTTTCTATTTCCTCTTTTATACCGCTGGTGCTTTTTTGAATTTCATTTTGAATCTGGGCCTTTGCTTCATTAATCTCCCTTAAGCCTTTGCCAAGTCCTCTTGCAAGTTCGGGCAGTTTGTCTTTCCCGAAAAGCATGATAATCACCAGCACAACCATAACAACTTCACCTCCGCCGAGATTTAAAAATAAAAAAATTGAATCAATCATTGTAATAAATATTATGATACAAAGTTACGTAAAAAGAAAAGCCCGATGAAGAAAAAACACCGGGCCTTAGTTGGAAAACAAACTGCAAACTTTAACAAATCAACGGCAACTATAAAAAACTAATTAATTTCTGATTTTATCTAAAAGCAGATTCAACTGCATAATTTCATTCTCATCTAATGTGCTAAGGCGCCTACCCATCCGCTCATTTTCTTTATCTATTTCGCCCAATAAATAAAGCCCCTTCTGGGTGATAATAATATCCATCTTACGTCTGTCTGTCTCGCGCTCTGTTCTTTCAACAAAACCTTTTTTTCGAGCAGTTCAAAAATTCTTGAGGTATTGCTCATGCGGTCAAGCAAGCATTTTACACTCTCTTATACGAACCGACGGCCCCCAACAAAAACCCCTCACAAACTATTGGTCTGTAAGGGGTTTGGGCTGTTGGCAGAGGTCCCGAGCGGAACTGAACCCTTCCTTCCAAAGCCGTATTCAGCAAGCATTTCAATAATTGTAATTTTGAAAACGAAACTAAAGCGAAACAATTTTGGTGTTCGAAATCAGAGTAATTTAATTGGTTATATTCAAAGTCGTGCCTATAAACATCAACCTTACAATGCAGGAACAAGAAAAATATTTCAATACATTTGTTCATAAAAGTAAGGGAAACGATTGAATAAAACAATAATAAAAAGTATTATGGCCATCAAGAAAACAATTAGGGAACAAAGCATTGAAGAGTTGCTTCCTCACCTGCTTGCATTGGGAGACGGCGCACTAACAAAGCTGGAGCAAGCACTTTTAGAGGAAATCCTTATCAATAACAATACCTTCACTGATCTCACTAAATCTATTCAGCTGCCCACTCTTCGCCAAAAAACTGTTTTTGGCAATGCTATTAAACAATTAATCAAAACTCTACATGTAGCGAAGGATAGGGTAAACACTTTCAGCATATTGGAGAAAGAACTTGTTACCACCAAAAGGAAACTCGAAGCTTTGGAGGAAACTATTAACCGAAAAAATAAACTTTCTCCAGAAGTAAAAGAGCTGCTGCCTATTAAAATTGATACACTTGGGTTTTCATCAAGATTATTAAACATTTGTTTAAATGCCAATATTAACAAGGTTTCCGATCTTGTATGTCACTCCAGAAGGGGTTTTCTTAATAGTCGTAATTGCGGTAAATTAAGTATTGATGAAGTGGATACGTTTTTTAAGAAGAATGGACTTGAATGGGAAATGAAAATCTGAATAAAAACAAGTGTTTTAAAGTTTGATGTTTTAAGCACCTACCTGCTTAGCAATAATAGTAAGTGTTTCAGCTTTGCATTTATAAAATCTTCCAAGATCATCCGCTTCTCCTTCTAAATAAAAATTGAGGTCGTTACTGTATTCAATAATTCTTTTTCCAGCTTCTTTATCTGATTGACCTATCAATTTACCTGCTTCATGCAGAAGCTGTTGGAGAAAACCGCTGTTGGCAGAATCTGAGTGTAAATTTTGAATTTTCTTTTGAATCCCGACAAGAATAATTTTGTGATTAGCGGGCATTGGCTTTACAATACTTCCGTTAGGTGTATGGAAATCTCTGTCAGTCATTATTCTTTTTTTCTGTTCGTAAATTTAGGAACATTAACCATTACAAAAAAGAATTAATGAATTTTTTAATATTGCAAGGTGCGTTATTTCAAACCTTTAAAAAATTCCTCTAAAGTAAGTTTATGTATATCCAATACCCTCAAAAGACTGGCAAGGGTTATGTTTGCTCCTTTTTCCATCCTTCCGTACTGTACGCGGTTTAATTCATTATCAAAAGAAAAATTCTCATAAGATTTGTATCCAGCTCCTTTCCGGAGTTCTCTGAGCTTATCTCCAATCTTTATAAGCCTTTTTTCATTCTTTGCTGAAAGTTCCATAATTAATTTATGGGCTAAAGTCCAGCTTTCACCTATTATTATGCACCGCATATATTAGGGTTATTATATGCGGTTTGTCGTAAATATTTTATAAATTTGGTTTCACAAAAAATCTAAAAATGAAAAAACGTAAACTAATTATTGCACTATTATTTGTAGCATCATTTGCAAATGCACAATACACCAAGCTGCTTGATTTCAATGGTACCGCATTTGGTTCACAACCATTAGGTGATCTTATTTCTGATGGAACCTTTCTATATGGAATGAACCAGCTGTCAGGCATAAACGGGAATGGAGTTATATTTAAAATAAAGCCTAATGGAACGGCATGTACCAAATTGTTCGATTTCGATATTTATGGTGGTTTGAACGGAAGAGAGCCTTACGGGAATCTTATCTCTGCAGGCATCTTTCTTTATGGTATGACGTCAGCTGGCGGTACTAATGATAAAGGAACCATTTTTAAAATAAAGTCCGATGGGACAGGTTATGCTAAAATATTCGATTTTGCAACCAATGCAAATGGGACTTCTCCTCTCGGTTCTCTTATTTCTGTAGGGACTTTTTTATATGGAATGACGGAAGTGGGCGGAACCTATAGTGATGGAGTACTCTTTAAAATAAAGCCTGATGGAACGGGATATGTAAAAGTACTTGATTTTGCAGGCACAGCAAACGGTCGCAATCCTTGGGGCAATCTTATTTCTGACAGCACCTTTTTTTATGGAATGACAAAGTATGGTGGCATAAATGATAGTGGAACAGTTTTTAAAATAAAACCCGATGGTACAGGGTTTGTAAAATTGACAGATTTCTCAGGTGCCGCAAATGGTAAATGTCCTCAAGGCTCTCTTATTTCCGTTGGAACTTTTCTTTATGGAATGACTTCTGCTGGTGGCACAAACAATATGGGAACAATTTTTAAAATAAAGCCAGACGGAACGGGGTATTCTAAGTTACTTGACTTTTCAGGAGTTTCCAATGGATATACCCCGTTGGGCTCACTTATTTCTGACGGAATCTTTCTATATGGAATGACTCGTAATGGTGGTATAGGCACTTCTTGTGGATCAGTGGGTTGCGGAATTGTCTTTAAAATAAAGCTCGATGGAACAGGGTATTCCAAACTATTAGATTTTACAAGCAATGCAAATGGAGGTCGTCCAGATGGCTCTCTTATTTCTGACGGAACATTTCTCTATGGAATGACATCTGAGGGTGGCATCGGTGCTGGAACAGTGTTTAAGTATTGTATTACTCCAATTACATTTACCCAAACTCCTACTATATGTGCTGGGCATAGTTTAATTGTTGGTACTCATACTTATAGTGCCAGCGGAATCCATACTGACACAATAATTTCTTTTCATGGCTGTGATAGTATTGTAACCACTAATTTAACAGTAAATACAGCAGATACTTCTGTTTCTGTTACAAATACAACTTTAACATCAGGCACCTCAGGCGCATCATATCAATGGATAAACTGCTCTGGAAATACAGCAATTGCAGGGCAGACTAATCAAAGTTTTATTGCATCAACCAGCGGAAACTATGCAGTTGTTGTAACACATAATAGTTGTATTGATACTTCATCCTGCCATCATATAACAGTTACTGGTGTCCTTGAAAATAATTTAACTGCGGGTATTACAATTTCTCCAAACCCATTCAGCTCTCAAACCACCATTACTTTTAATAAAGAACAAAAAAACACTATTGTTAAAATAATGGACGAATCGGGTAAAGTAATAAAAACAATAAACTTTACGGGCAAAGAGCTGATCATTGAAAAAGGAGATATGAAAACTGGAACTTATTTTATGCAAATAACTGACGGCAATAAGAATGTGGTTAATAGAAAAATAGTGTTGCAATAATTTTACAAAAACAAAAATTCAACTATGAAAACAACTATTGGAAATTATTTAATGATTATACTTTTTATTTCTGCTAAAGCTTTTAGTCAAAACTCCGAAGACGAAAGTGACAAATATACTCAGCTTGGTGCTGGGTCTTTCGAAAATAAAGATTATAGTAATGCGATAATTTATTTTAAAAAAGCACTTGGAACCGCTTATGATTACAAGGCCTATAATAATATAGGACTTGCATTCTATTGGTCAGATAATATCGACTCGGCAATATTTTATTCCAGAAAATCTTCTACGCTAAACAAAGACTATTATAGTGCATGGGGGAATTTGTATCAATGTTACTACGACAAAGGTGACATTAAACATTTTGTAGAATGTTATGGCGAAGCTTTAAGATTAGATCATACAAAAACAATTGAAAGTAGCACCGATGTGAGCCATGATTATGATGCAATGAAAGAAATTGTACAAAATCCAACTGCAAAAAATTCTTATGAATTAGGTGATGTATATTTCAACAAAGAGGACTATATCAAAGCGAAAGGCCTTTATGAACAAACATTAAAAATCGACCCTAATTATGGAAAGGCCTTATTCCAAATGGGTATAATAAATCTACAATTCACTAAAGCACCAAATTTAGATAAGGCACTTGGTTACTTCAAAAAAGCATCTTTAGCTATGAAATCAGACCTTGATAATGTATACGAAAATATAGGATTGTGTTATGAAAAAAAGAAAGATTACACTAATGCTATTGCTAATTATAAAAAAGCTCTCACTTTCGACCCTGGTGATTTTGGAAAAAGTATCTTTTATAAATTGGGAAGAACTTACGAAGCAATGGGTGATAGAAAAAATGCTAACTATTATAAAAGTAAATCTTAATCGCTATTATTACAAACACCCTTCATTCGCATAACTATAGAAACCTTCATCTGTGAAAATGATGTGATCAATCAGTTCAATGCCGATTATTTTTCCGGCTTCTTTAATTTTCTTTGTCAATTTATTATCTGCTTCACTTGGGTTTAAATTACCTGATGGATGATTGTGAGAAATAATAATACCCCCTCCAACAGCTTTGTGTATAGCCATTCTGTAAATTTCTCTTGGTTCCGCTACTGTTCCAGTTAGAGAACCAATGCTCACAAGATCGATATAACGAACGGTCTGTCTCCTTGTTAATCCTATGGCATAAAAATATTCTTTATCTAATTCGAAGGCTTCAAGATTTTTGCGAATGCTTTTAAGGATTTCAAAAGCAGTTTCTGCTTTAGTTATTTTCAAATTTTTAAAATCGGAGTGATCTACTAACATACTCAATACGGACATTCTTAGATTAGCATCTTAATTTTTTCCACTTCACTATTCAATTTATTTTCGCTCAAATCAAAAATAGATTAAGTATCCCAGAGGAAAATAAAAACGATGAACGATTACATTTTAAAATTTGAAAAGGAATTTGAAAAGTTATGTTACGGTAAATCAGAAGATGAGGTGTTTAATCATTTTCTTGACATTATTATTTGTTGTCTTTCAGGACAACAATACGAAGATGAATACCTTGCTATCATTGGAATATACTCCAAAGATAAAATAACAGGGTTCTGTGATTTGTTCGCTGAATTAATTCTAATTATGGATAATGATGGTAATGGATTGCTTGATTATTTGGGAGAATTTTTCACTAAACATATTACAAAAGGTAGGAATGGCCAATTTTTTACTCCCATTCATGTTTGTGATTTAATGGCTGCAATAACCATTGAACAGGGGATGACAAGCAAAACAATACAAGACCCTGCTTGTGGCTCCGGACGTATGTTATTGTCAGCAGCTAAAATTGAACGAAACAATTATTTCTTTGGAGCAGACATAGATAATCGTTGCTGTAAAATGACCGCCATTAACATGTGTTTAAATGGTTTAGAAGGTGAAGTCGCTTGGATGAATTCCTTATCACAAGAGCATTGGGGAGGGTTCTCTGTAAAGAAAAAGTTTGGTTTGATTCCTACAATTAAAAAATTAAATGCTGGAGAAGGAATACTTGCGAATAAGAAAGTATCCAATGAAAAAGTAGAGGATACGATAAAAGTTAGTCAAACAAAATTTGAATTTGATTAACGTTTAAATCAAAAAATAATAATTATGGCAGAGGAAAATCAAAAGAAATGGCTTGAAATATCGCACTCAGAGCGTATTGAATTCTTTGATAAATTATTGAATAAAGAAATTCTATTTACTACAAAACTGCTTTTTTTATACTTAGATAGTTTAAAAAAAATGGATAAAACCCAATACACGGATTCCATTGAATTGGTGGAAGAAGGATTTACAGACCGTTTAATCATTTTAGGAAAACAGGTTAAAATAGCACTGCTATTCATCACTAAAGAATAATTTAATATGCGCAGGAATTTTCAGGAACGAAAAGGTATATAGTTAAGGTGAGATATTATCTGTTAAAAAAATAAGAGCAATGAAAAATGCAAAAAGATGTTCTTTTAAAAATGTTTAAAGAAGCTAACCCAGACTTAATGGCACTCTCGCCAATAATAGAGGTTGACGAAATAACAGAATCTTCTTCCAGTGCCAATTCTGAGATAACAGTTTATGACCCACCACTACTTCTGCTAAAAGTTTCACACACATTCATTTTTGACAATAGGCTTATTCCAACAGGGTTTCACGGAATCAAAGTAATGAATATCATTATTGGGAAATTTCCATTAGAGTTCCCAGAACCCCAAACGGATATGCCATTAGAAGATTATTATAATCCTGAACGTTACATAAAATTTATAAATAGAAATATTTCCTTCATTAGAAAAGAGTTGAAGAGACCTGATCTATCAAAGGAAGAAGCACTGAAAGCTTTAACAATAAAATAAAAAAACCAACGACATGGAAATAAATAAACCCTATATCATAAAATTCAGCGAAGGCGAGGAAGTGATAGTAAGCTTGAATTTCGTGGAAGAAAAAGGTGGGATAAAAAAATTCCAGACAACCAAATATGACTACGACTTATTTCTCGATGAAAAGTCGGTACTCACAATAATAGTTGAAACAACACCATTAACGAATCAGGAAAAGGTATTTGCGATGCGTTACGATTGGTTCTATGGGAAACATAGACGTTCTGCCTAAAAATTAAAAAAATAAAATAATCTTATGAAAAATAATGCAGATGCAGTTGCAGAAATAAAAATGGCATTTATTCCACTTAATGTGAGTGGTAATGAATTATACATTGTTGGGGCGGTGCCGGTTGTTGGAAGAACATTTTACACATTGCATTTGATTGAAGAAAATTCATTGAAATACGGTAATAAAAAATGTCTTGTATATTTTGTTGGATACAGTAAGCAAAAAATTATCAGGGACTCCAGCTTCGGAAAGCTTTTAGATTCAAGTGAAAACGTAAACATGCAACGGGTTAATTTTCGAAGAGGTAAGCAAATCATTAGGGACATTAAACATGAAGTCAGCAAAAATAAACCGGATTATATTGTCGTGGATGGTTTTGAAAAACTCTTTGGACATGAAGAAAAAGAAGATTTGCCGAAAGAAGTAGATACAACACTTTCAGAGTTACGGACATTTTGTGATAAAAAAAACATTCCCATTATTTTAACCACACGTATATTATTGAGTGCAGAAAAAACAACAACAGCAAGACCGCTTTTATGCGATTTCGGTTCTAAAGTGCTTGAAATAAATGCTAAACATGTTTTGAGTTTAAGTTCACCCTTCTATCACATAGATGATTACAACATAGAAGGCGAAGACATGCGCAATACAATGGTGCTTTATAAACTTAAAACGGAGGCACTGTCATTAGTGAGTGAACCAACTCAATTTATCATTGATAAAGGGACAGGGCAGTTTTATTCAAAAAAATAATAAAAGTGTTTGAAAAATAATTAATGAAGAATAAGAAGCAGCCATATAAAATTGACAGTATTAAAGTATCTGCTATTTTGGAAAAGCGAAAAGAAATGCCTCTATTTAATTATGTTGCCGAAGACAACACCTTTAATCTTGAATTTACTGAAGACAATTTTAATTTTTATTCATTAAAGATATTTCCGCAATTGGATATTTTTGAATTAATACTTCCCGATTCAAATACACTTTCTTGTTCCTTACTACTTTCTCCATTAGAAAAGAATTTTGATTACTTAATGAAAGAAGGGCTTTATACGTGGCTGCTGGAAATAATTTCAGAATTTAATACCAAACGAAGTTTAAATAACTCTGATGATAAGAAATGAACGCGCCTGTTTTTTAATAAGACAACAATGAAACATTTCTTTCAACATAAAAAATTTCTGCTCAATCAACCAATCAAAAAGCTCTGCCCTAAAGTAGAGTTAATCGTGCTTGAAGATATGCTCAGAAGGGCTGAAATTGGGGAAGACTATGAGTTATGTACTATTATTTTGAATAGGATTTCTTGCATGAAGGAAAATGAAACCCAAGACGGGTCATAACTTCGGAAAGCCCCATAAATAGGTGGAAATAAACGTTTAAGGAAATTGTCAAGGGTCAATGGAAGTAGGTACTTTAGCTCTATAACGTCCGTCATTCGGCCATTATAGCAAATAATTATAAACTAAAAAAACTAAAAATGAAAACAGCAGAAACACAAAAACTTCCTGAAACTCAGCAAAAAGTACTGGACTTCATTCACAAATTCAGCGATTCTAATGTTGATTATATTGCAGATGGGACACAACTCAATAAATTACTCGTGTTTAAGGCAGTAAAGGTTTTAGCAGACAAAAAGCTATTGGTAAAAAGTGAAAATAATCCAGTGACTTATAAATTGCCAATTGATGATGCAAAAAAGCCAAACACTTCTGAACTTAAATCTATTAAAACAGAAGCTAAGGCAGACGAAAAAGGCACCAATGTTTCCGGCAAAAAATCTTCTAAAACAGAAACCACTGCAAAAGTGGAGAAAGAAATAGGTGCTGCTCATAAAACAGAAAGTAAAAAAAAGGAAACCATTTCAAAGGGAAATGACGAAGTCGCTCTTCCAAAAACAGGAGGAAGAGACACATCAAAATTAAAATTCAACGGCGAACTTTATGGAAAAGGAAAATTGGTATTAGCCGTTGTAAAAAAATATATGGAGGATAATCCTAAAACTACTTTCGCAAAATTAAAAGAGGTATTTCCCGACACGCTTCAGCCACGATATGGAATGATTGAAGAAGTTAACAAGGCAAAAAAGATAAGCGCCGACAGAGATCGATACTTCCTTAAACCAGAAGATTTGATAAAGGTTGGAGATAAAAAAATTGCTGTCACAAACCAGATCGGCGCCAATAACTTACCTCCCGTGCTTAAACAATTCCGTGCCTTAGGCTTTACAATTAAATAAAAACCACGCCATGGTTTTTGACTGAGTGAGGGAGCGAAAGCTCCCTTGCTCGTTTTTGAACAATCACAGCAGGAATCATCAGGAGTGTTTATTTTTTCAGACTATGTAATCATACTCTTATCACAAGAAAATAGCCCTAAACCATGTTAGGAGAGCCTGAAATCATATTTAAAGGCATAACAATATATGAACAATGCAGATAAATGTTTTAATCATATAAAAAAGTAATATTATGAACTATAACAAAAAAATAAAAGTTTTCTACAATGAAAACATGGCTGTAAAAAACAATGTTGGTTATTCAAGAAGTCCTGAGAAACCGGCATTCCTCATTAAATATTTGGCTGAACAAAACCTGCTTGCTAAATATTTTGAAATTGAATCAACTTTTCAATCGTTTGAAAGAGAAGATTTTCTAATCGCACATAACGAGAAATATGTTGATGCCTTTTTTTCTAATAAACAACCTCTTTGCAATTCCAATGGATTGCGGTGGTCACAGGAATTTGCTACAAGTGTAACATATACCAATTCCAGTTTATACCATGCGATCAAGGAGGCTGTGAAAAATCCCTCGCAAATAACTTTTAGCCCTACCAGTGGGTTTCATCACGCAATGCCAGCAGGCGGAAAATCGTTCTGCACTTTCTCTGGTCAAGTAATTGCATCTGTTAAAATCTACCGTGAGTTTGGTAAACGCGCTGCGTGGCTGGATTTAGATCAACATTTTGGAAACTCAATTGGTGATTCAATGGATTTTGTTAAAGATTTGAAAGATGCTATACCCAAAGGGTTTAATATAAACCCGGAGGGAGATAATGAAAGGTACATTAACAATTTGAAAAAGTCTTTAGAAATGTTGGGTACTGCAATACTAAATGATGAAATAGATTACGTGGTATGGGCACATGGTGCAGATTCGCATGAGGACGATGATTTAGGTGGAAAGGTTAATACGGAGCAGTGGATAAGGTGTAGTAAAATATTTTTTAATTGGGTGAAGGATATAAACGCTCGATTAGGTAGAACATTACCAATAATCATTACTCTCTTTGGCGGATACAGAGAGGATGACTTCAATTCCGTTCTATCCCTTCATACAGCTGACTTGGTAGAATGTTTAAACATTTTAATTGGAAACAATATTGATTATTAGATAGATTCTTAACTAAAAGAACGCTTTTTGTTGATATGATGGAGCTGCACTTGTTTTCTTCTCATTTTTTTGCTTTACAATTATACAGTCTGTATATTTGTGTATAATTATGAAAGAAAAACTTAAGAGTAATGAATTAGAAGCATTACGAGTAATTCGTAATTCTTTAATGCACACAGGGAGCTTTCCAAGTGTGAGAGAACTAATGAAAAAATTAGACTATAAATCTCCGCGATCAGCCCAGTTATTATTAGAACAACTAACCGAAAAAAAAACACTTCATCGCAAACCTGACGGAAATTATCAACTATTGGAAATTGGAACCGATGAAACTACACGTGCCCAAACAGTTGATGTTCCATTATTAGGAACTATTGCTTGCGGTCTTCCAATTTTAGCGCAGGAAAATATTAATGCAATGATCCCGGTATCAATCAAATTTGCTCGTCCTCCGCATAAGTATTTTATGCTTCTTGCAAAAGGAGACTCGATGAATAAAAAGGGAATCAATAATGGAGATATGGTATTAATTAAACAACAATCATCGGCTAATAATGGTGATATAATTGTTGCCCTGATTGATGACGAAGCTACCATAAAAGAATTTCGAAAGGGAAGTGATTCTATTCTTTTAATACCACGTTCTACTAATTCTAAACATCAACCAATAATATTAACTCAGGACTTTAAAGTTCAAGGAGTTGTTATTACTTCAATACCAAAAATAAAATGAGTGTTAAAGAAGCGCCCCCCAAAATAATAGAGAAAGGAAGTGTATTTCAAACTGGGGGAGGCGGAACAAATTTTGAGCAATATGTTCAAAGTGCTTTTTTAACAACCCTAATCACTCGGTGCAACGTTCCCTGTTTTGTATCTGCTGAACTCATTGAGGTTGCATTTCAAACAAAGAATAGGGGCTATAAAACGGATGATTTATTGGCCATAGCGACTTCAGCTATTGGGCAACACAGGCTTTTGATTCAAATAAAGAACAATATTACTTTTTCAGCAAAAAATGATCTTTTTAAAGAAGTAATTAGATCTTTTTGGGCAGACTTTAACAACGATAAATTATTTGATAAAGCGAATGATAAATTAATTATAATAAAAAGTGGTTTAACAAAAAACGAAAGAAATCATTTAAAATCAATCCTAAATTGGGCTAAAACACACGCAACAGAATTCGATTTTATCAGTGAAGTTCAGCGAATTGATGAAAAGAAACAGCAACTTGCAATGTTTCATACAGTGCTAAAAGAAGCTAATGACAACATTATTCTTTCCGATAAAGAAATTTGGGAGTTTTTAAAATGTTTT
Organism: uncultured Bacteroidota bacterium; assembly: GCA_903847205.1. Taxonomy (GTDB): domain Bacteria; phylum Bacteroidota; class Bacteroidia; order 2-12-FULL-35-15; family 2-12-FULL-35-15; genus 2-12-FULL-35-15. The sequence goes on from CAINDA010000061.1 coordinate 73,572, forward strand.
GACATATTAGAATATGATTTTTTGAATGAAGGAAGTGTTCACGAAACATATTTTATTAATCTAATAAAGCTATCAAAAAATACTACAACAACTGCGAGTGAAAAAGAAATATGGAATAGTATTATTGCTTACATAACCAAGTCTAACAAAGATGGAGGAAGCGTAACAGCTGATAGCATACAAAAGGAAGAATTATATCGCACTTATTTTAGTGTATCTAAATTAACATCATGTTTTAAATCTGTAAATAAGTTCAAAAGCGATAGTGAAGTTATTCTTAAACCCTTTAAGAGTACAATTCACGGATTTCATATTGATAGAACATCTACCCAAGAATTAATTTTACAATCAGTAAATAAATTGCCAATTACCATAGTTACTGGTAAACCAGGAGTTGGTAAATCTGCTATTGTAAAGGATCTTATTAAAAAAGAATTTTCTACAGCAAGTGTTTTTGTATTTAGAGCCGATCAGTTCAACGAACCACATCTTGCTAATGTTTTTGCAAAGCAAGGAATTAATGAAGCAATTCAAGATATTATTTCCTGTGTATCTCTTATTCCGGAAAAAATCATTTTAATCGATAGTTTAGAAAAACTTCTTGAACAAGATCCAGAGAACGCCTTCAAACAATTAATAGCACTTTTAACGGAGTTTCGGGATATAAAGATTATTGCCACTTCAAGAAAGTATGCAATAGATTTAATAGTCCAAAAATTTGGTTTAGAACAGGATAATTTTACAGTTATAAACATAGAACCTCTTACTGATGAAGAAATAGTATCTGTATCAAAACAATTTCCTCAATTGAACCAAATAATCCAGAATGAGAATATTAAAAAAATTTTACAAAGTCCTAAATATCTTGATTATTCAATAACCGCTATAAGCAAAAAGGTAGAAGATTATTCTACTATATCATTAGCTGAATTCAAAAACAAATTATGGAGCCATATAATCGAAAACATTACTGTAAAAAAGGATGGTCTATCGCAAAAGCGGAGCAAAGCTTTTTCAAATATTGCTATTAAAAGAGCCAAGAAAATGAAGCTTTTTGTAGAGCCAGATGATACTATTGATTCGGAAGGAGTAGAAGCACTTGAAAAAGATGAAGTGATATTTAGCGACAATGGCGAATATAGATTTTCTCCTTCACATGATATTTTAGAGGACTGGGCACTTGTTAAATACGTTGGTTTAAAATATGATGAATATACTAACTCTAAAGATTTTTTTAGCAATTTAGGAAATGAACCAGCAATAAGAAGAGCATTCAGACTTTGGGTAGAAGATTATTTAATTATTGATAATGAAAAGATTAATAATTTGATAAAAGACACTTTAAATGAAAATACGATTGAAAAGTATTGGGCAGATGAAGTTTTAGTTGCAATGTTTAAATCTGAAGATTGCAGTTTGTTTTTTCAACTATTTGAGAAAGAATTATTAGACAGCCAAGGCGCTCTTTTAAACAGATGCTTACACCTCATAAGAACTTCATGTAAAGAGGGGAATCTAACAACGGATTTAACAATACTTTTGCCAATTGGCTCAGGCTGGGAACAAGCACTCTTATTTATTACAAAACATTTAATAGAACTAAACAATCTCAGATTTTCAATTCTTAACTTTATGTTGGAATGGGAGTATCGGTTGTTGTTTCAAAGTTCAGTTAGTCAAAAGGAAATTAATGCAGCTAAAGAAATCGTTCTTCATTTTATAATCCAAATTGAAAATGAAGATGAATTTTGGCAAGCAGATGTAATTAAAGATAAAAATGAAAGCCTGATTTCACTTCTATATAATTTAGCTGAGATTACAAAGAACGAGATTAGCGAACTTATAAATCGTGCAATAATTGCTAAAACAGACAGAACAAGTTGGAGATTAAACTCCTTTTATGATTGCGTTATAAACTATTGTTTATCTGGGATCCATTCACGAAAATTAGTAAAAGAGTTACCTCAACTTGTTATTGATACCGCTTGGAAACAATGGAAAAACAAACCAATCCCCGAGGAGCATACGTCTCATTACGCATCTTTATACCAACGTGATGCAGACGAGCATTGGGGGATCACCAACAATAAATTAGATTTTTTTCCTTCTGGTATTTATAAAACTCCAGGTTACAACCTTTTATTTTTTCACCCGTTGCTTGGTGCAAAATTCATTACGGAATTCATTAATTATTCTGTTGAAACTTTTGTAAAGTCCAATTTTGAATTTAAAAGACCAATAATTCAAATAGAGATTGAATTAAACGATGGAAATTCCAACAAGCAATGGGGTAGTTGGGAATTATGGGCAGCATATAGAGGGCAAAGCGTAACAACCTATTTGCTTGAATCCCTTTTAATGAGTATTGAAAAATATCTTTTAGAAGTTGCAAAACATAAAACACAAGCAAGTAAACATCTTTTGAAATTGTTGTTCAACTACTTTTTAAAAAATAGTAATTCTGTTGCCGTGACGAGTGTGCTTTCAAGTATTGCTATTGCTTATCCAGAAGAAGTAGAAGAAGAGATGCTTCCTCTTTTTTCGGTTGAAGAATTTTATAGTTGGGATATTAGTCGAAGTATTGGTGAAACATCAGCAATGGCACCATCCGATGATAAAATATCTTTTGCTCAAAAAGAAAGATGGGAATCCAATCAGTTGATCCACAGAAAAAAATATACAAGAGGGCTTTGCGATTTTATTATAGGCTATCAATTTAATATTCGAAAGTTAAACCAACAGATACATAATGTAATTGATAAATTAAAAACGAAAAATAAAGGCGATGATGTAATATGGAAAAAAATGTTAACTGAAATTGACATTAGAAACCATGAAGTTGGAGAATATGACGAAAAATTAGGCGGGTATCCAATTTTGGCAAAATATGACGATGATGTAAATGCCTTTATGAATTCAAATAAAGATGAGTACGATGCGCGAAATACTTCCTCAAACTATGCGTATCAAATTTCAAAAGCATATAAAGAAGAGGAGATTTTATCATTCGGAAATTGGAATCAATATTTTGATCATTATTCCCTTCAAAAGTCATTTGATATTATGTATGATCGCCCAATTTCGCTGGCAATTTTGGGATTGAAAAATTTTAAATCTGAGCTAAATAACAAGCAATTAATCTGGTGTACAAAAACTATTATCGAAGCCATTGAATTAATTATTCAAGAAACTTATTCCAGAAGCGGTTTTAACAATGGTGTTAACATAATGGAAAAGGAAATAGCTTTAGAATCATTTCATCTTTTGTTTGATAATATCAAAAAAGACAAAGACAAAAATGAACTCGCGGTCTTGATGATTTACGTTTTGACTTCTTCCTTGGCAAACTATGAAATTAAAAAAACCACGAAATATATTCGGAATATCTTTTTTAAGAGTAATCCTGAAGTTGGTATGAAAGTATGGATAGGATTAATCAAATACGCTCAATTTAGAAAAAACAACCCATTCCATTATATGGTAAATCATCCTGATGATCTCAAAAAGCTAAAAGCGGTTAAAATAAAAGAATATAAATTTATTAAAGGACTTTGTGCTGAAAATAATTTAACTATACAGCCAAATGAAATAGATTTTGAAAAACATGAAGGTATCTTTCTTGCTCGGGCTTTTGTTATCACCCCTTATTTTTTTAATGAAAAGCAGGTTACAGATTTTATAAAAGCCTTCATTAATCTACTTACAGAAGATTTTAAGAAAGAAGAAAATTTCAGCTATAATCGTAACAAAGCTGAAAGACAAGTACATCATGATGAAGTTACTGAGGCGAAAGACTATTTGGTAGAACTATTGTTGAACGCAGATTTGGAACTTTCAAAAAGTGTAATTGATTTATTATTAGATCCAATTTATGGTTCCACCTATGTTATGGGAAATGTTCGTGGAGGTCTTTTTGATTTTGTATCGCGAATTTTGGAACATCTGATTTACATTTTAGATCAAACTATTTTTAATTCAAAAGATGAAGATAAAAACTCTCAATTGATTAACAATTTTTGGTCCGTTTGGGCTTATTTATTTGAAAAAATTAAAAAGAGTAATAAAACCTATTTCACTTCTATATTATTACTCGGTATTGAATGGGACGATAAAGCATCTTATTGGAAACCACTCGAAAACAAAAAAACGTTCTATTTTCAAATGATAAAAGAACTTGGAAATTCTAATGTGAAATCTATTATTAAAGTGTTCTCTACTGTTGGTGAAAGACACTTTCTTCCTGAGGGGCTTTCGTATTTAGCAGAATTACTTAAAAATAACCCGGAACAAAAAAATTATTTAATAACTGTTTCTGGAGAAAGACTGATAAGGAAATTATTTTATAATCACATGTTGACAATAAAAGCGAATCAAAAATTTATGAAAGACTTCGTTTTTATATTAGATAGTATGGTCGATTTGGGGTCTTCCCAAGCCTATATGTTTAGAGAAAATGTTATTACTTATAAAGTTTTAAATTAATTGATTACAAGCTTTGGAATCATAATAGTAAAACAGAGACCACTATGATTAATTAAAGATGGCATGCTATCGTTTATTAGGTAATAATACTCGTTAACTACATCCAATAAACTTGGTGATGTTTTTCACAATCAAAAAAGATGGTACAACATAAAAAAGAACGATAAATGAAAACAAAAATAGAAAAATTCAGAAGTAGGTTTTTACAAGAGAGTCTTGTTCAATCATTGACAACAAGAGGTGAATATGAAATGTTATTTAATGCTTTTGAAGAAACAGAAATTGACAAACTTATTGAGGGAAATGTTTTTTTTTCAAGAACATGCAGCCCGTCTGCAATTATGGAACTGCAAAATGTCCCCGCTTCTGACATAATGAGATTGGTGACCTTTGAGGCAAATTACCAAAAGCTCTTTTTGCCGGAAGAAGTTGTAGGGATTCTCCTTCATGAAATTGGACATGCCTTTAATTCAAATATAAAAGGTATGACAGGAGAATACATGGCAGACAATTTCGCAAAGACGAAAGGGTATGCTAAATGGATTGTAAGCGGTCTTAAAAACGGATTAAAGCGTGGACTTATAGGTTTTGAAAAGGTATCTATTGACCAAAGAATTGAGAAATTAAATGAAGTAAAAAGTTAAACTGAAAAAAATTTGGTAGACTTTTGATGGCCATTGCATATTTGAATTTTTTGTTAATGCTTTATTCAAAATAGGAATGAGATAAAGTGGAAATTTTAAAAAACATTAGGATGGTGTCGCTGTATCAAGCCACTTTTTATGCGATTAAGGATTTTTTTTTTGTTTTTACCAATACAATCATAGAAGCTAAATTTCCCAATGTCATTCCGCTCTCAGGAACCTGATTACTCATATAACCTACAAACTTCCACAATTCATTAATTTCATTTGCCTTTACGGCATAGTCTAAGATTAAATAGCCATTAATCCCGATTCCTCCCAGTTTTAATTATCTATGTAGAACACTTTAACACCAATGTTTTTTCGCATAAATCATTTTGGATTTCCTATATTTGGAACTATTGAATAAACTATAAAAAAAAATTATGTCAGAAGACAAAAAACAACAATTAGAAACACAACTTTGGAACATTGCTAATACGCTTCGTGGTAAAATGGATGCCGATGATTTCAGAGATTACATATTGGGATTCATCTTTTACAAATACCTGAGCGAAAAGATGTATACCTACGCCAATACCATATTAAAGCCCGATAAAATAACGTACGACGAGGTAGAAAAACATAAGGATAAAAAAGAATTACTTGCAGCTATTAAAGGCGAAGCACTTGATAAACTTGGTTATTTCTTAAAACCTCCCGAATTATTTAGCGAATTGGCACGAAGAGGAAATGCCGATGGTAAAAGTAAATTCATATTGGATGATTTGGCTAAGGTGCTTACAAACATTGAGCAAAGCACGATGGGCTCAGAAAGCGAAGAGGATTTTGGAAACTTGTTTGAAGATTTGGATTTAGCCAGTAGTAAACTTGGTAAAACCGAAACCGATAAAAATGAATTGATTGTAAAAGTGCTTTCCCATTTAGAAGCAATTGATTTTGATTTAAAAAACACAGAAAGCGATGTATTGGGAGATGCTTACGAATACCTCATTGGTAAATTTGCAAGTGGTGCAGGAAAAAAGGCAGGAGAGTTTTATACACCACAACAAGTAAGTTCTGTATTAGCACGTTTGGTTACGGTTGGTAAAACAAAATTGAAATCTGTATATGATCCAACTTGTGGTTCAGGTTCTTTATTACTGCGCGTTGCTAAAGAGGTAAAAGAAGTAAGTGCATTTTTTGGACAAGAAAGTAACCCTACTACCTACAACTTGTGCCGAATGAATATGATCATGCACGATGTGCATTACAAAAAGTTTGACATTAAAAACGAAGACACGCTTGAAAGACCGCAACATTTTGATATGCGCTTTGAAGCCATTGTAGCCAATCCACCATTCTCTGCCGATTGGAGCGCAAGCCCATTACACATGAGTAACGACCGCTTTGCACCTTATGGTAGATTAGCACCTAAAGGAACAGCCGATTTTGCATTTGTACAACACATGATTCATCAATTAGCTGATAACGGAACAATGGCTTGTGTGTTACCACATGGAGTTTTGTTTAGAGGCGGAGCCGAAGGTCATATACGTGAGTATTTAATAAAAGAAAAAAATTATTTAGATGCAGTAATTGGATTACCTGCTAATATTTTTTACGGAACAAGCATACCAACTTGTATTTTGGTCTTAAAGAAAAAACGCGAAAACAATAAAGATGTTTTGTTTATTGATGCCAGCCAGCATTTTGAAAAAGTGAAAACACAAAATGTATTGCGTTCAGAAGACATTATTAAAATTATTAATGCCTATAAAACACGAAGCAACGAAGATAAGTACAGCCACGTTGCACCATTAAATGAAATTTCTGATAACGATTACAACCTAAACATACCACGTTATGTAGATACATTTGAAGAAGAAGAAACCGTGAACTTAAAAACAATTTCTAAAGAATTAAAGAACTTTGAAAAGGAAATACAAACGACCGATGCCACCATTGCAGCATATTGCAGGGAATTGGGAATAGATACACCGTTTTAATTTATGGAAGCGACTAAAGTTTTACAGAAGAAAAAAGTGATTGCTCCTAAATTGAGGTTTAAGGAGTTTGATAAAGTTGGCGAAGATAATTCGTATAAAAAATACCTTTTTAAAGATATTTTTCTTTTTACAACAGGTAAAAACATAAAGCAAAATGAAGCATCACCTCAATTTGAAACTCCTTGTCTTAGATATGGAGAATTGTATCACATGTACAATGAGGTAATTAATAAAGTTTTTAATAGAACTAACTTAGATAAATCCGAACTGCTTTTTAGTCAAGGAAATGAAATTTTACTACCTTCAGCAGGAGAAGACCCTTTAGATATTGGCTCAGCTTCAGCCCTAACAATTGAGAATATAGCTATTGGCAGAACAATAAATATATTAAGACCAATGAAGGCTAATATTTATTCTCAGATCTATGTGGCATACTATATCAATCAAAAATTAAGAAAAAAAATTTCCACTTTAGCAAAAGGAGTAAGTATTAGTAATGTATATAATTCCGATTTAAAAACATTAGAAATTACACTTCCGAATCTTAGTGAACAACAAAAAAATGCCTCCTTCTTATCAACGGTAGATGAAAAGATTCAGCAGCTAAGCAGCAAAAAGGAATTGTTAGGGCAATACAAAAAAGGTGTGATGCAACAACTATTTTCTGGGAAGGTGAGGTTTAAGGATGAGAACGGGAAGGCGTTTCCTAAATGGGAGGATAAAAGGTTGGGGGAGTATTTAATATACAAATCTGAACGAAATGAAGATAATAAAGTAGAATTAGTATTGAGTGTAAGTAATAAAAAAGGATTTATTACACAAGATGAACAATTTGATGGATATACTGTAGCGAGCAAAGATTTATCTAACTATAAGATCGTTTATAAAAATGATATTGCTTACAATCCATCTCGTATAAACGTTGGCTCAATTGCAAGGTTAAATAATTTTGAAAAAGGAATTGTTAGTCCTATGTATATTGTTTTTGGTTTGAAAGATGGATTGGATTCAGTTTTTTTTGAAAACCAATATGCAACTCATCGCTTTAAACACCTAATTAAGGTAGGTTGTTCAGGAAGTGTACGTGACAGCTTGAACTTCGAAGACTTGGCAAATTTTAAATTTAATTTCCCATCAATTCAAGAACAAAAAAAGATTGCCAATTATTTATCCAAGATCGATAACAAAATTGATAGTGTAAATAATCAAATCAGCAAAACCCAAACCTTTAAAAAAGGCTTGTTGCAGCAAATGTTTGTATAGATGGAAGAATTAAAATACATAACAATTGCCCATAAGCTAAATTCAGAAAATCATTCTTTATTACTAAAGAACAAACTGCACTTTAGAGGTAATGTAAAATCTATGTCTTTAATTTCATTGGCTAAAGAAAATCCGGAAATAGGCCTTAGTAATATTAAAACAGAGGAAACGGCTCTTTTAAAATTAGCTAAAGTTATCAGTGGAGAAATTGTATTTGAAAAAAATAGAGATACCCGAGAAAAAGAATTGCAAGCATGGGTAATCCATGATGCGTTGACTAAAAACAAAAAGCTGTATTTTGATAATCAATTAGAATTTATCACATCCGAGCTTGCATTATATGAAAACAAAAACAGAATAGTCAATGATATTTTGGCAATAGATGACAAAGGTAATTTGGTGGTGGTAGAACTAAAATCAACTCGCGATAAACAAAGAATAGAGTTACAGGTGGCTAACTTCATTAACATTATTAATAAAAACAAAACGTTTTTTTTTAAGTTGGTTGAAACAATAGCCAATAAACAATGGAATGGAAACACCAATGGTATTGTAGTTTGGAATGATTCGAGGGAAATGAAAAGAGTGATAAATAAAGATTATAGAGAAATTTGTTATTTTGAAAAAGGAGCAAAAGGGAAAAAGTTGATAGATTACGATTCTAATGATAACATTCAATTTATAGAAATACTATAATGGGTAAATTTCTTCAACAAGAAAAACTGGGGCAAGCCGCTTGGAAAGTGAGAACAAATGCACTTTCTGAAAAAGCAAAAAAAGACGGTATCTACAAAAATGGAAACACTTATACTTTTTGTCTTCCTTTAGAAAGTTCTACAGAAAATTTATTTGAAGAAATAAGGGATAAATCAATTAATTATTTTAAAAATCATGGCATTAAGTGGCACGATAACAACGGAGATTTCCCAAGTTCCCATTTGTGTGATTCGCAAGTTTGCTGTGTTAATTTTCTAATGCCATTAATAAATTCAGAAGAGGTAACATTAAATTTATTTAAAAGGTATTTTCCTGATATTACTAAGGTATTATCTATGGATGAAGATTCATTTGTTTCATTTGAATGGATAGGAAAAGAAAATTACTTAAAAGAAAAAATAAAATTTGGCACTACGCGCACAAGAGGAGCTAATTGCACCAGTGTTGATGCTTCTATCATGTTTGAAACAACAACTGGTAAAAAAATAGTTGTGCTAATTGAGTGGAAATATTCAGAATCCTATTCAAGTACATCTTATTTATATTCAAAAAATGGAACAGATAGAACAACCATTTACCAACACCTTTGGGATAAAAAAAATTGTATTATTGATAAGAATAAAGTGCCATCATTTAAAAGCTTGTTCTTTGAACCTTTTTATCAGTTTACAAGACAGCAGTTTCTTGCCAAAGAAATGGAGTTGGCTAATGAATTGGGAGCAGAAGAAGTTTATTTAATGCATTTGTCACCTAAAGTAAATACCGATTTTAAAGAAATTACAAGTGTCGATTTAAAATCATTAGGCAATTCTGCGACAGACGTATGGAAAAATTTGGTAAAAGATTCATCTAAGTTTTTGCCTTTATATATCGAAGAATTTTTTAGTAAAAAGATAATAACAAAACAAAACTCAATGTTACCTTACTGGAATTATATTTCAGAGAGATATAGTACGATTATAAATAATGAAAAATAATAAAAGAACCCAAACCTTTAAAAAAGGTTTGTTGCAACAAATGTTTGTATAAAAATTTACTAGCATGAATTATCGACAAAAATTTGATAAAATAAAAACCCTAAAGCCTCGACCCAGAGGGTTTGCTTTTGAAAAGTTATTAAACGAGATATTTGACGATTGCAAAGTTTTGATTAATGATTCTTACAAGACTAGTGACCAAGCACAACAGATTGACGGAGCAATTGAAGTTAATGGAAAAATATTTCTATTAGAGGCGAAATGGGAAAATGAAGATACTTTGGCTGCATCAAAGCTCTATTCATTTCTTGGTAAGATTAATTCAAAAATAGAAGGTACGATTGGTATATTTATATCTTATAATAAATTGAAAGACAATTTTGTTAATGCTATTCGAAATGGATTGCGCCAAAATTGCATTTTAATTCATGGTGAGGATAACATTAATGATGTCATAGATGGCAAGCTTAATCTTGATGAATTTGTGTGGTATTGTTTTCGGCAAGCTTCAACCAAAAACAGAGCAGAGATTAGCACCTCAGAGTTTATTAGCTTGCCTCAACATGTTACGATTAATATTCAGAAATCTCCTGCACCACCGGGAAATACATGGGTCAAAATTTATACAGAATTAACTGATAATACAAAGGAAAGCCAATTCATTGCAAATCTTCAAAATGATTATCAGGCTTCAACTGCTATCCCAAATAAAACTTTAAATATAATTCCTTCTCTTTCTTTTTCTAGTTTAGAACAGGAGAAGCTTCGTTCTCTAATAGAGAAAATTTCTGACGTTGAAAAGGAAGTATTTATTAAAGCATTTATTGCTAAGTTGAAAAGCGATACTTGGAGGAAGTACGCTAGAGAACAAATAATTGAAATTTTACCCAAAAAGATTTGTGTCAATGAGTCGGAAAGTGAAGAGATAATCAATTCTCTTACTTCGGGATTTGATTCCGATTGGGAGAAGGAAAATGATGCTTCCAGACTATTAGATTTAATTTTTGATTCGTTTACAGTCAAAAATATCGCGCTGCTTGCCAAAAAATATCTTTATATTTATGTAGACGGAAATAGGGAAAACCGATTTGAACAAAAACAATTTGCTGAAAAAGTATTTGGATTCCTCAGAGTTCAAAACATTAACCCAGTGGACCTTTTGCAGGAAGAACTTTTAGAAGATTTGGATGCAATGAGAAGCCTTGAAGAGATTTGGATAGCTAATGGTGTTGAAAAGAAAGAAACAATCAAGTCTGCGGTAGTGAATCGTATGTTATTCAAATATAAAAAATTGATTACAGAATCGGAATGGGATAATGTGAAGACCTTTTTTGAAGAAAATGTGATTTAGTATGAGTCATCAATCAGAAGCCATATTAGAAAATAATTTAATCAAACAATTGGTTGGCTTGGGCTATGAATCGGTTCCGATTCATGACGCTGATGTCTTTGTTTCTAACCTTAAATCACAATTAGAAAAATTTAATGAGACCGCTTTCACAACAAAGGAATTTGGTACTATTTTAAATCACTTAGCAAAAGGCAATGAATTTGTAAAAGCAAAAACATTACGCGACCGTTTCGTTCTTGCAAAAGAAGATGGAACCTCCTTTTATGCTCGTTTCTTTAATAATGAAGATTGGAGCAAAAATAAATATCAGGTAACTAACCAAGTTCAACAACATGGTTCATTTTTAAATCGCTATGATGTTACACTGTTGGTAAATGGTTTGCCATTGGTGCAAATAGAACTCAAACGTACAGGTATAGAAATAAAAGAAGCCTTCAATCAAATCAATCGTTATCAGCATCATTCATTTTGGAGCAATCATGGTTTGTTTCAGTACGTGCAGTTGTTTGTAATCAGCAATGGCGTTAATACAAAGTATTTAGCTAACAATAAATTGCAATCAGTTAAACAAACTTTTTATTGGGCGGATGAAAACAATAAAAATGTAACAGGCCTTTCAGAATTTGCTTCTGCGTTTTTAAATGTACACGACTTAGGTAAATTCATTTCACATTATGTGGTAATGAATGAAACCTTTAAAAATATGATGGTGCTGCGTCCTTATCAATACTTCGCTACGGAAGCAATCATTAATCAAGTAGCAACCAGTAATGACAACGGATACATTTGGCACACTACGGGTTCGGGTAAAACATTAACGTCATTTAAGGCCAGTCAAATCATTATGGATTTGCCGGAAGTACATAAGGTAGTTTTTGTGGTTGATCGTAAAGATTTGGATTACCAAACCATGCAGGAGTTCAACAGTTTTAAAAAAGATAGTGTTGATGTTACCAGCAATACCAATTCTTTAGTAAAACAATTAACCGATGACACTAAATTGGTTTTAACCACCATTCAAAAGTTAAACAATGCAATCACCAAGCAGCATTACGAAACTAAGATGGGGCACCTAAAAGATAAAAAAATCGTTTTCGTTTTTGATGAATGCCACCGTTCACAGTTTGGTGAAACCCATGACAGGATTGTGTCATACTTTAAAAAAGCACAGCTCTTTGGCTTTACGGGTACACCTATCTTTGCTGAGAATGCCAATAAAAACGAATTAGGAAAACGCACCACCAAAGATTTGTTTGGTAAAAAACTACACCAATATGTAATTACCGATGCAATCAGAGATCAAAACGTGTTGAAGTTTGGTATCGAATACATTGGTAAATACAAAAACAAAAGCAATACTTTCATTGATATTGAAGTAGAAGCTATTGATAAAGCGGAAGTACTCAATTCAGAAAAGCGATTAGTAAAAATAGTTGATTACATTATTAAGTATCACAATCAAAAAACATTCAGCAAAGAATACTCATCATTATTTGCAGTCAACAGTATTGAAAATTTAATTCAGTATTACGATATTTTCAAAAATAAAAAAGAAGCAGGAGAACATGACTTACGTATAGCCACCATCTTTACTTATGGAGCAAATGAAGAAGACGAAGATGCACAAGATTATTTACCCGGTGATGATGAGCTATCAATGGCTGCTGATCCGAAAGCAGAATACAAATCAAGTCATACACGAGATAAATTAGAAGCATACATTACTGATTATAATAAAATGTACGGCACCGGTTTTTCAACGAAGGACAATCTATTATTTGAAGGGTATTTCAAAGACATCAGCAAACGATTAAAAGAGCGGGAGAAAGAAGATTTTAAAGATGAAAACCGATTAGATATTTTGTTAGTTGTAAATATGTTTCTTACCGGCTTTGATGCAAAAAAAGTAAATACCATTTACGTTGATAAAAACTTAAAGCATCACGGTTTAATACAGGCCTATTCAAGAACCAACCGGATTTTCGGAGAAAAGAAATCACAGGGAAATATTTTATCATTCAGGAATTTAAAGGCTGCTACTGACGAAGCAATTACCCTTTTCTCAAATAAAGATGCAATTGAAGATATTATTTTACCACCTTATGACGCTATCGCTAAAAGATTTAAAGAAGCTTTAAAAACATTACTGTCATTAGTCCCAACTTTCCAAAGCGTTGACGACTTAGAAAGCGAAGAAGGTGAACTGGCATTTATCCAAGCGTTTAGAGCATTGCTACGTGCAAAAAATGTTTTGGAATCATACACCGATTTTAGTTGGGAAGGCTTAGGTATTGATGAACAAACATTTGAAAACTACAAAAGCAAGTATCTCGATTTGTATGAAAAAGTAAAAAGTGAAAATGTAAAACAAAAAACATCCATCCTTGATGATATAGATTTTGAAGTCGAACTCATTCACCGAGATCAAATTAACGTTGCATACATTTTGAAACTTTTAGCTAAGTTGAAAAATGCAAAAACAACCGAAGCTCAGCAACAGAGAAAAGCCATCATGGACTTATTAGGTGGTGAGATTGAATTAAGAAGTAAACGCGAACTGATTGAAAAATTCATTTTAGAAAACTTGCCGCTTATTTCAAATGCAGATAATATTCCGGATGAATTTGAAAAATATTGGCAAGAACAAAAAGTATTGGCATTAGCTAAATTGTGTGATGATGAACATTTAGACAAAGAACAATTTAAAGCTCTAATTGATGCTTATATTTTTAGCGGACAAGACCCTTTGCGTGATGAGGTTTTGAACTGTTTAGGTAATAGGCCAAGCATTTTAAAAGCACGGGAAATTGGGGAGCGAATTATTCACAAAATGAAAGAGTTTGTTGAAGTGTTTGTGAGAGGGATGGTGGGGTAAGACGATCACAAATTTACTTCCTAAATACGACTAATATAATGGGGGATGTTTCAATAAAACAGCGCATAAAATTTAATAAATTATAAAAAGGTTACTGATCAGCTCTACCATTGCCTTTATAAATCTCACTCCTACGGTTCCCATTACAGATTCTTCTTTTTGATGTGCCAAATGATTTCGTAATTCACTGATCATTTTGTTTTGATAGAGTGAAATATATTTTACTCTAACAGCCCAATCTAAGTGTGGTTTGAGGTTTTCTAATCCTTTCTTATTCGGATAGACGGATTTGTATTTCAGATGCAATGCAAATTCAAGTGTATGAAATGCTTGAAGCAAAGCCACATCAATAAAATCATATTCGTAATAAGAATGAGCAATTAGTTTTTGAATACGCTCTAACTTCCTTCGAATCTCGTTCGGAATTCTATCATCATTTTGAAAAGCAGGAACCATTCCTTTACAAAAACTTTCAAAAGTTTCGCATCCTTCAACAATTTCCCATAAGGTATCTGGCTTCATAATTTATTAAAGTTCGCATTTATACCAGTTGATTACTACTTTAATAAAAAAATTTCAATGAATGTTATAATCCCGCTTCATTACATCCCACTTGGAAGAAAGTGTAGCATTAAGTTTATTAAATACTTTCGTGTCGGTAAGAATACTCCCCCATGATATAGTGGTTTCATAACTGAGCACATTTCGCAACATTTCCCCCTCCTTGGAGGTTTTATCTGTCATGTTTTTCAAATCATTAAATAAGGCTTTAAACTCCCCATGTATGTTTTTCATTCTATCTGAAAACTGTTGCAATCTCACAGCTTGTTGAATCAATACGCCGGTAGCAGCAATTTGAAGTATATTGTTTACTAAATCTTTATTGCCAATGCATGCTGAAAATATAAATATTGTTGCAATGATTAATGCAGCAGCCCATTTATTGAAAGTCATATTTCTTGCCACTTCACTGGTAAATAATGAGTTTTCAAACCCATGCACTGCTAATTTATAAACTCCAGTTTCTACTCCATCAGCATTAAAATACCCAGTCGATTTCTCACCTGAATAATTGGTGCCAAATGCATGGTCGATTAAATCGAGTCTTTTTTCTTTTCCACCAGTATAAAACTTACTATTGATTAAAATATCAAATACAATAAAAGCAATTGCAAAAAATGAAGAAGACGCATTTATCCAATTGATTGTTTTGTCAATATCAAATGTAGCTTTCGACTTATCAAAACTATTTAGTAAAATAGATATTATAGTAAATGTCGTTGATACAATTAAAATAAAGGTTTGCCATGCTTTTAATTTTTTTGCTATGTCAAAAGTGTTTTGATGTGGTACCGATCTATTCATATTATTCTTTATTAATTTGATTATGTTCTGCTTCTGGACCAAGCCATTCCTGTTTTTCTTTCCAAACTTCGTAAAAGTAAAGCCAACATGTAGTCCAAGATACAATATAAGTGCTTATTGGTTTTGTGGCTGTCCAATTAAAATTTGCAGGTTTATAAAGACATAAACAGCCTTGTTTATAGTAATAATGTGGCGGTTTTTCAACGAGTAAAGGTTCTACGATTTTCACCTTTGGCATTAAGTTCTTCCTATATTCAACACTTATTGTATAAATAGGCATTGTCAAAGATGGTTGTACCACGCCCACGAAAAACAAATTACCCTCTTTATCATAATGATGTTTAAAATTAGGATAATGAGATTTCATTGAGTTGATCTGAATCAAAACAGGGTTATACTTTGCTGGAGGTGTTTTTATCTTATTTTTCACCAAAAAATCCTTTTGATGTAGGAATGACTTTTCCTACTGTTGTCGAAAGTAATCCACCAACACCAATTTTTAATCCTCCCTCGGTTGTGAGTGCTTTGGCAAAACTTTTAGCTTCTTCCACATCAACAGTAGGAAATGCTTTATCAAAAATACCCTTCCATATTTTTATTGCATCTCCTTCTTTTCCTTCATCGTAAAGCTTTTTTGCCTCATTTAATTTATCTTTTGCCTTTTTTATTTTGTTGATCGCTGCTATATAATCGCTGTTTGATTTAAACTTGTGAGAAACTAAATTATACTCAGCATAGTTAAACCAAATCCTGATAGCTTCTTCATAATTCGTAAAATTATTCATGAGGAATATATTAATAGCTCCTTCTTCAATATGATAAGACGGGATTAGTTTACTGTTCTCCCTATTCCAATATTTTATTGCCTTTATAACAGGTTTTACTTTATAACCTTTGGAACGGTGGACAGCATCAAGATCTTTTGTTAATTTTTCGGGGTAGGAATAAGTCCATGTTTTCAAATCGTAGTTTGGAATAGAATAACCACCTCCCAACTCTTCAAAACTTGGTAACACATCAAAATTTTTATCACTCAATTCAATAGTGACGCAAGGACGATCTTGCTTGACTTTATCTTTATAGTCACTAAGTGAATTTAGGTAATCTTTAAATTTACTCAATACACTTTGTGGGTTGGGTAAATTTCCATATCCATCTTTCCAATCGTCCTTTTTTAAAACTGCAAATAGGTCAATATCATTTAGAGGTGTTATTATAGTATCCCTTTCATACGATCCATTGGTAAAAACTTCTTTAACGGATAAACCACTCTCAGAGTCCTTTAAATACCTTGTTAAATTATTAATTGAACCTTTTATGTTCTCCTCCTGCCGGTCTGTAACAGAAATTTTGCTTATTAGACCATCAATACATTGTAAAAGTGTAATCATCCTTGTTCCTTATTAATTTTCAGGTTTTTAGACAAGTACCGAGCCCAACAGGTTATTAAGGAAATTATGGCGCTTTTGATTGTTAAAATATGTTAAAATGGCAGGTTTAACAGGCGGATTGATATTTGCATAGGCTGTTATCATCAATTTAATCTAAAATATGACCAATCAAGCTGTTTTGAGCCATTTGATTACTCTATCTGCACAATTAGTTCTACCGACAGAAGAAAAAGACAAAATAGAAACATCAGTGAAGGCTATTAAGGACAAGCTCCTTGCATATTTTGCTGATGACGGGTTAAAGGAGGTAAAACCCTTTGGATCTTTTGATAGAAATACCTTGCTTTCAAGAAAAGCAGATTCGGAATCAGATGTGGATATTTTAATCGTTTTTGATGAAAAAAAATGGGAAGCCCAGACATACCTGACCAAGCTTAAGAAATTTGCTGAAGATAATTATTCAAGGTCTGATAATTATCAAGATCATCCAACCATTGTAATAGAATTAAACCATATTAAATTTGAATTAACTCCGTGTATTTTTAAAGATGAAACTTTATTTGTTGGCGCAAAATATTTAATACCAAAAAAGGAAAATTCCGAATTGGAATGGATAAAGACAGAGCCTAATCTTATTAAAAATAAAATTGATGAATTCAAAGAAACTAAAAACACCCTCGTGGATTTAATTATCATTTTTAAATACTGGAATTTTGCAAACAAATCTCCCTATAAAACTTTTAAGGTTGAAAATTTTGTCATTGATAAATTCGATTATGAAGAAGGATTGGATTATAATTTTTTTAGAATAATTGATAGGTTAAATTATTTAAAAGATACAGAGGCTCAAAACGATTTGAATAGGAAAACAAAAAAACATAAAGAAAATATGGAATTGCTTTTAGAAAATAATATGGAAGAATATGCGCTGATGGAAATTCAAAAGATATTACCCAGTCTGACTTAATAAAAAATATATTACCGCAATTTTTCAAAAAACGAGTAATAGATTAATAAATTTCTTCGAATTTACACCCCCAATTCAAACCGTACAATAAAATGATCGATGAAACCTCTTTAGAAAATATGGCTTTGCCGAAGGCAAATTATTATGAAGAACTTGAAACACTGTCAGAACAAAATTTTCAAATACTATTTCACCCTTCCAAATTTGAATTAGGTACAAGGGATAGAAGAGATAAGGGGCTTGATATTACCTATGAAATTAAACGAGCTGATAAACATACTGGCTTTCGTTTTATTGTCCAGCTAAAGGCAACTGAAAGCATTCAATCTAATAAATTTGGAGGTTTCAGCGTGCAATTAGACACCTCAAACATTAACTATCTATTGAATAATAGCTGTCCTGCATTTTATGTCTTGTATGAGGTAAACACCAAAACTTTTTATTATGAAAGTATAACAGATTTTTTAAAAACATTAAATAAAAAAGATGGCGAGTGGAATAAGCAGGGAACTCATGTTTTGAATTTTAGTAAGCAGTTATTACCAGGTGGTATCATTGAAATGTATAATACGGCACAAAAAAATGGTTTGTTACAAAGAAATCTTAAAGATAGTGCTTCATTAATTTCTGCATCTTTTAACAAAAGCGATAGAATAAGTATTGATGCGAACCTGAATATTACAGACGATGCCAAGATAAGACAAATGATTGAAGCATTAGGATTTGAATTAATAAACGAAGGGAAATGGAAAGAAATATTTTTAGTCCATAAAAAAGCTTCGGGTAATGTCGCTTCTTCTGCTTTATATAATCTTATTTTAGGTATTGCCAATTACTATGGGGGAAGTCGGTGGGATGCCATTTCTTTTTTGAAAGCAGCAAGTATGCTTAAATCGGAACTTGACAAGGAAATGCAAATGCACTTAGAATATTTCGATACGGTCGTAAAATATTCCATTGGTTTAATAAATGACGATGAATATGGTAACAAAATGTTGAATTTAGAAAACAGCGACAACATTGGATTATACATCAAACTTGAAAAAGCAAAGACAAATTATATCGAATCTTTAAATCGTGGCTCAGAGGAGAAGTACGATCAATATGTAAAAGAAATACAAGAAATTATAAATCATCCGAAAGCGAATGATGCCGTTAAATTAACAGCAAAATGTGAATTAGTACTTTTTGAAGGCTTTAAAAACAATTCAGATTATTTAAGTCATACTGCACGGCTTAATGGAATAGAAGAAGTTTTAGGGGTCGATAAACAAGCAAGAATAGAATCTGTAAGAAAGTTTATGGAAGTCAATACTGCTTGGTATAAAAATGTTGAAGTTGTTATTGAAGATGCAGCCAAAAGCAAAAACAGTTTTGCGTATTTCACAGCCATTATAAATATGGTCAAAGTTTCTTATCAGCTTTATGTTTACACATCCACATTTTCTATTCTTAAGGGTATTCCGGGAGAGCCCAAGGTGCCAATGCCGGATAAAATACAAACATTAGAAAGATTAATTAAAAGAATTGCTCTTGCCGCAAATCATTTTAGTCAAATCGGACATATTGAAAATATAATCGCATCATACTCAACAATGTTTGAGATATATCATTTTCTCGATGATACTACGAATGCAAATAAAATCATGGGAGAACTGGAATCATTAATTGATGTCTATGATTTAAAAGACCATAAGAAAAGATTAGAGCTTTTAAAAAATGGGGGCACTACACATGAAAATTTCAAAAAGTGGATAGCTGAAATTTTTGGAAAAGTAGACATAAAAAAGAAAGAATTTGATACCTTGAAAGCAGAAATGATAACAATGGATGAAATAGAAAAAGAGATAAAAAATAAACCGACGGAAGGAAACTATAGTATTCATCTTTTTCCAATAGGCCATTTTCAATTCCCAATTAATGAAAAAGAAAAAGTGTATGAGATACTGCAAATCAATAATATAAGAGCAATAGAAACGTACAACAAAATATTTGAAATGAGCGTTCGCCCAATAGCTAATATTCATTATAACCCAATTGAACAGGAGGGATATAAAGATGGCAACTTTGCTGATAAGGGAATCGAAAACTGGCGTAACATTTACAGAATTAGAAAAGCATTTTTTGAAAGCAAGTTTTATAGGCTTTGAAAACAGTTTTGATTTTTAAATAAAGTTAAACATGAATAAAGAACAACGTAGAAAGGCTTCAATCGATTTATCATTAACGTACCTAAACAGTTATTATGCTAATTGGAGGTTAACGAAAGTTCTGACCATACAAAAACTACTTATTGAAAAATATACTTTTTATAAGGATTTTTCTTCCGATATAAAACAAGGGGATGATGCAGACGGAAACGCCACCATTGCACAAGAAATCACTCATGGACTTTATTTTGACGCCATTGCGCATTGCGTACAATACGTAGAAGATCTGTTTGCTCTTATTAAGTCTGCTCAGCAACCAGATTATTTTGTTAGAAACATTATCACTTATAAGGCTGGGGAAGTAACTAATTTTATCAAAAATTTTAAAATAAATTCCAAAACGGTGTCGGAAATATATCATTTCCCAACGGAACTTATCTTTTCCGAAATCAAGAACAAAACAGCTTTTGATACAGGTAGCCGAAATTTGATAGAGTTAACAGAAGACATAGTCAAATTTTATAAAGAGTATGAATTTTTTTATAATCAATATAAACATGGGCTTTCAGTTGCAATGCGTCCCTTTGGAAATGTTTTTGACAACGAACAAATCAAAAAAGATAAAGTCGGTGAATTTGATCCTTACATTGCAGTTTACGATAATTTGAATCTTGAGGCTGCAGGAAAGAAGGGTACTCTTAATATTCAGCATGGAGTACTTATGCCAGGGTTTACAGAAAATGTTAGGCCATTCGTTGGTGAATTAAGCAAAGAGAATAATTTTTTACGATTGGTGTTTCCACCAGATTTGCAGAATTTCGCTATTGAATTATTGGTGGATAAGGCTCGAAAAATAAGAAGTTGTATAAATATATTTATTTCTAATTATTCGAAGCAGATTAGTTTCATAGAGGGCAAAAGGGAGTTTCAATTACCAAGTGATTATCAAAAAAATATTGATTATTTCTGCTCTTATACTAAAACAGAAGATTGAGAATTCGTAAAACTTTACAACTTCAAATAAACATCTGCTATTTGTTTTTCTGTAATGCCAATATATTTTTTTGTCGTGGCAATGCTGCTGTGAGAAAAAATTTCTGATAAATACACTAATGCTCTTTCCGATTTGTTATCCATCTCCCAAACACGCTTGCCAAAGGTCTTTCGCAGAGTATGAGTAGAGCCATTTTGAACACGAACATTATATTTTTTTAATACCTCATGCAACATTAGATTGGCAAATTGCACAGTAATCTTGTGACGCTGCCGATTCTGAAACAAGTAACCATCTATATCAAACTTGCCGGAAGTGATTTCACTCTGTGCGACAAACGATAGTGATTCCTTTACAAAAGCATTAATTGTAATTTTTCTTTTCTTTCCTGTTTTTTGTTCGGTTAAAATAAATTCATCTTTTTCAAATACATCAATCCATTTAAGATTGAGCAAGTCGCCTATTCGTAAACCAAAATAACATCCGGTTGCAATTAATAAATAACTGCGATAATTTTTTTCTTGTTTCAAACGGACAAGTAAACCAAGCATGGAGTTCCATTCAAGGCCGCTGGTTTCAGTCTTCGTATTCTTAACGCTCATGGGAGTTACCTATTAGTGATTAGTATTTAAGCTAATCTACTATAAATCCGTGACTACTTTCACTTATTGTACAAAGTGAAAGTAGTGAAATCGGCTCCTCTCATTGACTTTCAATAGGTTAAGCAAAAATAATTATGCAGGCGATAATTATTTGCTTCACTTTTAATGGATTGATATGTAAGTGAAAGTGTTCTATTAAAAATTTGAATTTTATTACTAATATGCTAAATTTGGCATCTATATTAATTTAATATTCCAAAAATGGTAATTCTCGAAGGAAATTTAGGTAACATTCATCTGACAGATTCAGAGCAGAATTTTTTGAATAAATTAAATCCATCCCCTCATGCATCCATAGATTTCATAAACGCGCCTAACAAAAGTATTTCCTCTATTAAATTAAAAGGAGTCAGCGCTGAATTATACAATTTCATCGCAAAGAGTAAAGACAAAACCAATAATCCGGACGTAATGAGTGATTTGATCAATGCGGCCGAAATTTTTAAGAAGTTACATCCAGATAACTACCAAGATCTTGTTAAAGTATCGTATTCAATTAAAGGAAACGACAAAAGACATACACTTTAATATCTAATAAATAATAAAAGTGTGATTACTTTGAATCCCTCCACTGTGGCTTTTTTAGCAAATTTCTTGAAAAAATAATGGACTTTGGAAAGCATACAGTAATTGCTTATTTCTTTATTTCTCAAGTCCTCGCATCATCTTCTCATTTTTAATTCCATGCTTTCCATTTAGATAAACAAAATAGTCATGCAGAATTTTTTTTATTTTTTCTTTTGAAACAACCTCCTTGTTCCTCCTTTTAAAATCGGCATGAAACTTTGAGTTGGTCATGCTTACCGTGATTTGATCAATACAAGAAACCAGGTGGTGATTGTAAATATAATTTACAAATTCACGAAGGATGGGGCAGTGGAATAAGGCTATATCATTGGGCTTTACAAGTAAAAGGTGTTCTTGATATTCGTCAATGTAAGCGACCATCTTATCATGAAATGCCTTAGCTGTCATACTTTTACTTTTTACATTGGCTAATTTATACATTTTTTTCACAGTGGAAAAATGTGTAAATTTATAAGAACCAAAACGAACCCAATGAAAGCATTAGTAGTAGTTTCAGCCGATTCAACAGAGTTTTTCCTTTATGAAAATGATAAAATATATTCTCATTACAGAAAGTTATGTCGCCTTCAAGGAATGGAAGTCTTGGACTGCATTGAGGAGTTTGAAGCCTTGATGGAATTGTATATCCCATTGGGAACGTATAAAATATTTCAAGGCCCCGGAGTTTATGATTACGAAGGAAATAAACACTTAACGTTAACCGACGAAGGCGGAACCATTTATTACATCATTGAAAATTATTCTCAAACAACCAAAAATGTAAAATTGATTTCCAATCTGAAAATTATTTCGGAGTTACAAGTCCATAATTAATATTATCAATCTACAGATTTTGTTATACCGTAGACAAGAGTTATGTATTTAGACATTGTGGCATCTGTTTTATTAGAGGATTTATAACAGAAAGTCAGAGTGGTAGACAGATACAGTATTTATTTTTTATTTAGAAAATTGCTTTTACCCTTTTCAAATTGCTTATTTATAATCTCCATTAAATGGTTTGAAACAATGTCTGCTATTTCTTTAGGAGACATACCTTCTGTAATTTCCTTCTTATCCTCTTTTTTAACTCTAAAAGCTGAAAGAACACTTTCCTTCTCTTCTATAGTATTTTGCTGAGTATTTGGTGAAAGCGATATTAAGTTCATGTTTTTTATTTTAAATAGTTGTCAAAAAAATATTGATTCAATTCCGGCTTAAAATAAAGTTTTCTTTTTGTCCAAATAAATCCATCACCTTTTGAAATAATTGCGACATCCACTGGACCACCAACACTCTCTTCTGCAAAGGTAATTCTTCTTTTCAAATAGGTCAAGTAAATAAGACTTTCTGCCATTTCAGCCAAATCTTCCTTAGATAAACTATCTAAAGCGTTATATAACGGATTAATATAACTTACTTGTTTTGCCTCGTAAATTTTTGTTTTATATTCTTCAACAAGTGTTGGAATATCGACAGCGTTTATTTGTGCCATCAATTCCGGACTCCCATTTACTAACCCAATAATGGCTTGATTATATTTTTCTAATGTTACACCAAGATTTTCAATAAAGGTAGTTTCTAAACTATTATCAACGCCAGTTAATATTGTATGAATCACATCTATTTGTCCAAACGGAGAAATTGCACTTTGTTTTTCATTTGAAATATGAATTTCCTCATTAGTTTTAATAAAATATCTTAGTCTTGTACCTAAAGCTAACGAAATTTTAACAGGAATTAATGAAGGGTAGATTTCATCCTCTCCAAACCCAACAAAAACTAATCCGGAATGATTTACCCATTCCTCTTTTATTCGCGTATATAAATATAAAGTTTCTTGTATTTTAACAATTAGCCCTGGTGTTGCCACCAAACCGTTATTAGTAAAAAATTCTTTTATAATGAAACTGAATTCATTATGAGTGAAAGAATTAAAATCAACCAAGGTTAAATCGACAAATTCAGAGCATATTTCTGAATTGGATCTTATTTGACGCAGAAAAATTTCAAACTCATTATCAATCAATGCAATCGCAGCAGCCTTGTTTTCAGGAGTTGGGTCAGCAAGGATGGCTGTTTGATTCATTAACGCTTTTTCAGTAAGCGATTTTACGACTGCATTGAAAAGAAAATATAAAAAAGTTTTCTGAGTTGCTTCGTCAGAATAAAAATTTTTTTTATGCAAAAAAGTTATAAAATCTTCCTGATAGTCTTTTAGAGTTGGAAAGGATTTGTCTTTAAGATTCTTTCTGTAAACTTTGATAATCGTTTCCCAAGGTGTTGATAAAAAGGAGCCGGCATTATGGATCATTACTCCAACGGGATGGTGCTTAGAGAGAGTAAATATTTTTGTTGATTTGTTAAATATTTTGTGAGAATTGTTATTCCCGAAAACAGTCGCAGCGCTGTCTGCGGCAATTGCAATTGCATGTTTATTCAATATTCCTACTATAGCGGTCATTTATTTAATTTTTCACATGAATACCTGATTATCGGATTAATAAAAATAAATAAAAATAATCAATAAATCCATTTTTAAAAGCAAGTGCCGCCATTTTTATTATTTACTGTCTTCCGATCCAGAGTATAATTTCAAATGTATGAATCAATGTTAGAAAGTACCACCATATAATAGAACAATTGCTTCTCATAGGTATATAAAGATAAAACCCATATCCTATGATAAAATTTCTACCAAAGAACCTTGATTTAAAAGAGCTTCTTACAAACAATCCACCGGATTTCAAATATCACATTGACCACTTCGTGCATCTGTGCAGCTTGTTATATGAACTGCCTGCAAAAAAGAAAGATAGTTTGCGCAAAGGCGGCTTTGTGCCGCTTCACGCTCATTTATTAAAGAAGGTAAACAACAAATACAAAAGATATTTTAACTATCTCATAAAGCATGGTGTTATTGAATGTGATAATTCATACATCGTTGGCGAAAAAAGTAAATGTTACAGATACACCCCAAAGTACCACGATATAATAAGGCCGGTATACATTACAAAATACACATTAACCAAAAATTTAAAAGAAGAAAGCAGATTTAATCGTGGAATGTGTGCTAAGTATAATTATTTGCACAAATGGTTCAACGATGGGCTGTGTGTAGATTTCAACGGTGCTGATGAAAAGCTGTTAGAGTTATACCAAAAAGATTTGGATGCAAAAAAAGATAACCCCCTACATAAATTCAACGTGAATTATGTAAACCTTATTAAGCTGCATAAAAAAGATTTTTATTTTACCGTAGATTCAACCTCTCACAGACTACACACAATTTTAACAAAAATAAAAAAAGAATTGCGCCCAAACATTTATTATAAAAGTGTTCAGCTGGCAAATATTGATATTAAATCATCGCAACCTGCACTATCACTACTTTTATTTGAATCCTCATTTTACAATACGGAATTAAAACAGGAAAGAGTAAGTCTCAAAAATATAGATCCACAGCTAACTGTAACCCTGCCAATTCAAAGTATTGCAGATTATGTAAACGCTAACCAAAGTAAATTTGAAGAATACAGGAATTTAGTTTTAAATGATTTTTATAAAGGAATGGCTGGGCTATTTAAGCAACATGAAGTAAACATGGCAGATGATGAAAAGTCCATAAAGAAAATGATGTATATGGTAATGTATTCAAGCAATAAATTTTTAGGTGGTAATCAGGGGCTTCCGAAGCGTGTGTTTAAAAAGCTTTTTCCAGAAGTTTATGAGGTATTCAAAATGTATAAATCCGCCGGACATGAAAAACTGCCAATACTTTTACAAAAAATAGAATCCAAATTAGTTTTAGACAAAGTTGCTAAAACCATTTCAAAAGCGGAACCCGGAATGCCGCTGTTTACAATACATGATTCTTTGGTAGTAGATTCAAATAAAATGGATTTTTGCAAAGAGATTTTTAGAAAAGAATCACTTAAATATTTAGGATTTGAACCTCAATTACATCATGATCTTTGGGGGATACCTCCAAGAGAGGGTATGACATATTCAACACTTGCTATATAAAATATATTGATCTGTGAGGTGGCCCCATAGTGAGAAAGGTTTCACTTTCTCTCAACTCTCAATAATATTTTTTTCGGGGGTGTGGGTGTCTAATACTCTTAATAAATAATTTTGGGTGTGTGACACTCTTGGGCTTTAACACTTTTAAATAAATTGTTCTTTTAAATAATTTGAAATTTCGGGAAATCTCCCTTTTCAACTCTACACTATGTGGGTACTTTTTAATCCTGCCTTGTTCACTTATTCGTTCTGATACAACCATCTTTGTTTTTAAACAAACAATTGAATCGATTCCTCCTAAAACATAAAAAGGCATTCCGTATAATTCTACTAATATTACATCCCTTAATTCAAATCCAAATTTTACGTATGTATGATACTCATCTAAGAGTCCATCGATTATTTCATTCTTGTCATCTGAATACCCTAAAATTTCAAATTCCTTGCCATCTGGTCTTATGAATGAAATTGTTAACCTAAATGATAAAAAATCCTCAACGCTCCTAATTTTTTCACAATCAAAACATGCGAAATTATCATGTTTTTTTTCAACAGCTTCTCTGAGTGTATCCAAGAAACTTACATACTTGGATATTGCTTGAATGCGGTTTTCTATTGATGAATTTTCATGAAACAGCTCTGTTATTTCTTCAGGTTTGGAATTTCCGTCCGAATCTGTTCTCATAATAAAAACAGTTAATTTATACATGACTTTCTTTTCAGCGTTTGTGATAATTGTGTTTTTCTTTTTCATTTTATTTGTTTTAGTAATTGTCACGTTGAGTTTTTTTTTCTGCGCCCATCACTTTTTGTCTATTTAACTTTTCACCTTATCACGGGGCGCTACAACTCCTTTTATTATTGAGTTTTGCCCGTTATAAATGCCCGTTAGTTTACAAAGTCCACTTTTCACCATCACGCCAGTTATCACCCACTTTGATCACAACCTCCATTGGAATCATAAGGTTGACCGCTTTTTCCATGTGGTTTTTAATCAAAGGGAGTACAATAGGAAGCTCAGAGAGTTCCGCATCAAACACTAATTCATCATGCACCTGAAGCACCATTTTAGTTTTCAGCCCCTTGGATTTTAGCTCTTCAAATATCCTAACCATAGAAATTTTAATTATATCTGCAGCACTGCCTTGAATAGGAGTATTCATGGCCAAGCGCTGGGCGGCTTCTCTTTTCGAGGTTTCAAAAGAATTAATATCCGTGATAAAACGCCTGCGACCAAGTATCGTTTCTGCAAACCCTTTGTCTGAGACTAAATAGCAACACTCGTCCTGATATTGTTTTACTCCCGGAAATTTCTCAAAATAATTTTCGATATAATCTGCCGCTTCATATTTGCTCACTTCTTTCTCAAGCACTTCAGATAACCTGCCCGCCAACCCCTTTGCAGTCATTCCGTAATTGATACCGAATACAATTGTTTTAGCAGTCTTGCGCCTGGGGTCTTCATCTGTAATTTCATTTATAGGCACATCAAAAATCCCAGCAGCTACCATAGAATGAATATCTATTCCATTTTTAAAAGCATGTACAAGATTCGCATCTTTACTGCAGTGAGCAAGCACACGCACTTCAATTTGTGAGAAGTCAGCAGTAATAATTTTGTTACCCGGTGTAACAGAAATGAAAGCACTCCTGATCTCCCTGCCAAGACCTTCCTGTTGTTTAGGGATGTTCTGCAAGTTAGGCTGAGAGCTACTGAGGCGGCCTGTTGTGGCGACTGCTTGATTAAATTTCGCATGAATATTTCCAGTTGATTTGTGAATTGTTTTTGGTAAGTTGATCAGGTAATTAGATATAATACTTTTACCAGTTTTGTACTTTGCAATAAGCGGTACAACAGTATGCTCGTTTTGAAGTTTTTTTAAAGTGCTTTTCCCTACACTGTAATTGCCACTTTTACCTTTTTCACCGATTGGGATCAAATCCAGATCATCAAATAACAGCCGGCTGACTTGCGAAGATGATGTTATATTGAAATCACTGCCAGCAAGATTGAATATCTGTACAGCTAAATCATCCATATCATCATCAGCTCGTTTAAAATAACTGCGTAATTGTTTCCCATTCACTCTTACTCCATTGTACTCCATCTCAACAAGGCAAGGTATCAAACGACATTCTATATCAAGGAACAACTCCATTAATCCCATTGTTTCAAGCCGCTTTTCCAACACCATCCAAATTTTTAATGTTTGGTCAACATCTTCGCAGGCATATTTTGAAACAAGATGCAGTGGCACATCCTTCATAGACCTTTGGTTCTTGCCACTGCCAATTAATTGTTCAATTGTAATCTGCTGATAATTGAAAATTTGTTTGGATATTTCTTTAAGACCGTGCCGTTTTTGATCTGGATTAGTGAGGTAATGTGCAACCATTGTATCAATAAGCTTCCCGTTAACCTTAATGCCGTAGCGTTTCAACACTTGCAGATCAAACTTTAGGTTATGGCCTATGATTGTTTTGCCCGCTGAAAATATTTCTTTTAGCTGATTAAGAATAGTTTCGCGTTTTGTCCGATCTTCGGGGAACGGCAGATAAAATGCGTTCCCCGGCTCAATGCAAAAAGCAATACCAACTAATTCCAATCCATGCGGGTCAAGTGCATCACCAATTACACCGGGTGCAGTTTCGGTATCAAAAGCAAAGCTTGGAGCTGCTTTTAAAAGGTTCATCAATTCACTTAGCTTACTCATTTGTGTCTACGGTTTTATAATTAAATTTACCACTCTCCAAAGAATTGAGCATCTTTTCCCCTTGTTCCGCTGACATTACATTATTTGCATTATCTAAAGATTGAAGAACAGAACCTATACCCGCCTCCGGCGCAAGGGTTGGCAGCTGCAACTCAAAATATTTTTTTGTGCGTAGCGGAATTTCACTATATGGTATCTCCTTATACTCAAAATATTTTTTCATCATGGATGTAAATTTATTCTTTGATGAATGCTGATACTTTTGGCTTGGGTTTAGCTTCCGGTAAAGCTCTCTGATTTCATCTTTGCGTATTTTTATTCTGCCTGATTTATCGCACAAGTAGTCATCCATAAATTCAACAAAATCATCACCAGTATGGCTGAGCAATCTCCTATATTCTTTATTAATGTTGGGAGCAGGAATGATGCTCTTGTTAAGGTAAAGCTGCAAGCAGCTCAGCATGAAATGAAAAAACCGTTGGTATTCTTCATCCGACCATTGCCTAAAGAACTCATGCTTAAAATCATCAAAGGCGGTGAACTTATCGTTATAAAAGTTGTCAATTTCTATCTCACGAATCCTTCTTTCACTTGCAGCACCGACAGGCATCCGCAACACGTAATTTGAGGTGACGGCATACTTAGGGCGATCATCATCAGTCAATACAAGTTGCTGCTGGTATTTCCTGTTAACACTTGTAGCCTCAGTAATACCAACAAAGAAGCGCTCAATAGAGATTTCTTTTTTCAAATCCTCTATGAAGACTATATCAGTCCAGGCATTCACGGTATCAAAAGAAAATACGTATGAAATTTCTCCTTTGCCGTCAAAACGTTCTACATCACGCAACAGTCTCACGCATTTCATGATCATAGACTTTCCAGTACCTCCATTGGCCTCCCAAAAATTTCGGATATGCCTGTCGATAAAGGCGATCAGCACAGAGAGGTGGCCGGGTTTATACCTATGTAATAGATAACCTATATGTGTCTGGAGGCTTGTGAACCAAAGCTCTTGACCGCCGCAGATTTTTCGAAAAAATTGTTCTATGACCGAACCGCTGTTATATTTTGAATCAAAATGAAACTCCTGTGTTTTTACTTTCCCGTTCCAAACCATTGCAGGAAGGTTATCATAGGCAACATCTTCAATTTTATCAACAGTTACTTTTACAGCACAATTTTTAAAGAACACATAAGATGTATCAGCCGTGTCTTTGATAAATTCAATTTTCTTTATTGGCAGCAGGTCAAGCTTGGGACCACAGATATAATTCATTACCCCCTTAACAAGTTTTTGCTTTAAATTATCTTTTGTCGCACCATTTCCAAGGTCGTCATCCTTAAGCCCCTCTACATAACTACGTACATGATCCTTTATTACTTTAATATGGGTTGGTATAATTATATTGGGTGTCTTTTCCCACACCAAAGTGAGGTTTCCGCCATGATCAAGAATAAAAAAACCTTCGGCTACCAAATAATCAAGTAACCAGCTATGGCAAATTTCAATTTTTCCATTTGGGTCAATTAACCAAAAAGTTCCTGTTATAAAACCGCCGAAAATGCTGTCAACTGATTTAGGTTCCTTTACTAAGTTCGCCTGTAAAATTTTTATTCCTGATGCATTTTTATTATCCTGAGGCATGCTTCCAGCATCTGCATTAGTTGTGTTATTGTTCGTTTCCATTGTTTGGTTCCTCCGTTGTTTGGTTTAATTGTTGAATTTGAATTGAATTATTAAAAAGAGTTATGCGATAAGGGCGTAATGATGTCCATCGCTTTACTTCACCTTCTTCAGTAACTTTACTAAAGCCTCTTGGTCTGCACATAAGCGAAACCCGATCACCAACTTTAAACTTTTCTATCAATGCTATTTTTTCATTGAATAGGTCAAAGGGCAATTCACTTGGGAATGGGCTCTCTTCAGTTAAAACAAAGGTTATTTTTTTTACCCCGTTGGGCAGCAGCTCTTCGACGGCTATTTCTATTATTGTTCCTGTTATTTGCATGTTTTTTTGTTTTTAAAAATTATTTATGTTTATGAAAGTCGCCTGAGGTCAAGGTTCCCAAAAGACCTCAGGCGTTCTTCCATTACCCGATGATCAGGTTAAGTACAACAATCGGTTTCGCTCTGTGAAGTGAAGGAACCGGAAACCCTTCAGGTGTGAGCCGTTTAGGGATGTACATGCACCTGCGCGATTTTGCAATGATACTCCAACCATAAATCAAGCTGCCATTAGCCAATACCAACCCCAACTGTTTACCATGCCCAATGTCAGCGAAATCAACATCTGTAAAGGCCTCTTCCAAATAAACACTGTCAATTGAAATTCCCTGGCCTTTACCTTTCAGCTTCATTTTGACCGTGGCTCCAAGGGCTTTAGGCAATTTAATTACAACCGGCCGATCAGGTGACAGGTTTAATGGCTTGCCATTACTGCCAACCACCAGCTCCTCTTCTGGTAAAAAAGTTTCATCGTCTGAAAGAAACGTTGGATTGCTAAGTGCTGCAATTGCTTGTCCGAAGCTCTGCTGCGTTTGTTCAGCATTTTGTACTGGTGCTGAAACCATATTTTGTGTTTCCATTTGGTTTTGTTTTTTAGTTATTACTTACTACATTATTATTCTTCCTTTTCAATACCCACAAGGTGTTTCGCGCTACTTCCGGGAACATAGGAGCCATCAGGATTGACATCATGTTGGACTCGTAATATTCAGATAATGCGCTGAACATCTCCTGCTGCCAAGGTTTCATTAAAGGCTTGTAATTCTTAATTGATGCGAAGGTTCCAAACTTCTTTTCAATCGTGAAGAACTTTTGAATCAGTTCTACAAGCTCTTTGTGGGTATGTTCCTGCACAGCTACACCTCGTCCATCACCACTATCGTAGGTGTGATTATCGGCTGCACCAACTTTCGCATCATGGTTAGGCGTGCTTAGATAGTAGGTGGCTGTTGGCTTTCCACAATCCCTGAAGTGCTGTAAAAATATTTCCGCATTCTGTTTACCCACATGCTCCATAACTTCAAAGGATACCACTCTATCTGCACGGACGGCTGAATAATCAAAAGGGGTTAGGATTAAATCAATGTTTATGAATTTCGCCCAGGCCAGTTTACCCCACTTTTCAATTGCTTTTTTCAAGGTTTGTTCACGTATGTCCAACCCGACGTAAGCCCCGATACCAGACCGGTTGCGATACAGCACCTCAAGTAAGAATCCGTTCCCACATCCGAAATCGCAGATACGTTCACCCGACATAACCACCCGTAAAATATGCCACCATCGCATTAAATGCGCGAGGTAATCCCGGTGGGCAAACCCGTTTTCAAACTGTTCTTTAACATTAATGTCTGTGACATTGTAATTGTTTGTGTTCATGAATTTTAATTGTTTTAAATTTTATTAAATCTTTTTCTCTTACACTATTTGTAATATCAGAGGCGGCCCGCGCAGTCCGTTAGAGTTGTGTTCCATTAGAATCAGTTTTTTAGTTAGCTGATTCCACTTGTTCCTTCACAACCGCTGCTGTTTCTGTTGATTCACTAACAGCTGGAGTTGATTCAGTTTCGTTTGAAACTAATTTGATCCCCCATAAGTGCAGTGTAATAAACGTTCTGGTTTTGCCAGAACGGTCAACCCAATCTTTTGCTCTCATATTAAAAGAGACATCAACCATGTCTCCTTCCTTGAATCCATCAATTAATGGAATGCGTTCGTTCGAAACTTCGAGCGGTAAATTCTGTGGGTTGTAAAGGGAGCAATCGTTAACAACGATAATCCTTTTTGTGAAGTCGGCAGAAATTTTTTCAATTGCCTTTACTTCGACTAATTTTGCAATGATGTTCATGTGTTTGTTTTTAAGTTTAGCTGCCGATATTTTTTTCATTTAATAAGTTGGCGTTGGTAAATCGGCATTCTAACCTGCCGCCACTCATATTTGGTTTAATTAATTATTTTGTATCACCTCCTTCTTTTTTATTTCCCCAGCATGATCTGGAAAAGATTATGCACTTTGAATACATAACCATTTGCAGTATCACAGGCTTGTGGCATTGATTTATTTTGAGTTTGCATTCTGCGAAATTATTCTATAAAAAGGGGGCAACTTTGCCAACTTTCCCAGATGGGAAAGCTGGTAGTGAATTTTTCCTTAACCCATTAGGTCGCGGACAGCAAGGCTTTTTTTTATTATTGAGGCGATCGCTTTTTTCCCTTTTCGCATGCTGCTAAATTATTTCAAAAAAAAGGAGCAACTTTGACAACTCTTACATTTGGGAAAGTTGGGAGAGCATTTTTATACTTATGGAAAGGCTTGATAAAAGGACGTTATGGAGGGTTTTACTTATGTGCTAATTCCAACTTTTTAGCGACTTCCTCCAAATGAAATTTACTAATGTGGATATACGCCTCTGTCGATTTTGCAGATTTGTGGCCAAGTAATGAAGACACCGATTTTAATGAAATGCCCCTGTCAAGGGTGATGGTCGTGGCAAAGGTATGCCGAGATGTATTGTGGGTAATGTTCTTTTTAATATTGCATAAGGTTGAAATGGTTTTTAAAAAAACATTCACTTTCTGGTTAGAAATAACAGGCAGCAGACGACCCGTTTCATCTCTAAATTGTTTGTATTTATCATATATCCTCCGCGCCCTTTTAATTAAAGGTATGCCGACATACTCTCCTGTTTTTTCTTGCACTCCTTCAATCCATAACCTGCCCTTGCTATCTTTGACAATGCTGTCCTTAGTCAGTTTAGAAGCATCACTGAAACGTAGGCCGGTATATACACAGAAGATATAGAAATCACGAACCCGGCACAGGCTCTGATTACCGCCAAGCTTGTGGTTAGTCATAATTTCAATTTCTTCATCAGTTAAAAAAACTTTATTAACTTTTGGCTCTTTTAATGTTATTCCACTGAACGGATGTCTTTGAATATATTCATTATCGTATGCTCTGCCAAGTACGCATTTTAATTTGTTCAAATATTTATTTGTTGTATTGCGATTGCAGCACTTACCCAGCCTTTGATTCGGAGTTACGAGGATAAATTGTTCAAAATCCAAAATTAATTTTCTTGAAACAGATGTAAGAAGTACATTAACCAAACCTTCTTTTTTTAAAAAACGCTCCAGTAATAATTTTGTCCTTTTATAGTGCAAAATTGTGGGCGCCCCATACTCTTTTTTGTTTGCTTCAAATGCGGCGGTACATTCACCAAAATACTCCAGCAAGGTTAAGCGAGTTGTTTTCTGATTACCTTTTAAAATATCTAATAGGAAGCGTGAGGTGTATGGCCTTTTCTCACTCTCAAGTTCATAACGAGTATCCCGAATTTTTTCTTCTACCCTTGCAATAGCTATATTAATCTGCCTGTCATTTTTTGTGCTGTTTTTTTTATCCTCCTTTGCACGTTGTTTTTCAGCATCCCATTTTTCAGGCAAAATATATTCATTCAGTGATACTTCACTTTTCTTGCGGTCTTTCAAGACCCTTAAATAAACGGGGCTTTCACCCTTACCATTTATAATCCTGGTATTCAAATAAAATTTTATGCTGAACGAACTTATCATTTTTGTTTTTTTCGCGGTTTTATCAACGGCGCATTTAGTAATTCTTTCTCGTTTTTATTTAAAGCTGCTTCTATGCTGCTTTTGCGTATAAATTTTTCTTTTCCGGTGAGGCTCGACTCTGCTAAAATGCCATTCCTTCTGAGCTCATACAGCTTTGTTCTACCCAATGTTGTAACAAAACTCGCCTCTTCCAAGGTCAGCCAATCGGTCAAACCTTGTGTTGGCTTATTACAGAGTTTAAGCAAAAGCTGGGATATGTCATCCAGCTTTTGCTCTAACCCAATAACCTTATCAGATAGCATTTTTATAATTTCTTCGTGATGCAATTTATACTCTTCGAATTAGTGGAAACAAAAAAGCAGAGCTAAATTACGGCTCTGCTTTCCTGCAACTTTTCCAACTTTCTCAGGCGGGAGATTTGGTATCCTTCTTAAGGAGATCTTTTAAAGAGGTATAGTAATTTGCATACTCAAGAGACAAAGGCCATTTGCTTTTTTTAAAAGCATCAGTAATTGTTGATGTCGGATCTTCAAGATTATAATAATCTAAAATTGCTCGTGCTAACCCGGTCGACTTGTAGGTGTCTTTTCGAATTTTCAATTTCTTCATTAGTAATAATATAATTCCAAATCTTGCCACCTGATAAGGTAATGAAAACGTTTTAGATTTTTTTCTTAGAGAACTATCTACATTGCTGTCATCTATACTGGATAAAATCATGTTTTTTTTATTAGCACTTTTCCCTTTCCAATGATAAGGACGAAGGGGATCGCCCCCTTGAACCAATTCAATAAAATTTTCTTCAACAAGCCAATTATTTATTATTTGAATATCACTTGGATTACTAAGCAATTCTGGAAGTAATAGAATTTTATTAATTGTTTTAGTTTTTTTAAGTACTGCTTTCGGCTGGGCACTGTTCTCAGAAGTATCGATTAACCCTTTATCTTCAGTTTTATTATTTCCTTTTATCTGAACATTCAGAAATTTAAGATATTCTTTAACACCCAAAAGTGCTCCATATATTGCTCTTCTATCACCCTCCCTATCAAACAATGAAAATGTGTATGTCCCATCTATTATTTCACTTCTGTTTTTATAAAGTTCCTCTATATCTTCCTCTGATTCAGCCAGCCTCTTACATAAATACTCCCACCCTTTGTGAGACTCGTGGTTAGAAAAAAATCTCGAAAATTCAGCAATTTCAGTTTGAATAAAGAGTTCTTTATCTGCGAATGGGAAAGCGATTTGAGTTTTAAAATAGTTTATTAGTGCATTATATGATTCCAATTTTATGTTTTCAAGATCATCCAAATTCGGTTTAAGGAGAGGGTTTGCCACTTCGCCCATAACCAAGAAGTCCCCCTGCATTATACCCTTACCCTGCTTTAATTCATCGCGTACATTTTCAATACCACGTGTTACAAAATTAATTGCCGAAACAAAAGCAAACATGCGAACATCAGCAATGGTATTATCTAATATTTCCCTCTCTTTCCCATCAACTATAGCTTGTTTGTATTCATCAAATAGTTGATCGTCCCAAATATCAAGAACTTGATGTTGTTGTGCTAAATAGTATACCAGCATCATTGCTTGCTCAGAGGGAACTGGAGACATAATGTCTAAATTCGATGAAATCATTTGTTCTGTGAATGCCAGACGGTCTTCAGCATTTTGTAAGACTTCCCAATATGCGTTGTTTAATTTATCAAACACTTGTGTTCCAAAAGAGATATACTCTTCCACACGGCCCTTTGGGGATTTGTTCCCTTCACTTGTACTTAAAACAGTTTCAATTTGCGCAGTCTCCATTTTTTTATAGGTTTTAATAATTAAGGAGCAAAGATAGAAAAAAAGTTACGCAAAACAAACACAACTATTTGACAATCAGGTAAATATAACAACTAAATGAAAAAATAAAAAATATTTCCCAAAATGAATTCCTCCAAAAGGATTGTTTTTAGGGCAAAATATATTTTAAAGTATGATTTTGGGGGTGCTCAAAAATAGTTTTCAACATATTTATTTTAGTTGAATTTCTTCAAGCGAAACATTTTTTAATGCCGAACGAAACCACAGCGAAACATTTTTGTTCTGCAGCGAACGGAAGCGAAGGAAGCTGACATTGATTATCAAGAAGTTAATAAAAAAAGACCGCCATTGGCGGTCTTTTTGAGGTCCCGAGCGGATTCGAACCGCTGTAGCAGCTTTTGCAGAGCTGAGCCTAGCCACTCGGCCACAGGACCTTTTGTTGTTAATCTGGTTGGCGAAAGTACAAATTTTCGGTAAATAATAATTATTTTTTTTCTTCCTTAACGGAATAACCTTCTAAACAAGCCGGGCACAAACAGTTGTCGTATTGTTTTTTAAGCTCATTTAAGACATCTAAATTAATAAATATGTTTTCGCACCAGCACCCTGCATGTTCGCTCGTACACTCAAAAAACACATTACATTTCGAACAATTTTTATCCGGCATTTTTTTCAGTAATTATGATACTGACCTTTTCCACATTGCCATTCATCGGAGGATTGAGTTTTGAAACTTTCACTTCCTGTTTTTTTAATCCAGGAAAATTTTCTTTCAATTTATCAATAATGCGCCCGCCGGCATGTTCGATTAATTTTGAACGTATTGCCATTTGTGTTTTAACAATATCGTAAACTGTAGTATAATCAACGGTTTTGCTTAAATCATCAGTTTGAGAAGCCTCAGTAAAATCAATTTCAAGAGTAACGTCAACAATGTAATCAGATCCAATTTTGCCTTCTTCTGTTAAACAGCCGTGATACGCATAAACCTTTATTCCTTCTATAAGTATTTTATGCATTGATGCTGTGGTTAAAAATTAAAAAAAGACTTTTCTTAAATGAAAATCAAAAGTAAACAAAATTAGATTTTTTGTCTGCAGAAAATGCAAAAAAAAGCTGAAGGTTTTATGGTTCCAATAAATGGGCATAAAACACTATAGCCGATAAATTTCATGCTTATCAGGTGTTACGGACCAGAGGCGCCTCTTCATGCCTGCCGCGAGGGAGTGCAATAGTAAAACTTAAAAGCAGGTTATGCATCCTTAAAATTAACAACAACAGGCATTTATGACCCAGATTTATGATCTTTTAGTTCCATATCTTTTGTCATGGATACCAGGGTGATGTTTTACTACAGCATGTTTTTCAATGATTTCATGACGGTTTTTTTTCTTTTTTCCGGCAACGGCAAACCATGCAGTGCCCAATATGATTATAAATCCAACCGTCATGTATATGTAAGTCATTAACTCTTCGTGCTCGGCACTTTTTTGTATAGCGGCAACGGCGGCGTTTTCATCGTCTTTATTTACAGGCTGGGGGTTTTTAGTATTTGAGGCACTCATTACATTAATTGTGAAAAGAACCAGAAATGAAAAAAATAAAGCCACTGACTGAAAAATTTTTTTCCGGTCATTTTTTTCGGTTTTTTTTATCTGCGTTTCCATGACATTTGTTTTTAGTTTATATTGCTCCTTAATCGAAAATTTTAAAAATTTCTGATGAATGATTATTAAATCTCGATTAACTTGCAATATTGTACGCATTAAAAGGTTTTTTGTTTTAAAATGACGGTTTAAAATGACAGAAGAAAAAAATTGGTAAATCAGATTTGTTTCGTATATTTGCATCGTTAAAACATGAGGGATAATAAACAGAGGGGACTAACGTCCCCTCTTCTTTTTTCTGAAAAACGATATGATTACTATTGATAGAATAAAAAAATCAGTTGACGCTAAAATTGCTGAAGGGACTAATTTTATTGTGGATATAAGCGTTAAGCCAGGTAACAAAATTATTATTCTGTTAGATAATGATAACGGGGTTTCTATCAGCGACTGTGTTGCAATGAGCAGGCATGTTGAAGCCGGTCTGGACCGCGAAACAGAAGATTTTGAACTGAACGTGATGTCGCCCGGACTGACAGAGCCCTTTAAGACATTCCGCCAATACCAAAAAAACATTGACAAACAAGTGGAGGTGGTAACAAAAGAAAATAAAAAACTAATCGGTAAATTGCTTTCGGCCGACAACGAAGGGATTCAGCTGGAAACAAAAACAAAAGAAAAAACAGATGCAAAAAAATCAAAACAGTTAGTAATAAATAATATCAAATTAACATTTAATCAAATCAAAGAAACTAAAATTGTAATATCATTTTAAAATTAAACAAATGGAAAGTATCAATTTAATTGAATCGTTTTCTGAATTCAAAGAAGTAAAAAACATTGACAGAGCTACATTGATGAGCATTATTGAAGATGTGTTCCGCAGCATGCTGTTGAAGAAATTCGGCTCCGATGAAAATTTCGACATCATTGTTAACCCTGATCGCGGCGATATTGAGATATGGCAGAACCGTGAAATTGTTGACGATGAATTTGCAGAAGACAGCTTTGATTACGATGAAGGAAAACACATAGGCTTATCAGAAGCACGTAAAATTGAAGCAGATTTTGAAATCGGCGAAGAAGTTACAACTCCTGTTAAACTGCTTGATTTTGGAAGACGCGCTGTATTGGCTGTGCGCCAGAATTTAATTTCTAAAATTTTAGAGCTGGAGAAAGACAGCTTGTATAAAAAATACAAAGAAAAAATCGGCGAAATAATGATCGGGGAGGTTTATCAGATTTGGAAAAAAGAACTGCTTATTCTTGATGAAGACGGGAATGAGCTGATTCTGCCTAAGTCTGAGCAGATATCTTCTGATTTTTTCAAGAAAGGAGATACTGTACGCGCTGTTGTACAGCGTGTGGAAATGAAAAATAATACTCCGGTAATTGTTTTATCGCGCAGTTCAACTGCCTTTCTTGAAAGATTGTTTGAACTGGAGGTTCCTGAAGTTTTTGACGGACTTATTACCATCAAAAAAATTGTGCGTGAACCGGGTGAAAGAGCAAAAGTTGCTGTTGAATCTTATGACGACAGAATTGACCCTGTCGGCGCATGTGTTGGTATGAAAGGATCCAGAATTCACGGTATTGTCCGCGAATTACGCAACGAAAATATTGATGTTATTAACTACACCACCAACACTTCGTTATTTATTACCCGTGCATTAAGCCCGGCAAAAATAACTTCGGTTAAAATTGATGAAGAAACAAAACGTGCTGAAGTGTTTTTAAAACCAGACCAGGTTTCTTTGGCAATAGGAAAAGGCGGGCACAACATTAAACTTGCAGGTAAATTAACCGGCTATGAAATTGATGTTTACCGTGATACAGACATCGATACAGAAGATGTGGATCTGGAAGAATTTGCAGATGAAATTGAAAGCTGGGTTTTAGATGCCCTTAAAAATATTGGCTGCGACACAGCAAAAAGCGTATTAGAAATTTCTACTGAAGAGCTTGTTAAACGCACCGATTTAGAAGAAGTAACAGTAAATGAAGTAAAAGCAATTTTACAGTCAGAATTTGAGTAAAGCGTCCTGCGGACTGTGTATTTTAGCCGATTATAAATTCGGCTTGTATGCGGTTCGCAGTAAATTAAAAAAATAATATGTCAGAAAACACTGTTCAAAGATTAAGTAAAGTAGCTAAGGAACTCAATGTAAGCGTATCCACTATCACTGATTTTCTTAAAAGTAAGGGACATGTCATAGAGAACAATCCTATGGCTAAACTGAATGAAGCCCAGATTACTTTGGTATCGAAAGAATACCAATCGGAAAAGGCGGCAAAAGAAGAGGCGAAGCAGGTTACAACAAACACCAGCGCCCGGGTAAAAAAAGAAAATATTTCGGTAGATGAAGAATCTAAAAAACCTGAGGCAAGAAAAGTTGAAGAGGAAGAAGACATAATAATAAAAAACGTACAAAATGTTGCCCTTCCTGAAAAGCCTGTTGTTAAGGCAGAAGAAGTAAAAAAGCCGGCGGAAATAATTGCAAAAAAAATTGAAGCTGAGCCGGTTTTAGAAAAGGATGAGAAAGAAGTAATAAAATCGGATATTAAATTTACTATTGTTTCTAAAATTGATTTGGATGCGCTGAACAGCAAAACCAAACCTGATAAAAAAACAAAAGCAGAAAAAGAGAGCGATAAAACGGAAAAAACAAAGACCACCAAGGAAGAGGATAAAAAAAATAAGACAGCTAAGGAAAAAGAAAAGGGAAAAGGAAAAGGAAAGACAAAAGCTGAGGAAACTCCGGCTCCGGCAGAAGAAAAAGAAATTGTTATTACTCCTGTTGCTGAAGCAGAGCCCGTTGCAGAAACAAAAACCTCAGAACCTGCAAAAGTTGATTTTTATGAAACCAAAGTTGACAAGCTGGAAGGCCCGAAAATTCTGGGCAGAATAGAACTGCCGACAAAGGAAGATCGAAAAAAACCTGTGGCATCTTCAACCGCACCCGCTGCAAATAGTTTTAACAAGAAAAAACGTAAACGTATCCGGAAAAGTTTTGGCGGCGCAACACTTGGCGACACGTGGACCCCTAAAACTCCCGGAACACCCGGTGCAACAGGTACTGGAAATGTTAGGCCTCCCAGCACCACTGGCACTCCAAGTACCGGAGGCAGCGGTGTAGGCAGACCAAAATTTGATCCGAAAGGGCCGAGAGCGAAATATGCCCGTCCT
Organism: uncultured Bacteroidota bacterium; assembly: GCA_903847205.1. Classification (GTDB taxonomy): domain Bacteria; phylum Bacteroidota; class Bacteroidia; order 2-12-FULL-35-15; family 2-12-FULL-35-15; genus 2-12-FULL-35-15. The sequence goes on from CAINDA010000061.1 coordinate 114,895, forward strand.
CTTAAAGTTGAATTAACTCCCGATCAAATTCAGGCGCAGATAAAAGAAACGCTTGCCAGATTGAGCGGTGCAGGTAAATCAAAAGCATCAAAACACAGAAAATCAAAACGCGATTTAATAAGCGAACGTACTCAGGACGCAGCTGATCAGCAGGAAGCAGAAAAGAAAGTAATTAAGGTTACTGAATTTGTTTCGGCAAGCCAGCTTGCGCAGATGATGGATGTGCAGGTAAATGAAATTATTTCTACCTGCATGAGCCTTGGTTTATTTGTATCTATCAACCAGCGTTTGGATGCCGATACAATTTCTATTGTTGCCGAAGAATTCGGCTATCAGCTGGAGTTTGTGAGTGTGGAAGTTCAGGAAGCAATTAAAGAAGAAGAAGACAGGCCTGAAGATTTAACAACCCGTTCGCCGATTGTTACAGTTATGGGCCACGTTGACCACGGTAAAACGTCATTACTCGATTATATCCGTAAAGCCAACGTAATTGCAGGTGAAGCCGGCGGTATTACCCAGCACATTGGGGCATACAATGTTAAACTTGAAAATGGAAAAACGATTACATTCCTTGATACTCCCGGCCACGAAGCATTTACTGCGATGCGCGCACGCGGTGCTCAGATAACAGATATTGCAATTATTGTTGTAGCGGCCGATGACGGTGTAATGCCGCAGACTATTGAGGCTGTTAACCATGCCCAGGCTGCAGGCGTGCCTATTGTAATTGCGATTAATAAAATTGATAAACCCGGTGCTAATCCCGATAAAATCAGAGAGGGTTTATCGCAGTTAAATATTTTAGTTGAAGAGTGGGGAGGTAAAATTCAATGCCAGGAAATTTCATCAAAAAAAGGGCTGAACATTGACGCTTTACTTGAAAAGGTGCTGCTTGAAGCAGAAATGCTCAACTTAAAAGCAAATGCTAATAAAAAAGCAACAGGTACTGTAATTGAATCGGAGCTTGATAAAGGACGCGGTTATGTGAGTACTATACTTGTTGAGGCAGGAACTTTGCAGGTGGGCGATATTGTTCTGGCAGGCTGTTTCAGCGGAAAAGTAAAAGCGCTTCATAATGAACGCGGACAAGTTGTGAAAAATGCAGGCCCTGCAATGCCGGTGGCGCTGCTTGGTTTAAGCGGTGCGCCTCAGGCCGGGGATAAATTCCACGTAATGAGTGATGAACGCGAAGCACGCGAAATTGCCGCAAAACGTTTGCAATTACAGCGTGAGCAAGGCATCCGTACTAATAAACATATTACACTTGACGAGATTGGAAGACGATTGGCAATAGGCAATTTCAAGGAATTGAACGTGATTGTTAAAGGAGACGTGGATGGCTCTGTTGAAGCACTTGCCGATTCATTGCAAAAACTTTCAACAGAAAAAGTACAGGTTAAAATTATTCATAAATCAGTGGGTGCTATCAGCGAATCTGATGTGCTTTTGGCATCGGCATCTAATGCAATCATTGTCGGCTTCCAGGTGCGTCCTTCGGCCGGTGCAAGAAAATTGGCGGAGACTGAACAGATCGACATCCGTTTATATTCGATTATCTACAATGCTATCAATGAAATTAAGGATGCTATGGAAGGCTTGCTTGCTCCTGAATTTGAAGAAAAAATTGTATGCAATATTGAAATACGCGAAGTGTTTAACATTACTAAAGTGGGTAACATTGCCGGATGTTTTGTGTTAGACGGCAAGGTAATGCGCAACACTAAAATACGCGTTATCCGCGACGGCATTGTTATTCATGAAGGAGAGCTGGGTTCATTGAAACGCTTTAAAGATGATGTGAAAGAAGTGGGCAAAGGATTTGAGTGCGGTTTAAACATCAAAAAATTTGAAGATATTAAAGCCGGAGATATAATTGAAGGTTATGAAATGATGGAGATTAAAGCGAAGTTGTAAGAACATTTCAGCTTTTGTAAAGCTGAAATCAAACCCTAAAGGTTTTTAAAACCTTTAGGGTTTTTTATTTAATTAAAAATCTCAGGCAGAAATGCTTGGAAAGAGGCTGAGGGGCGGAGAAGGACTTGAAATTTCGAACAATTGACTGTTTGTTTGAAACAAGAGTCTTATTCTTTCAAACAATTGCTTAATTGTTTCTAAGAATAGTCTTATTGTTCGAAACAATTCAACCATTCTTTCAAACCCGAGTCTTATTGTTTCAAACAATAGTCTTACTGTTCGAAACAATTCAGTACTTCTTTCAAACTGGAGTCTTACTGTTCGAAACAATTCAACCTTTCTTTCAAACAATGGTCTTATTGTTTCAAACAATTCACTCCTTCTTTTGAATAATGCACTTCCCCGAACGCAAAAGGAGACCATTCTTATGAAGAATGGTCTCCTTTACTGAAAAATAATTTTCCAGCCTTTTATTTAATCCCTAGGAAACCTTAGATAAAAAATAGTTCCTTCGTTTTCTTTACTTGTAAAGGAAATATTGCCTCCCATTATGGTTATTAACTGCTGGGTAATATTTAATCCCAAACCGATGCCTGCAGTATTATCAGCATTTCCAGCCCTGAAAAATGTTTTAAATACATGCGGCTGATCTTTTTCAGGAATCTCAATTCCTGCATTTTTAATTGTGATATTGCTTACTTCAGATGTTTCCTGTTCGGTCGTGATTTCAATCGTTTCTGATTCTGGCGAAAACTTATAGGCGTTAACAATAAGGTTGTTTAAAACGGTTTTTAATAATTCCTTATCTAAAAACACGTTTCTATATTCGCCCAAATGTATGTACTTGATATCACGGTGTCCTTCACGCGATTTTATTTCTTCAATAAGGTCTTCTGTAAATTTAACGAGGTTAAATATTTCTGGATTATTTTTCGCTTTCCCTTTTTCAATTTCGCCGGCCGAAACAAAATCAATTAATATTTCATTAATACGGCTGACTGCCGTTTTAATTCTGTCGAAATGTTTTTCTTTTTTTGAATCATCATCAGACGTATTATATTTTTCAAGAATTTCAGTTGAAGTTAAAATAGAGGCCAAGGGGGTACGGAATTCATGAGACGCGAAAGTAATAAACCGTGATTTCATTTCGTTCAAATCATGCTCTAAGTGAAGTGTAGATTTCGTTTTTCGCTCCTGCTCTTTCTGCTGTGAAAGATCAACTATAGTTGAAAAAAGTGATTTAAAATCACCGTTTTCGTCATGTAAAACTGCGGTACCGATAATTGCAAAAAATAGTGAACCGTCCTCTCTTTTAATTTCACATTCAAACTGCTTCGGTTTGCCAGTTTCAATAATTTGATTTCTAATTATGTAAAAATCGTCCTGCAATGATTTGCGGAGAAAAACAGAAAGATGTTTTCCGGTTAATTTTTGTTTATTCAAACCCAATTGGCCGGCTCCAGCTGCATTTACATTTGTAATTACACCCTGCTTATCTAAAAGAAAATATCCCACCGGCGCTTCATTAAACAGTCTGGAATATTCTTCTAATGATTTTTCGAGTTTCGTTTGTACTGCGCGAAGTGCATCATTCTGCATTTCAGTCTCCACCCGCTGAATATTCAATTCCTGTTCCAATTCACCCTCCTCGGCAGGTTTATCTCCTTTTTTTGAGACAGACTTTAATTTTTCTTTTGCGTTATTTCGCAATTCTGAAAAATCATTTTTCTTTTCATTCATTGTACTAAGCATATTTTTTTAATTGTTAAATAAAAAACCAGCCGCTGTTTTCAGGTTCGGAAATCGAATACAAGTTATATACAAAAAACATGGCATTAATGAGTTTTTCGGCCATTCAAATGATAAAGCAGAAAATTAGTTTATATAAGCCGGCTGTCTGCAGTAAGCATAAAGCATATAAGTTTTGTCTTGATTCCCTATAATTAAGTTCTTGATTTAATTATTTGCAAAAAACAATTTCGTTATTATATTTTTTTGAACGCATATATTCTGAGTGCATAGAGGTCCCATTTTATTCGTACTTACCCAAAAACAAAAAACGAATTGTTTAATTAAAAAAATCAAAACCAGCAAGATTCTTGGTTACAAAATCGAAAATTAAAAATAAAATCTGACGCTTTTCTGTAGTCGAAAATAAATCACAAACCTTCTGTGAGAGATTTAATAAGTTTAAAATATATATGCAGATATTATTTGTAAATATAGGTAAGCAGCCCAGCCAAAACTCATTTTTTTTCTTTCACTTTTACAACTGCAGGCTTTACTTCCTGCCAGATACAAAGAAAGCGCAGCGGGACGCAGCGCTTAAATGTTCGATTAATATTTTATATGCTGCGCTGAACGGGGGACGCAGCGCTTAACATGTTCGATTAATATTTTTATATGCTGCGCTGATCGGGGGCAACTCCTTCGTTAAGCATTAACACCAACAATGGCTGCAAGAGGGTGAAAAACGCTTCAGCTTAGAGCCTGCTGTCTTTTTTTAGTTTATCAGCTATATTCCAAATAGCATCAAAAAGAGTTTCCTCTTCGTAGTTAAAGGCAGCATATTGAACAATTGCATAGCTTGGTAAAATAGATTTTATTACTTCTTCTACCAATCCCTTATCAAAATCAAAAAGCAGTTTTTCAAAAAAAGTAAAGGACTTGTTACCTCTTTTTTCCAATAAGGTTTTAAGAATCGATATTTTTGTTCTTAACTCATCTTCCATTATTAAAAAGCGTTATAAGTTCGTATTATCCAAGAATTAGGTGTATTCGTTATTACAGCTTGGTAGTCTTGTCCAGAATATCCGACTCCTTGTGAGGCACCCCCCGTTAAGCGCAGTGTCTCGCTACGCTCTTTTTGACAAGGCCTCCGGCCAATTTGTGATAACCCGTTGGCATTTTTATTTCAAAGATATAATTATTGCTTTTATTTGGGATAGTTCGGCAGGATGCCGGTTAAAGAAAGCGCAGCGGGACGCAGCGCTTAAATGTTCGGTTAATATTTTTTATATGTTACGCTGAACAGGGGGGGATATGAATTTATTCCAATATTTTTCCTATTGAAAAGCTTGTGGTTAAAGAAAGGGCAAAATTGCTTTTAAAGGTACCTTTTATTCCAGGTATATAGCCCATTTCAAGACCCTCCTGAAATCCAAACTTACTAATGCTGTTCCTGGTAGCACCGATACAAAAACCAAATTTCGAACGTTTACTATTGTTTAAGTCATACTTGGTATAGACAGCATGTTCAAGTGAAGTATTGGTAGTTCTTTCATCATTATATACTGGATCAATAGAAGAGCCCACTAGAATTAATAAGTCAGCATAATATCTAATAAAACGTTCTGACCTCCGAAAACCGTATTTGGGGATATCCGCCTCCCAATATCCCATTTTACCAAAAGAAATACCTGCTTGCAGCATCGTATAATCCATCATTGTTCTGATTTTTTCTGGTGTAGGGGCCATAAATCCATCGGGCTCAACTAATTTTTCAATCGTTAATTCTTTTCCAGAACACTGTACTTGACTGAATCCTTTTCTCATGCCAAGATCAATCATAAGAAAAAGTGATTCTTTACTTGGTGCGCTCGTAAACCAGCGGACTGCGCTTTTGCCATAACCCGTTTGTTTCAAAAAGAAATAAGCTTTTGTTTCCCTTTCTTTTTTTAGTATTATATAACTCAATGTTAAATTAAAATGCTGAGGACTTTTATCTCCATAAATAGAATTCGCTGTTGTAGGAGGTATATTGTAGTAAAATTCTTCCAATTGATTAACATAGGCTATGTTATATTCAGCATCAAGGAAAAAATCACCTTTTTTAAGCTTCACTCCGAAATTTGCGAAGATTGTTGAGCTGGAGGGAGAAAAGTCAAAGCCTAAAAATGGAATATGGCCAGCCAAAAAATTGGGATTAAAATTCTCAAGCGTAATTATACTTTCTTTTTCCTTGATTTGTTCTTTTGATTTTATTTTTGATTTCACTTGTGGTTTCATTTGTGATTTTACTTGTGCAAAAGAGGCATGAGTAATAAAAAGCAAAAGCATTCCTGTATAAATATTTTTTTTCATTTATTTAATTTTAGTAGAATTTATTAATTAACTATTGCAAATGCAGTAACTGAAATTGAGCCATAGCCTCCGATATAACCATTACAAATTTCAACTGCCTGGCTGGCACCGATAGTTTTTATTTGAACGTCCCCATAGCTAAGACTTGCAGGTAAAGAGGATGAAGGCGTAACAGTGCCTTTATATTGTAAAGGGCTCACAATCATATATGAATATGAAAGAAGTGAATTATATGTAACATTTGAGCTTGTTCCAATTACAATGGTGCCTCCATCTGCAAGAGATAAAGTAAAAACGAATTCATTACCGCTAATTGTTTTTACACAGCTCGTTACATTGCTTGCAGTTGTTCCAATCATAGCTTTATTTGTTGTTAGGCCGCAGGAGCTGGAGAGTGTATTGGATGACCCGGAACAGCTGCCACCTTGATCAACAGCGGTTTCATCCGAATCCATAATAGAATTATAGCAATGCAAAGGTTTATCTGCATAATCCAAGGCAAGTTCTTGCTTTTTTCGACAGCCATAGTTTCCTGCTAAACTTATTAATAGAAAAAAAACAGAAATGTATTTTAGTGCTTTCATACTGAAAATGTTTGAGTTATTAATATTGCTACAAATTACTTTAAGTTTTATATTTCTAAATTATGGGATGTTCAAAACTTATTATTCAGATTGTTTACCGCCCATTTGAGTTTTAACAATATAGATAAAAACACCTATACCAGCAGCTGATGCGGTATATTTGTAAATGTCATTTAGCCGCATATTATAGTCTGATCCATAGGCTAGCGCATTTGCCCCTTTTATAGAATATATTGTTCCAAGTTTGCCTGTGAAATCATAAATAAAGGCAACTTTTTCATCTTGCTTTTCTAAAGCTTCTTCTATACCTTCTTTTTCAACAATGAATACTTGTTCCTCTTTGAGGCCGAAATTTCGCAAAAAATTAGTTTTATTAAAATCAGGATTGAGAGCTGCTTTCGAAATCAATATTTTCTTGTCTTTAATTTCTTCAAGGCCATTATCATAATAATGAGCATGCTTATGTGCATATGTTTTATGAATCTTTTTTTCATACGAATCAGTTACATCCTTTTGTAATGCCTGAACAAAAAATGTAGTCAAATATTTAAAATCAAGAAGGGTAGCACCTGTTTTTTTTGTCCAGCTGTCGGGCAGAGGAATCGAACTAACTAAAGCGGCATCTCCAATTTTTTTATTTTTTTTATCTCCTAAAACTATTCCATAAGCATATTCAGAAGCTTTTGTATCAGAAACAAACTTTGCTAAAAATAATATTGAATATTGCGGGTCTTTTAAATATTTGTCAATTTCAGTTGTTTTAATAAACTGATGCGGAGTAAATTTCCAATAGGTTTCAACTGCAGCAATTAATTTTTTACTGACTAAAGAATTTTCATCGTCGATAGCAACCATTAAAGTGGTTTTTTTTAACGCAGAAGCTCTTTTATACCATTTTTCTGTTGTTGATTTTGTGTCTTTTCCAATCCTTAATTGAGCAGATGAATTAATATTGAAAGTTAAATTGAAAAATAAAAGCAACCCTAAAAAAATGATTTTTCTTTTTGTATTTAATGATGAATTTTGAAATTTAATGATGAAAAGTTTTTTCATTTGTATTTAATTTGAATATTCACTTCCTTCAATAAGAAGCTATAGAGAATACTTCTAGACGGAGTTTTTATTTCTAAAAAAAATGAGTCAGCCCCGAATTTTTTTATGGTTTATTTACATAAGGAGTTATAAAGCCCAATCATATCCATAAAAGAGCTTTCATCTCTTTTGAAATTGCCTTTATATTTATCATTAAATTCCTTACATTTTATTAAATATGGTTTGATAACTTTTTTCATATTGCGGCCACTATTTATTTTATAAAATTTACCATCAGGCATTTTAATGAAGAACCTATACATTCCAGTGGTACTTCCATTTAAAACCCCCCGTGTGCCTAAGTATACTTTTAATTTACCATCAACTACTCTTGACGTGTATCTTTGATAAGACTTAGGTTGATTTGGTTTAATGGGAATTTTATCTTCTGTTTCTTTATCTGTATGGAATGTTAAAACCTCAGGCATGTTTTTTTTATCTTTTAAAACTATTTGTTTTCCCTGCATATCGGTATAATCTATTTCATTAATATGCGCAGCAGGAGTTACATCATAACGTAATTTCTTGCAAAAAACTGTGTCCTTTTTTGTAACAAAATAATACTTCATTTTGTCTGACTGTGCATTTCCAATAAGATATCCCATTGTTATTATTGGAATCATTATTAATTGTTTTTTGTTCATTCTAATTTAGTTTAAGTTTAAATATTATTTATCTGATTTCCGGCAGGCTCCATTTTCGTTCTTTAATTTATAATTATTGCAAAACTATTTTCTTAGTAAAAGTATTTTTATCTTCATAAGTCATCTGCACAAAATAAACTCCCTTCGGCTGTTTGCTTAAATCAATTTCGGATTGGGGATTTTTGATTTCTGATTGATAAACAATTTCTCCAAGGATATTTGTGATGATAAGTTTATAATCATTTTTTTTTGTATCAACTGTAAATGTGCCGTTACTTGGGTTTGGATAAATATTAAAATTGTTTGCTTTATTATTCTCTGCTATTTCATTTGTTGTGAGTGCATATTTAAAAACTACTCCAACATTGTTTATACCGCCTATATTAGTCATTCCATAGAGAGCGGTTCCGTCAGAAAAAAGAGAGCCAAAAGGTGTTTTTCCATTCGTTGTACCGCTAAAATCAAGCAATTTTGCATACCCGGTTCCATCAAACTTTATTTTAAAGATTGCTCCATCATTGTTTGTTCCTCCGTATGATGTCATTCCATAGAGAAAGGATCCCATAGAAATAAGAGAGCCTTGAGGAGAGCCTCCGTTTGCCGTGAAGTCAAAATCAAGAAGCTTGACATATCCTGTGCTATCGGGCTTTATTTTAAAAATTGTTCCTGAACCAATGCTTCCTCCAGATGTCATTCCATATAGAAATGTTCCATCATAAATAATAGAGCCATAAGGATCCCTTCCATTTGTGCCATTAAAATCTATTAATTTGGAATATCCTGTTCCATCAGGTTTTATTTTGAATAAAACCCCGCATCCTGACCCCGAACAATAATTGCCAGTACCGGTACCGCCATCCGCTGTCATTCCATAAAGAAATGTTCCATCAAAATAAAGGGAGCCCGAAGGGCCGGCACCATTTGACGAACCAGCAAAATCGAGTATTTTGAAATATCCGCTTCCATCGGGCATTATTTTAAAGATTGTTCCATTATTGTGTAAGCCGTTGCCAGAAGTCATTCCATATAGAAAAGTTCCGTCAGAAATCAGGGAGCAAGGACTACTTCCGTTTATTCCATTAAAATCAAATATTTTAGCATATCCAGTTCCATCAGGCTTTATTTTAAAAATAATTCCGAAACCATTTATCCCCCCGTTTACTGTCGTTCCATATAGAAAAGCTCCTTCTAAAATAAGGTCACAATGAGGATTACCCCCATTTATACCATTGCTTGGAAAGGCAAAGAGCTGACTGTAGCTGGTGCCATCGGGTTTCATTTTAAAAATTGTTCCAGAACTATTTGTCCCGCCAATTGTGGTCGTTCCATAAAGAAAGGTTCCATCAGAAATTAAAGAACTTGTAGGATTTGTACCATCAAGGCCATTTCCGAAATCATGCAGTTTGGTGAATTGTGCGAAGCATTGATTACCTAAATTAAAGAAAGTGCTTGCAAAGATGAGAATGACTGTTGTGATTTTTTTCATGAATTAATTTTTTTTCGTTTGGCTTTTCGGAATAGCTCTGTTTTTATAATGTTTTCCAATCTTCCGTATTTTTTTGCAAACCTATCCCCAATAAATGGCTTATCCTAACTGAATACCGAATTCTGAAGAATTTTGCAAAATTATTTGCCTGCGCAGAGTTTTTATAAGCTGTATTAATGAAGCTGGCAAGCCGGTTGGCTCCTTATTTAGAATAAATAAAAATTAAGAAGGAAGGCTTAATTTTAAAACGGAATGATAGAAATTAAACACTGATTAAATAATTGCAGCGGCTTATAAACACAACAAAAGAGTCCCGCAATTTGCGGGACTCTTAACAATAGCATCACAGTTTTATTACAAACTCATAGAAGTTGCAACATCGCTGGGAATGCTTTCGCCCAGGCTATTAATTGAAATTACCCTGAACTGATAGATTACACCCGCAAAAGCCCTGTTTGCATTTAATATTTTATAAAACTGATTAGCAAAATTACCATGCTGTTCGTCACTGCGGCAATGCTGAACAGTTCTGAGGTAATGCTGTTCTTTGTCGGGCAAATATCTTTAGCAGCTTTATAAAACCGTTAAGCGGCTCAGCAAAATGTATTCATACTATCATTTAATTTTACTAAATCAGCAGCTTTAAATCAGCAGCGGAGCAATTCTGGCAGCTTTATGGCGCCGCTAAACAACATTATCCTGAAATTTATAAAAATTCCGTAAAACTGTTCCGCTGCGCCGTAAAACCGTGCAGCGGCGGCGTAAAACCGTTCGACTTTATCGCAAAGTCGTTCGGCGGCGCAGTAAAACTGTTCAGCGGCGCCGTAAAGTTGTTCGGCGGCGGGTTAATATTTGCAAATTTATCGCAAACTGTTCAGCGGCGTCACAAAACCGTTCAGCGGCGTGGGAAAACTGAACAACATTGTAATAAAACCGAACAGCTTTGCAGCGCAGCGGAACGGTTTTATCATAAAGTCGAACAACATTGCGATAAAGTCGAACGGTTTTGTTTGATTTTTGAAAATTTCGCGATTTTGCTGATCATCATTGTCAAACAGAGGAAGAACATCGATATAAATAGGAACAGCTTCGGCAGCTTTTTGAAAACTTAGAGGTTTTGCTGAACAGCATTGCAGCAAAGCTGAATAGCTGCGTTATGATGCTGATCAACATCACCTTTATTTTAATCAAGAGGGCTTCAAACTCTGCAGCATTGTTATCTCTATGAAGAGCATTGTGATGATGATGAACAGCTTTATTACAAAGCGGAGCAGCATCAGCTCCGGGTTGAAGGGTTTTGTCCGGTTTTTAATAATAATGAGATTTTGCTGTGCAGCATTGCCAAACAGCGGAACGGTTTTATCAGAAAGCTGAACAACTTTGCAATAAAGCCGGACAAATTGTATTTATGTTTAAGAAGCAATGCGGTATAAATTAAAAATACCAACCCCGAAAATTAGAATTTTGGCAGAGCTTTGCTAAATGATTTTCTAAAAATGAAGAGTCGCCTGATTTATCTATTTTGCCGCTTTGGTTTTTCTAAACGGTCGGCTTACTAAATAAACACCTATAATAATAAGAGTGCCTGAAATAATTTTGCGTGTATCTAATGCATCATTTTGATAATAATACACAGCAATAAGCGTGGCAATAAATGGCTGCAGATAAATATAGATGCTTACCACCGAAGGGTTTAAAGCTCTCAGCGCATAGGTGTTTAAAATGTAAGCGAAAAAAGTGGAAGCTAAAACAACAAATGCAATATCGCGCCAAACGGCCGTTGGCATTGCTGTCCAGTTTATTTCTTTAAACTCTCTGAAGCCGAAAGGCAGCACATAAAGAAACCCGAATAAAAACACCCATTTTATAATTGTAAAAGTGTTGTATTTTTTCATCAGCGGTTTTACCAAAACAATATAAGCTGCCCAGGACATTGAGTTAATCAATATCATAGCATCGCAGGTTATAGTTTCGGAGCCGAACGAAAATTTTTTATTGAACAAAAGCAGCATCACAGCACCCGTTATACCGAACGCAATGCCGGCGATTTTACTGATAGAAATTTTTTCTTTTAAAACCCAGGCCGCAATCAGCAGTACTATAATGGGGTTGGATACCATTATAATAGATGCATTAATAGGAGTGGTTAAACTTAATCCTTTCAAAAAAAGCATTTGATTCACTGCTACACCGCATACCGCCAGCAGTGCAATACGGGGCAGATCTTTTTTGTCGATTTTTTCTTTAACAAATAGTGCGGCGGCAATCCAAAATAAAATTGCAGCGGCGCCTACGCGCATTAAAACAAAAGCAAAAGGATGCACAAATGCCGGCATCACTTCTTTGGCAATGGAGTAATTGGCACCGTAAATAATGTTTGCCAGTAATAAGGCTAAGTGGGCCTGCAGAATTTTATTCATAAACCTTTTTATAAAGCGAGACCTGTAAGGCTTTCAAAACCTGACAGGTCTAAATAAATGTAATGCAATAAATTATAATACCGCTTTCGCTTCAGCAACAGTGCTTTTAGAGCTGCCGATAAAAATTTTGCTTCCTGTAATAATTACAGGGCGTTTTAAAAAAGTATATTCTTCGAGAATATAATTTTTATAATCATCCTCAGTCAGTTGTTTTTTATCAAGTCCGAGTGTGCGGTATTTAAGGGCGGTGCGGCTGAACAAAGCTTCATAGCTTCCCGCCATTTTTCGCATTGCCTCTAATTGTACTGGAGTTATTTTTTCAGTTTTTATATCCTGCAGTTCAAACTTTTTAGCCTTTAAGTCAAGCTCATTAATTATTCTAACGCAGGTGGAGCAGGAGCTCAGGTGATATATTTTTTCCATTTTATATTTTTTGCTTCTATTCTACCGCGCTGAGTTTAACCATATTTGATTTTCCTTTTTCGCTTAGCGGCACACTTGCAATATTGATAATTAAATCATTCGATTTAATAAATCCGGTTTTTTTCAAAATAAATTTGATGTCGGCAATGGTATGGTCGGTGCTGATATTTTTGTCGTAATAAAACCCCTGAACGCCCCATACTAAACTCAGTGTGGTGAGGATGCTGTAATTATCTGTAAAAACATAAATAGCTGCTTTGGGCCGATGGCTCGATAATTTAAAAGCTGTATAGCCGGAATGTGTCATTGTTATAATTGCGGCGGCCTTGGTGCGCTGTGCCATTTTTGCTGCAGTGTAGCAGATAGAATCTGAAATAAAACGTTCGTTATGCAGGTTAAGTTCCGGCGCTGCGTTATCGCGGTTATAAATATTGCTTTCCTGTTCAACTCGTTCAATAATTTTGGTCATTGCCTCAACCACTTTTGCAGGATGTTTCCCTACTGATGTTTCGGCACTTAACATTACCGCATCGGCTCCGTCCATAACACTGTTGGCAACATCATTTACTTCAGCGCGTGAAGGGCTGATATTTGTAATCATGCTTTCCATCATCTGTGTTGCAATAATCACAGGCTTTGATGCTTCCAAACATTTACGCACCAGCATTTTTTGAATCACGGGAACTTCCTGCATCGGCACTTCCACGCCTAAGTCGCCGCGGGCTACCATCAGCGCATCAGTTTCTTTAATGATGGCATCGATATCAAAAACGGCTTCAGGTTTTTCTATTTTGGCTACAACTTTTGTTCTTACATCGTGATCAAACTTCTGAATTATATGTTTTAATTCGATAATATCTGAAGCGGAGCGGACAAATGAAAGGCCTATCCAGTCAACCTTTTGAGTCAGCGCGAAATCCAAATCTTTTAAATCTTTTTCTGTCAAGCAGGGAAGAGAAATTTTTGTGTTGGGCAGGTTTACCCCTTTTTTAGATGACAGAATTCCGCCGTGGCTTACCGTTGCTTTAACTTCATCTTTGCCGTTTGTTTCTATTACTGTTAATAATATTTTACCGTCATCAATCAAAATAATTTCGCCGGCTTTTACATCTTTCGGAAACTGGGGATAAGTAATGTAAACCCTTTCGGCTGTGCCGATACATTCAGTAGTTGTTATCAGAATTTCACTGCCGGCTGTTAATTCTACACCGTTGTTTTCAACCGAACCTATGCGGAGTTTAGGGCCTTGCAAATCGGCAAGTATTGCGGTATGCGTGCCTAATTTTTTATTTGAATCGCGGATGTTTTTTATCTGCTGAAGCACATCTTCGTAAGTACCGTGCGAAAAATTAATACGGCACACATCAGCTCCTGCTTTTATCATTTCTTCTATCACTTCAGCCGATGACGAGGCCGGCCCGAGTGTTACTACAATTTTTGTTCTTTTCATTTTTCTTTTAATTATTGAAAACCAGCAGCACATTTTTTGTTACTGCCTTATGTTTTAGAAAACTAAATTCTTTTTTGATTTAAGCTGGCTGACATCAATATTCACAGCGGTAAGTACTAAATCTATTTCTTTTATTTTTTTTATAATTTCTGCTGTTTCGCCTTCCTCCATTTCTCCTCTGATTACAAAAAAATAATCCATCTGTTTGTGTTCAGAAATCAAAATTCCATTTTCTGCTGCCGTTGCTTCTTTAATCCCCTTGTGGAACAAAGTGTGTTCCTTTGAAGCGGCCAGTTTGTTTTCACTTAAGTTGGAGATAACAAAATATTCTTTAAATTCTTCTGGATTTTGGTACTCAAATAAAGAGAAAAAAGAAGGTGTTTTTTGTCTCCCGGATTTTATCTCCAGGGGGGCGCCCTTTATAAGATCAAGCTCAAACAGCCTGTTAATAGACCAGCAGAGCCGGTAATCTTTTTCGTGCGAAGAAATGCCGATCAGCACAAAGTCAAAATCATATTCTATGTTAAGCGTATGTTTTCCCAAAATCCATTTTAAAACAAGGGTAAATTTATAAATCTAATATGAAGAATGGGAGTAAAAAAGATTAAATTTTGAAAAGCACTTATAAATACTGGGGAATAGTCGCGCATTGTTTGATGCTGATTAAGCATAAATTTTAGGATTGTAAACAGTTAAAATCATTTTTAATCATAAACAATCTGCGCCGGCCTCGTTCTATTAAATTTGTACTTTCGTAAAAATATGTAATCAAACCAAATGAAATTAAAAGAAATCACTGACTGCCTGGAGGAATATGCCCCTTTAGCCTATCAGGAAAGTTATGATAATGCAGGCCTGATCTGTGGCAGCCACAATATGGAAATAACTGCAGCCCTGATTTGTTTAGACAGCACCGAAGCCGTTATTGACGAGGCAATTGCCAGTGGCTGCAACTTAGTAATTGCTCATCACCCGATTGTGTTTTCAGGGTTAAAAAAATTCAACGGCAAAAATTATGTCGAAAGAGTTATCATTAAGGCCATACAGAACAATGTAGCCATTTACGCCGCCCATACTAATTTAGATAATGTGTATAACGGAGTAAATGCAAAAATCGCTGAAAAGCTTGGTTTAATTAATTGCAGGGTACTTGCACCGCAGAAAAATCTGCTGAAAAAACTGGTAACTTTCTGCCCTGAAGAACAGGCAGAAAAAGTGAGAACAGCTCTGTTTGATGCCGGTGCAGGGCATATTGGGAATTATGACGAATGCAGCTTTTATGCGTCCGGAACCGGCACGTTCCGGGCAGGTGAGGGTGCCGACCCCTTCGTTGGCGGGATTGGAAAACAGCATCATGAAAATGAAATAAAAATTGAAACCATTTATCCTCAGCACATTGAATCAAAATTGCTGAAAGCATTATTAAACTCGCATCCTTACGAGGTTCCGGCCTATGACCTTATATCAATCACAAATTCTTACAGCACAATAGGAGCGGGACTTACAGGCGAACTGCCTGTTGAAGCTGTTGAAATTGATTTTTTGAATCATTTAAAAAACACAATGAAAGCCGGCAGTCTTCGTTACACTGCGCTTCTTGGGAGAAGGGTTAAGAAAGTTGCAATCTGCGGCGGTTCCGGCAGTTTTCTGTTGAATGATGCCATAAAAAGCGGAGCAGACATCTTTGTTACCGCGGATTTTAAATACCACCAGTTTTTTGATGCCGAAAACAAGATTGTCATTGCCGATATTGGTCATTATGAGACAGAACAGTTTACAGTGGAATTATTTTCTGACATTTTAAAGAAAAAATTCAGTACATTTGCAGTCCTTGTATCAAAAACTAATACAAATCCAGTTAAATATTTATAAAAATGACAAAAGGTAAAACTGACGAAATTTCAGTAGAGGAAAAGCTGAGAGCACTGTTTGAATTACAGCAGATAGACTCTAAGATCGATAAAATCAAAACAGTAAGAGGTGAATTGCCTTTAGAAGTAAGAGATCTTGAAGATTTAGTTGCCGGATTAGAAACCCGTATTGGTCACTTTGCCGATGAATTAAAAGCTTTAGATGATTCAATTGCCGAAAAGAAAAATGTAATTAAAGATGCTCAGGCATTAATCAAAAAATACGAAACACAGCAAAGCAAAGTCCGCAATAACCGCGAGTACGATTCGATAACAAAAGAAATAGAATTTCAGAATCTGGAGATTCAATTAGCTGAAAAACGCATCAAAGAATACAAAGCAAATATTATTTCAAAAAAAGAAATTGCTGAGCATTCTGATGAGGAATTAAAAAGCCGTCAGAAAGATCTTAAGATCAAGAAAAAAGAATTGGATGAAATAGTTGCAGAAACTGAAAAAGAAGAAGCTGCGCTATTGAAAAAATCAAAAAATTCAGAAGCTGTAATCGAAGACCGTTTATTGAATGCATACAAACGTATCCGTTCAAACGTAATGAACGGACTGGGTGTTGTTACTGTTGAGCGTGATGCCTGCGGTGGCTGCTTTAATAAAATCCCGCCTCAGCGCCAGTTAGATATCCGCACTCATAAAAAAGTAATTGTTTGCGAACATTGCGGAAGAATTTTGGTAGATGCTGAAATTTTAACCGGAAAACTTGTAAAAGCATAAAATTAAAACACAATAATTTTAAACGCCTTGCTCTTTTAAAGAACAAGGCGTTTTTGTTTGCGGATTATTTCTGCATGTTTGAAAGAATCCATTTCTGAATATTATTTTTTATTCAAGAGATCAAAATACAATTGAGGCGACGCTAATATGTTTTTAGCTTTGGTTATTTCAGGATCGGTCAGTACGTTGTTTTTCATATAACCAGTGTTAAAATAATACCTCGCAACAATTTCGTTTTGAAGCGCTTTTTTTATCTCCTCCTTATTTTGCAAAAGCATTTTTTTCTTGGAGTCAGTAATCTGTTCATACAAAGCCTTGTATTTTTTAGCAAAAAGATCCATCGTATGATTTTTTTCTGCAAGCTCTTCAAACTCTTTTAATTTTACTTCTTCCGGAATTTTAAAAGGATATTTTCTTTTTTCAACATAACCCAGAAAAGTGAAAAAACTTACATCAGTGGCTATAATGTTTTCAGCGGGAGCTTTGATTTCTTTGGTGTTTCGGAAATAGGTAACATAATCAAAAATCAAAAAAGCACTTTTTAATGCATCAACTATGGGTACTGATTTTGCTGCCGGCTCAGTTATTATATCCGGCTCTATGCCGCCAATATCAAACACTTTTCTTCCGTGCTTTGTATAAAAAACCTTTTTTAAGCTGTCCGAAAAAATTTTCTCTTTCCCATTTATGTACCTGCTGGAGTAATCCCGCTTTTGAATGCATCTCCCCGAAGGGGTATAATATCGAGCGGCAGTGAGGTACAAACTTGTTCCATATCCAGGGAAACGCGTGCCCTGCACCAACCCTTTTCCAAATGTTTTTTGTCCGATAACAACTGCTCTGTCTAAATCCTGCATGGCCCCTGTAAAAATTTCACCGGCAGAAATAGTATTGCTGTTTGTTAGAATTACCAAAGGCATCAGCGTATCAATAGGTTCATAATGTGTTATGTTATTGTAGTCGGTATTTTTTCCGTGAAGGTGGATAATAACTGTGTTTTTCGGAACAAAAACATTTACGCAGCTTACAGCTTCCTCCACCAAACCGCCTATGTTATCACGAAAATCAAGAATAATCGATTTAAGTTTCGGATTTTTTTTCAGTTCTTTTACCGCTTCAATAAATTGAGTGTCCGAACCTCGTAAAAACTGCTGTACCTGTATATAGCCGGTAACAGAATCAAGCATTTCGTAAAATGGAATTGATTTGGTAACAATTTGTTTGCGGATAATAGTTCTTTTTACAAGTCCTATATAAGGTCTGTTAACGGTTATGTTTACTGCTGTTTCAGGTTCTCCTCTCAGAAGCTTTAATGTTTCTTCCATAGATTTACCCTTTAAAGATTTGCCGTCCACTTCTGTGTAAATATCTCCCGCTCTCAAATCATTCTGCTGGGCGCCGTATCCTTCAAGGGGCGCAGTAATTATAACAGCAGAGTCCCTGTAATCAACCATTGCGCCTATTCCGGAATAGTTTATTCCCTGCCATACGTTTTCTCTTTGGCGGGTTTCAAGCGAATCAAAAAAAGATGTATGCGGGTCAACCGATTTAACCATGCCGTCAATAGCTCTGCGTATAAGTATATCAGAATTCAAAGTATCCACGAAATTACTTTTGAGTATTTTGAAAATGGAGGAAAATAAGTTCAAATTTTTCGCATCCCTTTCATCCTCCGAACCGGCAATAAAAAAGGCCGATGTAAGAATTGCAATTAAAAACACGAAGCCGTAAACGCGAATTTTTTTCATAATTGTTTAGTGCAAGTATAAGGAAAGAATTTCACACAATTTTTTAACACACAGATTAATTTAACCGCTGATTCAGGTTTGGAACCTAAGTTTAATTCAATAAGGAAAGGGCTGAGGCAGATGCAGAGAAGACAATAGCGAACCTTTATTCCTTTATAAGAGTTTTATAATTAACTCCCGATTTAAGGATAGTTTTAATAAAATAGGTGCCTTTTACAAACTGATTTATGTTGATTGTTACCACCTTCTGAATGCCTTTATAATCATCAGATTTAAAAACAAGCTTTCCTAAAACATCTGTTATTTCAATAGATGTAACAGTGTTGGCATTGTTCAGTGAAAGGATGTTTAAATTATCATTAGCGGGATTGGGGTAAACAATTATCTGATCAGATATTGAGGGATACTCCAATATTCCTGTAACGGTGTTGCCCCCGGAAATCAGCCACAGCTTAGGATCAAACTGTACGCTTATAATTGGAAACGGAACATTGAAATTAAAAACCTGTCCTGAATGAGTGTGATTAAATACAATTGTAGTATCCTTGCTCTGACCGATAAACTTAACCGGAATAGGCATTTCAAAAAACGAAACCGAGGGATCCGACTGAGTTTGGTTAACAGTTAAAGTCACTGCAGCTCCCGTCTGCCCCCATAATAGATGGTAAGATGGGAAGCCTTGATTGTAGTACCATTCATTAAAAAAAGAAGTTAAATTTTGATTTCCAGTTGCTTCAAAATGTGCAATCAAATCGGGTGTATGGGCATATTTACCAGCAAGCATGGGGTCATTCAAATAATTTTTTAATGACAAGAAAAACAGCGAATCGCCTAATTTCCATCGCAGCATGTGCAGTAAATAACCTCCTTTATTATAGGATAACCGGCTGTCGAATATCCGGTTAACTGAAGTTGTATCGTCGCATAATACTTTGCCTCCGGGCATGGAAATGATAGAGGTAAGAGCATTGGATTTCCAGTCCATCCAGGTGTTCGAAAAAAAACGTTCTTCTGTTAAACCTTCAAAATAAGTGGCAAAGCCTTCATTGAGCCAGATGTCCTGCCAGCTTCCGCAGGTAACATGATCGCCAAACCATTGGTGGGCGCATTCGTGAGCAATTAATGAATGATTAAACTGCACAACAAAACTCATAGTCTGATGTTCCATTCCGCCGCCCCAGCCAAACTGCGCATGTCCGTATTTTTCATTTGAAAAAGGGTAGGTGATGGTAAGGCTGTCGTAGAATTTTATAACGTTGATAATGTCCGGTGTCTGCGTGCGGGCAAGCGAATCGCTTTCGGGATAAACATAATTCAGCACCAGCAATGAATCTCCTCCAGGCAGAGGAACGTGGTTAGTGTAAGCTGAATAGTTGGTAACAGCAATTGCCACAAGATAGGCCGCAATCGAATAGCGGGTTTTCCAATGGTAAATTTTGGTGCCCCCCGAAGCGTTTTCAGAAAGCAGGAGTCCGTTGGATGCAGCCCTGTAGGCAGATGGAGTAGTTACAAATATGTCAACAGAATCGATTTTATCGTTTAAGCTTTGTTTGCAGGGCCACCATTCCTTTGCCCCGTAAGGTTCAGAGAGTGTCCAGATAACCGGCACATTGTTATGTGTGGATTGGATAAATGAGCCGAAGCCGTTGCTTGGCGGAGCCCCATGGTAATATACCGTTACAGAGTCAAGAGTATTAATTGGAATAACGGCAGGCAGAGCTGCCTGTAAAATATCCCCGCTTAATTGACTGAAAGATAAAACTGTGTTATGATATTTTACGGAATCAACAGTGAGGGAATCTGTAAAATCAAATTCGATTTGATTAAATGCATTCACTGTTGGTTTGAAATAAGAAGTAACAATGCCGTTGATATAATTTACAGCAGGATCAATTTTCCATTCGCAGCGATTATATTTCATATCGTAGTTATCAGCAGCCCCCGATAACACAGATCTTGATTTTGCCGTCTGAGCTTTCTGCTCCATTTCAGGAATATTTATTTTATTATTTAAAACAGACTGTCCGCGGGCAGAGGGATTAAAAGAGAAAACAAAAAAGGAAAGAAATAATAAAGTAATAGTTTTCATGGTTATGAAATAAAATACAGCCTCATAAAGATAATAAGATTTATTCAAAAAAAATCCTTCCTGCATTTACAAGAAGGATTTTAAATAAAGGTGGTTTACAGAAATGTTTTACTCCAGCGTCGCTAGAGCGAAAAGTATTGATTTGATTTTTCTTTGCGTCTTTGCGCCTTTGCGAGGGAAAAACATCTATGCCTGCTTAAATCAGTTTCATCAGCTCTTTCATTATAAGCGTCATCTTTTTTTCAGCCAGTGCCGCAACCTCCTGCACATCCTTATGTGTTACTTCAACAATCTTACCCGGAACGCCTAAGTCAGTGATAATAGACATTGCAAAGCATGGAATGCTCATGTGGCGTGCAGCAATTATTTCGGGTACGGTACTCATACCAACAGCATCAGCTCCTGTGGCATGAACATATTTATATTCTGCAGGAGTTTCGAAGGTGGGGCCGGTAAGTCCTGCGTAAACACCTTCCTGCACTTTTATATTGTTTGCAGCAGCCACCTTCTTAGCTTTTGCAATTAATTCTTTACTGTAAGCTTCGCTCATATCCGGGAAGCGGGGACCGAGTTCAGCAATGTTCTGTCCTATCAATGGATTGGAAGGAAACAAATTAATATGGTCGTTGATAATCATTAAATCGCCGATAGAAAAATCGGGATTAACCCCGCCGGAAGCATTGGAAACAAAGAGTTTTTGAATGCCTAAAAATTTCATTACACGAACAGGAAAAGCAACCTGCTGCATCGTATAACCTTCATAATAATGAAAGCGCCCCTGCATGGCCACAACATTTTTACCGCCCAGCTCTCCGAAAATTAATTTCCCGGAATGCCCCTCTACCGTTGACACCGGAAAGTTTGGAATTTCTTCGTAAGGTATAACATGTTTAATATTTATTTCCTTTACCAGTCCGCCGAGACCGGTTCCTAAAATGATTCCTATTTCGGGCTGTAAAGAAACCTTACTTTGAATATACGCTGCTGTGCTTTTGATTTGCTCTAACATAATTTAGTATGTGTTCGTTAAATTCGTTTTTGGTTTTATCGTAAAAATCAATTTCTATTGGAATATAAAAAAGCGGAAGCTGATTTAAAACATCCGAAAATTCGGTGTTTTTCAAACGCATTGCATCTTTTTCAGTTGTCAATATTATTTTATTTGCGGATGCAATATTATTAAATATTTTTTTAACATTTTCCAAATCTTCTTTAGTGAAAGAATGGTGGTCGGGAAACGTAACGGGAATAAGGGTTTTTACTTTATCTTTTAAATAATATTCAAGGGGCTGCGTATTAGCGATGCCTGTGAGAAGGAGCACTGAATAATGATGTTCAAAATAGTACGCTTTGCTGAACGGGCTTATGTTTTCGCCGGCCAATGGCAGAAATTCACCATGTCTGATGTATGAAAAATAAACTGTTTGATGCGGTAAAGGATTAATTTCTTTCAGCAGGCGTTTGCGTTCAATAGGCAGTAGTACTTCCGGACATTTAGTAACGATTATAATATCGGCGCGTTTTATTCCTGACCGAAATTCCCGCAGATTACCTGTAGGCAGCATAAAGTCATTCAGATATAATTTGCTGAAATCTGTTAAAACTATTGATAAACCAGGCTTTACAGACCGATGCTGAAAAGCATCATCCAACAAAACAGTCTGCAAATCAGGAAAAAGAGTCATAAGTTTTTTTATTCCTCTCACACGCTTTGCATCAACAGCAACAGGCACAGCATCAAATTTTTTTGAAAACTGAAGCGGTTCATCGCCAATGTCGGTAACAGAGCTTTGCTTATCGGCTAAAACAAACCCTTTGGTTTTTCTGCCATAGCCCCGGCTTAAAACAGTAACAAAAAATTGCGGGCTCAGCAGGCGGATCAAATATTCAATATGAGGTGTTTTACCTGTTCCGCCGACGGAAAGATTTCCTACTGAAATAACAGGAATTTGAAATTGGGAAGAGGGGAAAATACCAAAGTCGTATAATTTATTGCGCAGCAGCAGCAGTAAACCATACAGGATGGAAAAGGGGAATAATATGACTCGCAAAAACTTCATCGGTTAAAAGTACGAATATTGATGTACCGATTCGCAAATGTATTATTGTAAGAATTAAAATAATGGTTATGGATTAATTTGTCCTCGAGCCTTTTAAATCAGTAGATGTGCAGATCAATCTGTAAGTACATTAAGATTTTGACGGCAATATTGCAGTACAATGATTTTTCAAAGCGTTTAATTTAAAAATTTGTGCAGGAGAAAAACATGTTCTACATTCGCTTTCTCTAAATATTTTTTATGAAACATTTATTCTTATTGTTTCTCTGCTGTTGTTTGAAATTTTTGCCAGCGCAGTCTTTATCTCCAAATGTAATTTCTTCCTCAGGTACAAGTTTTAATAATGGAACCTCTCAACTTGACTGGACACTGGGAGAGCCGATTACTGCAGCTTTCAATTCATCCGGCACAGCGATTACAGAAGGTTTTCACCAACCGGATTTAGTTGTTACTTCAATCAATAATATGGAAAGCTGTTACACAGTAAACGTATTTCCAAATCCAGCGATTGATGTTCTTCAAATACAATTTCACAATTTGAATGAAACTGTTTTCATTGAATTGTTTGACGCAAAAGGAAAATTAATTCGCTCAGAGCAGATAAATTCATCGGCTGCTTTACTTATGGATATGGGCAATTACAGCGCAGGAACGTATTTGCTTTCTTTAAAAAGCGGACAATCTAAAAGTAAAACATTTCAAATAATTAAAACACGTTAAACATTAAAAAATCTTAATACTTATCCAATGAAAAAAGCAATTGCATTTTCAATTTTAAATTTGGTATTCTTCTTTTCCTTTGCACAGGCGCCTCAGGGATTTAACTACCAAGCTGTGGCGCGCAGCCTTTCAGGCACAGCTTTAATAAATCAAACCATTGGCCTTCAAATAAGCCTGCGGCAAAGCACCGCTAACGGAGCTGTTGTTTATACCGAAACGCATTCGGTTGTATCTAACAATTTAGGTTTATTGAATTTAACAGTTGGAAACGGATCAGTTGTTGCCGGAACTTTTAATACCATTAACTGGGCTGCCGGGCCGTATTTCATTGAAATAAGCATGGATGCGAGCGGTGGAACCAATTATCTCTTAATGGGTACACAGCAATTAATGAGCGTACCATATGCACTTTACGCTCAAAACTCAGGCTCTTCAGGAATACAAGGATTAACTGGAGCTACGGGGGCAAATGGAATTATTGGAGCAACGGGAGCCGTAGGAACAAATGGTATTAATGGCTCTACAGGTTCAACAGGTACAAATGGCACAAGTGGTACCAATGGTTCAACGGGAGCAACAGGTACAAATGGTATTAATGGTTCTACAGGTGCAACAGGAATAAATGGTATTAACGGATCCACAGGTTCAATGGGTACGAATGGTGCTAACGGTTCAACTGGAGCAACAGGTACAAATGGTACTAACGGTTCAACCGGAGCGACAGGCACAAATGGTATTAATGGTTCTACCGGTGCAACAGGTACAAATGGTATCAATGGTTCAACAGGGGGGACAGGCACAAATGGCATTAATGGTTCTACCGGGGCAACAGGTACAAATGGTATCAACGGTTCAACAGGAGCGACAGGCACAAATGGCATTAATGGTTCTACCGGTGCTACAGGTACAAATGGTATCAACGGTTCAACAGGAGCGACAGGCACAAATGGTATTAATGGTTCAACGGGAGCTTCCGGAACAACCGGCCTTATTGGATCAACCGGCGCAACTGGTACAAACGGCACTAACGGTGACAAATATGCAACAACATCAACTGCTTCACTTTCAATAACGATCTCATCAAAAACATTTAGTGTGGGCACTGGTTTAGCCTATTCAATAGGTCAGCAGGTTATTATAGCAAATTCATCTACCGACCAAATGATTGGTACAATTACAAATTACAACTCTGGAACAGGATCAATTTCTGTGAATGTAACATCAATTACGGGCGGTCCCGGACCATTTACCTCGTGGCAGATTAATTTAAATGGGGCTCCCGGTCCGGCAGGTTTATTAGGCTCTACCGGTGCCACAGGTTCAAACGGAACGAATGGAGCAACCGGAACAACTGGCCCTAATGGATTAATAGGGACAACAGGAACTATCGGATCAACTGGTGTCAATGGCATTAACGGATCAACGGGAGCAACCGGTGCCGCTGGTGGAAACGGTACTAACGGATCAACCGGATCAACCGGTGCAGCAGGAGCAAATGGTATTAACGGAGCAGCCGGATCGACCGGCGCAGCTGGAACAAACGGAACCAATGGAACGAACGGATCAACTGGAGCGACAGGAACAAACGGTGTTAATGGATCAATCGGAATAACCGGAAATACCGGTGCAATTGGCACTACTGGCTCCACTGGTGCATCGGGCCTTCTGCAAAATGGAACCACAGCGGGCAACACTCCATACTGGGATGGATCTTCATGGATAACAAACAGCAGCAATATTTATAATAATGGTGGCAATATTGGTATTGGCACCGCATCACCCAACGCAGCAGCAAAACTTCATGTTGAGCTTGGAGGCAGCACTTCCAGTGGAATATTAATCACTGGAACTTTTAATGGCGCTTCTACAACACCAGTGATTGGTTCCGGAAGCCGTATGATGTTTTATCCTGGAAAAGCAGTTTTCAGAGCAGGATATGTTGGCGGAACTCAGTGGGACAATGATAATACGGGCACCTATTCTACTGCTATGGGTTACAACACCATAGCAATCGGACCTGCTTCTACTTCAATGGGGAGCACTAACACAGCTAGCGGATATGCATCCACTGCCATGGGAGAAAGCAATCATGCCAGCGGCTCCGTTTCCGCTTCAATTGGGAGCTCTAATACAGCTAGTGGATATGGATCCACTGCAATGGGAGTTGGCAACACAGCAAGCGGGGATTACTCCACTGCAATGGGTAACCTAACACAGGCAGGCGGAATAATTTCCACATCGATAGGATTCGCAACTAATGCCGGCGGAGACCATTCCACTGCAATTGGAAGTTCTGTCGCAGCGCCTTCTTACACCGAAACAGTAATTGGCCAATACAATACTACATATTTCCCTATGAGCACTTCTGCCTGGAATACTGCAGACCGTTTGTTTGTTGTTGCCAATGGAGCAAGCAGCGCAGCAAGATCCAATGCTATGACAATTCTGAAAGACGGCACAATCAGTTTTTCTGGATTATCATCCAATGGAATTGTACGCGCTGCAGGGGGTACAGGAACACTATCAAGTTCCGGCGGAGGCATTAATTTAACATCTGAGGTTACAGGAGTTTTGCCCATTGCCAATGGCGGCACCAATAACGGCAGCTTAGGAGTAACAAATGGCGGAATAATTTATTCTGATGGAACGAAACTTATGAACGCCGGTGCTGGTGCCATCGGACAAATGCTTACGGGAGGCGGAGCCGGGGCTCCTGTTTGGGCAAATACCGCAGTGAGGTGGGATCAAATCACTAATCCTTCATTCTACACCACTATTGATCATGGCTCTAATACAACTGCATTCACATTTAATTCGGTTACTTCCGCAACTGCATTTGCTTTATCATCAAGTTCGCTTACTTCAGGAAAATTACTTGACTTGTCCTCAAATTCTACAGCCGGAGCAGCGGGGGGGGCATACTTACTTAATATTTCAAGTTCGGGTGCTAATGCAAATGGGTTTCATACTGCGTACGGACTCAATAGTTCAGTAACAAATACAGGTGCATCAAGTACAAACTATGGCGGATATTTTGCTGCTTCCGGCGCCGTATCTAATAATGCGGTTTATGCAGTAACTTCCGGTACAGGTATTGACCATGCTGTATCAGCAATAAACAACTCAACCGGAACAAATGAATACGGAGTGTTAGCCAGAAAAACCGGTAACACGGGAACGGGCTCTGGTTATAGTGTTTACGGTGCGGCAAGCGGCACAGGAAATGTTAACAACGGCGGTTACTTTAGTGCCGCAGATGCCGTTACTAATTATGCGGTTAATGCAGGAGCTTCGGGCACTGGCAGCGGATATGGTGTTTATGCTTCTAACACTTCAACTGGTGCCGGCGACCAATATGGCGTGGCAGGTGAAACATTTGGCAGTTCAGGGACAACGGGATATGCTATATCTGGAAAAGCAATAGGTGCCGCAACTTTAAATTATGGTGGATATTTTACCGCTTCTGGTGCTGTTGGTAATTATGCCGTGTATGCAGCAACTTCAGGTACAGCCAATGATCATGGTGTTATGGCAGTAAACAGCTCAACTGGAACAGGCAGTCAATATGGAGTGCTGGGACAAACAAACGGCAGCACAGGAGGAGCAGGCACTGGTTACGGTATATATGGAACCGCCTCTGGTGCGGGATATGTCAATGATGGCGGTTACTTTTCAGCTTCTGGTGCAACAAACAACAAAGCCGTGGAAGCAGTGACAATTGGTAATGGCAATAACGATATGGGTATCCTTGGAGCAAACGCATCAACAGGAACAGGAAATCAAATTGGTGTGATGGCACAAAAAAATGGGAATACTTTAACAGGCATGGGTTATGCAGTATATGCAAATGCATCAGGAACTGGAACAGCCAACTATGGCGGCTATTTTAATGCTTCGGGTGCATCAAATAATTATGCTGCCGTTTTTGATCAAGGAAATGTAGGGATAGGAACAATTTCTCCAGCACATAAATTGCAGGTAAGTACAGCAACAAGTACTTTCGGAGTATCTCATACCGACGGCACTATTGATTTGTCAACATATATAGGCGGTGCAATCAATGGCGGTTACTTGGGAACAATAACTAATCATCCTCTCGGATTTTATACTAATAATTCCGGTGCACAGATGTACATTCAAAACGGCAGCGGTAACGTAGGAATTGCAACAATTGCTCCTGCAGCAAAGCTCCAGATCGGCAATAAGGTTGTTGATGATAACAGTTATTCTTATGACAATAACTCTCTCATGATTGTTCACCAAACCCCGACAGCATCAGCTACTCTCAATGATCCTAAAACTGTATTAATGCTTGCAAGGCAAGGAACAGCAAGTCAGGCCTATGGTGCAGCGGCAGCCTTTAATTTATCCAGATATCAGAATAGCGGTACAAATTCCAGAACACGCTTAGATATTTCTTTGGCTAATACTACGTTTGATGCTGGCAGCACAGTTATGACATTATTATCATCGGGTAATGTGGGTATTAATTCAACCAGTCCTACCAGCAAATTGCAGGTTGTCGGGCTTCTTGTATTTGCAAACAACGCTGCAGCGATTGCCGGAGGTTTAACAGTAGGAGCGTTTTATAGAACAGGCGGTGATCCTGATGTTGTTTGTGTTGTTCATTAAAAAATAAATATTCAAAAAAGTAATAAAACAATAATTTTTAAAGCCCGCAGTAAATTCTGCAGGGCTTTTTTATTTGTATTTTTGCTGCATGATAGCAATAGATAATACAATAGTTTCGGAACATTTACTTGAAAAAAAATTCGTCTGCGATATTAATGCCTGCAAAGGAGAATGCTGCGTAGCAGGAGATTCGGGTGCTCCGCTGGAGTTCGAAGAAATTGCAATAATGGAAGAGGTGTTGGATAAAGTAAAACCCTACCTGCCCAAAGACGGACTTAAAGCCATTGAAAAGCAGGGTGTTTTTGTGATTGACGATGACGGCGATTATACTACGCCATTAGTTAAAGGCAAGCATTGTGCATTCACTTATTTTGAAGATAAAATTGCTAAATGCGCTATTGAGAAAGCCTTTTACGAAGGCAAGATAAGCTGGAAAAAACCAATCTCCTGTCACTTATACCCTGTCCGCATTACTAAATATAAAGATTACGATGCCGTTAATTACCACAAATGGGAAATATGCAAACCGGCATGTGAGTGCGGAGCAAAATTAGATGTTCCGGTTTATAAATTTCTGCGCGAGCCTCTCATCAGAAAGTACGGGGAAGCTTGGTACAAACAGCTGGAGTTTGCCGACAGAATGAAAAAATCTCAAAAATAAATTTAGGATTAAAAATGACATACCGAAATAATCCAGATTTATGAAGTCGCCCGCATATTTCGACAGGCTCAATATGACATCGCGCGTGGTCAGTCTGAGCCTGTCGAAGACTGTGCGGCGGTATAGCAATGTTTTAATATAAAATTTAAACCGCCCATTAGAATTTAGAATCTTATATAAGCTTTGTGCCTTTGGCATAACATTAAAATATTTTAGGATGAAATTACATGTTATTAATACAGGAAACTTTAAGTTAGACGGAGGCGCTATGTTTGGCGTGGTGCCAAAATCACTTTGGAGCAAAACAAATCCTGCCGATGAAAGCAATATGTGCAATTGGGGGCTGAGATGTTTATTGATTGAAGACGGCAATCGGCTTACTTTAATTGATAACGGCATCGGCAATAAGCAGGATGCCAAATTTTACAGTCATTATTTTCTCAACGGAAACGACACGCTTGAAAACTCAATGAAAATAGCAGGTTTCAGTGCGGATGATGTTACCGATATGTTTTTAACCCATCTCCATTTTGACCATTGTGGCGGCAGTATAAAATATAATGAATCTAGAACATCACTCGAAACAGTTTATAAAAATGCTGTTTATTGGAGCAATGCAGAACACTGGGAATGGGCTGTTAAGCCGAATGCCCGTGAAAAACCAAGTTTTTTAAAAGAAAATATTCTTCCCATTAAGGAAAGCGGACAGCTGCAATTAATTGATACGAATAATAAAAACATCATTGGAACAAATGAATACGCTGCCGGGAAGGACTTAGGGGAAAACATCTCAATTATGCTTACCCGCGGCCATACCGATGCAATGATGATTCCGCATATTCAATACAGAGGAAAAACAGTTGTGTACATGGCAGATCTGCTGCCCTCAACCGGACATATACCTTTGCCTTACATTATGGGATATGATACACGTCCTCTGCTTTCACTTTCTGAAAAAGAAAGTTTTATGAAGCGCGCAACCGACGAAGAGTTTATTTTATTTTTTGAACACGATGCGGTAAATGAATGCTGCACAGTTCAGCATACAGAAAAAGGAGTAAGGCTGAAAGAAACATTTACGCTGAAGGAATATTTTGGAGAGTAAAAAACCTTTAGAAGCCTCAAAATAAAAAAGTCCCCGGTTTTTGCCGGGGACTTTTTTATTTAACCTGTTCAAATAAAATTACTCTTTAGCTCCCAAAAGCAGTACTTCGCTTACTTCAATTTCAGTGATATATCGTTTTACTCCTTCTTTGTCAAGGTAGTTGCGGTTGATGAGCCTGCCTTCAATCGCGGCCTCGCTGCCTTTTTTAAGATACTTTTCAATAATATCCGCTGTTTTCCCCCAGGCAATCAGGTTATGCCAGTGCGTTTCTTTTACAAGCTCGCCTTTCGCATTTTTGTATGATTCGTTTGTGGCAATGCTCATTTTAGCAAGTTTTTTCCCGCCGTCTAATGTTTTGATTTCCGGATTCATTCCTAAGTGTCCGATCAATTGTACTTTGTTGCGTAATGTGTTCATGGTTTTTGTTTTTTATTTGTTAATACTGTTTTTAATTTTCTCAATAAACAGTTTATGTTTTTTGATGCTGCAAAGTTGCGGCGGTTTGATTTCCCGATTCGGTTCATAAGTGGTTATATACGGATATAGTTATTTGTAACCGTTTGTAAGTGGAATGTTTTTGGGTACCCATACAGAAATTTATTTATGAAAATGCCCGTCAGGATTCAACAAATGAGATGCTGCGCTGCTGGTGTGGGGCAATCGTTTGTTCTTGAATTTTTGTTTCTTTTTTTTTCAAGAAAAAATAAAATTCACAGTTTTGTCTAAGTTGTTTTGAAAGTTGCTGCCAGCCTTACCATTAAACTTTAATGGTAAAACATTAAAGCATGATTCGAATCATACTTTATCAGGAGAGTTAAAAATATTTTTATACTATCAAAAAAAATAAAACTATGGCATTCAATTACAAATCACTTAACATCACAAAAATCTCCGTTATCGGAGCAGGACAGATTGGACCTGACATTGCATTGCATTTCGCAAAATCGCTTTCGCCAAACGGGGTAAGCGTAATAGTTGTGGATATTTCTCCGGAGGCATTGGAGAAAGCAAAAGCAAAAACACATAAAAAAATTCAGAAAGGTGTTGAAGCTGGCGCGTTCAAGCCAGACCAAGCTGAGAAGATGAAGAACGCATTGGTGTTTTCATCAGATTATGAAAACGTCCGCGGCTCGCAGATAGTGGTTGAAGCAGCTACAGAGGATGAAAATATAAAAGACAAAATTTTCCGTCAGGTGGAGTCGCTGACAGATGATACCTGTATCTATCTGTCCAATTCTTCACACATGCAGCCTGAAGTCATTTTCAGAAACATCAAAAACAAATCCCGCTGTTTAGTAGCGCATTATTTTTTTCCTGCTGAAATAAACCCAGTTGTTGAATTGGTTCCGGGAAAAGAAACGGATGATACACTTTTAAATCTTTTACTTGGATTTTATGAAGCCATTGGGAAAGTTCCAATCAAAGTAAAAAGTTCTTACGGCTATGCAATTGATCCGATTTTTGAAGGCATCTGCCAAACCGCAATCATGTGTTTTGAAAAAGGCTGGGGAAGTGAAAAAGAAATTGACGCTGCCGCAATGAAGGCATTAGGACAGGGAATCGGTCCGTTTACTGCATTGAATCTTACCGGCGGAAATCCTATAACCGCCCACGGTCTAGATGAAATGGGGAAATTATTAATGCCCTGGTTCAAAACCCCAAATATTCTTCACGAAAAAAATCAGAAAAAGGAACTTTGGAACATCGCACAGCGTGGGGAAAAAGTAGAGCTTTCTCCTGAAAAAGAAACTAAACTGGTAAAGGAATTTCAGGGTGCTTTTTTTGCCCTTGCATCTTTCATTTTAGATATTGGAATTGCTGGCATCAATGATTTGAATATGGCCTGCGAAATGTCGCTGGTAATCAGACCGCCGTTTTCTTTTATGAATAAAATCGGCATCAATAAAGCCTATGATTTGGTGAAAGACTTTTGCTCTGCTCATCCCTCCTTCCCTTTTCCAAAAGTTTTGGATAAAGCAAAAGCAGATGGCGGTTGGAAATTAAAGGACATCGTTGCTGCTAAGAATGATGGTGTTTTAGTTATCACTATCCGCAGGCCGAAAGTTTTGAATGCTTTGAATCTTGAAGTTCTTGGCCAGATAAAAAATGAAATGGAAAATGTGAAGAACGACAGTTCAGTTAAAGCTATTGTTATTACAGGGTTTGGAACAAAAGCATTTGTTTCAGGTGCAGATTTGAATATGCTTGCTTCACTCAAAACTCCTGAAGAAGGATACAACAACTCCCACACTTTTCAATCGGTTTTGAATTATGTTGAAAGTTATGCAAAACCTGTTGTCTGCGCTATGAACGGATTTGCGTTCGGAGGCGGAAATGAATTAGCAATGTCATGCACCGCACGTATATGTAAAAAAGGGCTGCCTGTTTTGGTTTGCCAGCCGGAAGTGAATTTAGGATTTATCCCGGGAGCCGGCGGAACACAGCGGCTGCCAAGAATTGTCGGCGTTGAAAAAGCTGCCGAAATTCTGCGTACAGCAAGAAATGTTTCTGCAAAAGAAGCTGCTGAAATTGGATTGGTTTTCAAAGAAGCAGATGGGGACTTGGTTAACGAAGCAGTTAAACTTGCAAAGCAGATTGCAACAGGTGAAATAAAAATTAAGGCAATTCCCAAAGAAGCCATTGCAGTAAATGGGAATCCGAAACCTTTGGAAATAGGCCATCTCAGCAAAAAAATTGATGAGATAATTGTGAAAGCAATCTATGATGGTTCACACTTGAGTCTGCATGAAGGTCTTGAGCTGGAATCACGCATGTTTGGAGAATGTCTTTTAACGGAGGATATGAAAATAGGCATGGAAAATTTTAAAACTAACGGACCAAGAGCAAAAGCAAATTTTATTCATCAATAGAATAACGAACCGGGCCGTCACCCTGAGCCTGTCGAAGGGTGTGCGATGGCTTGCCCACATACTTCGACAGGCTCAGTATTACGTACACACAAATATTCCAAACCTTGATTCACATTAGTAATAATTTGTATTTTAAAAAACAGAATGAAGTATAACATAGGAATAGATATTGGCGGCACCTTCACAGATTTAATTTGTGTTTCGTCTGAAGGCAAAACCATTGTTCACAAAACACTTTCAACTCCTCAGGATTCTTCTGTAGGATTCATTAACGGCATCCGCGAAACAGCTGAAATGGCCGGCGAATCTTTTGAAAATTTTGTTTCATCCATCGACACAATTGTTCATGGAACTACAGTTGCCACCAATGCTTTACTGACGCTAAAGGGCGCTAAAACAGCTCTTATTACAACTAAAGGTTTCCGCGATGCATTGGAAATGAGAAGAGGAATCCGTGAAGAACAGTTTAACAATCATTATAAAAATGTTGCTCCGCTTGCTCCGCGCTATCTGAGATTTATTGTCGATGAAAGAATTGATTCTGAAGGAAAAGTTGTGAAAAAATTCAACGAGAAAGAACTGCTCCCTATTATCAAAAAAATTAAAGATGAAAAAGTGGAGTCTGTTGCAATATGTTTTATGAATTCATACAAGAATTCATCTCACGAAAAACTGGCAGTAAAATTTCTTCGCAAAAATCTGAAAGGTGTATTTGTCACGGCTTCCTTCGAAGTGCTTCCTTCTATCCGCTTTTACGAAAGAGTGAGCACAACCGCAGTAAGCGCATTTGTAGGACCTATTGTAGCCAAGTATCTTGATAATCTTACAAAAAAATTAGAAGACATTAACTATAAAGGAACTCTTTTGATTATGCAGTCCAACGGCGGCGTGGTTGTTCCCGATCAGGTAAAGAAAAATCCTGCTGTTACTGTTTTATCAGGACCTGCAGCTGCTCCAACAGCCGGTGCATTTTACGCTAAAATGTTAGGCTACAAAAATTGCATTACTGCAGATATGGGCGGAACCAGCTTTGATGCAGCAATTGTAATCGACAATCAATGTGTAACAAGTACCGAAGGAAATATTAACCGCTACCGCATCGCACTGCCCTCACTCGACATTATTACTATCGGCGCAGGCGGTGGAAGCATCGGCTGGATAAATGAAGGCGGATTATTGCAGATGGGCCCGCAAAGCGCAGGTGCTATGCCCGGTCCGGTTTGCTATGAAAGGGGCGGAACCACTCCAACCTGCACGGATGCAGATATAATTCTCGGTTACCTTAATCCTGATTTTTTTGCTGGAGGGAAATTAAAACTCAACAAAGCAAAAGCAGAGAAAGCAATAAAAAACGAACTCGCCTCCAAACTTGGATTATCTGTTTTAGAAACCGCAGCAGGTATGTACCGCATCATCAATAGCAATATGGCGCAGGGCGTCAGAGAAATTTCTGTTGAACGCGGCTATGATCCCCGCGAATTTTTGTTCATTGTTGCAGGAGGCGCAGGTTCCATTCACTCTTCCGAAATCTGCAAGGAGCTTGAGATTCCGATGTTTCTTGTTCCGAATGTTTCATCCATTTTCTGTGCAGCAGGAATGTTATTAGGCGATTTGAAACACGATTACATCCGCTCTTATTTTACCTCCTTCAAAAATCTCGAAAGAAAGAAATTCACATCATTGTTTAATGAAATGAAAGAAGAGGGGATGCATGCATTGGTTACAGAAGAAGGAGTTTCACCTGACCGCATTTCGTTTTCTCCCGTTCTTGATATGCGTTATCTGGGCCAGTATCACGAAGTGCAGATGGAAGCAGGCTGGGATGACGTGATGAACTTTAATCTTGAAAACATATTTGAATTATTCCACAAGGAACATAACCGGCAGTTTGGCTATTCGCTGAAAGAAGAAGCAACAGAAATGGAACTTATCAACGTGCGTCTGCGCGTTGTCGGGAAAAC
This sequence comes from uncultured Bacteroidota bacterium, assembly GCA_903847205.1. Taxonomy (GTDB): domain Bacteria; phylum Bacteroidota; class Bacteroidia; order 2-12-FULL-35-15; family 2-12-FULL-35-15; genus 2-12-FULL-35-15. Next base: position 149,476 of record CAINDA010000061.1, read on the forward strand.
AGAACGCCCTAAATTTCTTTCGGAAAATTTTAAATCTATTCCTGCAGCATCTGCAATCAAGGAGCACAGAGAGGTTTACGTTCCTGAATTGAACAGTATGAAAAAAGTTCCGGTCTATGACGGTGATAAACCAATTTTCGGATCAAAAATAAAAGGACCATGCGTCATTGAAAAAATTACGACATCCGTTTTTGTAAGTGAAAATTACGACTGCCTCGTGGATGAGTTCGGTTCATTCATCGTTTACGAGAAGGAAAAATATCCCAAAGGATTTCAATTAAATAAAAAACTTTTAGCTGTACATGAAGATAGATAAAATACTTGTTTCCATTTTTCAGCGTGCTTTCAAATCCATTACGGATGAGATGAGCATTTCATTAACAAAAACAACACGTTCGCCGATTTTATGCGAAGCGAAAGATTTTGTTACGGGATTATACGATGCAAAAGGCCAGATGCTGGAGCAGACGGAAAACCTTCCGATACTATCGTTTTCGCTGGGGCCGGTATGTAAAGTAATTTTAGAACAGTACGGAAATGATATTCATGAAGGCGATGTTATCATTCACAACGATGTTTTCTCGATGGGAAATCAGAACAACGATGTGGCGATTTTTAAGCCGATTTTTAATGAAAACATTTTAGTGGGATGGTCGGCTGCAAAAGGCCATCAGGCTGATATTGGCGGCGCCGTTCAGGGCGGTTATAATCCAAACGCAACCGAAGTATGGCAGGAAGCATTAAGAATTCCGGCTGTTAAAATATATGAAAAAGGCAAATTGAGAAAGGATGTCTGGAACCTGATTTTTGCAAATATTCGTCTGCAAATGGTTCCCCAAGATATCAAAGCCCAGATTGGCGCATGTACACTCGGCGAAAGAAGATTACAAGCTTTCGTTGCAAAATACGGATTGGAAGTTTTTGAAGCACACAAAATTGCATTGTTCGACGCAACCGAAAAAATGATGCGTGCTGAAATAAAAAACATCCCAAATGGTGTTTACAAAGGCGGAAGCACAGTTTATTACGACGGTAAACATAAAGGCAGCAAGTTCCCTATCCGCACTGAAATAACTGTAAAAAACGAAGATATTATTTTCGATTTTTCAAAGTCTTCACCGCAGACAAAGGGATTTGTAAATGGAATTTATACTTCAACCTGTTCAGCGATCACACTTACTTTTTTACAAATGGTTAATCCTAATATTCCGCATAACGAAGGAATGATTAAACCATTGAAATATATTGTGCCTGAAGGAACAATACTGAACGCCTCCTACCCTGCTGCAACCACTTTCGGAAATCACTTATGTCCCCAGATAGCAGACGCAATTTTTAAAGCCTTAGGACCTGCAGTTCCTGAAAGAATTACTGCCGGATGGAATCATTTGCTGTGTTCACTGTTTACCGGCAATCATCCGCGTACTGGAAAAAAATATGTGGATATCTGTTTCCTTGGACTGAAAGGCGGAAGCGGTGCAATGAAAGGTGATGATGGTTATGACCATATCGGAATGATTGATGCTTCAGGCGGTGTGCTTGATCAGGATTATGAAATGTATGAACAGCAGACTCCTCACATGATTGTGCAGCACGAATATTTATGCGACTCAGGCGGTGCAGGGCAGTGGCGTGGGGGATTAGGGACTGTTACGCAGATTATGCTTAAAGGCGCTGACACTACTATGGTAGTTTTCGGCGACGGCGACGTTGAAACAAATTATGGTTTGTTTGGCGGGAAAGGCAGCGTTCTCAATAAGATAGAGTTGAAATATAAAAATGGAAAAAAGTTAATTCCGATGAGCAAAGATATGATACACGGTATACCTGACAACACTTTGTATTATCAAATTGCCAGCGGCGGCGGCGGTTACGGCAACCCGAAAAAACGAGATAAAGAAAAAGTTTTGCAGGATATAAAAAATGAAGTTGTTTCAAAAAAAGCAGCCGAAAAATTTTATGGACTAAAAAAATTAATGAAATAAAATCAAACACAATTCGATAAGATACTTTGTGCCTTAGCGTCTTTGCAGCAAAGAACAAAACAATGAATCACGAAATAATTTTACCAGACGGCTGGCCGTCACCGAAAGGATATTCAAACGGAATATTGGCTGCTAAAGGAAGAACACTCTTTTTAGCAGGACAAGTTGGCTGGACACCCGAAGAAAAATTTGCGAGTGACAAACTTGTCCCCCAGTTTGAGCAGGCGCTGAAAAATATTGCTGCCATTGTAAAAAAGGCTGGAGGCAAAACAGAAGACATCTGCAAAATGACCTGCTTCTGCAAAGACCGAAATCAGTATTTAGCATCAAGAAGAGAATTGGGGAAAATCTGGAAAGAAATAATCGGCAATCATTATCCATGTATGAGCATGATTTTCGTTGTGGATTTATTAGATCACCCCGCGCTTATTGAAATTGAAGCAACAGCTGTAATACCAGAATAATGGATTTTGAACTAAGCGAAATACAAAAACAAATTCAGCAGACCTTCCGCGATTTCACGGATAGGAAAGTAAAACCTGCTGCAGCAAAATTGGATGAAGAAAAAAAATTCCCATTCGAGCTGTTTAAAGAAGCAGGCGATTTAGGCTTTTTCGGAATGCGGTATCCTGAAAGTGCCGGCGGAAGCGGATTAGATATTGTTTCCTATTCGCTTGCAGTAATTGAAATGGCAAGAGGTTCTTTATCCCTTGCTGCTGTCTGCACCATGCAGTCGCTGATGGGAACTTATTTCTTATACCGTTTCGGCAATAAAGAAATTAAAGAAAATTATTTTGACGAGGCGCTGAAAGGCAGTAAAATAGGCAGTATCTGCATGACAGAGCCGAATGCAGGAAGTGATTTAATGGCAATAAAAACACTTGCAAAAGTTACTGAAGACGGCTTTATCCTTAATGGGCAAAAGACCTGGATTACATCTGCTCCTGTTGCTGATTTTTTTACGGTGCTTGCACGGACTGATAATCATGAACAGCTTTCCATATTTTTTGTACCCGCAAATTTAAAAGGAGTGATGATCGGGAAAAGTATTGAGAAGCTGGGAGTCCGAGCCTCAGTTACCAGCGAAGTTGCTTTCGTTGAAGTAGCGCTTCCCAAAAAATATTTGCTTGGAGAAATCGGCGGAGGAACAAAATGTCTTAAAGAAATTTTGGCTGAAATCAGAATAATGACAGCAGCTCTTGCGATCGGAGTGGCTTCAGCAGCTTATGAAGATGCTTTAAAATATGCCAATGAGCGTTCCCAATTCGGGAAACCAATTGGTAAATTTCAGGCAGTGCAGTTGAAATTTTCCGACATGGCAGTGCAGCTGGAAACTGCAAAACATTATGTATTGTATGCAGCAACACTCAGCGATAAAAATCTTCCGCGTCAGAAAGAAGCAATGATTGCGAAACTGTATGCCTCGGAATGTGCTGTAAACATTTGCGATCAGGCATCCCGTGTGCTGGCTTCTTATGGTTATGCTGTTGAATATAATATTGAAAGATACCTGCGAGATTCAAGATTTACGCTAATTGGCGGAGGAACATCTGAAATTTTAAAAATAAATATTGCAAAAGAATTAGGACTGTGAGTATTATTAAATCATACGGAATTGCTTTGCCTCATTTCAGAGTTGAGGACAGCACACTTCACCCGAAAGGTAAAAAGGGTGTGATGAAAGCCGTCTGCTTTTCTGATGAAGATATTATTACGCTGGCATTTCAGGCCGCATCAGATATTCCTAAAAATAATATTGACGGTGTGTTTTTTGCAAGCTCATCTCCAGTTTTTCATAACCGCTATCACGCTTCTTATCTTGCAGATTTGCTAAATCTTCCTCAGGGAATTTTAGCTCTTGATTTTACAAACTCAGCCCGCAGCGGAACAGATGCCTTGCTTTTGGCAAACGATTTAATTGATTCAGGCAAATACAAAAACATTTTAGTGGTTGCTTCCGATGTGTCTTTCCCGGAAATAGGAAAAGAACTCACTGCACCTTTCGGTCATGCGGCCTGCGTTATTCTGCTAAGTAATGAAAAAGGTAGTGCAGAAATTTTACTGGCGAAATCTTTCAGTTCTTCTATGGCAGAAGAGTTTTCCTACAAATTGAACAATATACAATATGATCCAAGATACAGCCGTGATGCTGGTTTTAAAAATAATCTTATCGAATCTATAAAGAATATTGTTTCAAAGCCTCAATCAATTGATGCAGTAATTCTTAATTCACTTTATTCAAGAATGGCCGGCGGAATTTTTGCAAAAGCCGGATTTGAAGAAAAACAATTTGCGAAAGATTCACTCAATCTAAAAATTGGAAATACTGGAGCAGTGCATGCCCTGCTCCTTCTCATTAATGAATTAGAAAACGGCAGGAAAAATATTTTGCTTGCTGATTACACAAACGGAACAAATATTTTTGAAATTAAAAGCACTGCAGCTTTTATAAACAAGCATTTACAAGAGCAGTTAAATAATTACGATCTGGTAAAGACCTATCAGGATTATCTGCAACTGCGTAAAACCGGAAATTTTAATTCATTAAAATACGAAACAAAAGAAATGTTTTCTTCCGAAATGATGCAGGAAAGGGAGAAAGAAACATTGCTCTATTTGAAAGGATTGAAATGCGCAGAGTGCGGAACAATTTATTATTTGAAAGCTGCCCGCTGCAAAAAATGCAAATGCGATAAATTTTATACGGTTCAATTGAAAGACACAGGAACTGTTTATGCATTTACTTCGGAACATTATTTTCCTAGTTCTTTTCCTCCAATCACAATGGCAGTAATTGATTTAGACGGAGGCGGAAGGATGACCATTCAGCAGACTGATACAATGTATCCCGAAAAAAATAAAATAGAAATAGAGTCAAAAATAAAATTAGTTTTAAGAAAGATGATTGAGAACGATGCAAAGCCTAACTATTTCTGGAAAGCAATTGCGCTATGAATAAACAAACAGACATAGCAATTATCGGAATCGGCATCACGAAATTCGGTGAGCTCTTTCATCAGAGTTATGACGATTTGGTTCATGATGCTGCGTTGCAGGCTGTTGCTGATGCAAAGATTTCATTAGATGATATAGGTGCGGCATGGCTGTCAACTGCATTTCCTGAAATAGGCGTATTCAAAGGAAGAAGCGGGATGGATTTGTCCGAGCCCCTTTCACTATATAATATTCCTGTTACCCGTGTTTCAAATTTTTGTGCTTCAGGCGCTGATGCCATCCGTAATGCCGTTAACGCGCTTCGTGCAGGAGAATGTGATGTGGCAATGGCATTAGGTGTTGAAAAACTACGCGACCGTCAGCCTCAGGACAGTATAGTAAAAATGATGGTTGAATACGGCCACCCGTTTTTACAAAAAGGATTTACTGCTGCCGGAACTTTCGCTGTGTATGCCAACCGCATGATGAAGGAATACGGCGTTACCCGTGAAGACATTTCAAACATTTCTGTAAAAAATCACCTGCATGGTTCATTAAATGAAAAAGCATTTTACCGCAAGCCTTGCTCATTAGACGAGGTAATGAAATCTCAGATGGTTGCTGACCCGCTTACTGTTTTGGACAGCTGTCCGACCACAGACGGCGCTGCATGTGTAATTATGGTTCGTGCAGAAGATGTGGACAAAAATAAACACAACCCGATTTTCATAAAAGGCATCGGGCTGTCTGTTTCCACGGGTTGGGATCTGCCTTTCTTCGATTCGAATCATGATTTCCTTTCATTCGAATCAACTCGCACAGCAGCAAAGATGGCTTACAAGCAGGCGGGCATCACAAAACCAATCGATGAACTTGACTTGATTGAAGTGCATGATTGTTTTTCCATTGTTGAATTATTGACCTATGAAGATTTAGGATTGTGTAAACAAGGAGAGGCAAAAGACTTAATCCGCGGAAAGGAAACGCAGCTAGGAGGAAAAATTCCAGTGAATGTGAGCGGCGGATTATTATCCTGCGGGCATCCTGTTGGTGCAACTGGAATAAGAATGGTGGTTGAAGTATCCAATCATCTGCGCGGTAATGCCGGTGCAAGGCAGGTAAAAAAAGCAAGAAGAGGATTAACACATAACATCGGAGGGCCGGGTGCAATTGCCTCTGTAATAATTTTAGAAAATTAATTACATTGAATTAAATGGAAAAGTTTAGAAATAAATAATACAAAAGGCATGAAAATATTATTAGCTAAACCCGGACTTGACGGGCACGATGTAGGAGTTAAAGTTTTAGCTCATGGCTTAATTGATGCTGGGTTTCAGGTTGTTTATACCGGTTTGAGAAAAACAATCGAGGAAATTGCAGACATAGCTGTACATAATAAAGTTGATATAATCGGCATGTCCATTCTTTCAGGGACTCACTTAATTCTTGCGCAAAAAATGAAAGAAGTACTGCAGGAAAGAAAACTAAATATCCCATGGTTTGTGGGTGGCAATATCCCTGCAAAAGATATTGAGGAATTAAAAATCATCGGTGCATCACAGGCTTTCTCAACCGGCAGCAAAGTGGCAGAGGTAGTTGCATATTTTAATACAATAAAAATAACAGCATAAAATATTTATGGAAAAAGTAAAATCATGTCCGATACAAAAACAAATTCAATAAAAGGTAAAACTGCAAAAGAGTTAAATGTAAAACCGATTTTTCTTGAATCAGGTTTAGAAGTTAATCCTATTTATACTGCAGCTGAGATTAAAGATTCAGGCATTAAATATGAAATGCCAGGCGAATACCCTTTTACCAGAGGCATTCACCCCGCTATGTACCGCAATCAGCCGTTTACGATAAGGCAGTATGCAGGTTTCGCCTCTCCTGAAGAAACAAATGAACGATTTCAATTCTTAATTAAAAATGGCCAGTCGGGTTTAAATGTTGCATTCGATTTACCTACTCAATGTGGGCTTGATTCTGACGATCCAAAGGCATTTGGTGAAGTGGGCCGTGTTGGAATGTCGATAGACACTTTAGCTGATTTTGAAATTGCTTTTGAAAACATTGATTTGGATAAAATCACTGTATCACTTACTATTAACGGAACTGCAATTATATTAATAGCCATGTATATTGCAATGGCGGAGAAAGCAGGTTATGATATTTCAAAATTAAGAGGAACCGCCCAAAATGATATTTTAAAAGAATTTATCGGCCGGGGAACTTGGATATTCCCTGTTGACAAATCAGTAAAATTAGTTGTTGATACTATTGAATACTGTGCACAGCATGTGCCGAAATACAGCCCGGTAAGCGTATGCGGATATCATATCCGCGAAAGCGGTGCAAATCCTATACAAGAAATGGCCTATGCTTTTTGTATTGCTAAAGCCTACACCGATGGTGCTTTGGAAAGAGGCATCAGCATAGATGATTTTGCATCACGCCTCTCATTCAATTTTGATATTTACGGGAATTTATTTGAACAGGTTGCCAAGTTCAGAGGGGGAAGACGCTTGTGGGCAAAGATAATCCGCGAAGAATACCATGCGAAAAAAGACAGCTCCTGCTGGCTGAGAATGATTGCAGGGGGAGGAGGAGGAGGCTTAACAAAAGAGCAGCCTGAAAATAATATTGTACGAAGTGCTTACTACGCTTTAATCAGCGCACTTTCAGGAACGCAGACTATGGCGCTCTGCAGCTATGATGAGGCATATACAATTCCAACTGAACATTCCGCAGAAATTTCATTACGCACCATGCAGATCATGATTCACGAAATGGGAATATGCGATACAGTTGACCCGCTGGGAGGTTCCTACTATGTAGAATCATTGACCGATAAGTTTGAAGAAGAAATTAAAAAGGAAATGAAAACTGTTGAAAAATGGGATGGGATCATCAATGCAGTTGCCACAGGAAAAATTCAAGAGTCCGTTTCTAAGCAGGCATACGTCCGTGAAATGGGAGTTCAGACCGGAAAAATACCTAAAGTAGGAGTAAATATATTCACCAGAGAAGAAGAAGCCAAGGATGTTGAATTTCATCCCTACGATCCCAAAACTGCAGACACACAAATTGAAAAATTGAATAAAATAAAGGCTGCTAGAAACGATGCAAAAGTGATGGACTGTTTAGGCGCAGTGAAACAAGACGCTTTGAATAATAAAAACTTAATGCCGTCTATTATCACGGCAGTAAAGGAATACTGCACCGTCGGCGAAATTGTTACAGTCATGAAAGAAGTTTATGGGGAATTTAAAGAACCAATTTTTTTTTAAAATAAAGTTATGAGGAGCTCGTATTTGCCACGAATTACACGAATTAAAATAAGAAAAATACACACTTAACAGAACAGTGGATTCCACATTGAAAAGGGGGCTAGAGGGATTAAAACCGAATCATCAAAATAATAATTCGTGAAATTAGTGGCAAAAATATACACAGAACAAAAACAAAAATGCAGTCAAAAAAAAACATAACAGTACTATCACTTGAGCAGGCACTCGCTTTACCCTTCGCAACACAGCGCATGGTGCAGCAAGGCTGGCGGGTGATCCGTGTTGAATCACCTGCTGAAGCAGGAGGAGGAAATGCAGGCGATCCCAATCGCTATATTGGTGAGGATTTGGGATACCATGATCTGCATTCTTATTACATCGCTCCAAACATCGGGAAAGAGGCAATAACAATCAATCTTAAGAAAAAGGAAGGTCAGGAACTTCTTCTAAAAATTATTAAAGAACAGCAGGTAGATGTATTCATGTGCAACACATTGCCAAAAGGATATAAACAGCTTGGCATTGATTTCGAAACACTGCAAAAGGCAAATCCTGAACTTATCTGGTGCGGTATATCGGCTATGGGGCCCGAATATCCCGACCGCGCAGGTTATGATCCTGCTTTACAGGCATTGATGGGTTATACTTATTTAACGGGTGAGTCGGACGGGAAGCCCGTTCCATGCGGTATTCCGATCATTGATTTAAAAGCAGGTGATGAAGCCTTCACCCAGGTGCTTTTAGCGATGCTTGAAAAAAACAATACCCGCAGAGGAAAAGAAATTCATATTTCAATGGCACAATGTGCTGCAAGCTGGCTGATAACAGCACTGCCTCAATTAGAATTTGTAAAAAATGATAATGAATTATTTACACGAAGCGGCAACGAACACCGCAGTTTTATTCCCTGCAATGTATATCCTGTGAAAGACGGCTTCGTTTATCTCGCGATAGGAAATGATTCGCAGTGGGCGAAATTCAATGCCCTTAAAGGATTTGAAACTCTTCACAGACCAGAACGCAAAACAAATCAGGGAAGAATGAGTGACAAAGAAAACATTTATAAAGAAATTGGCGAACACGCAAAGCAATTTACTGCAAAAGAATTTGTTGACTTGTGTTTGAGCATCAATCTTTCTGCTTCGCCTGTAAACACAATCAAAGAAGTGGCATCCTTAGAATTTATTTCAAAAAAAATGCTAAAAACAAAATTGCCTGATGGAAAAACAGTTTCTCTTTTCCCTCCTGCAGTTGAAACAGAATTCCTGAAAAAAAACGGGTATTTCTTAACATTAGCGCCTCGTCTCGGTGAGCAGAACGAACAAATAACATCAGAATTATAAAAAGGAAATTATAAAAAAAACAATAAAACAAATCGTATGAATTCAACAAAAAGCGGAACACGGCATCTTGGAATTTGCATTGGAGCATCATCAATTTCAATTGCTGAAGTGCTGAAAAGTGAAAATAAAATTGAGGTAATATCATATAAATCGGAGGCTCATTATGGAAATCCAAAACAATTAGTCGAGGATATTTTCAAAGGTGAAATACCAGAAAATGTTGTTGTGACAGGCCGTAAATTCCGCAAACTTCTTAATATTACTTCCATCCCTGAACCCGAAGCCGTTGAATTGGCGGTTGAACATCTAAAAATCGATACAGATGTTATCATCAGTGCAGGCGGCGAAAACTTTATCGTTTATCTGCTTGATAAAAAAAGAAAGATATCAAAGTGCATGACAGGTAATAAATGTGCTTCAGGTACAGGTGAGTTCTTTTTGCAGCAGATAAAAAGAATGAATTTGCCTGTTGAAGAAGCCATTTCAATTGGAACAAATGGCGAAGCATATAATATCTCAGGACGCTGTTCTGTTTTTTGCAAATCAGACTGTACGCATGCACTTAACAAAGGTGTGGCTAAACAGGACGTTGTTGCCGGTTTAGGCAATATGATGGCGAATAAAATCATTGAATTAACATCTCATATCTCATGCGATAACGCCGTAATCATAGGAGGTGTAGCTCGCAACGAAGTTATTTTAAAAACGCTGCGTAAACATTTTAGTAAACTTATTGTGCCTGCAGAAGCCAGCTATTTTGAAGCATTGGGTGCCGCCATTTACTCTGCCAAGAATAGTTTCCCAGCGATTGATCTTGCTGCGTTATTCAGAAAAGAATTTATTTCTTTTACTTTCCACAAACCTATGAAAGACTTTGTTCACATGGTTGAATTTAAAGAATTTCATAAAGGAACCTTGGCGGAAAATGACCTTTGCATTCTCGGTCTTGATGTGGGCTCTACCACTACAAAAGCTATACTAATGCGAAAATCCGATAAAGCAATTCTTGCATCGGAATATACCCGCACAAACGGCGACCCTATTCAGGCATCTAAAGAATGTTATGAGAGTATTAAGAAACAGATTAATGTACCTGTAAAAATTGTCGGCCTTGGTGTAACCGGCTCCGGCAGACACATTTCAGGTTTGCATGCAAATACAAAAGGCATTGTTAATGAAATTATTGCTCATGCAAATGCAACAATTTATTTTGATAAAGACGTAGATACCATTTTTGAAATCGGTGGGCAGGATGCAAAATACACGTTCATTACGGCCGGTGTTCCATCGGACTATGCCATGAATGAAGCCTGCTCAGCGGGAACAGGATCTTTTTTGGAAGAAGCAGCCAAAGAATCTCTTGGAATCGATTATAAACTGATTGGCGACATCGCATTGCTGGCAACTAATCCGCCGGATTTTAATGACCAGTGTTCGGCATTTATCAGCAGCGATATTAAGAACGCGCTGCATGAAGGAATGGGCAAAGAAGATATCATTGCCGGACTTGTTTATTCTATCTGTCTCAATTTTACCAATCGGGTAAAAGGAAACAGACCGATGGGGAATAAAATATTTATGCAGGGCGGTGTCTGCTACAACAAAGCTGTACCGGTTGCAATGGCTGCATTAACAGGCAAGCACATCATTGTACCGCCAGAGCCGGGATTGATGGGCGCCTTCGGAGTTGCACTGGAAATAAAAGAAAGGCTTGAATTAAATCTATTAGAAGAGCAGTTATATAATCTTGATGAATTAATAAATCGCAAAGTTGATTATGGGAAAGCATTTGTCTGTGTGGGTATGCCGGAAGGCTGCGACCGTAAATGCAGTATATCATTAATTGTTCTGGATGGAAAGAAAATTCCATTCGGCGGCGCCTGCAATAAATATTACGAATACAAAAAAACAAAGGCAAAAGAGAAATCAACAAACTTAGTTCTTGTACGGCAGCAGCTGGTATTTGAAAAATACTCGCCGGCACATAAAGTTCCTGAAAATGCACCAACCATAGGCATTCCAAAATCATTTTTGGTTAACACGTTTTATCCCCTCTATTATAATTTCTTTTCGAAATTAGGTTACAGAGTTATTCTTGGCGAGGAACCGGTCAAAAAAGGAATAGACAAACAGCAGGCATCCTTTTGCTATCCTGTTGAACTTGCACATGGTTTTTTCCAAAACCTAATAGATCAAAAACCGGATTATATTTTCCTGCCGCATATAAAAGAAGTTTATGATGCACGTTCTGAATCCTACAACAAAACATGTATTCTTCTGCAATCGGAAGCATACTATTTGAAGTCTACATTTAAAGAATCAGTTGGCAGCATTAAAATACTTTCACCAGTACTTGATTTTTCAAAGGGTTATGCAAGTGCTGAAAACAGCTTTATTGAAATTGCTGCGGGCTTGGGAAAAGATAAATTGTCGGCTTCTTTTTCTTTCAAGTTTGCATTGGTGCAATTCACTCAAATGCTGGAGGAGTTCCGTACCCTAGGAAAAGAGGCGCTGAGCGTATTGGAAAAAAATCCCAATCAAATTGCGATGGTCTTATTCGGCAGGGCCTATAATGCATTTGCAAAAGAAGCGAATGTAGGAATTCCTCAAAAATTTTCTTCTCGTGATATAACTATCATACCTCACGATTTTCTTCCGAGCGAACAATTCCCAAGTTATGAAAACATGTATTGGGGATCAGGAAATCAAATTCTCCGTTCAGCAAGATTTATAAAAGAACATCCTCAGCTTTTCGGAACATTCATTACCAATTTCAGCTGCGGACCAGATTCTTTTATTATCCCATATTTCAGAAACATCATGGGAAATAAACCTTCGCTCACTTTAGAGTTGGACAGCCACTCCGCCGATGCTGGGCTCAATACACGCATTGAGGCTGCAATAGATATTATAAACAGATTTCGCGAACTTTCAAAGAAAAATATGATGACTGAAGCCGTTGATGACTTTAGACAGTTGGAAGTTCATGGGGATGTAATCATTGATTCTGATGGGAAAAGAGTTTCTATAAGGGACAAAAATGTAAAATTGTTAGTCCCAAATATGGGTCGGCTGGCTACCGAAGCCTTTGCTGCTGCTGCCCGGTATGACGGGGTAAACGCTCAGGCACTGCCGGTTTCTACATTCGAAACATTAAAAACAGGACGGGGATTGACAACTTCAAAAGAATGCATCCCGCTAACACTTTGCGCAGGAGCAATGATGAATTACGACAGCATAAGCCACAGCAAAGATGAAGTTAATCTGTTATTTATGTCGACATCCTGCGGGCCTTGCAGACAGGGGCAGTACACAGCTTACATAAAGGACATCATCAAAAGAAAGAAGCTCCGCAATTATGGATTATTCACTTTAACGGATGTGGATTCATACAGCGGTTTAGGCAAAAAATTTGTTATCCGCGGCTGGATGGCCTTAACGATTGCCGATGTGATGCAGAATATTTATTTTGCCATACAGGCACTTGCTGTAAACAAAGAAACTGCAACTAAACTGTTTGATGATGAGTGGAAAAAAATTATCGAGAAGATAGAAAATGAATCTACACAGTCGGTTTATAAACAGCTTGAAATTTTTGCAAAAAAATTAAATACAATTGAGAAATCAGCACCGTTCGAAACCGCTGTTAAAGTGGCTCTGGTAGGTGAAATATATGTAAGAAATGATGATTTTTCACGCAGAGAATTGGTGGAAAAATTATTAGAACATAATATCGTTATTAAAACCGCACCGATAGGCGAATATCTATACTACGCCAACTACCAGATGAGGAATTTATACAAAAAAAATATCGGCTCTTTTAATGACAAAATGAGATTCAGGGCAAGAGAAATTTTCCAAAGAAACATAGAAACTAAAATTAAGAAAACGCTTGCTCAATCCGGTTTTTATGAATGCGAACTGCTTGATGTGGAGAATATAATTGAGCATGCAAAAAATTTAATTTCTCCGGAACTTGAAGGAGAAACAATTCTCACTGTAGGCAGCGCATTGACCGACATTATTCATCATGCATCAGGAGTAATTTCACTCGGCCCTTTTGGATGTATGCCCTCCAGAGTAGCAGAATCAGTATTGAATGTGAACATGAATATTCGTGAAAAAGCTAAAGCGGCAAACAAGCCGTTATTACTGAACAATCTGGAAATGGATAATCTTCCATTCCTCTCTGTTGAAACAGACGGCAATTTATTTCCACAGATTATTCAATCAAAAATTGAAGTATTTATATTGCAGACATTGAAATTTCATAAAATAATTGAGAAAAGTTCTCAGGAGAAGCAAGTCAATTACATGTATGCTTTTATCCAGAAATTTAAAAATTCTTTTAACGGAAAAAAAACGCAGGAAGCAGGAGGAAGCACTATACCTTATGTTCCAGCAGCCATTGAAGCTGAAGTCTTGAGGAAATAAAATAGTACTGGACAATTGCTGTCTTTTATTTTTAAAATAATAAGACCTGTGAGGTTTTCAAAACCTGACAGGTCTAAATAAAAAAAAACTGTACACTTCAATAAAATGAAAACCAAAACACAATGTTAAAGCAAACCATCGAAATATTAACTTCTAACCAAGACTCAAAAAAACTTTGCGTAATGGGAAACGTTGCAATTGCCCGCGGAGCAATTGAAGCAGGTGTATGCGGTGTGTTTGCTTATCCGGGAACTCCCTCAACAGAAATTTCTGAAGTGTTTAAATATGTTGATGAATTTCAGAATAAAAAAGAAAACGAGAAAAGTTTTCCGCAGCAAACAAAGCACAGCATCTATTTCGAATACAGCATCAACGAAAAAATTGCACTCGAAAAAGCAATTGCCTATTCCATCGGAAACAAAAGCGCATTGTGCGTAATGAAAAATGTTGGAATGAATGTAGCCTGTGATTCTTTGATGTCGATCACTTATCAAACAATTGCAGCGCCATTGGTAATAGTAGTGTGTGATGACCCCGGCTGCCATTCCAGTTCAAATGAGCAGGACTCTCGCTATTGGGGCCCCATGGCATCAGTCCCTGTTTTTAATCCAGCCACACCTGCCGATGCCATTGAAATGGTCAAACAAGCATTTGAACTTTCCGGAAAAATTAAACTTCCTGTTATTGTCCGCACTACCACGAGAGTTTCACACACACGCGGGATAGTTACTTACGGTGAAATTCAAAAAAAAAACCAGGAAGCAAAATTTGACCGCCTGCCCGAACATATCAACATTCCAGCGCGCACGGCATCAGCTCATATCCGCCTGCTGGATAAATTAAAATCAGAAAATGTTCTTTCTTTATTAAAACAGAACAGCAGAATAATTCTTAAAGGCGATAACGCAAAGCTTGGAATCATTACTAGCGGCGTGTCTGCTGCGTATGCAATAGAAATTCTGTACCAAAATAATTTTGCCGGAAAAGTAAATTTGCTTGATCTCGGCTTGATTCATCCATTCCCTGAAAAAGAAGTCTTGGACTTCCTGAAAAAAGATTTTAAAAAAATATTGATTCTTGAAGAGCTGGATGCCTGCATAGAAACTGCTGTTCGGACTATTGCCCAAAAAAATAATCTTCAAGTAACTATATTAGGAAAAGGGTTTTCAGAGTTGACCGCAACCGGTGAATTTTCAATAGACTTGTTATCAAAAGTTATTGAAGAATTTTCAGATACATCTTTCGAAAAAAATAAAAATATTCCGCTTGAAAATTCAGAAAAATTTCTTGATAAATTACCGCCGCGCCCACCGACTCTTTGTGCAGGCTGTCCTCACAGAGCTACATACTATCTTTTGAAACTTGCAATACCGCGCGAACAAAATGAATTGATCATGTGCGGCGATATCGGCTGCCTGGGATTAGGAGCATTACCCCCATTAAAAATGATTGACACCATCAACCATATGGGAATGAGCATTTCTATGGCTCAGGGTTTATATGAATCATTTCAGGCTTCTGAAAAAAGTAAAAAAGTTGTTGCTATGCTTGGAGATGGTACATTTTTTCACAGCGGGCTTTCGTCGCTTGTCAATGCCGTTTATACACGTGCTAATATTCTTGTAATTATTTTTGATAACCGAACAACCGGTATGACAGGGCACCAGCCTCATCCCGGAGCATCACGTAATCCCAAGTATCACGAAATTGAAATAGCGCCTTTATTAAAAGGCATAGGTATTGAAGTAGCAGAAACCATTAACCCTTTCAACGTTCGCGAGAGTTTTGAAAAAGTAAATAAAGCCATGGCACATCAGGGCGTATCTGTTCTTATTTCAAAAGCGCCCTGCATTTTTCTTCCAGATTTTAAAGACAGTGTTTTCAAGAAAATGAAAATTGTTGTTGATCCAGAGCGCTGTAACTCTTGTGCTAACCATGATGATGTTTCGCTTTCCTGCTCACGCTGTTACGCTCCCAAAAATAATTTATCAAGAGCAAAAGCAAAACTTACGGCGGAAATTTCTATTCCCGGCAAAGCACAGCTCTGTCCTGCCAACATCTGCAATCACGGCTTTTTTAACTCTATTCTTGAAGGCGATTATAAATCGGCAGTAGAAATAGTAAGAGATAAAATGTTGTTCGCCCGTACTTGCGGCGACATCTGCCATCGCCCCTGCGAATTGTTTTCAAAAGAAAATAATATTGTCCCTATAAAAAAACTAAAACATTTTGTTTCCGCCATTGAAGAAAATTTTAACGATTTTTCTGCACCAATTAAAAGAGCAAAAGATTCGGTTAAAAAAAATAAAACTATAGCAATTATCGGCGCAGGTCCAGCCGGCTTAAGCGCTGCTTATGATTTAATTCAGTCTGGATATGACGTAAGTATTTTTGAAAAAGAAAATAAACCAGGCGGAATGGTCACTTATGCTATACCCTATTTCAGAATGGATAAAGCAGGATTTGATTATGAAACCGTGCAGCTGGAGAAAATGGGAGTAAAATTTAATTTCAATAAATCACTTGGAAAAGATTTTACGCTCGAAAAATTATCGAACGAATACGATTCTGTTATCCTTGCAATTGGCATGAACAAGTCTAAAACACTTGATCTTATCGAAAACAATATTCCATTCGAAAAAAAAATTGACGCACTTGCGTTCTTAAAATCTTTTAACCAAAATGAAAGTAAAATAAAAGCAGGATCAGTTATTCTTGTTATCGGCGGGGGAAACAGTGCTATTGATGCAGCAAGGTCTGCGAAAAAACTGAGTTCAAAAAATCGGATTGTTGTTTCATGTATTGAAACTGAAACCACCATGCCTGCTTTTGCAGAAGAGGTAAAGCATGCTGCTGCGGAAGGGGTTGAATTTATTTTTGATAGTTATGCAGATAGAGTTTTTGCTGAAGCCGAAGGGAAAATAAATGTCACCCTTCATTCGTTCAGTAATAAAAATCACATACGTGATTTACGATCCGATTATATCATTACTGCCATTGGGCAGTCAGCTGCGTCATCAGAAATTGAAAGTCTGGTTGCAGACGGAAACTCAAGAGTTAAAAGTGAAAATAGTTTTACAGGATACAAAAATATTTTTGCGGCAGGTGATATAAGTTCAGGAAATAACATGAGTGTTATCGGCGCAATTGCTTCTGGTAAAAAGGCTGCTTCCGGAGTTCGGAAATTATTGGAAAATTACCCGTTTGAATACGAAGGTGAAAAGGCCCTGGAACGTTTGAATTCAAACACCTGCGCTATGCATCAATTAGGAAGTACAATTATCGGCGATAATATAAAGTTGGAAATTGAAAAATACAACCTGCACCAAGCCTGTCAGAAATGCAATCATTGCATTGATAATTTCGGCTGCCCTGCAATGGTAAAAGTAAATGGCAAAGTGCAGATTGATATGAGCCGCTGCAATTTATGCGGATTGTGTATTGAAGTCTGCCCGAATAATGCGATTATGTGGGAAACGGAAACTGTTTAAAATTAAAACATTGAAAAGCTGGCCCTATAAAATAAAACCTAATGAAATTGTCAGCACAGAAATAGGTGGTGTTTGGATAAATGAAGATGGAATTCTAGTGATGAAATATGACAATAATTTAGATTTTCAATTAGAAAAAGCAAAATCTGCGATTAAAATCTGTGAAGAAATGCTTAACGGAAATAAAGCACTGGTTATGATATTTACAGGAGAATTTGGAAAGATGCCAGACGAAACGCAAAAATATCTTGCTAGCAAAGAAGTTGCGAAACATAGAAAAGCAGTGGCTTTGGTTATTAATAACCTGGTGTATAGGTTAGCCGCTTTAAATATTACCAGAATGAGAAGCGAATATTATCCAACCGAAGTTTTTACAGATGAAGCAAAAGCTTTAAAATGGCTAAAACAACAGCAATGAATAAACCAGCAATGAAAATACTAATAGCCGGCGTGGGGGGACAGGGGATTGTTTATCTCAGCAATATTATTGTGGAAGCTGCAATGTTAGCAGGAATTCCTGTCAGTGTCAGCGAAATTCACGGACTGTCGCAGCGCGGCGGAGTAGTTACATCAGGTATCGGATTAGGTGAACATTGCACCGGTTTCATCGGCAAGGCTGGCGTTGATTTTCTTATCGGGCTGGAACCCTTGGAAACACAAAGGTGTCTTACTTTCCTTCATAAAAACAGCAGTGTGATTTTTGGAAATCACCGCATACTGCCATATTCTGTTAATGCTCAGATGGCAGCATATCCCGATGTTAATTTATTTGTGAGTTATCTCAAAGAGCAATGTAAAGAAGTCATTTATATTCAAAATTTTCCTGAAAATATGGATGCAGTACTTTACAATATTTTTCTGCTTGGGAGGGCGTCACAAATGAAAGACTTTCCTATTAAAACATTGAAAATGGAGGAAGCTATTAACGCTGTGGTTGCGGGTTATCATAAAGAAAAAACATTAAATGCATTTAATCAAGGTTTGAATTTTGAATTGAAAAAACAATCTGTGTAAAAATATTTTACTTAAAAAATGTGAAAAAAACTAAAACTAAAACAGAAAAGCTTCACGAAGTCTCCTTCACATTGAATGAGAAAAAAGTTTCCTGCAAAATAAAAGCATCAGTATTACTGCTTGATTTAATTCGCGATGTGTTTGAATTGAAAGGTACAAAACCCGGTTGCGGCGAGGGAGAATGCGGCGCCTGCACGGTGCTGATAAATGGTGCTCCGGTCAACTCCTGCTTGTTTCTAGCTGTGAACGCGGATGGGAAAAATATCACAACCATAGAAGGATTAACAAAAAGCGACGGATCGCTTCATCCTGTTCAAGAGTCGCTGGTAGCGCATGGAGCAGTACAATGCGGTTTCTGCACATCAGGCATGGCTATGTCAATAAAAGGCTTGATGAATCAATATGAAAACTCGCATAATGTTCCCGGAGAAATTAAAAATGGTATCCCTTCAAGGGATGAGATAAAAAAACATCTCGAAGGAAACTTATGCAGATGCACGGGTTATGTAAAAATTATTGATGCTGCTGAAGCAATGTTTAAACAAGAGCAATAATATTTAGAATGATTAAGAAACTAAAAATTATCGGAACACCTGTCCCTAAGCACGATGCGGCAATCCGTGTATCTGGCAGAGCAATTTACGGACACGACATTGTGCTTCCCGGTATGCTGCACGGCGCAATCCTGCGTACCGAACATCCTTCGGCAATTATTGAATTCATTGATGTTTCAGAAGCAAAAAAACTTTCAGGAGTAATCTGCATAATCACTGCGGATGATGCAGATGTTAATAATATAGGATACAAGCGCGATCATCCCATCCTAAAAAAAGGTGAAGCGAATTGCACGCGTGATGAAATTGCTGCTGTTGCCGCGGAGACAAAAGAAATTGCAAGAAAGGCCTTAAATCTTATCAAAGTAAAATATAAAATAAGAAAAGGAATTTATGAAACCTCTGAAGCCCTGAAGGAGAGCGCTCCTCAGATAAATAAATTCAGTAGCGGCAAATTTGAAAATAAAAATATCGCAGAGAAGTTTCATTACGAGCATGGAAACATCGAGGAAGAGAAAAAGAAAAGTGCACACATTATATCAAGGAAATTTACGCTGCCCCGGATGACTCACGCCTGCATGGCTTCCAGCAACATTACGGCATCTTTCAATAATATTGACAAAAAATTATTGCTGTACAGCTCCACGCAGGTACCTTTCCTTTATCAGCGTGATATGGCACATGCGCTGAAAATGAACCCTTCTGATATCCGCGTTATCCAGCCCGTTATCGGCGGAGGCTTCGGAAGCAAGCTGGATATGCATCCCTTCGAACCGATTTGCGCTTTGCTTTCAATTAAAACAGGCAGACCGGTGCAGCTGATTTATTCACGCGAAGAAGAATTTATCGCATCACCTATCCGCCAGCCCATGGAAATAGAGCTGACAGCCGGAGTGGATAAAAAAGGAAATTTCACTTTCAGAGAAATAAATATTGTAAAAGATAATGGCGCATATACTTCATGGGGCGCTACCACTCCATTTGTAATCATGCAGGCCTTTTCATCGCTTTATAAAATAAAAGCATGCAGGTTTAATTCAACTGCAGTTTATACCAATAATGTTTTTGCAGGATCATTCAGAGGTTACGGAAATCCGCAGGCAACGTTTGCTTTGGAGAGAGTGATTGACCTGCTGGCTGATGAACTCGGAATGGATAAAGCCGAAATCCGCCTTCTGAATGCAAATGAAAAAGGCGAAGCAACAGGTCAGGGTCTGCACTATGAAACATGCGGGCACAAAGAGTGTTTGGAGACTGTTATTAAAAAATCAAACTACAAGCAGCATGCTGCACATAACAGACAGAGCGGAAGATTTTTGCATGGAACAGGCCTTGCCTCTATGCTTCACGTAGGCGGCGGTGCAAAAATATACCGTTCAGATGGATGCGGCACTATTTTAAAAATTGATCCTTATGGATATTGCACTATCATCACAGGTTCCAATGAAATAGGGCAGGGCTCTGAAACAGTGCTGGCAATGATTGCTTCAGAAGAGTTAGGTATCGAATTGAAAAAAATCAAAGTCATAAATACCGATACCGATATAAAGCCCTGGGATGTTGGTGTTCATGCATCACGTACAAGTTTTGTTGCAGGCAACTCGCTGCTTGGCGCGATAAAAATTCTTAAAGTAAAATTGAATAAAAAAGCAGCTGAACTTCTAAAAACCAATCATTCAAATTTCGATTACTCGGATAATAAAATCATTTCGCTGAAATCAAATGACAGCATTGCTTTGGATAAAGTAGTGCGTGAAATGCACTTTTCAGAGCCTAATGAACTTGCCATTGCAGATTATTTTTATGAGCCATCCAGTAAATTTCAGGACAAAAATTTTAAGGGAAATGTTTCGGGCACTTACGCATTCGCTTCACAGGCAGTTGAAGTGGAAGTAGATACTTATACCGGCAATGTAAGGGTATTGAATGTGTATGTTGCACAGGATGTCGGCAGAGTGCTCAATCCTCTTTTATTGGACGGGCAGATTGAGGGCGGTGTTGTGCAGGGCATAGGCTATGCATTAACAGAAGAGCTCCTGATGAAAGAAGGAAAAATACTGAATCCGAATTTCCATAATTACAAAATGCTCACTGCCGCTGATGTTCCCGACATTCACTTTTTCCCTGTAGAAACAATTGATAAGGAAGGGCCATACGGAGCAAAGGGTGTTGGTGAAGCATCCTTGATACCTACGGCTGCGGCAATAGCAAATGCTGTATGTAATGCACTGGACGTGGAAATTTTGGAGCTGCCCATCACTCCAGAAAAAGTATTGGCTGCAATTGCAGGAAAAAAGAAATTGAAAACAGAAAAAATTTAGTGTATGAATTTCGAAATAATAAATCCCGGTACTACTAAAGAACTTCTTGCTGCAGTTAAAAAGTTTCAGAAAGAAAACTTCCGCTTTGGAGCCGGCTGTACCGATTTTCTGATGGAGCTGAAAAAAAATCCATCGGAAGGATTAACAGTTATTAATCTTTCTCAGGTGAAGGATGCTCAGTTCAACGGTTTGAAAAAATCTGTAAAAGGCCTGCGGATGGGAGCAATGCTTACAGCTCATAAAATTGTAATGAACGAAGAAATTAAAAATAAGTATCCCGTTTTACACAATGCAGCTGAAAGTCTTGCCTCCACACAAATAAGACAGGTTGCAACAGTCGGTGGAAACATGTGCACAGCTTCTCCTTCCGGTGACATTGCCTGCGCTTTGGCTTCACTTCAGGCTGATTGCGAACTCTTAAGCACCACAGGAAAAATAAGAAATGTTAATATCAACAGCTTTTTTGCAGGACTAAGGAAAACTGTACTCAAAAAAAATGAGATTTTGTACGGCATTTCAATTCCGGCAAATATCAAAAGCACAAAAAATATTTTTTCAAATTTTATAAAAGTCGGAACAAGACGTTCTATGGAGTGTTCAGTTGTTTCATTGGCTTACCATATTCAAACGGACAGCAATGGAATAATAATTAAGGCGGGTGCTGCAATAGGAGCATCAGCACCAACTATACGCTTCGCGGCAACCGCATGCGATTTTTTGATCGGCAAAAAGTTTAAAAATATTACTCAGAAAGAAAAAGAAGAATTCGCTGAAAAAGTATTGTCTTACGCATCGCCGATAACTGATATCCGCGCAACAGCGGGGTACAGAAAAGAAGTATTGTTTAACATCAGTAAAAGTATTTTTGAATGACAACAGTAAAAATTATAAAACTTTCAGCCAATGAAAACTGCTATGGCTGCTCTCCTTCGGCATTAAAAGCTGTTCAGGATAAACATAAAGATGTTCATTTATACCCGGAGGTAAATCCTCTTGCACTAAAAGAAAAGTTAGCCGAAAAATTCAGGGTTAAAACATCAAATATTGTTGTTGGAGCCGGCTCTGTAAGAATCATTGACGGACTTATCCAAACTTTTGTCGGGCAGGGAGAAGAGGTTTTAACATTTGAAAAAAGTTTTATTGCCTATGGTCAGTTTGCTGGTTTTCACAAACGCAAATGCCATTTTGCTCCTCTCACAAATTTGCAATGCAGTCCTGAAAATTTGCTGCCATTTATTAATGATAAAACACGTTTGATATTCATTGCCAATCCCAATAACCCTACAGGTAATATCATTTCACATATTGAATTAGAAAAATTACTGAGTAAGATTTCAAATAAAATTATTGTTGCTCTTGATGAAGCCTATGCAGAATATGTTACCGAGGCATCTTTTCCAAATGCTGTTGAACTTCGGAAAAAATATTCCAACCTGGTAATCCTTCGTTCTTTTTCAAAAATTTACGGACTCGCCGGCTTGCGCATTGGTTATGCCATAATGCATGAGGAACTCGCAGCCAAGATGGCTGAAGGGCAGATTCCATTTTCATTAAACTATCTTTCGTCCAGTGCAGCCATTGCTTCTTTAGATGATTTAGATTTCGTAAAAGGTTCTGCGCTTGCGAATACAGAGCAGCGTGATTTTTTGTTTAATGAACTAAAAAAGCTTGGATACAATACCATTCCATCACATGCCAATTTTATTTATCTCTGGTTTGAGACAGATACAGCCAAAACAAAAACATACAATACGCTTTTCGTCAACGGAATTATCATCTGTGATATGAAAGTTTTCGGCCAGGAAAATGCTCTAAGAATTACAATCGGTGAAAAAGAAAGCAATCAAAAAATAATTTCAGTCCTGGCAAAATGGCTGTAGCGCCGGTGTTTGTTCCCCGCAAATAGCGCAGATTTGCGCAGAAGTGTTTTTGTCAGCGAAAATCTGCGCTATCTGTGGGAAATAAAATGGAGTATCTAAAAAACCGCCGGCAGTTTATTTTATTAAATGCATCATAAAACAAAATTGCAAACGTTATGAACATGATGAACAACGGTATTCGCTTTGCGGAAAAATTAACTCAATAAAAACTTTTGCATGAAAATCAATTCAAAAAGTTTAGTAATTGTATTAATTTTTTATTTGATACATTCATTATCATCGGCACAGGAAATAAAAGCCCCGTCTGCAGACCCTACTGGCTATCTTTCAATGGGGGCGCGTAACTGCGCCAGCATATTTACTACAAACGGAAAGTCGTTTGTAGGAACCGGAATGGGCGGTCAGTTTGCACTTCACATCGCAAAAGATTTTAATTCACATTGGTTTGCCGATTGGATTACCAGCAATATCAATAACCTCGCGCAGCGGAATGATTTTCACAGCGGATTTTCAATGATGCCGGAGGTGCTATCAATTCCTGCAGGGGCGAGACGTATCGCGCTTTACCCCCTTGCCGGTTTTTGTATCGACTACACAAAATTTACAATCACATCAGGTAAAAAAAGTGCTCCCGGACCAAACTATATAGAGCGCTATAGTTTTGCGGCTCAGGCTGGGTGCGGAGCAACCATACCTATTTCGGACCAGTTAGATTTTTCATTGGAAGCGCATTACATGCTTCATGTGGGCACTGATGTTGACATTGCATTGAATGATAATGAAGTCACTCTTATCAAGCAGTCAGGAAATAATCTTGAAGGTCATTTTATTTTAGCAATAAGCATGGATTTTAAACTCTTTAAATTATGGCAAAAAAAATCATCTTAAAATTGCTGATTGTTCTTGCTTTGCCGAGTTTTAGTATCGCCCAGCAAGCGGAAAAAATAACCACGCTGAATAAGTTAGTTATTGTGCAGGCAACAATTTCTCCGGGTTACATGCCTTATCACGGAGGTATATGGAATTCATATTTTCATGCAACCCTCGAATGGGGGTTTGATAACAGAGTATCTATCCGTTCCGACGGCTCTTACTTTTTTACTACTCAGGGCGATTACAAACCGTTTAAAATGAATCACAGTTTATTGCTCGGAGCATTTTATCATTTCCCAAAAAATAAAAGCGATTTTTATTTCGGGCTGCAGCCTGGCATGGCCTGCGTACAGCAAAACTCCTATGTTTATAACGACAGTTCTATCAGTAATCCACGCTTGAAAGTGGCGCCTATCATGACTGCAGCAATCGGCGCAAATTATTTTTTCTGGAAATACATGAATATGTTTGTTGCATTAAAACTCATTCATGGCACTCATATTTCTGATTACGGCACTTCCATTCCTCTTGATGAACTGCGCATCTCTGCCGGATTAGGATGGCATTTTCAATTCTCAAAAAAACAGGGCTTGCTTAGAGACTAAATTATAAGTCGATTTAAATTTTATTTGTGATTCGGGCCAGCATTGTCTGCCATAATAAATTGGATTATTTCTTTTAATTTGGATAGCTTTGTAAGTAAAGTGGCATTAACTAGATTCGTTAAGGCTGAATTGTAGATCAGTCACGAAATGCAGATTTGAATTGGAAAAAATGAGAATACTGAAATTTTTATTTGAAAATAAAATTGACCTAATAAATAATGAATGGTTTGAAAAATTTGATTTAGATTCAAAATTTATTTTAAATGGAGTAAAAATTGGAGACAATGAAAAGAAAATAAGAAATGGCATAGTGGTAATAAATTTTCAAAGAGGAATAAATGAGCATTGCCTAGTTAGAAGCGATAATTTTGAATACAATTACAAAATTATAAATGGAAAAGTTGTTGGGTTTAGCAGGAGAAATACTGCAAACAAGACTAAAAATGAATTTATTTTAAAACTAGGTAAACCGATAAAAGCAGAGCCGATAATTGGACAAATTTATAATATGTATTCCTTCGATATTGATGGATATGAATGGCTTTATCGAAATAAAATAAAATTAGTTTTGGATAATAAAGAAGAAAAGGTTGAGGCAATACACTTTGGTGAAGAATTAGGATATTTTGAGAATTAAAAAAAAACAAAACCCAGGAACTCTATTTTCAATTTTCTCATAATTTTTAAAACCAACAAACAAACCCAATGGAAAAAACAACATTCATTCAAACCTACCTG
The DNA here is from genome assembly GCA_903847205.1 of uncultured Bacteroidota bacterium. Taxonomy (GTDB): domain Bacteria; phylum Bacteroidota; class Bacteroidia; order 2-12-FULL-35-15; family 2-12-FULL-35-15; genus 2-12-FULL-35-15. Next base: position 174,938 of record CAINDA010000061.1, read on the forward strand.
CTCACATTTGCATTCTGCATAGCAGTTACAATTGCTTTAATTATTCTAATTAACAAAGGCCTCAGAAAGTTTTTCGAAAATCTCAGTCAGGATAATGATATTGCAAATTTTTTCGTCAAGCTGACAAACATAATTATACTGCTTGGCGGAATCGGCGCAGCTTTGAAAAGCGGTTACCAGACAGATGAAAAATCAAACTGGCTCACCCTTATCTGGGATTCAGCTGCACAGGCGCAGGAATCGTTAGGACGGTTATTTTTAACATTAATGATTTTGGCAGTTACATTTTTCATACTTCACCTTATTGCAAGACGAATAAGTAAATGAAACCCTGGACTGAATTTCATATTGCTGTTGTTTATTTTGCCGGGTTGTTTATAGCAATACTTGCGGGTTTCGTAATTGTGTTATATCTCCGCCCGCTGAAATTTGTAATTAATAAAATAACCGGGAATTTCGACAGGCTTTGGACGGGCAGTTTCAAAACCACAATCATGCTTGCCGGGCTGTTCGGCGCAATGTCCGTTACATTCCGCGACTGCCATGGAAATTACGACTATTTGCTCAAATCAAAACAAGCACTCATTACAAAAGGTCTTGAGCAGGTTTCTTCTTCCTTTGATTATTTAGCAATAATTTTAGGACTCTGGCTCCTTATTTTTTTGATACTACGGGCAGGAAATAAAGATAAAATATCTCGCACATAAGTCAATATAAAAAGCATTTTTAGCCAGAATAGAATATGCTGTGCCACTCGGTGAACTCTCTGCCTTACAGGGGAGTTTTTGAAAATTAAAATGTTTAAATTTATCCTTTCTTTTAGAATTTGCTAAACATAAAACATGGAACAATATTTTTCAAAATTCAGAAAAAACATAATCGGTATTGATCAGGATATTAAAACTCCATACCATGATTCAATCCGAATTGTTTATGCCGACTGGACAGCAAGCGGCAGAAACTATCTGCCGATCGAAGAAAGAATTCAAAAAGAAATAATGCCCTTTGTTGCCAATACACATACCGAAACAAATCAAACAGGTATGGCCACTACACATGCCTATTTTAAAGCGCAGTCCATTATTAAAAAACATGTTAACGCAAGCGAAAACGATGCGCTGATTTCTTCTAATTCCGGCATGACCGGCGTAGTTAATAAGTTCCAGAGGATACTCGGTTTTAAAATTCATGAATCATTTAAACAGCAGATTAGCATTGAAGCCGATTCCCGCCCGATTGTTTTTATCACACACATGGAGCACCATTCCAACCAAACAAGCTGGCTAGAGACTATTGCAGATGTAGAAATTATTCCACCGAATGAAAAAGGCTTGGTTTCAGTAGAAAACTTTAAGAAACTGCTGAAAAAATATCAGTCTCGAAAAATAAAAATTGCTGCGGTAACCTCCTGTTCCAATGTTACTGGCATTATGACTCCTTATCACGAAATTGCAAGTCTGATTCATAAAGAAAACGGATTTTGTTTTGTGGATTTCGCCTGCTCTGCGCCTTATGTGAATATCAACATGCACCCTGCTGAAGAAGATGCTTATTTGGATGCAATATATTTTTCTCCCCATAAATTTTTAGGCGGGCCGGGTACTTCCGGAATATTAATTTTCAATAAAAAATTATATACCAATTCGGTTCCTGATGATCCGGGAGGAGGAACAGTTGACTGGACAAACCCCTGGGGCAAGCATAAATTTATTGACAGTATTGAAGCCCGCGAAGACGGCGGTACACCTGCGTTTCTACAGACCATTAAAAGTGCAATGTGCATGAAGCTGAAGGAAGAAATGGGTGTTGAGAATATTTTAAAAAGAGAGGAAGAGCAACTGAAGATAATCTGGGAAGGCCTTGCCGATATTCCAAACCTGCATATTCTGGCTGATCAAAATAAAGAAAGACTTGGAGTTGTTTCATTTTATATTGACGGATTGCATTACAATGCAGGAGTAAAATTATTAAATGATAAATTCGGCATTCAAACAAGGGGAGGCTGTTCATGCGCCGGCACTTACGGCCATTACCTGCTCAATGTGCCTGAGGAAATGTCAGAGGAGATTACAAGTTTGATCAGTCACGGCGACTGCTCATCAAAACCTGGCTGGATAAGGATGTCGATTCATCCAACGCTCACAAATAAAGAAATAAAATTTATAGTAAGCGGTATAAAAGAACTTGCGCTTGAGTATAAAAATTGGATGAAGGATTATGATTTGGACCTATTTCATAACTCCGTAAAATCAAAAAACAATACCAATGAGGCTGAAATGAAACGGGCTATTGATGACTGTTTTAATAAAAAATTTTCCTGAACAAAATCTGCATTTAATTATACACTATTAAATAAGTATTCAAACTAATCCGATAACATGAACAATCCTACACTTATAACCACAAGCACTTCACTTGAAGGATACAAAATTACAAAACACTTAGGCCTGGTGAGAGGAATTACCGTGCGTTCACGCAGTATTCTGGGTAACATCGCCGGAGGATTTATGACACTCTTCGGCGGCAAAAGTGCCATCTACACTGAGCTATGCGAAAATGCCAGAGAAGAAGCATTTCAGCTGATGATTAAACACGGGAACGAACTTGGAGCAAATGCAATTATAAATATGCGCTATGATGCCAACGAAGTTATGAACGGCCTTACAGAAGTGCTTGCATACGGAACTGCTGTTGTTGTTGAAAAAATAAATTAGCAGCATACTAATTCTAACCATGCTCTGGATAGTAATTAATTGCCACGGCCTTTAGGTCGTGAAAAAAATGCAATATAGTTATTGTGGCTTTAGCCAAAATACTATTGTTTTAATCTGGCGGAAACCATTATTTTTATAGCGAAATACGAGTCCAATGAATAATTGTTTTGTGGATATTGTAATGTCATTTTAAAAAAAATGAAACCTTCATTTAGAAAAAAATTCTTGTCAATGTATCAGAAAATGTCAAAATGAGAAAAAAAATCACAACAATAAAAACGCTTCTCCTTTTCGTATTCATTATAATCAGCACTATCCACATAAATGCACAGCTGATAAGCTCCATTGAGATAGACAGCCTTGTTGAGAAAACATTAAAAACATTTGATGTCCCCGGAATCGCCGTTGCGATTGTGAAGGATGGAAAAATTATTCATTCCAAGGGCTACGGTGTCCGCTCTCTCAACACAAAACAAAAAGTTGATGAAAATACTTTATTCGGGATTGCATCCAACAGCAAAGCATTCACAGCTGCAGCACTTGGAATACTTGTGGATGAAGGGAAGTTAAAGTGGGATGATAAGGTAACTGATTATATTCCTGAATTTAAATTGTACAACCCTTATGTAACTGAAGAGTTTACTATAAGAGATTTGCTGACCCATAGAAGCGGCTTAGGCCTTGGAGCCGGAGACCTTATGATATTCCCTGATTCCAGTGACTTTACAAAGAAAGATATAATTTATAACCTTCGATTTTTAAAATCTGTTTCAAGTTTCAGAACAAAATTCGATTATGATAATTTGTTATACATCGTTGCAGGTGAAGTAATAGCAAGGGTTACGGGAATGAGCTGGGAAAACTTTGTTGAGACAAAAATTATGCAGCCATTGAATATGGGTAGCAGCGCATCTTCATTTAACAGGTTAAAAAACAAATCAAACGTTATAGATGCTCATGCTCCGGTTAACGGAAAAGTACAGGTTATCCGAAGAGATTTTACAGAAGCCTCAGACCCCGCAGCGGGCATTTACAGCAATCTTACCGATATGTGTAAATGGATAATGATGCAGTTGAACAACGGCCGATACGGTGAAAATTTAAATAAAAAACTTTTCAGCGAAGAGGTTCATGAAGAAATGTGGACACCGCAGACTATCATCCCAGTAAGAACTTCATCATCCTATAACACTCATTTTTCAAGTTACGGCTTAGGCTGGTTTTTAAGCGATGCAAAAGGTTATAAGCAGGTTACCCATACGGGAGGCCTTGCCGGTATTGTAACACAGGTTACCCTTATTCCTGAAATGAAACTCGGTATCATTGTATTTACCAACCAGGAATCCGGCGCGGCTTTTACTGCAATTACAAATACTATAAAAGACAGCTATCTTGGCATTAAAGGAATCGACAGAGTAGATGAAATGCACGAACGTGTTGTGAAAAACAAAACACATGCGGATAAAATAACGGATGATATCTGGAAAGACATTGATGCAATTCAAAAAAGCGGCGCTGCAAAAACGGACTTCAGTATTTATGCAGGAACCTATACCGACCCATGGTTTGGCGAGGTTAACGTTTCAATGAAAAGCGGAAGACTCTGGTTCGATTCTAAACGGTCTCCCCGCTTGAGCGGACAGATGCAGGCTTACAAAGGCAATACATTTGTTGTGAAGTGGAATGACAGAAGCATGAATGCAGATGCATTTGTAATGTTTGAACTTGATAATACTGGCAAAGCATCGGGTATAAAAATGAATGCCATATCTCCTTCAACAGATTTTAGTTTTGATTTTCAGGATTTAAATTTTCATCGTAAAGTAAATTGAAAGAACTTATCAATTAGTTTTGTTAGATAATTCAGCTTTTAAAATCCTATTCATAAGGCAATGCAAATAAAAATAGGCATCACAGATACAAAAACTCATTACGAAAATTATCCGGCCTGGATTAAAAGGAATGAAACCGATATTGAAATCATTCATCTCAAGCCCGAAAATATTGACGATCTTGAAAAATGCGACGGCATTGTATTAAGCGGAGGCATTGACACTCATCCAAAATTTTATAGAAACCCTCGGATCAATTATCGCCTTGCTCCTAAAGAATTTAATACTGCGCGTGATGAATTTGAGCTGCATGTTTTTAATTTTGCTCAGAAAAAAAACATTCCGGTTCTGGCTGTCTGCAGGGGAATGCAGTTAGTAAACGTTGCATTGGGAGGCGATTTAATTCAGGATATTGAAGAGAGCGGGAAGCTCAACCACCGCAGTCATGAAGGTATTGACGGGATGCACAAAATTACAATCAGCAAAGACAGCCTGCTGTTTGAAATTTCTGGAAAAGAAATAGAGTCCGTTAACAGCGCCCACCATCAGGCATTGAATAAAATTGCGGCTGATTTAAAAATTACCGCCTTTTCTCCCGACGGCATACCTGAAGCCGCTGAATGGAAAAATAAAGGGAACAAACCGTTTTTACTCTGTGTACAGTGGCATCCCGAGCGCTTAGCAAAACAGCCTGGCGGTAATTCTTTCTCACACACTATCAGAAGACAATTTTTAAATGCAGTAAATAAAAAACTAAACTCTAAACCCTGAATTTTAAGATGAATATAATTAATCCTGCAACAGAAGAGATCATTTCCAATTTGAAAGAAGATACTTTGGAAAGCATTGAACGCAAATTCAATCAGCTCAAAGAAGGGCAGAAGAGCTGGAACGAAGTACCCTTGAAAGACCGGATAGCAGTGCTTCAGCGGTTTTCGGAATTGTTAAAAGAAAATATTGAAAGCAGCGCAGCAATTCTTACTTCTGAAGTAGGAAAGCCTTTGCAGCAGTCGCGCAATGAAATAAACGGCGCCTGCAGCCGTATCAAATGGCTTACTGAAAATGCTGAAAAATATCTGGCCGACGACTTAATGACTGTTGATAAAGGAATGACAGAAAAAATTGTTTACGAACCGCTTGGTGTAGTCTGCAATATCTCCGCCTGGAACTACCCGTATTTAGTGGGTGTTAATGTGTTTGTACCAGCCTTGCTTGCTGGCAATTCGGTAATGTACAAACCTTCTGAATTTTCATCTCTCACCGGATTAGAAATTGAAAAGTATCTGAAACAGGCAGGTGTTCCTGATAATACATTTCACACTGCAATAGGCGCGCGTGAAGTCGGCGAAGCATTGCTGACCCAGCCTTTCAACGGTTATTTTTTCACGGGCTCTTATAAAACCGGACAGTATATTTATGAAAAAGTTTCTCCTAAAATGGTTCCCTGCCAGCTTGAATTAGGCGGTAAAGACCCATTGTATGTAGCTGATGACGCTGTTGATATTAAAAATACTGCAGCAGGAACAGCTGACGGCGCATTCTACAATGCAGGGCAGAGCTGCTGTGCTGTAGAGCGTATCTATGTTCATGAAAAAGTATATGATCAATATGTTGATGAGTTTGTAAAAGAAGTAAAAAGTTACAAATCCGGTATGCCCTCTGAGGAAGGCGTATATATTGGGCCGCTTACACGCAAGGCGCAGCTTGAGTTTATTGAAGGGCAGGTAAAAGACGCTGTTGCGAAAGGCGCAGTGATTGCCGCAGGCGGGAAACGCTCAACAGGCAAGGGGTATTTCTTTGAACCCACAGTGCTGACAAATGTTACCCATGATATGAGCGTGATGCGCGAAGAAAGCTTCGGTCCCATTATCGGAATCATGAAAGTAAAAGATGATGCGGAAGCAGTTAAATTAATGCAGGATACCCCGTATGGGCTTACTTCAGCCGTTTACTCAGCTTCGAAAGAACGTGCAGAAAAAATATTGTCAAAAATAAATTCCGGAACGGGCTACTGGAACTGCTGTGACCGCGTGAGTGCAGCGCTGCCTTGGAGCGGCCGTAGTCATTCAGGTTTCGGTGCAACGCTTTCCCATGCCGGGCTGCGTGCTTTTACCAAACCGAAAGCATATCATTTGAGAGGATAATTTTATTATAAATTCGAATGAGTTTAAATATTAATTATCTCTGCTGCGGCCTTTAGGCAGTGGGTTATCTAAAAAATAAATCAGGCTTCAGGTGAAATTTAAATTTTAGCTGAGGCCTGAAAAATGTAAGTATTCGTTGTCCGGAACAAAAAACAGCGGCATGAATCCATTCCATATTTTCATCCTTAAAAATTTATTATGAAAGCTATCACCTTAGTAAAACATGGAAAAGCAGAACATGCTTTTGAGTTAAGAGAAACAGCAATGCCGGTTCCCTCCGAAAGTCAGGTGCTTATTCGTGTTGAAGCATTCGGACTTAATTTTGCAGATGTAATGGCGAGGCACGGACTTTACCAAGAAGCTCCTCCATTGCCTTCTGTGCTCGGGTATGAAGTTGTTGGTTACATTGAGCAGACCGGAAGCAAAGTAACAGAATTAAAAAAAGGACAGCGGGTAACGGCTTTCACGCGCTTTGGCGGATATGCACAGTATGCTGCTGCCGAAGCAATCGCAGTTACTCCCATTCCGGAAATGATGGATGCCGGCATAGCAGCGGCATTGGCAACACAGTACTGCACTGCTTTTTATGCATCAGAAATTATGGCGAATGTACAGCCTGGAGAACATGTGCTGGTGCAGGCTGCCGCGGGCGGTGTGGGTACAGCTCTTGTTCAGCTTGCCAAACGAAAAAAATGCATTGTTTACGGAACAGCCAGTTCTCCTGAAAAGCTCGAATATCTTCGCTCTCAGGGTGTCGATTACCCGATTAATTATTTGCAGCAGGATTTTTATTCGGAAATAAAAAAACTCCGTCCTTCCGGTATTGATGTTATATTCGATTCTGTCGGCGGCACTTCTTTCCGCAAAGGGCGGAAATTATTAGATCATGGCGGACGTATTTTAAGTTACGGTGCCGCTGAAAGTATGACCGGGGCATCTAAGTTTTCTCTTATAAAAACAGCAATACGTTTCGGATGGGTTCACCCAATAACATTGATGATGCAGACCAAAGCTGTGATGGGTGTGAATATGCTCCGCATTGCAGAATCAAAACCGGCAGTTTTGCAACATTGCCTCAAAAGTGTTGCAGCGCTTACCATTACAGGAGAACTGCATCCTCATTCGGGACGCATTTTTTCTGCAGAAAATATTGCAGAGGCACATGCTTTTCTTGAAAGCCGTAAGTCTATTGGGAAAATTGCCGTGAAGTGGTAAAAAAAATTACCGCAGATTCACAGTTTAATAAGGAAGTTAATTTTATTAATCTGTGAATCTGCGGTGATTTTGATATTATTGAAAGACGCTGATCAGCCTAATAATCCTAACGGAAAAATGTTATTGAATAACTATTCTTTCTCCTGTTTTTACGCCGTCGGCGTTAAGGATAACAAAGTAAACACCCTTGCTGAAGCTTGAAACCCCTGTGTTTAAATGGTGTTCTCCTTCATTTTGAATTTCATTTAATAACTCAGCAGCTAATCTGCCTGTAAGATCAAACATCTTTACAGACACTGCACTCCGCTTGTTCAAAGAATATGTTAAATGAATATTATCAGAAGCCGGGTTTGGAAATAAAGCAAGTTTAAAATTCGAAATTGAATTGGAAGTATTGTCAATCCCTGCCGTTCCGCCCCATTCGTTAATTATAAGATGTGTTGTATTCCATTTGTCGCCTGCATCCTTGGCGCCATTGCCGTTCACAGCATTTAAAGCCGCCCACATTGAAATAACCCCAGTTCCTGCGGCAGGTGCTGTCCAGTTAAATGTTTTAACATAAGTGCTGCCGGTACCTCCTGTACCTGTAGTTGCTAAAATTGCCGAGCTTTGTTCTACAAGACCTGCGGTAAAAAAGGTGCCAGGGGGGGTATAGTGTGTGCCCTGTGCATAAGGAGCAATCCATGTTCCTGCACTTACGGGTGATGCTGCAGAAACAATTCCTTTAATAGATGCCATTTGGAAACCGAACTTAGGAAGTAAGTCTGTTCCATTGTTTATCCCTGAAATTATTACAGAGTAGCTCATTCCCCCTATATAGTGGGTTACGGGCACCCCGGCAGAATCAAATTCAATCGAAACGCCTATATTAGCATCAGCAGCAGAAGAGTGGCATCCGAATCCACCGCACCCCGCGGAGTTGCTGAGACTGGTTTCTGCGCCGCTGAAATCAAATCCTGTACTGCCGGCGCCTGCTAAATAGCCGCTGATTACCAAAGAGCCCGCGCAGGCTGCAAGTAAATAAATAAAAGTGATTTTTTTCATTTTTAAAATTTATGTTTCGTTTTTTTGGGAATACAAGTTTAAATAAAAAATGGGGATAAATAATACTCCCTTAATGTTTTCAATTAAAAAAGCTCAATTCCAAAAATGGAAATTGAGCTTTTAAAAAGTAAAATTATTGTTTTTAAATTCTTTGAAAATAAATTTTGTTTATTGAATGACCAGTCTTTTAGACATTTTTAAGCCGTCGGCATTTACAACAACAAAGTAAATCCCTTTGTTTAAATTAGAAACTGATGCATTTAAATTCTGCTCCCCTTCATTTTGTGTTTCGTCTAAAAGCTCTGAAGCTAATCTGCCATTAATATCGAACACGTTTACGGACACTGCGCTTCGCTTGTTCAAGGTATAGGTCAAATGAATATTATCCGTTGCAGGGTTCGGAAACAAATTTAGCGTAAAGTTCGAGGCTGTATTTGCTGCATTAGCAATGCCGGTAGTTCCTGTGCGCTCTAGAATTACAACATGATTTGAATTGGTTTTGTCTCCTGAAGTACCGCCATCTCCATTTACCGCATTCATAACTCCCCAAAATGAAATGGTTCCTGTTCCTGCTGCTGGAGCAGTCCAGCTGAATGATTTAACATAAGTGCTTCCAGAGCCTCCGGTGCCGGTGGTTGCTGTAATAGCTGAACTCTGCTCTACAACCCCGACAACCATATTTCCTGCTGATGGAGCAGCGTAGTGTGTTCCGGCAGGACAAGTAGTAGACCAAGTTCCTGCATTAACAGGGGTTGTGACTGCCACAGACCCTTTTATTGATCCTAGTTGAAAACCGAATTTAGGAAGAGATGTTGTGCTGGTATTTGTACCTGTTATCTTAACGGTATATGCCATTCCGCCTGTGTAATGTGTAGTTGCTACGCCAGCAGAATCGAGTTCTATCGCCACTGTAATTGAAGTAGATGCTGTATGGCACCCGGCTGTGCAGCCTGCAGGATTTCCAAGTCCCGTTTCCGCGCCAGTGCAATCATATCCATTGCTGCCTGCGCCACTGTGATATGCGCTGATTATAAAAGAGCCGGCAACAGCTGCTAGTAAAAAAATAATAGTGCTTTTTTTCATTTGTTGGTTTTTTAAAATTGTTATTAGGGAAATTGTTTAATTGAATCTTTAATGCTAAGGCTTATCTATCTCATTTTTGCTTTAACGTACCCAAAAACCCAATTAATTAAGCGTAGACAGCATTTTGATTTTTCCATTACGAAATTAGATATAGAATCTGTAGGATTTTTGAAGTTGCCGTATAGTATTCAGGCAATTTAATATTTCAGTAATAAAAAGCCCAGCCAATAAAGGCAGGGCTTAAATTGTTAAAGGAAGAATTGCTTTTAAAAAATTAATTTATTTTAACGCCCTTCTTGTAAGTACTTTCCATCATTATGTTGCCGTTCATATCGTAATATGTCCACTTGCCGTTTGGTTTGCTTTCAACACGATTGCCCTTGCTGTCTTTTACAAATGTATAAGATGTTGTGCTTTTTAATTTTCCGTTTTCATACCAGGAACTGCAGCTGCCATAGAGTTTGCCGTCCTTGAACGACTGCTCCATTGATTTTACGCCTGTTTCGTAATAATTAGTTAAAAGTCCGTTTGGTCTCTCCTCTTTATAATCTCCTTCGCTGTCCTTGATGCCGTAAGGGGTCCAAAATATCCAGTGTCCGTCTTTTTTACCTTTGCTGTAATCGCCTTCTTCTTTTATTTTTCCTGATTCGAAATAATATTTCCAGGAATTGGTTTTTAAATCCTCTTTATAAAAACCCTCATAGTTCATTTTATTATTTGGAAACCAGCCTTTCCAGGGACCGTCCATTTTTCCGATTTTGAAATTTCCTTCGTCCTTTGCTACACCATCTGAATACCACGACTTCCAGAGGCCTTCTTCTTTCCCCGCAGCGTATTTCCCTTCCTGAAGTTTTTGTCCGTTTTCATACCATACAGTCCAGAGATCTTCTTTTTTATTTAATTTAAAGCTTCCTTGTTTCCATTTGGCACCGGCTCTGTACCAATAAACCCAAAGGCTGTCCTGCATATCATTTTTATAATACCCCTCTGATTCTTTGATACCGGAAGGAAACCAGCTCATCCATTTACCGCTTCTTTGGTTATCTGCTAACATACCCTCCATTTCTAATTTTGAATCATCGCTGAACCATTTCCAGTAGCCGCTCTTTTTGTCATTTACAAAAGGGCCCTGACTTTTTATATTTCCATTTTTAAACCAGTTTGTGCAGGTTCCGTTTTTCTTCCCTTTCAGATACGTAAGCATATTATCTTTTTCGCCTGTAGGCAGATAAAACAGCCATTCCCCGTCTAAACGCCCGTCTTTATAATTTCCTTCGCCTTTCTTTTTGCCGTTATCATAAGAGAGAGTAAGTTTTCCATTTCCGTTTTTAATGATTTGTTCCGATGTTTCCAGCCAAAGGTTTATCAGCATTACATCTCCGTTATCATACATCAGTTCCTGTTTCGGACTCCCGTTTTTAAACCACTCTTTCCAGAGGCCTGTTTCTTTTCCGTTTTTATAAACACCTTCTTTCTGCTTGCCGCCATTGCTGTACCAGCCATTGTAGTTTCCATCTGCTAAATCATTTTTAAAAAAACCTTCACTTTCTTTCTGGCCGTTTTCACAATAATAAATCCAGGCGCCTTCCTTTTTGTCTGCTTTGTAATTTTCGCTGCTCTTTAATTTCCCGCTTTCGTACCAGCCTGTCCAGGTGCTGTCGGCTTTATCATCTTTAAAAAAAGTTTCCTGTGCCTTGTTTCCATTGCTGTACCAGTATTTCCAGGCACCGTTCTTTTTTCCTTTGTTATAATTTTCTTCTGCTTTAGGTTTTTTATCAGGATAATAAGAAGTGAATTTTCCGTTTTCTTTGCCGTCAATAAAATTTCCTTCCTTAGCAATAGATTGGTTTTCGAACCAGGCTGTATATTTACCATGCTGCATGCCGTCTTTCATCTGCTGTTCGCTTTTCTTTTTGGTTTGCGCCACATCCCAGTATTCCGTGGCAGGCTGTGCAAATGTATATACGGCAGCTAGAACAGCAGTTATAAGAAATAGAATTTTTTTTATTTTCATTTTAAAATTGGAATTTAAATTTAATGCAGGCATTTTATTAATGATGCGCAGATGCCTTGCTGTAACCTCAATCCACGGCCTTGCGGCATTCTCACGTGAGATTTAAAGCGGGAACAAAAATACGAAAAACATTCAGCAAAAATTTATAAAGCTGAATAAGAGAAGCCTTAAAACAATATATTCCATGCTGACCTAAATAAAAACGTTTGCGTCCTTAAAATATTTTAGATGGGCCGAAAATTTAATTCTGCTTTGTAACAGCTGACAGGATTATTGTTTCCGGGGTTTAGGTTTTCTATAATTGGGTAATTCTTTATTGAAATAAAGAAATTTAAGTGTAGTATTTACATTGGGGCAGGTGTAATTGATTCCCAAATTCAGATCAAACAAAACCTGGTCAAGACGCTTGAAAAATTTTTTCACATTTGTTAATGGAACTGTTTTAGGTTTTTTTTTAAGGCTGGGTAAGGAGTGATTTAAAAAATCTTCCCAGTGACAGGCTATGATATGGCGGGGTTTCAGGTACCGTATAATATCTTCGGGATAATTTTTTACGTTGTTGAATGAAGCAACGCAAAATAGTGCGGCATCAACCCTGTGCTGTTTTAAAACAGGAGCCGCCGGAAATCCGTAAGGGTAGCCTTCTGCAGAAGAATTAACATAGGTTCTGAAATTTACGCTGCCATCGATGTTTAAAAAGTCAATCAGATAGGCAAGTGTCTGTCCCGAATTATATTTTCTCCATCGGTTATAGCGTTTTGATTCATGCTCGTGCTTCTGAAAAGCAAAGTTTATATGAATTCCCAATATTTTTAAATGGGGCGCATGTTCAGAAATGATGGGCATTACCCTGATTTTTTTGCTCACGTTAATCCACTTTCCTTCTATACCCTCAAACGAAGAAGAAGCTTCTATCTCTTTAATAATATTTTTTTCCGGAATGCTGTCGCCTCTCAAGTAGCAATGAGTTGTGGAGCTCCCGATAATTTTAAGGGTATCGAGGTTTAAACGCCGGCTCTCAACCAGATAGGGCACGTCACCGTAGTGATCAATGTGGCCGTGGGTAATTAAAAGTGCTTTTATTAATCCCTGCCGATCTGCAGTATCCCCCATTACATGCTTAAACACTGAATTAATAGTGCCTTTAACATCATCTGATATATTTGATTTAGTTGTTAAACCGCCCCCAAAAAAACTTAAAGTTTTTTTATTTGAGAAATACGGGTCAATCAAAACAGCATCATTTCCTTTCTTAATAAAGAAGCCCGAACAGCCTATATAATGGATAGTTATGCTGTCGTTGGTTTCTGCAGAAAGATTTATTGAACTGTCTTTATTTACTATTTTGGTATAACCCTTGCAGGCCGATAGGCCGCCTAGTAAAAGCAAGAGATAAAAAGTTTTTTTCATTTTCCGAAAATTTTAAAAGACCTATCCGAACAGCAGTGCAAACACATCTTCAATTTTGCTGACCATAGTAATTTTGATGTGATAATTTTTTAAGTCGAGCCCTTTTTTATTGTACTTCGAAATAAAAATATGCTCGAACCCGAGTTTTTCTGCTTCTGAAATCCGCTGATCAACGCGGTTAACCGGGCGTATCTCGCCGCTCAAACCTACTTCGCCTGCAAAGCATACTTTCGGTGAAATAGGCATGTCTTCGTTGCTTGAAAGCACAGCGCATACCAGAGCCAAATCTATTCCCGGGTCTTCCACTTTTATGCCGCCGGCAATATTTAAAAATACATCTTTAATTCCAAGCCTGAAGCCGCAGCGTTTTTCAAGCACTGCTAAAAGCATTGCCAATCTTCTTAAATCAAAACCTGTTGAAGAGCGCTGCGGTGTGCCGTATGCCGCTGTACTTACCAAAGCCTGTGTTTCAATCAGCATCGGGCGAAGCCCCTCCATTGTTGCTGCAATAGCAACCCCGCTTACCAATTCTTCGCGGGCTGTAATCAATATTTCAGAAGGGTTTGTTACTTCGCGCAAGCCGCTTCCCTGCATTTCGTAAATGCCTAATTCATTGGTTGATCCAAAACGGTTTTTAGTGGTGCGCAATAAACGGTACACGTGATTTCTGTCGCCTTCAAACTGCAGCACAGTATCAACCATGTGCTCCAAAACCTTAGGTCCGGCAAGGCTTCCGTCTTTTGTAATGTGTCCGATTAAAAAAACAGCAGTGCCGCTTTCTTTTGCATAACGCATCAGCTCTGAAGTGCATTCGCGTATCTGCGAAACACTTCCCGGCGATGATTCTATATGGGCAGAATGAAGGGTTTGGATAGAATCTACAATCAATAAATTCGGTTCCAGTATTTCAATCTGTTTAAAAATATTCTGTGTAGATGTTTCGGTTAAAATATAGCAGTTTGGGTTATTCATCCCGATGCGTTCTGCACGCATGCGGATCTGCTGTTCGCTCTCTTCGCCTGATACATAAAGCACTTTTCGGTTTTTCATATTGAGTGCAGCCTGCAGCATCAATGTTGATTTTCCGATGCCCGGCTCACCGCCGAACAAAACTAAAGAGCCCGGAACCAAGCCTCCGCCAAGTACTCTGGAAAGTTCTTTGTCATAAACAGGAATGCGGTGCTGTTCAGATAAGTTGATTTCGCTTACCAGCTGTGGCTTTGAAGCGCGCAGTGTGCTGGTGCTTGTAATCCCCGGCGTTTTCGCATCGTCGCCTCTTGAAACAATTTCTTCAACATAGGTATTCCATTCATTGCAGGAAGGGCATTTCCCAATCCACCTTGCTGACTGTGCTCCGCAGTTCTGACAGAAATATGATGATTTTGGTTTTGCCATTTTTTGTTCAGCTGGCCAGAGGGTTATTTAAGACGCACCGGCTAAGAAGCGATCTAATTATTTTTTATCTTATTTTCAATTGCTGTTGTTGAAAAGCCTTCCAGGTATTCAATTGTTTTTACTTCCCCGCCGTTTTTTCTGACACTTGCAGAGCCGGCAATGTATTTTTTGTTATTCGGATCCGTTTCAGAAGCATCATAATCAGCGCCTTTAACCAATATATCAGGCTGAATAAAACGGATTAAATCTTCCGGTGTTTCTTCATCAAATAAAATAACCCCGCTTACAAAATGCATGGATGCGAGTATCATTGCACGGGTCTGCTCATCCTGTAAAGGGCGTAAACCTCCCTTGTTCAGAAGCTTTACAGAGGCATCGCTGTTTAAGCCGATTATTAAATCCCCTCCAAAGTCGGATGCTTTCGCAAGATAATCAATATGTCCGCGGTGCAGAATATCAAAGCAGCCGTTTGTAAATACAATTTTGCGATTCTTAAAACGCAATACTGCTAAGGGTTTTAATAAAGTTTCGCGTGTATAAATTTTCGACTGCACAATTTCAAGTGCGGGTAATTTATGAATATAAGGTACCATTTTAATTTTGGTTTGTTAAGCTGCAAAAGTATGCAATTTACATTAAGGAGGTGATTATAAAATGGGCAATAATTTGTTCCGGTTTTTGGAAAATCGAAACTCAAAACAAAGGAGGAATATTAATTCAGTAATTGATTTTATTCATTATCCACAGGCATGTCGTCAATTAAAAACACGAAAACTTCTTTTGGGCCATGCGCTCCCTGAACTAATGTTTTTTCAATATCAGAAGTGCGACTAGGCCCTGAAATGGTCGAAATCATTGATGGAAGCTGATTGGAGTATTTATCTTTAATAAATTTTAAAGCATCTTTAATATTATAAACCAGCTGTGAAGTATATGCGACAACTATATGAAAATTGGCATAAGCGGGCAGTCTGCGGCCTGCGGCCTGTTTGGAAGAAATCATCACGCTGCCGGTGCGCGCAATAAGGCATTCGCAAAGCGTTAAGCCGATATCGGTATTTAAAATGGCGGACTCTTTATCGGAGAATTTTATTTTACCTTTTTTCAGGAGATCCTTAATGGCTGGTTCCAGACAGAAAAGATTTTCCCATTTATTGTCTTTTGCAATAAAATCAAAATTCTCGATAAACTCATTTTCGTTTTCACAAAAGATAAATTTACCATTAAGTGCCGAAAAGTTTTGTGCGAATTGTATTTCAAGAGGTTCTTCAGAAGACGTAAATATTTCAGACTCTTTATCCACATCACCGATTTCCTGCGATGATTTATGAATTAAAGCGGTCCTTATTTTTTTTAATATTTTTTCCTTTGAAGTGGTGCTGTCGCGCATAGCTAAAATAGCGTATTTACAGGTTTTTCAGGTTCATTATCCGCTGCCGGATTATCATCCTTTTTCTCTTTGATTTTTTTTCTGGATTTTACTTCTGCGTCTGCTTCAGCAGTCTTTGTATCACTCTCGCTTGCTGCAGGCTCAATCCCGCTTGCTTTTGATTCAAGATCAAGTTCAGCAGCATCTATCAAAGTCAATTCATCTTTATCAAACGTACGCTTTCCAAAAATAATTTCTAAATCTTCTTTAAAAATAACTTCTTTCTCAAGCAGTTTTTCAGCGAGGAGCTTTAATAAATGTTTGTTTTTAGTAAGTATAGTTTTGGCGCGCTTGTAAGCAGTTTCAATTAATTTGCTTACCTCTTCATCAATTATCTGTGATGTTTTTTCGCTGTATGGTTTTGTAAAACCGTATTCGTTAGCACCTGTAGAGTCATAATAGCTGATGTTGCCAATTTTGCTGTTTAAGCCGTAGATAGTAATCATCGCATACGCCTGCTTTGTAATTTTTTCTAAATCACTCAATGCGCCTGTTGAAATCTTGCCGAATATTACTTCTTCAGCAGCACGTCCGCCAAGTGTTGCACACATTTCATCAAGCAGCTGTTCTGTTGTTGTAATCTGTCTTTCTTCAGGCAGATACCAAGCTGCTCCTAAAGAGCGGCCACGCGGCACAATCGTTACTTTTACCAGGGGAGAAGCGTGTTCCAGCAGCCAGCTCGTTGCCGCATGTCCTGCTTCGTGGTAAGCAATTACATTTTTTTCGTGAGTAGAAATAATTTTATTTTTCTTTTCTAAACCGCCGATAATACGGTCGACAGCATCTAAGAAATCCTGTTTTTCAATTATTTTTTTATCCTGTCGGGCAGCGATTAAAGCTGCTTCATTACAGATATTTGCAATATCGGCGCCTGAGAAGCCTGGTGTCTGCTTGGCTAAAAAGTTAACATCAACTGAACTGTCAATTTTCAAAGGCTTCAAATGTACTTTGAAAATATCTTTCCGCTCATTCAAATCCGGCATATCCACATAAATCTGGCGGTCGAAACGGCCAGCGCGCATTAGCGCCCTGTCCAAAATATCAGCGCGGTTAGTGGCAGCAAGAATTATTACACCGCTGTTAGTGCCGAATCCGTCCATTTCTGTTAACAGCTGATTCAATGTGTTTTCGCGCTCGTCGTTTGCGCCCTGTGCAGGATTTTTTCCCCGGGCGCGGCCAATAGCATCAATCTCATCAATAAAAATAATGCATGGCGCTTTTTCTTTTGCCTGGCGGAACAAATCGCGGACACGTGATGCACCAACGCCTACAAACATTTCAACGAAATCAGAACCTGAAAGAGAGAAGAACGGAACCTTAGCTTCACCCGCAACGGCCTTCGCCAAAAGGGTTTTGCCGGTACCCGGAGGGCCCACCAATAGTGCCCCTTTCGGAATTTTAGCTCCCAAAGCAGTGTATTTCGTAGGGTTTTTAAGGAAGTCAACAATTTCTTTTATTTCAATTTTTGCGCCTTCTAATCCTGCAACATCATTGAAAGTAATGTTTACGTTTGAGTCTTTATCAAACAAAGTTGCTTTTGATTTTCCGATATTAAAAATCTGTCCGCCTGCACCGCCTCCCATTCTGCGCATAATAACAATCCAGATAACTACCATTAATAATATCGGCAGAATCCAGCCCAGCTGATCTGTCCAGTTGGTACGGGTGTCGCTTTCGGGATAAACTTTTTCGTCGGGAGTAAATTCTTTTTGAGCTTCATTCAAATCGGCTTTAAAACTTTCTACTGATAGAATTTTCATTTTAAAATGCGGGCCGTTTGGGTGTTTCTCAAGCTCTAATTTCTTAAACTGGGGCAAGCCTAAGTCAGGTTTTTTGATATAAACTTCGGCAATCTGCTGGTTGGGTATAACCACTACACGGGCCACGTGGTGCTGTTTTAACATATTCTCGAAAAAATCGGAAGAGCCGACATCATTCAAGCTTGTTCCGCTGAAATTCATCATCTGCATAGCAATTAATGCCACTGCAATTATTCCGTAAATCCAATAAAAATTAAATGGATTTTTCGGCATGTTGGGTTTCTTGGGAAGCTTATTCTTAAAAGAAGAACCTTTATTTTCTTCTTTATTATCTGGTTTATTATCTTCTAGCTGTTCGCTCATTTTGTTGTTCGTTCTTAAAATTGTTTCCCGCGGATTTCGCTGATAATCGCAGATTTTTTTGGTTTCTAATACGTATGTTGTTTTAATATTTTGTTTTTTGATTTCTGCGTAAATCCGCGAAATCTGCGGGGATTTTTTTAATCAAATGCAATTTTTGTTACTTCGGCATCAGCCCATAAAGCTTCCAAGTTATAAAATTCGCGGATCTGCGATTGGAAAACATGCACTACTACTGTAACATAATCAACTAAAACCCATTCCGAATTTTGGAACCCTTCGGTATGATAGGGTCTTTCGCCGATACGTTTTTTTACCATCACTTCAACAGAGCCGGCAATGGCATTTACCTGGGTGTTTGAATCAGCTTGGCAGATGATATAATAATCGCAGACGCGGTTATAAACATCTTTTAAATCAAGGATGGAAATGTTTCTTCCTTTTACTTCTAATATGCCTTCAACGGCAGCATCCACAAGCAGCTGTGCCGCATTTTTAATAATTTTTTTTTCTGTTTTTTCCTTCTTCGAAGTGTTAAGTCCTGCAGCTTTTACAGTGACAGCCGTTTTTGATGCTGCAGCTTTTTTAGGGGCTGCTGTCTTTTTAACCGCTGCGGTTTTCTTTACAGACGCGGCCTTTTTAACAGTTGTTTTTTTTACTGCAGCTTTCTTTACTGCCGCCACGGGCTTTTCAGCGGGTGCTGTTTTTTTTATGCTGATTTTTTTTTCTGCAATTTTTCCTGCTGCCGTTTTTAGTCCGGTTGTACGGGCTGTTTTAACTGGAGCCGCTTTCTTTATAGCCATGAATTGAAATTATCTGTTTTATTTCGTTCTTTGCAAAACGGGTTTGATTTATAGCGCACAAAAATAATCAAATCTTTCGCATTAAATCTATGAAAACTTTATTTATAGGGCAAAACTGCATTCATTTAAAGTCGGTAGATTCTACCAACAGTTATGCCAGTGAATTGCTGCGCCAAATCAGGCCGCCCGAAGGTACAGTTATATATACATTTGAGCAGCTGAACGGAAGAGGGCAGCGCGGCAATACATGGGAAAGCGAACCCAATAAAAACACGGCTTTCACAGTTGTTTTGTATCCATCGTTCCTGTCGCCCGGCAGGCAGTTTTTACTTAATAAAATCATCTCATTAGCTGTTGCTGACTTAATGGCAGAATTGCTTGGGGCTTCAGACAAAGCAAAGGAAATAAAAATAAAATGGCCGAATGATATTTATGCCGGAGGAAAAAAAACTGCGGGCATTCTCATTGAAAACACATTGCGCGAAAATACTATACAGAGTGCAATTGCTGGGATCGGGATAAATATTAATCAGACAGAATTCAGTCCGGCTGTAAACGCTGTATCGCTTGCAATGCTTGCTGATAAAGAGTTTGATTTGATGCAGACAATTGACCTATTGTGTGAATTTATTGAAGCGCGCTATTTGCTGCTCAAAGCAAATAAGATTGAAGGTATTGATAATGCTTATTTACAGCGTCTTTATCAATTGGAGGAATGGTGCAATTACACATCTGAAAGCCAAACTTTTGAAGGTAAAATAATCGGGGTTTCTTTTTTGGGAAAGCTTCAGGTGATTCTGAAATCAGATGAAGTAAGAGAATTTAATTTAAAAGAGATTCAATTTATGTGAGGGGAGGGGCTCATTGATTTTGCATTAAAATCAAAACGGTATGCCTATTAATAAAATATCATAGGCCTGATCAAGAGCCTTCCCGTTGTCAATTGTTTGTACAGGAATTAGTTTTTGATTCTGTCAAACAAATAAAAAATCTGCAGCCCGCTCAATAAATCATGCATCAAAACACCGAATAATTGCTTTAAATTAGCTACTTTTACAGCCCTGAAAAAATACAGGAAAAATAAATGAATCCTGCAGGTGTGTATAATTATATGTGGCAGGATTAATATTATACGAGTTAAAAAAGAGGTGTTTTTTATTTGACCGAATGCAGTGCAGGCCTTTTAAATTTCATCAATAAATTTCCAAATTAAAAATAAAAAATGATTTCAGTATCTAATCTTTCTTTACGTTACGGCAAACGGAAATTGTTTGACGAAGCAAGTATAAAATTTACCCCGGGCAACTGCTATGGCGTAATCGGTGCCAATGGTGCAGGCAAATCAACTTTTCTTAAAATACTTTCCGGCGAAATTGAGCCCACTACAGGCCAGGTTTCTATTACTCCCGGCGACCGCTTGAGTGTATTAAGCCAAAACCACTTTGCATTTGACCAGTACCCGGTATTACAGACTGTAATGATGGGCAACAAAAAATTGTGGGATGTTATGCTGCAGAAAGATGCCATCTATGCAAAAACTGATTTCAGTGATGCTGACGGTGTGAAAGCAGCAGAACTTGAAAATTTATTCGCAGAAATGAACGGCTGGAATTATGAAAGCGATGCCGCTAATATGCTGAGTGATTTAGGGGTGAAAGAAGGATATCACAGTAAGATGATGGGCGAATTAAACGGAAAAGAAAAAGTGCGTGTGCTCCTGGCGCAGGCGCTGTTCGGCAATCCTGATATTCTGCTGCTGGATGAGCCAACCAACGATTTAGATGTGGAAACCATTGCATGGCTGGAAAACTTTTTAGCGAATTTTGAAAACACGGTTATTGTTGTTTCTCACGATCGTCACTTTCTGGATGCTGTGTGTACGCATATTGCAGATATAGATTTTAATAAAATATCGTTATACACAGGCAATTATATGTTTTGGTATGAATCGAGCCAGCTGGCGCTGCGTCAGCGTTCGGACCAGAACAAAAAAATGGAAGACAAGCGCAAGGAGCTGCAGGACTTTGTTGAACGTTTCAGTGCGAATGCTTCCAAATCCCGCCAGGCAACCAGTCGCAAAAAGCTTTTGGAGAAATTGGTAATTGATGAAATTAAGCCGAGCACAAGAAAATATCCCGGAATTATTTTTAAAGCGGAGAGGGAAGTCGGCGATCAGATGCTGATGGTTGAAAACCTTGGTAAAAGATCGCCTGAAGGCGAACCGTACTTTGCTAATATCAATTTTACATTAACCAAAGGAGACAAGGTTGTTATTCTTTCGAAAGAACACATGGCGATAACTTCGTTTTTTGAAATTTTGTTGGATGAAATAAAAGCCGATTCAGGAAGTTTTACATGGGGAGGAACAATTACAAAGTCATACCTGCCGAATGAAAACTCGAAATTTTTTACAGACGATTTAAACCTTATCGACTGGCTCCGTCAGTTTTCGAAAGATAAAGACGAAACATATATCCGCGGATTCTTAGGAAAGATGCTGTTTTCCGGAGAAGAAACATTGAAAAAATCAAATGTGCTTTCAGGTGGAGAAAAAGTACGCTGCATGGTTTCCCGCATGATGCTGACCAACGCAAACTGCCTGATATTAGACGAACCGACCAATCACCTTGATTTGGAGTCCATCACGGCATTTAATAATGCTTTGAAAGACTGGAAACACATTGCCCTCTTTACTTCTCATGACCATGAGTTTGTTCAGACTGTTGCAAACCGCATCATTGAGCTTACTCCCGGCGGCATCATTGACAAACGAATGACTTACGATGAGTATATCAGCGATCCCGGAATAAAAGCGCTGCGCGAAAAAATGTATCCGAAATTGGTGAAGGCAAAATAAATTATTGCGCGAGACCTGTAAGATTTTTAAAACCTGACAGGTCTGAAATAATAGAAATAGTTATGCCTTAAGTTTCAGATTCAGTAATTAAATAATTTTCAGTACCATGAACTATTGGTTAGTAAAATCAGAACCTTTTAAATACAGCTGGGAACAATTTGTAAAAGATAAAAAAGCTGTTTGGGATGGCGTGCGCAACTATGCTGCACGCAACAACATGCGCGCAATGAAAAAGGGCGACTTAGTTTTATTTTATCACAGCAACGAAGGCCTTGAAATTGTGGGCATTGCCAAGGTTGTGAAAGAAGCGTATCAGGACCCCACTACTGATGATACTGCATGGAGCGTGGTAGAGATAGCGCCCTTCAAAGCATTGAAACGCCCTGTAACATTAGCTCAGATAAAAGCAGATAAACAGCTGAGCGAAATGCAGATTATTAAATTGAGCCGTTTATCTGTATCCGCTTTAAAGGCCAATGAATTCGATCATATTCTCGCTCTTTCGGAAACAAAGTAATCAAGCGGATATTGGATTTGTTTTTTTAATCCATTTTTAATTCATCGTAAAACAAACGGAAACTTTTGCGGTGATGTTCTGTGAAGCCGTTTTTTTGAATGGCTATGCGATGGCTCAGGGTTGCGTAAGCCCTGTTATTTATCCAGTCGTACATAGGAAACTTTTCATGGAGCTCATCCATATAATCATCCCGGTAAGTTTTTGCTAAAATGGAAGCAGCAGCAATGCTCATGAATTTTCCATCCCCTTCTATTATGCAGGTGTGCGGTATTTTTTTATACTTGTTAAAGCGGTTGCCATCAATCAGTAAACTCTGAGGTGTCAATTTTAATTGATCCAGTGCCCGGTGCATTGCCAAAAAGGAAGCATTCAAAATATTTATTTCATCAATCTCCTCTGCGCCTACCTGCCCTACTGCCCATGCAAGAGCTTCTTCTTCAATAACAATCCTAAGCAGTCTGCGGTTTTTGTCACTTAGTTTTTTTGAATCATTTAAAATGGAGTTTTTAAATTTTTTTGGAAGAATCACTGCCGCCGCAAATACAGGCCCGGCCAGACAGCCTCTGCCGGCTTCATCGCAGCCGGCTTCAATTAATTCTTTGTCGAAATATTTTTTTAGCATTGTTAAAAACGTACTTAATACTTTGTACTTAATAAATCAAAAACGGTCTTCGGTAAAAAATCATTTTCAAGCTGATGTATTTTCTGTGCAGTAGTTTCAGGAGTATCTGACGGTTCAATAACGCAGGTGTGCTGTGAAATTATGTCACCATTGTCGTACTGATTGTTAACATAATGAATGCTTATGCCGCTTTGTTTTTCACCAGCCTCAATCACTGCTTTATGCACATTCATCCCATACATTCCTTTTCCTCCGTATTTCGGAAGCAGCGAAGGATGGATATTGATTATTTTATTCGGAAAAGCTGTTATCAGATTTTCCGGGACCATCCATAAAAAGCCTGCAAGCACAATTAAATCAATATTTGCAGCCTTTAATTTTTCGAGTACAGAGCTGGTTTCGTAAAATGTCCTGCGGTCGGATGTTAGTGTTTCAATACCGGCTTCTTTGGCCCTGTTTAATACATTAGCTTTTGGATTATTGGAAACAATCAGCTCCACTTTTGCCAGTGCCGACCCTTTAAAATAATTAATGATGTTTTGAGCATTAGACCCCTCGCCGGAAGCAAAAATAGCTATGTTTTTCATCGGCATAAATAAAAAATTTCCGCAAATCTACAAATTCTACTGCCCTGTTCTTCATTCATAATGATTTGCAGAAATGCTTTTTGAAATTTAATTATTGAAAACTTTTCGAAAAAAATAGAATGCACACTTAAATCACATTTTTCTAAAAAGGTTTAAGCAATACTTAACCGTCTGATAATAAATATATAAGTGTTAAAAAAATATAAAAACAGGCGATTTTAAATTATTTTTTTTGATATTATACACATAACTATATCTTTGCACCCGAATTAACCTTAAAACATTTAAAAAAATGTCAGAAATTGCAACAAAAGTAAAAGCTATTATCGTAGATAAATTGGGTGTTGACGAAAAAGAAGTAACAGCCACAGCAAGCTTTACAAATGATTTAGGAGCAGACTCATTAGACACCGTTGAATTAATCATGGAGTTTGAAAAAGAATTTAATATTGCTATTCCTGATGACCAAGCAGAAAAAATTGCAACCGTAGGTGATGCAATTGCATACATTACAGCAAACGCAAAGTAATTTCTAAACAATTTATTTTATGCAATTAAGACGAGTAGTAGTTACAGGACTTGGTGCTATTACACCTCTTGGTAATAATGTTACAGATTATTGGAACAGCCTTATCAATGGTGTAAGCGGTGCTGCGCCTATTACTCGTTTTGATGCTTCTAAGTTTAAAACCCGATTTGCCTGTGAAGTAAAAGGTTTTAATGTTGAGGATTATTTAGACCGCAAAGAAGCTCGTAAAATGGATCCGTTTTCACAATATGGTCTCTGCTCTGCCATACAGGCTGTGAGAGATGCAGGATTAGATGGGGAAAACGCTTTTGATCCCGACAGGGCAGGCGTTATCTGGGGAACCGGCATAGGCGGATTACAGACATTTCAGGATGAGTGTTTTAATTTTGCCAAAGGCGATGGAACACCCCGTTACAACCCATTTTTTATCCCGAAAATGATTGCTGATATATGCTCCGGGCATATTTCAATAATGTTTAAAATGCGCGGGCCTAACTTTACAACTGTATCAGCCTGCGCTTCCTCTACCAATGCTTTAATTGACGCGGCAATGTATATTAAGTTGAATAAAGCTGATATAATTGTTACCGGAGGTTCCGAGGCTGCTGTATGCGAATCAGGCGTTGGAGGCTTTAATGCCATGCATGCTCTTTCTACACGCAATGATTCTCCTGAAACAGCATCTCGTCCGTTTGATGTTGACCGTGATGGTTTTGTGCTGGGTGAAGGAGGAGGATGTTTAATTTTAGAAGAGCTTGAACATGCTTTAAAACGCGGTGCAAAAATATATGCTGAAATTGCCGGAGGCGGTATGACTGCAGATGCAAACCATATTACTGCTCCTCATCCGGAAGGACTGGGCGCACTCAATGTTATGCGAAATGCACTGCAGGATGCTGAAATGACAATTGACCAGATTGATTATGTTAACGTTCATGGCACATCAACTCCGCTTGGCGATGTTGCTGAAACAAAAGCTATCGTTAAAGTTTTCGGCGATCATGCCTATAAATTAAATATCAGTTCTACCAAATCAATGACCGGCCATTTGTTAGGCGCTGCCGGAGCAATTGAAGCTATTGCCTGTGTACTTGCAGTAAAAAATGATATTGTTCCGCCTACCATCAATCACTTTAATGATGACCCGGCTTTGGATAATAAACTGAATTTTACATTTCACAAAGCGCAAAAACGCATTGTACGCGCCGCTATAAGCAATACATTCGGCTTTGGCGGACATAATGCTTCTGTTATTGTAAAAAAGTATGAAGCTTGATAATTTGTTATTTTAAAATCTAACAATTCACTGCAAGCATAAAGCTCATTATCAAACTACAAATTTACCGCATCAGCACATTTCCAAATTAACACATTATTACATTAGTCATTGCCAATCTTCTCAAAGCCTTTAAGGGTTTACTTTTCACCCGATAAAAAATTTCACGAATCAATACGGAACATACTAGGGTTTTATCCTGGCAATATTGCATTGTATAAACTTGCTTTCCGGCACAGCTCCGCAGCACTTTTAATTAAAGAAGGTGTGAAAGACAGCAATGAACGCCTTGAATTCCTTGGTGATTCGGTAATAGGGACAGTGGTTGCGGATTATTTATTTAAAAAATTTCCGTTTAAGGACGAAGGCTTTTTAACAAAGATGCGTTCAAAAATGGTAAGCAGAGCAAAGCACAACCAGGTTGCCATGAAATTGGGCTTAAATAAATTTATTGAAGTTGATAACGGCCGTTTCAGAACACAGCCCAGCTCTATTAACGGCGATGCTTATGAAGCGCTGATCGGTGCTATTTATCTTGATAAAGGTTTTAAAGCAGTTCAGCATTTTATACTTACCCGAATTATTAATGTTCATATTGATATGGAGGAGGTGGAAACCAAGGAGATTGATTTTAAAAGCAAATTTATTGAGTGGGTACAGAAAGAAAAAAAAGAATACCGCTTCGAAATTATCGCTGACGGCGGATCTGCCGACAGGCAATTTATAATTCAATTAGTTGTTGATAATCAAATAGCCGGCATCGCGCAACATGTATCTAAAAAGCGCGCTGAGCAGATGGCCTGTGAGCAGGCTTGTATTGCTTTGGAGATTTAGGCGGTAGTGGTTTATGGATACTCGGTATTCTTAATACCCATCGGTTCGCAAAACAATTAATATGCAGTAAAATTTGAACGGCAGGAAACGATTTTTTAACCGCATTTTTTTCTTTGCACCCAGTGGTTTTAATTGCACCGCTAACGGCAAAATATGCGATGACCGCGTAAGGTTTTTGAGCGTGTCGGCTAAGGTGTACCATATTTTGTGTTGGCAGCAGGGCCACTATCTTTCTATTCATATTTCATAACAGTCGTTATACCAATGCCGTCGTAATATAGTGCAAATCAGGGCAAAACCATTTGCAGGAAATTAATTATTCAACAATAATAAGTCAAAAAATAATCAATAAATTAATTTACAGTCGTGCACAATCAATTCTTAATGAAGGCCCCACAGATCAAGTATGGGGGCTGCATTCAATAGATACAAATGATGTTAAAATCTATAAAGGTTGTTTCATAACACCAAATGATTCAAGCCTATTTATTTCCATTTTGGGAGAATCTAATGGTTCGTCCGGTAATGCCAGTCGATTAAATATAATCGCTCACTTAAAAGATTCCCTGATTATTGACTATTACGAGCAAGGCGTATTACCTGATAAGATTTGCGATTATAATAGTGATGGAGTTGATGATTTATTTTTTAACGTTAATTCCGTTTGGATGGGCTATTGTAATGACCACCATTCATTAGAAAGTTTTGCCAACAAAAAAAATTGATATTGTTTGAACGAAATGATCGATCCGTACTTAATTGTGCAGGAGGCTTAGAGGAATCATCAAAGCTTGGGGATACACTTGCCACAACTCGTAGTTTCAAATTCAACGATGGCGATAATAATAAAAAAAATGAAATTGTGATGTCTACATTCTATAAGGTTAATACTGGGGGAAAAAGTGTTCAGGAAATTTCAAGTTCAATAAAAACAATTAATAAAACTGACACTATCAAAGTTTATAAAAACTTTTGCATTGTTGGAGGCATAAAGGAATAAAACCACTTTAATAATAAAACAAACTTAACAACTCTTGTTTTTTAACCACCCCCCTTTTCAGCGTATGTTAAAGCTAGTTTTAATTCACGATTTTTACAAATATGAAACCTTTAGAAAGAAAAAACTACGGTTCAATTCCTCACCTCTCAAATAGCAAATTAGGCGAAGGTGATTATTTTGTTAGCGAAGGACAAGAACGTATTTTAACAATAAAAAAACGAGATAAGCATGATCATATTTATATCTTTGAAAAATACGATGGTTCAAATATCGGAATAGGAAAAATGAATGGTAAAATATTTGCGTTAACCCGTTCAGGATATGAAGCAAAAACAAGTCCATATAAACAGCACCATTATTTCAGTGATTGGGCTTACCAAAATGAAAAACTTTTTGCCGAAATGCTTAGTGAAGGTGAAAGAATAACCGGCGAGTGGCTTATGTTGGCGCATGGCTTAAGGTATAAAATAGTTGGAGACCCTATTTTGTTTTTCGATTATTTTACACCGAAAAATGAACGACTTTTACAAATTGATATGAGGAAATTTTTAGTTAATTACGGTTTAAATATGCCTCGATTATTACATGAAGGCGAACCTAAGTCGGTTATTGAGTTATTGCCCACCTTAAACCTAAAAACAAAAGGGTTTGAAAGCGAAGAAAACCCTGAAGGAATGGTTTTCAGAGTTGAAAGAAAAGGAATGGTAGACTTCTTAGCAAAATGGGTTCGTTCGGATTTTCAGAATGGTAAATATTGCATCGGAATCGAGGAGCCGAATCTTGTTTGGAATACTTCTCCGATTTGGCTATAACGATTAGCTTATTTATTGTGTTTTCAGTTTTTGCTATTTCTGATGATCTTTACAAACTTATTCTTATACTGGCAGTGTTACACAGCCAAAAGCATCATGGTTATGTAAATGTGCTTTTAATAGAATGAAAAAATCCTGCAGCAATGCGGGATTTTTTTGTAACTGATACTAATGGAAAATAATTAGTCGAATACCAAAAAGTTCTATAGCCTAACGATATCAACAATATCGGTTAAAAAGATGTTATAAAAATCTGCAAGAAAAGCATAAAATTATTCATAAAACTTGCAGATTTGTATATGCTTTCAAAACCAAAAA